>NZ_QKZF01000017.1:0-174058 GCF_003253915.1 Burkholderia sp. 28_3
ACTGAATTGAGCGCCGATTCGCTTCGTCATCCAGAAAATTTGAAGCCATCTCGCCTGCAACTTCGGAAGTTGGTCCATTGATCAGCGTTTCCCTAACTCCGTCTCGCCGCCAAGAGCAGTCTCAAAGAGACCTATCGTGCTGTAAGACACGAGATCGGGGTCAGGCGAGTCCGCGACTGAGAGTACGTCGACCGCCATGGGCAAGTCATCGTGCAGATATTCCTGCACCTTGGGCATGCCGTCGAACACCGACAAGGCGTGCCGCCCCACAGCTTTTCGGCCAGCAGAAATTGGGCCTTTTGTCATGTCATGATTCGAGATGAGCGCTCACGGTTGAAGCACGATGCGTAAACGAGATAGACTAAATCTCTTCAATCACAACATCCGCTTTATTCTTCAGCGCATCATCAAAAGCTTCAATCAACAGATCAAACAAATCGCGCCCCGTACTAGATACAAAGTAATTGCCCATCGAAGTAATATCTGAACTAATATCCGCCCCCCAAGGAGGTTGCTTGGTTCGATCTTCATAATCCCATATTACCGAAGAGGGCGGAAAATTATTCAACTCTTCACGAATTTTCTTCAACTCCTCTAGCGCCTGCCCAACGTGCTCCGCTGGCACACGCCCCTCATAAAACTCTTTCGATATAACGGGAAACTTGGTTCCCGGACCGTTGGACTCCAAGAGCCCCCAGATTGTGGAAAAGAACGAGTTAAAAAAGCTCGATGCTCCGACCTCGTCAACTATCGATCCGACTCGTACGCCAACTGACATGTGCTACCTCAATATGGTAATGTTACTTGGCTGAATTATACCGTTACTGCGCGTGGAAATTGACTGAATAACGTTTTGCAGCTCACCACGACTGACTACTTGACCACGAATGTCTACAAAAAGCGATTGGACGGTATCCGGAGGCAATTGTTGCGCACGATAGATCGCCTGATTCGATACGTTATCGATCAATCGTTCCTGGCCTGCCGGCGTCTCAATATTGTAGTTCTTCACTTCAACGCTCGAACCATCTTTATACCAGTCAGGACGTGTGCTTCCTTTGGTGCCATAGGGAACCTCTTTCCCGTCCTTGAAGGACCTTTGTTCTTTGTATCCTTGCCCGAGCTTTTTCCCTACATCCTTCTCACTCTGCCTCCAAGACGGCCTCTTAGGCTTGGCTTGGACTTTCAGTCCATCTCCCGCAGGTTTTGCGTTGGCCTCCCCTGCGGCTTTCGCTGCATCAGCGGTCGCCTCGGTTGTCTCGCCTCCCTTCGCCGCCGCACCTCCAATGTCAGAGGCCTTGCCTGCTTGGCCAGCCGCCTCGGCAACCTCGCCAGTCTTCCCAGCCGCGTTCGCAACCTCTCCCGTTTTTCCCGCGACATTTGCAACGTCAGCAAGCTCGCCTGCCTTTCCGGCAACATTCACCGCCTCGCCAACCTTGCCTGCCACATTCCCCGCTTCGCCGACCTTGCCGGCAGCACCAACACCACCAACAAACAATCCGCCGATGTCGACCGCGCCGCGCCCCAGCGCCTCACCATAGTTGCCCTGGCTCCACGCCTCCATATACGGCTTGGTGATGCCATCGACGATCGCGCCAGGATGATCGTAGATCGCCTGCGCCGTCTTTCCGGCTGAGTCCAACGTCTGCGAGTACCCGTGGTAGTCGTATAACCCTGTCAGATCAGACAGACCCTCAGCAGCCTGCGACACTGGCGATAGCTTGGCCGCTCCGACCGCCAGCCCGCCCAAGCCCTTCGCCATGTCCCACACCGCGCCGCCGGCCCCCTTGAAGAACCCGCCAACTTGATGCATGACGCCCTTCTCGGGTGGCGGATTAGCATCCCCCACGACGTTCCCGCTCACATCCACCGAGCTACCCGGCGCGGGCGCAGTTACGTAAGTGCCCGTACAGTTGCCGGAGTTCATCGTGCACGGGTCACCGTCACGAATAACGGGATGGCCACCCGCGCGAACCGTCGTGCTTCCCTTCGTCGGCTTGGTCTCGCCTCCCACCGTGCCGGAACGTACCCCATCGGCTGAGCCCGCTTCGTCGCCCGTACATGTCGGGACCACGCTCTGATCGAGCACGTACGCCGGCTTGCCGTTGAATCGCACGCTCGGCACGACGCCCGACGACCCGCTCAGATCCGACACGACCTGATAGGGTACCGGTGGTGTCGAGCTGCCCATCGGAGTCTTGCACACATCGGGCGTGCTACTCACGGCCTTGAAGCTGCCGTCCTGCCTCGACGCAATCCGATTGCCCTTGGAGAAGTGATCGGACGGCTGCGCCTGATCCTGCGGCTTATAGACGCCCGTTTCAAAGCGCCTCTGGACTGACTTCCCCGCTTCATCGAATATATCGCGCAGGTCCGGGCGATCGCTCCACGGATTCGGCGTATTCCACAAAGAGTCGAGATTTTTTACTGCGTCACGAGCCTGCTCCACACTCTGGATGTTGAAATGCTCCCGAAAAACGTCACCCGCATCTCCGGTGATGGTGACCGTTAGTGGTTCAGCCATGCCGCACCTCCGCCGGATCGACCGCGTTACCCGACGATGTCGCGGCAAGCCGCTCCAGCCCCGCCCGGTCGACAAACCTTGCCTCGAAGCGCTGCGCACGCACGGATTTCATCAGCGTTGCGCGCCACGCCAACGTCACCACGGGGTTCGCTGCGTCCGACACATCAACTGACAACGTATCGAGCAGCAGCGGCGCGAACTTGAGCGACTGGTCGGTGTAGACCCATCCCATCGGTAGATGGCCTGGCAAGGCGATGCGCAGGATCGTATTGCCCCGCTCGCCGACGGTCGATCCGGGCGTGCCAACTGGAACAAGATTCGTCAGCACGATCGTCTCGTCACCCTTCAGGTGCGGCACCTGCATCTGTGGGTGCGCGCCATTCCAGTACCTGAACTGAAAATCGTCCGGCAAGCCCGGATGGCGCTCAGCGAGCCACTGGTCATCGTACGTGCCAGCAAGCTCACGCCTCGATTTCCACGCCTTCCCGACGATACCGACGCCAGCCGGATGCAGCGACGGAGGCGCCTGCCCATTCACAGCTGCGAGCCACGCTTGTATCGAGATGGGTTCGCTGCTGGCTTCGATCTGCGGAGCAGCGACCCGCTGCAGCTTCGTCGCATCAAGGAACCAACGTTCAGCAAATCCCAGACCGATGGGATTGTTTTCGCAGGCCGTATGCGCCACCGGGACGTTATCTTGATCGGGATGCGCAGCCTGCTGCTTGTCATCGAGCCGAGATGCCTTCGGCACACGTTTCGCGGCCGGATCCTGCGCGTCGATCCGACACTGCCCGCCCCATGCATATTCGTAACGCATAGGCAGCGCTGCGATTGGCTCAGGCGGCGTCAACCACCAGTCGATGGGACGCACGATGCCGAGCGAGGCGATCTTCACGAGTCGGTTCATGCTTCGACCAAACGTCGATCGTCGAGCAAAGTACCTTGGGCCGGTCACGAACAACCTACGATCTAGCAGGACTTTCGTCGTCGGCACACCCGTGTCGTTGTTGGATCGCATGGGTGCCGACACAATTCGAATGCCCGCTGCGAATCGCGGCAACGATCGCCCCTGCGGCGCATAGGCCGTCCCGTTTATGAGTACATCGCAAAGCGGTTTATATGGCGCGAGATCGCTTTCCTCTGCCACGCTGGACTGATTCGGCTCGCCGTGGAAACGATCTGATGTCGCGAGCGGTCTCTGCTCCTGCGCAAGCATCAACACGCCGTCTCGCAGCTCGAAAGTCTGGCGCAAGACAACGGTATGGAACGATGCGCCGTCCGGCGCAAACGACTCGAACGCCAATGCCGGGAAAGGCGTGTGATTGGAGAACTCCATCGCCGCTCCCGTCAATTGACGTCAACATCCTTGCCGTTGATCTGCACCGGCCCTGAGCCCTCGATTAGCAGTTGCGTGCCGCGCAGCGTGATGTGTCCGTTGCTCTCCATAATGAGCACCGAGCTACCGGTCTTGAGCTCGATACGGTCGCCAGCCGTGATCGTGTACGTCTTGCCGACCATCGTGGTCTTCGACAGGCCGACTTCTTCAGCGCTAGCCAGCCCCGCCGATGTGTTGACTGCGCCGGCCACTGTCACCTGATAGCCGCCGCCCACGGTCAGGGCTTTCGCCAGCCCCACCGTCTCCGTCGACGTCAGCGCAATCAGGAGATTCTCCATCCCTTGGATGGTCTCGTTCCGGTTGCCACCGACCGTCAGCGTCTCGTTGTTACCAACGGTCTCGGTGCGATCCACCCCAACGTGAATCGTCTCGTTGTTGTCGACCGTTTCCGTACGATCGTGACCGACGTGCACCGTCTCATCGTGATCGATATTCTTGGTGCGGTCGTTACCTACCCAATGCGACTCATCGTGCTCGACCTCGATGCGCTGATCCTTCTCGGCGTGTAGCCACACCTCTTCCTCGCCCTTCTTGTCCTCGAAGCGGATCGCATTGGCCGTATTGACGTTACCGGTCTTGGTCGAGCGCGTCAGAATCCCGCTCTGTGTCGCGTTGGCTGGCAACGCCCACGGCGGCATGTTCTGCGAGTTGTAAACGCGCGACGTCACGAGGGGACGGTCCGGATTTCCATCAAGGAAACTCACGACCACCTCATCCCCGATTCGCGGGATCTGAATCATCCCGAAACCGCTACCCGCCCACGGCTGGCTCACGCGCACCCAGCAGGAACTCCCTTGGTCACGTTTGCCGAGACGATCCCAGTGGAACTGCACCTTCACCCGGCCGAGACTATCCGTATAAATCTCCTCGCCTTTCGGACCTACGACGATCGCCGTCTGCGGCCCGACGATCGTCGGACGCTCGCCCTCGAATGCCGGACGGTACGGAATTTTCTTGCGAATGCAGGTGAAGCTGCACGAATACGCCGAACTCCCCTCACCGGGCTCATAGTTGTTCGTGCCGGTGTGTGACACAGTCAGCAACAGGAATTGCCGGTCTTCCTGTTTGGTACTGGCGTGATCGTAGTGGTCGTCCAGCTCGAAGTATCGGCACGGCATCATCCGCCGGCCCGTCGTCACCCCAACGAACGTTTTGCTGTGTGCAGCCAGCGCTTCCGTCCGGAAGCGCGCGAGCTCTTCGCCCCGATCACTGTCAGCGAAACCATGCTCGCCGAGGTAGTCGTAGATCTCGTAGGACGGTACGTCGCCTTGATTGACTTCCGTGCCGCCCGACACGAATCGTCGGGCATGGGGAATCTTGTAGTCGAACGTTTTCAGTCCAACCGTGTCCGGTGCAAGCTGACGCTGCGCTTGAAATGACGTGATGACGGCAAGATTGTCCATCGCCTCGCCCTGGTTGTATTGCAGCGATGGACTGCGCCCGTCGATCGGCTTCGCGGTCACCGAGTTATCGGCAATGATCAGCTTGTGCCCATCCTTCGCATGCTCGAAGTAATAGAACAAGCCATCCTCTCGCATCAGCCGTTCGACGAAAGCAAGATCCGTCTCACGGTACTGCGTGCAATAGCTGCGATTCTGCGTTCCTTTCGACAGACGGAACTCAAACGATGCCAGCTTGCCGTACTCGCGAAACACGCGGGAAAGAATCGCCTCCGTATTCTCTTCCTGAAAGATCCGAATGTCCTGTCGGCGAGAAAGCATCCAGAGCCACGGCAGGATCGTTGCGCTGTACATCGCAAAACCGCCATCGGTATCCAGATGCGAAAACGCCGCGACGTATCCGTGGAAGTAACGCTCTTCCGAGCTGGCGAGCGCATCGGTCAACTGCAACGTGATTGTCACAGGTTGGCCGATCAACTTCTTCAGCTCGATATTCTTGTCTTGCGACGCGAGCCGGACATGCATCTCGAAATTCTGAGATAACCCCTCGGTACAATGGAAATCGACAAGCACGAGATCCGATCGACCTTTCAATGGCGTTTCAATCGTAAACAGGCGATTGCTCTGGAGCTGGAAGAAGCTCGCAATTTCGGACATTTGCATATATAGCCTCGGAATCTCTCAGCGGAGGGGCAATTTTTTGTCGGCGCGGCCATTTTAATATGCCTGCGCGCCATTTTGACTAGATGTCGGCTCCGGAAAACGGGGACCGATTATCGCGGATTATTGAATATTGCAGCGAATGGACCATCTGCTGTCACATTACGAACGTGAAGTCGGACTGCTTGCACGCAGTCTGGCGGACTTTGCTCGACGCTTTCCGAAGATTGCAGCACGCCTCGGCATGTCTGGTGGCCACGTCGAAGACCTGCACGTCGACCGAATGGTACAGACGTTCGCGCTGCTAGCGGCTCGTGTCGATGCGAAGCTTGATGACGATTACCCGCAATTCACCGAGGCACTTCTCGAAATTGCCTATCCGCAGTATCTGCGCACGGTCCCGTCATGCGCGGTTGTCTCGTTCGACCCATCGGTTCTGTTCGGTCAGCTTACCGAACCGCTGACGATAGCGCGCGGCACGATGCTGGACGCCAATGCCGCACCGTGCCGCTTCCGTACACTCTACGACGTCACGTTATCGCCGTTGCGTATCTACTCGGCACGCTATTCATCAGCGACGCTCGCGCCAGCAGCGGCGCGCATCCCGACAGAAGTGACGGGGATCATTTCGATTACCTTTACAAGCGAATCCGCGTCGCAAGCATTCGATGACGCCATCCCGTCCGCCCCAGTGCGGGTACATCTGTCCGGAGAGCGGCCGCTCGTCGCCGCGCTTTCCGATACGCTGTTGCTTCGTGCATCGGCCGCCTACGTGGAGGTGGACGAAAGCGGACGCTGGACCCGCTTGTCGAAAGCCCCCATTGAGGCGGCCGGCTTTGCCGATGACGAGCGATTGTTGCCGAACCAAGACGATACAAGCGCACAATCGTTCAGGCATCTGATCGAGTATTTTGCCTTCCCCGAGAAGTTTGATTTCGTCGACATCGACCTGGGTCGAATGCGTCGCGCCGCGCGCGCCGAAGCAGCTCGACGACTGACGCTTCACGTCGCCGTGCAAGGCACCGCCCATGATTCCGGCACCGCTCAGATCCTGGCAACGCTGAACACCAGCACGTTCCGATTGTTTTGCACACCGGTCGTCAACCTGTTCGAACGCGCGGCAACGCCTATCCAGCTAACCAGTCACGATGCCACCTATCCGATCACGCCGACCCCGTTGGCAACCGGCATTCCGCTGAGCGTCTACTCGGTTGAGGCCGTGTATCTGGGCGAGCGTACGAAGTCGGGCGAAGACAAGGCCGCCATCGCTTCACATGCGGCACCGCGCACGCAGGTGTGGCCGTATCGTGCATTCAGTCACGCGCGGCCCATGGATTCGTCCGCCATCTATTGGCTGGCCTACCGAGATCCGGAGGCCATGCCGGACGGCGCGCTGGCGGAATCGCAACTGGCGTTGGTCGACTTAAAGGGCCAAACCGCTCATCCGCGACACCCTCAGGTCGATGTCGATGTCCTGGCAACCAACGGAGCAATGCCGTCCCGGTTGCCGATCGGGGCCCCCGATAGCGATCTTCTGTACGAGGGTTCGGCATTGGCGTGCCCGATCATGCTGCTCTCCCGCCCCACCTTGCCGGCTGCCTTGCCGCGGGGCGGTGCACTTTGGCGCGTCCTGTCGGCACTGGCGCCGCATCCGCTCGACCTGACGCGGACCGGACTACCCGCGCTGAAGGAGTTTCTCCGTTTCCATGCTCCGCGTTCCAGCGTGGTTGCCCAACGCTGCATCGACGCGATCGCATCTCTCGACTGCAAACCAGCGATCAGGTGGATGTCTCTCGACAATCACTTCCCGTCATTTGTTCGCGGTGTGGAGATCCTGCTTTCGTTCTCCGAGGCGGCGACACGAGATGTCAGCCTGCATCGGTTCTCGGCTGTCATGGACCGATTCTTCGGCCCGTACGCTCAGTCAAACAGCTACGTTCAACTCGTCGTGTTGTCGGCCGAGAGCGGCAAGGAGCTGTTGCGATGCGCTCCACGCCCTGGGACACAACCGCTGGTATAGGTCAGTGGAGATAGCCAGCCAGAATCCCCCCACCCACACCAGCTTGAAAGCCGGCCGTTCGACCGTGCATATATAGCAGCGCCGGAGCATTCGCAACGGCGTCCGCCAAAATCATCGACATGGCCGGGCTTGTCAAGCCCAACGCAAGCATTGCCGGATTGATGCCCAACAGCATCACAGTCGCTCCCTGTGCGACAACCACCCCACCGTAACCGTCGAGATAAACGGTTCCGCCTTGCAAATCCGACCGCGTAAGTTCACTGCCCTTGAATGCACTGGTCATGTAAACGGTCCCATGACTCGGGAAATCATACGTCGAGCCAGCAGCACTTGCATCATGGCTACCGAAGTTCGGCAATTTCAATTCTGGGATTGTGAACCTCGGCAATTTGATTTTCGGAATCCTAGCGCCCCAGCCGTAACCAATACCCACACCACCGTAGTAGAAGCTTTGCGAATGTTTCTGTGGATCAGTGAGAATGATATTCCCCCCCGTCGCAACTACGATGTCAACGCTCACCCCACCGCCCGCGCCAGTGTCATATTTCCACTTGCTCTTTCGAAGATACGACATACGCCATCTCTCTTCTGCTTCTCGTTATGTTCGTGACGGCAGATTCATAATCCCGCACACGATTGCAACTGCACCCATGAAGGCAAAAACAATCGTCGAATCCCAGATCGCAGCGAAGACATTCATCGTTGCGCTGCCATCAGGATCGTCGGCCTGGTACCGCACCTCGACTCGCTGACCGAGCTCCACTTTCGTGACAATCCCGCCTTGCGGATACGAAATCTGCTGTCCTGTCTTGGTGGTGAATTGAATCTCGGGATGGTATCCGCCAGCATTGAGCTTAACGACGAGGCCCGGTACCACAATCGATGTTCGAAGAAATTCTCTAGTCGACTGTGCGCTGATTGCAGCAGCGACAAGAAGGCCCACCCCAATCACAATGGCACTGATGCCCTTAAACATGACGCCCTCGTTTACATTCATTACAATTATTCGGGTGCTCCATGCTGATCGTATCAGCCTGCCAAATTCTAAAACATCCTCACCTGGACGCCAGACTGTCCGCCTGGTGCGCTATCAGGCCTTGGTCGGCAAGTGGCGCGCTTGCGAATGGTCTCCGAGATCGAGGATGGGTTGTGTTCATTTCGGGAGCCGTAAGTTGGTTTGGAATTGGGCAAGCAGCGCTCCACTACAAATCGTGGCAAGTGGCGCCCTTCGCCTGCCTAGCCGGTATCGGCCTTGCGATGTGCATAGCCGTATTTAGGCCAGACCCAAGACGGGACACTGTGTTTTATGGCATCCGACGTGACGCCCGGAAATCGTTCTGGCAGCGAAAGCGCAATGACATCCTCGCTAAATTGATAGCGGCCGTCATGGGCGCAGTACAGGGCGTTGGAGGAACACTGCTAACCCAAGCGCTCAACAGATGATGACGCGGCCTCCGGCAAAGTATCGGGCGGTCATCGGGTGGAATTCATTCACACTCCATTCACACCGAACGGCGAAGGGAGCCAACTTGACAGCAGTCGCTCGCGTGACTAAGTGACTGAATAAGCGAAGAATCCTGGCCCGCCCTACACGATTCGAACGTGTGACCTACGGCTTAGAAGGCCGTTGCTCTATCCAACTGAGCTAAGGGCGGTCAAAGAGAAAAGACACGGTCTGACACGGGCCGCATTCGGCATCGGGTTTGAGTCACGAAGCAGCAGCGACGCCGCCCCAAACAACTCGAAACCCCGAAACAAAACGGGCCCGGCACGAAGCCGAGCCCGAAATTATACCCGATCATCGCGCCAGATCACGGAGACCGGCGCTCGCAGCATCAAACCGGCTGCGGATGCAGCATGAACCAGCCGAGGCAGAACACGCCGGCGATCACGCAATACACGCCGAACGACGCGAGCCGGCCGCGCCCTTCGAAATAGCGCATCAGGAATCGCACGCTCAGGTACGCGGCGATCGCCGTCAGCACGCCACCGAGCAGCGCATCGGCGAGCTGGTCGCGCGCATGGAACAGCTTCGGCAATTCGAGCACGCCCGCGGCAAAGATGATCGGCGTGCCGAGCAGGAACGAGAATTCCGCCGCCTTCTCCGCCGTCAGCCCGGCCGCGTTGCCGGCGATCATCGTCAGCCCGCTGCGCGAGAAGCCCGGAATCAGCGCGCCGATCTGCGCGAGGCCCACGAAGAACGCCTGCTTGAACGTCATCTTCTCGGGCGGTTGATGGGCGCGGCTGCGCTGGATGCGATCGCCGAGCCACAGCAACACGCCGTTGACGATCAATGCGATCGCGACGATCCGCAGATCATGAAACACGCGCTCGATGCGCTTTTCCAGCAGCAGGCCGACGATGCCGGTCGGGATCGTACCGATGATCAGCGCCCACATCAGGTGCCCGTCGTCGTTCTTGCGGCCGCCGAGCTGCGCGAAGAAACCGCCGATCAGTGCGATCCAGCGCGCGCGGAAGTACCACAGCAGCGCCAGCGCGGTGCCGAGGTGGAGCGCGACGAGGAAGGGCAGCAGCTGCGGCGCGTGCTTGTCGATGTGCATGCCGAACAGCGCCGGCACGAGCAGCGTATGGCCGAGGCTGCTCACGGGGAAGAGTTCGGTGACGCCCTGCAGGACGCTCAGGAATACCAGAAACCAGAGGCTCACGCGTCGGTCCTTTTAGTGAAGATTAAGCGGGAAGGAAGGCGGACGACGCGATGCGCGTCCTGAAAAACGCGCCCCGATTATGCCGAGCCAGGATTACTGCGCCAAGGCATTTGGCAGGATATTGCGGCAATGCACACAAACACTTGCAATTTGTAAGCGCGCAGAAAGCAAAAAGCCCGCCATTTGCATGGCGGGCTTGTCCACTTCGGCAGGAATTGCCGTCAGCGGCCGAGCTGATAGAAAAATAATACCGTGCTGCCGGTAAACATGCCGAACAGTGCGATACCCATTGCCATTGCCAGATCCATGGCCCCCTCCACGAAGTGTCATGACCCGGCAACATCACCGGTTTAGAGGCATTATCCAGACCGTCGACAGTGTTAAAAACTCGCAATTTCCCGAGAAGGGTTTTCCCCGAGCGGTCGCGGCCCGATAATGGAACGCACGTTGCTCCCCTCACCCGCCCAACCCGATTCGCCATGCCGATCTTCCAGCAACACGACATTCACGAACTTCACGCCGGCCCGTCGCTCGTCCGGGTCGCCCCGCAATTCGGTGGCCGCCTGCTGTCCTGGCACGTCGATGGCGAACCGGTGATCTTCTGGCCGGAAACCGCCGACTGGAGCAACCTCGCCCGCGTGCGCGGCGGCAATCCGCTGCTGTTCCCGTTCCTCGGCCGCCACCGCGTCGACGGCGAACTCGGCCGCTGGCGCGACGCCGCCGGCGTGGTTCGCGACCTGCCGATGCACGGTTTCGCGCGCGATCTGCCGTTCGACGCGCAGCCGTCGGCCGACGGCGCCGCGTTGTCGATGACGCTCGACGCGAACGACACGCTGCGCGCGAGCTATCCGTTCGATTTCCGGTTCGAAACGACCTACCGGCTGGCGGACGCCCATACGCTGGAAGTCGCGCTGACGACGACCAATCGCGGGGACACGCCGCTGCCCTACTACGCCGGCCACCATTTCTATTTCGCGCTGCCGCACGGCGAGCGGGCCGACACCCGCCTCGAGTTGCCACCGACCCGCCGTTGCCACCAGCGCGCGGACGGCTCGATCAGCCCGCTCGAACCGGGCGAGGTCCGTTACCGCCTCGACGATCCGGAGATCCTCGACCGCTTCCACTGCCTCGACGGCGAGCCGTCCGCACCGGTGCGCATCGTGATGCCGGGCCGCCACCGCACGATCGAGATCGCACTCGACGTGCCGGGCTCGATCCCGTGGTACGCGGTCACGACGTGGACCGAAAAGCCGGATTCGGACTTCTATTGCGTCGAGCCGTGGCTCGGCCTGCCCGATGCGATCCACAACGGCCGCGGCCTGCGCATGCTCGCGCCGGGCGCGACTGAAACGGCCACGCTGCGGATCCGTGTCGCCCCGCTCGCCGGCTGATTCGACACGCACCGAACCGGGGCACGGCGGCCCCGGTAGCGACCGAAACTGCGGTGCGCGGGTCGAACCCGTTAAAATCGGACGTTTTGTGTTGCCTGCCGCGTCACGCGCGGCAGGGTTTTGCGAGGTTCAATGTTCGGAACAACAACGAAGCGACTCTTCGCAGCCGCCTGCGCCGCCCTGCTCGTCGCGTGCGGCTCCGCGCCCGTCGGCCCCGGGTTCTATCGCGTCGAGCGTGGCGACACGCTCTACAAGATCGCGCGCGACAACCGCACGTCGGTACAGAGCATCGTGCGCTGGAACCAGATGACGAACCCCGATGCGATCGAAGTCGGCCAGGTGCTGCGCGTCGCGCCGCCGCCCGGCACGACCACCGCATCGACCACCGGCACCGGCAGCGCGGGCCGCGCACGCCCGGCCCCTTCCGCGCCGGTCGAATCAGCCGTGAAGCCGGCCACGAGCATTGCGCTGATCTGGCCGGCGGCCGGCAACGTGGTACGCACGTTCGACGGCTCGAAATCGAAGGGCATCGACATCGCGAATTCGCCGGGCACGCCGGTCGTCGCGGCCGCGCCGGGTGTCGTCGTCTATGCCGGTAACGGGCTGCGCGGCTACGGCAATCTGATCATCCTGAAGCACAACGCCGATTACCTGACGGCCTACGCGCACAACCGCGCGCTGCTGGTGAAGGAAGGCCAATCGGTCACGCAAGGGCAATCGATCGCCGAGATGGGCAACAGCGACAGCGATCGTGTCGCGCTGCATTTCGAGCTGCGCTATGGCGGCCGCTCGATCGATCCGTCACGCTACCTGCCGGCGCGTTGAGCGCACGACAGACGGCACGCGATGCCGGCACGCATCGCGTGCCGTCGCGGCGAAAACGGAAAAAAGTCGCGTCAGCGCTTGCGCAGACGTCCGGTGACACGGCCGGACAACGGATCGACATGACGAGCAAACGCCACCAGCACACCGATTCCGATCAGGCTGAACCCCGCAGCTATCAGAAGCAAATCCATGGTCACACCACTGTTTTGTCTTGATCTTATGCGTCATTGTGAAATCGTGCACTGAGGCTCGCCTACTGGACGAGTCCGAACATTCCCTATCAGCAAACACCATTGTGGATTCGTCTGCGTGAAATCCTGATGTAAGCCGCTCACCGGACGCCCCGCTCGACATCAGGAGACCACGCGATGCTGCCCGCCGCCGACCGCTACGATCACCTCCTCGCCCGCTTCCGGTGGGACCTTCCGGCGCGCTACAACATCGGCGTGGACGTGTGCGACAAATGGGCCGACGGCAGCGGACGCCTCGCGCTGATCCACGAAACGGCGCAAGGCGACGTTTCGCGCCTCACGTTCGACGACCTGAGGAATGCTTCTAACCGGCTCGCCAACAGCTTCGCGCGTGCCGGCCTGCGGCGCGGCGACCGGATCGGCATCTTTCTCGCGCAAGGGCCCGAAACGGCCATCGCGCACCTCGCCGCGTACAAGTTCGGCGCGATCGCGGTGCCGCTCTTCACGCTGTTCGGCGTCGACGCGCTCGAGTACCGGCTCGCGAACAGCGAGGCGGCCGCGCTCGTCACCGACGCGGCCGGCTACGCGAAGATCGCGCCGCTGCGCGCGCAACTGCCGGCGCTGCATACCGTCTACTGCATCGGCGACGATGCGCCCGACGTGCCCGGCGTGTTGCGCTACGACGCGGCGCTCGCCGCCGAAGCGCCGGATTTCGTGCCGGTGGATACGGCCGCCGACGATCCGGCCGTGATCATCTACACGTCCGGCACGACCGGCAAGCCGAAGGGCGCGCTGCATGCGCATCGCGTGCTGCTCGGCCACCTGCCCGGCGTCGAGATGTCGCAGCAGTGCTTCCCGCGCGACGCGCGCCTGTTCTGGACGCCCGCCGACTGGGCATGGATCGGCGGGCTGCTCGACGTGCTGCTGCCGTCATGGCATCACGGCGTGCCGGTGCTCGCGCGCCGCTTCGAGAAATTCGACGGCGACGCGGCATTCGCGCTGATGGCGCGGCACGGCGTCACCCACGCGTTCCTGCCGCCCACCGCGCTGAAGCTGATGCGCGCGGTCACGGCGCCACGCGAACGTTACGCGCTGTCGCTGAAATCGGTCGCGAGCGGCGGCGAATCGCTGGGCACCGAACTGACGGCGTGGGGCCGCGACGCGCTCGGCGTGACGATCAACGAGTTCTACGGGCAAACCGAGTGCAACATGGTGCTGTCGTCATGCGCGGCGCTGTTCGATGCGCAGCCCGGCGCGATCGGCAAGGCGGTGCCCGGTCATGCGGTCGCGATCGTCGATGCGGACGGCACGCCGCTGCCGCCCGGCGTCGAAGGCCGCATCGCGGTGCACCGCCCCGACCCGGTGATGTTTCTCGAATACTGGCGCAACCCCGACGCGACGCGCGACAAGTTCGCGGGCGACTACCTGCTCACCGGCGATACGGGCACGATCGACGCCGACGGCTTCGTGCGCTTCGTCGGCCGCGACGACGACGTGATCACGAGCGCCGGTTACCGGATCGGCCCCGGCCCGATCGAGGACTGCCTGCTCACGCATCCGGCGGTGCGGATGGCGGCCGTCGTCGGCGTGCCCGACGCGACGCGTACCGAGATCGTCAAGGCATTCGTCGTGCTGAACCCCGGCCACGTCGGCGACGCAGCGCTCGTCAGCACACTGCAGGCCCACGTGCGCACGCGGCTCGCCGCGCACGAGTATCCGCGCGCGATCGCGTTCGTCGACAGCCTGCCGATGACCGCGACCGGCAAGATCGTGCGGCGCGCGCTGCGCGACGCGTGAGCGCACTGTCCCCGCTCGGCCCGCCCGGCCGGATGGTTTATAGTGGCGCCACGCAGTCTTTCCAAGAAACCGATGTCCTCTGATCAACACGCCGCCGCGGGCGCGTCGCACAGCCCGCTCTACGCCAAACTCCTCGGCGAAACCGCCAAGATCGACTGGTGCGATCTCGAGCGCTTCTTCGCGCAGGGCAAGCTGCTGTCCGTTGCGCGCGACCTCGATCTCGTCAGCGTCGCGGAAGCGGTCGCCAGCGACGACACCGAACAGGTCACGCGCTGGCTGTCGTCCGGCCTCGTCGCGCGCATGCCGGCCGAGACCGCCGCCGACTACGCGGCGCGCAATCCGGAGCTGTGGGCGGTCGTCGTCTCGCCGTGGGTCTGCGTGCAGGAACGCGCCTGACGCGTCCACCATGTCCGAATCCGCCTTACCGCACGGGGCCGGCAGCGCGTCGGCCGCCGTCACGCATCGGCGCGTTCTCGCGCTCGCGTTCCCGATCGTCCTCGCGAACCTGACGCAACCGATCCTCGGCGCCGTCGACACGGCCGTCGCCGGCCACCTCGACGGCGCGCAATATCTCGGCGGCGTCGCGCTCGGCGGGCTGTTCTTCAATTTCGTGTTCTGGGGCTTCGGCTTCCTGCGGATGGGGACGACCGGCCTCGTCGCGCAGGCGCATGGCGCCGGCGACGCGGCCGGGATCCGCCTGAACCTGCTGCGCGCGCTGATCGTCGCGTTCGCGCTCGGCGCCGCGGTGCTTGCGCTGCAGGTGCCGCTGCTGTCGTTCGCGCTGTCCGCGCTCGGCGGCAGCGAGGCCGTCCGCGCGACGGCGCTCGGGTACAGCCACGCACGGATCTGGAGCGCCCCGTTCGCGCTCGCGAACTACGTGGTGCTCGGCTACCTGCTCGGCATGCAGCGCGTCCGACTCGCGCTCGTCGCGCAGGTGTTCATCAATGCGGTGAACATCGGTGCCGTGCTGCTCTATGTGTATGGTTTCGGCTGGGGGATCGCCGGCATCGGCGCCGCGACCGCCACCGCGGACGCGTGCGGCTTCGCGCTCGGTGCATGGATGCTGTGGCGGCTGCGGCCGCGCGGCCTTGCACCGCTCGCGGTACGCGCGCTTGCCGACCGTGCGGCGCTCAAGCGGCTGATCGCGCTCAATCGCGACATCTTCCTGCGCACGCTGTGCCTGCTCGGCGCCTTCGGATGGTTCGCGCATCTCGGCGCGCAACAAGGCGACGCGACGCTCGCCGCGAATGCGCTCTTGCTGAATTTCCAGACCTTCATGGCGTACGGCCTCGACGGCTTCGCGCATGCGGCCGAGGCGCTCGTCGGCGCGGCGGCCGGCGCGCGCGATCGCCGCGCATTCCGGCAAGCCGTGCGCGTCACGCTGTTCTGGTCGGCACTCGGCGCGCTGCTGTTCGCGCTCGTTTATTGGGCCGCAGGCGGCTGGATCGTCGCGCGCCTGACCGATCAGGCCGAGATCCGCGCCGTCGCACTGCGCTACCTGCCGTGGGCCGCGATCTCGCCGATCGTGTCGGTCTGGGGTTTCCTGCTCGACGGCGTGTTCATCGGCGCCACGCAGACGCAATCGCTGATGCGCGCGATGGTCGCGTCGTTGTCGATCTTCGTCGCGGCCACGCTCGCCGCCGTCGGCACGTTCGGCAATCACGGCCTGTGGTTCGCGCTGCTGCTGTTCATGGCGGCGCGCGGCGCGACGCTCGCGCGCTATCTGCCGGCGCTGTTGCGGCGGGTCGGCGCCGACCCGCAGGCCGCATCGGCAGCCCGCGCGTGACAGCGGGCCCGGCCGACCGTTACTGCGACTGCACGGGTTTCGGCGACGGCGCGTCGAGCATCGACGGCGGCGTCATGTCGGTCGGCACGCCGTGATAGTCGGCCGGATCTTCCGGCGGGTGGCCACGGCGCGCTTGACGGGGATCGCTGCTGCAAGCGGCAAGGAGGGATGCGGCCAGCACGGCCAGCACGAAACGGGTCATCAGGTAGGGCTCCGGAAAACGGCGCGCCGAACGCACGCCGAGACCGCGCCGAGTCTAGCGGAAATCGGGTTTCGGGGTTGCGCCGCGCATGTCCTACTATGTACGCATGGCGCTGTGCCGTTGAAAGGAGGCTGCCATGTCGTCTGAAGAAATTGCGGGCCTGATCGGCCTGTTCATCGGTCTGATGGTGCTCGTCGCGCTGTCGTACTTCGAGTCGCGCGAATACAAGCGCAGCCATGAAGGCGAAGGGATGATCCACCACTGGATGGCGGAACACCACCTGCTCGACTGGCGGCGCAAGCACTGAGCGCGTCGCTGCCGTCCGGCCCGTCCCGGGGGCCGGTGCGAACGTGCCGCTCGGCGGCACGGTGATCGCCGCATGTCGCCGAAATTATCGGGGCCCGATACACACACATCGACCGGATACACGAACGCCGTCGCGTGACGTCTGCCACGCGACGGCGTTCGCTTGCGCGCAGCGCGCCCTCAGAGGGCGCGATGCGATTCGGACCGCTCAGCCCAGGAAGTGGCGGGCGTAGCGCGCGTTGATGTCCGACAGGCGGAACAGCGTCAGGAAATCCGCGCAGTTGAAGTCGGGATCCCAGGCCGGTGCGCCGCAAATCTTCGCGCCAAGACGCAGATAACCCTTGATCAGCGGCGGCGGCGCGACGACGGTGCCCGTCTGCAGTTCGTCGACCGGCAGGGCCGTGTGCGGGAACGCGCGATACTCGGGCGCCGTCAGCGAGCCGGCCGACAGCGACTGGTACAGGTTCGCCGCGTAGTGGCCGCCGTCGGCCATCGACACGCTCGCGCAGCCGAGCATCGTCTCGTAGCCGTTCTGCATCATGTACGCGCCCAGCCCGCCCCACAGCGCCATGATGACGGCGCCGCTGCGATAGTCGCTGTGCACGCACGAGCGGCCGACCTCGACCATCTTGCCGCGCAGGTGCGTGAGGCGCGACAGGTCGAATTCGCCTTCGGCGTACAGGCGGCCGACCCGCGCCGCCTGGTGCGGCGGCAGCACGCGGTACGTGCCGACGACTTTCAGCGTGTCGAGATCGCGGACCAGCAGGTGGTCGCAATACGCGTCGAACGGATCGACGTCGAGACCGGACGGGCCGCTGACCTGCGCACCCATCTCTTCGGCGAACACGCTGAAGCGCAGGCGCTGGGCTTCGCGCAATTCGTCTTCCGTGCGCGCCCATGCGGCGCGCAGGCGATACTCGGATGTGACGGTTTCACTGGCGCGCGGCAGGTGGCGCCGCGACGTGTCGAGGGGCAGCGAGGCAAAGGGGAGCGTAGGCGTCGGCAGTTCTCGCATTAGGCTTTCCTGGTCGTAAGGAATAGGACGACATGCCCGCCAATGTAGTAATCGGCCGTGACCGTTATGTGGCACGACCGTGTCCTTTCAATGACGTGTCGCCGAATTGACTTTAGCAGAAAGCTTGCGAAACCGTATGATCAATCCCTTCAAACCTATTCAGACGGGGCTTTACACCAGTTCGGGCGTCAGTACCGCCCGCAGCACGGCCTGCCGGTTGCCGTCGCGCGTGCGGCTCGCCAGCCACACGATTCCGCCCTTCTTGACGCTCCAGCTGTCGTCGCCGCCGGCGACCAGCTGCGCGGCGACGCTGCCGAGCGTCGGCTGGTGGCCGACGATCACGACCGTCGGCGCGATGCCTTCCGGCCAGCCGGCCGCCGTCAGCACGTCGTCGACGCCGCCGCCCGGCGCGAGCGCGTCGACGGTCCGGTACTGGTCGGTCAGCGCCTCCACGGTCTGCACGGTGCGCGCCGCCGGGCTCGCGAGAATCACGGTATTCGTCTCGAGCCGCCCGCGCAGCCATTTGGCCATCGCCTGCGCGTCCTTGCGGCCGCGCACGGTCAACTGGCGCGCGAGATCGCTCGTTGCGTAATCTTCGGCTTCGGCGTGACGCCACAGGATCAGGTTGATCATGATGTTCTCCTTGCTTCGGCGAGCGCCCGCGCGCGCATGCGTACGGGCCGGCCGATCGTCCCGTGAATTGTCGCAAATCGCGGACCGCTCGCCGCCGCGGCATTTACCCGCATATCGTGATTGACCGAATCGGCCATTCGACGTTATTATCTTTGGCTCGTCGGAGCGTAGCGCAGCCTGGTAGCGCATCTGATTTGGGATCAGAGGGTCGAAGGTTCGAATCCTTTCGCTCCGACCACAGGAATCAAGGGGTTACGGTTGAACACCGTAGCCCCTTTTCCGTTTACGGGCGCTTTTTACCGGCCCTGGAATCGCCTACCCATTTCCCGCAGCGCGCGGCGGCCCGGGTACGGGCCCGCCACCACGTCGATGCGCCCGCGCATCCGCCGTCAAGCCCGCGCACGAAACTTGCTGGAACACGCGATAATACGTGTGAAACAACCCGGCAACCGCGCATGAAAAACAACGTTCTCAAGCCAGCCCTCTGCGCGTCGCTGCTCATGCTCGCGACCACCGCCGCCGGCACCGCGTCGGCGAAAGCGCTCGACGACGCGCTCGACTGCCATTCGACCGGCCACAAGTTCGTCGCACCGTTGCTCGCCGCCGGCGACATCCAGTCGGAGCCGATGCACGTCGAATCGAACTCGGTCAATGCGTTCCGCACGAACCACCCGCTGACGGCCTACGGCTTCGGCGTCTATGTCGTGCTCGGCTACCAGGCGAACGACCCGATCTTCCGTCCGGGCGACGGCACGCCGATCGGCGACTGGGCCTACGGCGTCGTCGTACGCGGCACGAAGGGCTCGGTCGAGGAAGCCGTGCGCAAGGCCGGCAGCGACGCCACCGTCAAGCAGGCATTCCCGTTCCTGACCGCGATCGTCTGCTCGTCGGACTGAGCGGGCCGCCAGCACGAGCGTGCGGCCGCGCCGAACGGATGGCGCAGCATACCGCCCACCCGGCTCGTGGCATCCCGAAACACCTTCCGGGCCCGCTATCGCCCCGTCACGCGCCGGTATACACCACGCGATACGGGATACCGACCTTCTCCCACTCCGCCGCCTCCTGGCTGAGGCTGTAGTCGGTCAACGGGTTCTGCTCGACCCACGCGTTCGGCAGGCGCACCTCATAACCGCCCTTCTTCATCTGCGAGACGGAAATATCGGGGAGCCCCGCATCGGTCCGGCGCCGGCACAGCAGCGCCGCGAGCCGCAGGCAGAACAGCAGCGGCCACTCGACCTCACGCGACTGCGACAGCTTGCCGAGCTTGCCCGCATGGCCGAGCACGAGCGCGGCGAGCCGGGCCTGGTCGGTGCGCGAAAAACCCGGCATGTCCGCATTGCTCGCGATATAGGCCGAATGCTTGTGATACGCGCTGTGCGAGATCGACAGGCCGATCTCGTGCAACGCAGCCGCCCAGCCGAGGAACATCCGCCCTTCCTCGCGCGCTTCCTCGTCGTCTTCCTCGAGCTCGTCGTAGAAACGCGCCGCGAGCGCCCCGATCCGCTCGGCCTGCGCGCGATCGACGCCGTAGCGGCGCGTGAAACCCTCGACGGTCACCGCACGCATGTCCTCGTGCTGCGTCCGGCCGAGCAGGTCGTACAGCACGCCGAGGCGCAGCGCGCCGTCGGTCGTGTCGACGTAGTCGACGCCGAGTTCCTCGAACACCGCCAGCATGATCGCCAGGCCACCCGCGAGCACCGGCACGCGGTCGGGCTTCAGCGCGATCAGCTTCAGCCGGTTGACGTTCTCCGACTTGATCAGCGCGCGCTTCAGCCGCTCGAGCCCGCCGCGCGAAATGCCGTGCGTGATGCCCGGATCGTTGAAGCCGTTCGCCTCGACGAGTTCCGCGAGCGCGCGCGCGGTGCCGGACGAGCCGATCGCCTGGTCCCAGCCGGCCTTCTTGTACTCGCTCGAAATAATCTGGATCTCGCGCTTGGCCGCGAGTTCGGCCTGCCGCATCGTGTACTCGTCGACGTTGCCGGCCGGGAAGAACGTGCGGCTATGGCTCACGCAGCCGATATAGAGGCTCTCCATCACGATCGGCGTGTAGTGCGAGCCGATGATGAATTCGGTCGAGCCGCCGCCGATGTCGACGACGAGCCGCTTGCCGGCGCTCGCCGGCACCGAGTGCGCGGCGCCCGCATAGATGAGGCGCGCCTCTTCGCGGCCCGCGATCACTTCGATCGGGAACCCGAGCGCCGCCTCGGCCTCGCCGAGAAATTCCGCGGCGTTCTTCGCGACACGCAGCGTGTTGGTCGCCACCGCGCGCACATGATCGGGATGAAAATCGCGCAGGCGCTCGCCGAACCGCTTGAGCGCCTCCCAGCCACGCTCCTGCGACGCGCGGTCGAGCATCTTGTCGCTCGACAGGCCCGCGGCCAGCCGGACCGGCTCGCGCAGCGCGTCGACCGGATAGATCTGGCTGCCTGCCGGCGTTTCCTCGACGCGCCCGACGATCAGCCGGAAGCTGTTCGAGCCGAGATCCACGGCAGCCAGCAAGTGGGGAGTTGTAACCATCAGAAGGGGGCTCCGTGCGCGTTCTTCCGCGGCAGCCGTTCCGGCAACCGAGGGCGATCAATCAAAGGCGACATTTTAAGCGTGGAACGCTTGCCGTTGCCACGCTTCACGGGCATGCACACTGCTCGATTCCATATAGCCGAAACATTTATGCGACGAAAGGGTTACGGCGTAGAATTTCCCGATATAAAACCATTATTGTCATCAGCACGTCATCGTACCGTGAGAGTTTCCGAGCGTCCTTTCGAATCATCGCCTGAATTACCCCCTACTCTGCCGATGTCCGTCCGTTACCCGCTTCTCAATCGTGAACTCGGCATCCTCGGTTTCAACGAGCGCGTGCTGGCCCAGGCGGCCGATCCGCAAGTCCCGTTGCTCGAGCGCCTGCGCTTCATCTGCATCACCAGCAGCAACCTCGACGAATTCTTCGAAGTCCGGATGGCCGGCCTGCAGGAGCAGATCCGCGACAACCCCGGCGCGCTGACGCCCGACGGCATGTCGTTACAGCACGCTTACGATCTCGTCGTCGAACGCGCGCAGCGGCTCGTCCATCGACAGTACACGATGCTGCACGAAACCGTGCTGCCCGCGCTCGAACAGGAAGGCATCTACTTCCACGCGAGCGACACGTGGAACGACGAGCAGCTCGAATGGGCGCGACACTACTTCCTCGACGAGCTGCTGCCCGTGCTGACGCCGATCGGCCTCGATCCGGCGCACCCGTTCCCGCGCGTGCTGAACAAGAGCCTGAACTTCGTCGTCGAGCTCGAAGGCCGCGACGCGTTCGGCCGCCAGGCCGTGATGGGCATCGTGCAGGCGCCGCGCGCGCTGCCGCGCGTGGTGCGCATGCCGCACGCGCTGTCGGGTTTCAAGCACGGCTTCGTGCTGCTGAGCTCGTTCATGCAGCGCTTCGTCGGCGAACTGTTCCCGCAACTCGTCGTGAAGAGCTGCAACCAGTTTCGCATCACGCGCAACAGCGAGCTGTTCGTCGACGAAGACGAAATCACCAACCTGCGTGTCGCGCTGCAGGGCGAGCTGCCCGCGCGCCACCTCGGCAACGCGGTACGCCTCGAAGTGTCGGCGGACACGCCGCTGCACATCGTGCGACGCCTGCTCGAGGAAAGCGAACTCGGCGACAAGGACTGCTATCGCGTGGCCGGGTCCGTGAACCTCGTGCGCCTGATGCAGATTCCCGATCTCGTCGATCGACCCGACCTGAAGTTCACGCCGTTCACCGCGTCGACTCCCGCGGCAATCGCCAACGCGCCGACGATGTTCGATGCGATCGACGCCGGCGACCTCCTGCTGCACCACCCGTACGAGAGCTTCCAGCCGGTGCTCGAGCTGCTGCAGCAGGCCGCGAAGGATCCGAGCGTCGTCGCGATCAAGCAGACGATCTACCGCACCGGCACCGACTCGCCGCTGATGGACGCGCTGATGGAAGCCGCGCGCAACGGCAAGGAAGTGACCGTCGTCGTCGAGCTGCTCGCGCGCTTCGACGAGGAAACCAACATCAACTGGGCGTCGCAGCTCGAAGCCGTCGGCGCGCATGTCGTGTACGGCGTGGTCGGCCACAAGTGCCACGCGAAGATGATGCTGATCGTGCGGCGCGTCGTGCAGGCCGGCAAGGCATCGCTGCGCCGCTACGTGCACCTCGGCACCGGCAACTACCATCCGCGCACCGCGCGCCTCTACACCGACTTCGGGCTGATGACGGCTGACCAGAAGATCTGCGAGGACGTTCATCACGTGTTCCAGCAACTGACCGGCATCGGCGGCGAACTGACGCTGCACGAGCTGTGGCAGTCGCCGTTCACGCTGCATCCGCGCATCATCGATTCGATTCGCGCGGAGATCGACAACGCGCAGGCCGGCAAGCGCGCGCGCATCGTCGCGAAAATGAACGCGCTGCTCGAGCCATCGGTGATCGCTGCGTTGTACGAAGCGTCGCAGGCCGGCGTCAAGGTCGACCTGATCGTGCGCGGCGTCTGCGCGCTGAAGCCCGGCGTGCCGGGGCTGTCGGAAAACATCACGGTGCGCTCGATCGTCGGCCGCTTCCTCGAACACCACCGGATCTACTATTTCCACGCAGGCGGCGCCGAGGACGTCTACCTGTCGAGTGCCGACTGGATGGACCGCAACCTGTTCCGCCGCGTCGAAGTCGCGTTCCCGATCCGCGATCGCAAACTCAAGCGGCGCGTGATCGCCGAGGGGCTGTCGGTGTGCCTCGGCGACAACCAGTCGGCATGGCAGATGCACAGCGACGGCCACTATCGCCGGCGCCGCGCGGGCAAGACGATTCGCAACGCGCAACTCGGGCTGCTCGCGAAGTTCTGTTCGTGAGCCGTCGGTGCGATGCGGGCGACGTACTGCATCGCCATGAAAAAAGCAGCCCGCGGGCTGCTTTTTTAACGCCGGAACGCGACGCGATCATGCTTCGTAGGCGGCCGGCCGGATCGCGATGATGCGCGAGCCCGGGAACCGCGCGGTGAACGTACTGCCGCGCCCTTCCTCGCTCTGCACGTACAGATGCGCATCGTGCCGCTGCAGCACGTGCTTGACGATCGCGAGGCCGAGGCCCGTGCCGCCCGTGTCGCGCGAACGGCTGCGATCGACGCGGTAGAAGCGTTCGGTGAGCCGCGGCAGGTCGGCGGCCGGAATCCCGAAGCCGCTGTCCGTGACGGAAAACACGCCCTGCGCGCCCTCGCGCCGCCACGACACGACGATCTTGCCGCCGTCCGGCGTATAGCGGATCGCGTTCGTGACGAGATTCGCGAACGCGCTGAACAATTCCGTCTGCGCACCGGTGACACCGAGCGTCTCGTCGATCGAGAACGCGATGTCGTGATGCCCGCTCGACAGCGTCTGCGCATCCTCCTTCAGATGGTCGAACACCGCACGCATGTCGATCGCGTGATCGACCGGCGGCTTGCTCTCGCCTTCCAGCTTCGCGAGCACCAGCAGGTCGGTCACGATGTGCCGCATCCGCGACGCCTGCTGCTCCATCATGTCGAGATAGCGCGCGCGGTCCTCCTCGTTCAGCGGCAGCTCGCGCATCGTCTCCAGGAAGCCCGACAACACGGTGAGCGGCGTCTTCAGCTCGTGCGACACGTTCGCGACGAAGTCACGCCGCATCGCGTCGGTACGCTCGAGCTCGGTGATGTCCTGCGTGAGCAGCAGCTTGCGGTTCTCGCCGTACGGAAACACCTGCACGGCCAGCACGTTCTGCCGCGAGTCGCCCATGCCGCGCATCAACAGCGTCTCGTCGTAATGCTGCGCGTTCAGGTAGCGGACGAAATCGGGATGGCGCACCAGGTTCGTGATGTGCTGGCGCAGGTCGCGCTTCGCATCGAGGCCGAAATGCACCTCGGCGATCGCGTTGCACCACTCGATCTGGTCGTGGTCGTCGAGCATCGCGACGCCGTTCGGCGACGCCTGGATCGCCTGGATGAAGCGCGAATGCTGCTGTTCGACCTGCCGCACCTGCGCATGCCACTGTTTCGCGAGCTTGTGCAGCCGATAGTAGATCTCGCCCCAGATGCCCGGCGCGCTCGGCACTTCGCCGTAGACGGGCGCATCGAGCAGGCGCCACAGACGCTGCGTATGGAAGGTGCTGAAAAAGCCCTGCGCGACCAGCATCACGACCACGAACACGAGGCCCGCGGTCGGGCCGGCGAAGACGCCGACCAATACGCCGATCAGCACGAGCAGCACGAGCGACACCAGGAAGCGCGCCCAGATGATGTTCATGATTCAGCGTCCGAAAGAAGGAACGGCATGCCGCGGCACACGGCATGCCCGGATACGTTACGCGTGCTTGGCGAGGCGGTAGCCGCTGCCGCGCACGGTTTCGATCATCGCATCGCAGCCGGCCGGTTTCAAGGCCGCGCGCAATCGTTTGATGTGCACGTCGACGGTACGCTCCTCGACGAACACGTGGTCGCCCCACACCTGGTCGAGCAGTTGCGTGCGGCTGTGCACGCGCTCCGGATGCGTCATGAAGAAATGCAGCAGGCGGAACTCGGTCGGGCCGAGATCGAGCTTGATCTCGCTGCCGTCGCCGTGCGCGGCGACGCGATGCGTGGCCGGGTCGAGGCGCAGCCCGTTGATCGACACGACGTCCTCGGTCAGCTGCGGCGCGCGGCGGCGCAGCACGGCCTTGATCCGCGCCATCAGTTCCTTCGGCGAGAACGGCTTCGTCACGTAGTCGTCCGCACCGATTTCGAGGCCGAGCACCTTGTCCTGCTCGTCGCCGCGGGCGGTGAGCATGATGATCGGGATGTGTTTGGTCCGTTCGTTGTTGCGCAGGTCGCGCGCGAACGCGATGCCGGACTTGCCCGGCAGCATCCAGTCGAGCAGCACGAGATCGGGCAGCACGTCGCTGATCAGGTTCTGCGCCTGTTCGGCGTTGTACGCACGGATCGGGCAGTGACCGGCGTGCTGGAGATTCACCGAGATCAGTTCGGAAATCGCGGGCTCATCTTCAACGACGAGAATGTTGCTGGGCATCGGCACCTCTGTTCTTCCTGTACGGAGTCGATTAACTGTTGGCTTCGCGATCGAGCGTGTCGCGCGGCTGGTGCCGCACGTCGGTGCCCTTCACGATGTAGATGATGAATTCGGCGATGTTCTTCGCGTGGTCGCCGATCCGTTCGATCGCCTTCGCGATGAACAGGTATTCGAGGCCGACCGAGATCGTGCGCGGGTCTTCCTGCATGTACGACACGAGCTTGCGCACGAACGCGCGGAATTCCTGGTCGATTTCCTTGTCGTCCTTGACGATCTGCGCGGCGGCCACCGTATCGAGGCGCGCGAACGCATCGAGCGCGCGGCGCAGGATCGTCACGGCCATCTCGCCTGACACCTTGATCTCGGCGATGTTGACCGCGCGCGCGGCCGGCTCGTCGATCAGGCGGCGCACGCGCTTCGCGATCTTCTCCGCTTCGTCGCCGGCACGCTCGAGGTTCGTAATCGTTTTCGAGATCGACATCAAAAGACGCAGGTCACGCGCGGCAGGCTGTCTCCGCGCGATGATGTTGCCGCATTCCTGGTCGATGTCCACTTCCATCGCGTTCAGCGTTTCCTCGGCCGCGATCACCTTCTCGGCGCGCTCGCGATCGAATTCGTTCAGCGCGTGCATCGCGCCGACGATCTGCGACTCCACGAGTCCGCCCATTTCCAGTACTTTCGACGACACGGCATTCAGGTCCGCGTCGAACTGGCTCGACAGATGTTTATCCGACATGACTGTTGTTCTCCGTCATCAGCCGAAGCGGCCGGTGATGTAGTCTTCCGTTTCCTTGCGCACCGGCTTGATGAAGATCTTTTCGGTTTCGCCGAACTCGATCAGCTCGCCCAGGTACATGTAGGCCGTGTAATCCGAGCAGCGTGCGGCCTGCTGCATGTTGTGCGTGACGATCACGACCGTGTAGTCGCTCTTCAGCTCCGCGATCAGCTCCTCGATGCGGCCGGTCGAGATCGGGTCGAGCGCCGAGCACGGCTCGTCGAGCAGCAGCACTTCCGGACGGATCGCGATGCCGCGCGCGATGCACAGACGCTGCTGCTGGCCGCCCGACAGCCCGTAGCCGCTCTGGCCCAGCTTGTCCTTCACTTCGTTCCACAGCGCGGCCTTCGTGAGCGCCCACTCGACGCGGTCGTCCATTTCCGAGCGCGTGAGCTTTTCGAACATCTTCACGCCGAACGCGATGTTGTCGTAGATCGACATCGGGAACGGGGTCGGCTTCTGGAACACCATGCCGATCCGCGCGCGCAGCAGCGAGATGTCGCGCTTCGTCGTCAGCAGGTTCTCGCCGTCCATCAGGATTTCGCCTTCGGCGCGCTGCTCCGGATAGAGCGCGAACATCTTGTTGAACGTGCGCAGCAGCGTCGACTTGCCGCAGCCCGACGGGCCGATGAACGCCGTCACCTTCCCTTCGGGAATGCGCAGGTTGATGTTCTTCAGCGCGTGGAACTTGTTGTAGAAGAAGTTGAGGTTGTTGACCTCGATCTTCGCGTTCAGCGGCGCGAGCGGACGGCCGTGCGCCGCGTCTTGCGTGCCGGCGGGCGCAGCGGTGCGCTCGACGGGATTCAGGTGGCTTTCTGCCATATTCATCGGATTGCTCCGCCGTTACTTTTTCGAGAAGATCGAGCGCGCCAGGACGTTCAGTCCGAGCACCCCGAGCGTAATCAGGAACACGCCCGCCCATGCGAGCGACTGCCATTCCGCGAACGGGCTCATCGCGAACTTGTAGATCGTGACCGGCAGGTTCGCCATCGGCTGGCTCATGTCGACCGAGAAGAACTGGTTCGACAGCGCGGTGAACAGCAGCGGCGCCGTTTCGCCGGCGATCCGCGCGACCGCGAGCAGCACGCCCGTCACGATCCCGCCGACCGACGCGCGCAGCGTGATCTTCAGCACCATGCGCCACTTCGGCGTGCCGAGCGCGACGGCCGCTTCGCGCAGCGCGTTCGGCACGAGCTTGAGCATGTTCTCGGTCGTGCGGATCACGATCGGAATCTGCAGCAGCGCGAGCGCGATCACGCCGGCCCAGCCCGAGAAACGCCCCGACTTCGCGACGACGATCGCGTACACGAACAGGCCGATGACGATCGACGGCGCCGACAGCAGGATGTCGTTGATGAAGCGGATCGTGCTGGCGAGCAGGTTCTTCTGGCCGTATTCGGCGAGATAGACGCCCGCGAGGATGCCGATCGGCGTGCCGACCAGCGTGCCGAAGCCGCACAGCAGCAGGCTGCCGACGATCGCGTTCGCGAGACCGCCGCCTTCCGTGTTCGGGGCCGGCGTCGACTCGGTGAACAGTTGCAGCGACAGGCCGCCGACGCCGAGGTGCACGGTCGTGTAGAGAATCCACACGAGCCACAGCAGGCCGAAAGCCATCGCGCCGAGCGACGCGGTGAGCGCGATCGCGTTGACGACCTTGCGCTGGCGCTGCAGACGATTGCGCATCGCGTCGAGCACGGCGCCGTCCGGCCCCGGGAAATTCATGATGGGCTCGCTCATTTCTTGCCCTCTCCCTTCTCGAGACGAAGCAGCAGCAGTTTGGAGATGGACAGCACGATGAACGTGATCACGAACAGGATCAGGCCAAGCTCCATCAGCGCCGACGTATGCAGGCCCGGCTGCGCTTCCGCGAATTCGTTCGCGAGCGCCGACGTGATGCTGTTGCCCGGCGCGAACAGCGACACGCTGTCGAGCAGGTTCGTGTTGCCGATCACGAACGTCACGGCCATCGTTTCGCCGAGCGCGCGGCCGAGGCCGAGCATCACGCCGCCGATCACGCCGGTCTTCGTGTAGGGCAGCACGACCTTCCACATCACTTCCCAGGTCGTGCAGCCGATCCCGTATGCCGATTCCTTCAGCAGCACCGGCGTGACTTCGAACACGTCGCGCATCACCGATGCGATGTACGGGATGATCATGATCGCGAGGATCACGCCGGCCGCGAGGATGCCGATGCCGATCGGCGGGCCGGACGTCAGCGGGCCGAGCACCCACACGTCCTTGAACAGACGGCCGAGCGGCTTCTGGAAGTATTCGGCGAAGATCGGCGCGAACACGAGCAGGCCCCACATGCCGTACACGATCGACGGGATCGCGGCGAGCAGCTCGATCGCGATGCCGAGCGGACGGCGCAGCCACACGGGCGCCAGCTCGGTGAGGAACAGTGCGATGCCGAAACTGACCGGCACCGCGATGACGAGTGCAATGATCGACGTCACGATGGTGCCGTAGATCGGCACGAGTGCGCCGTACACATCCGAGTTCGGATCCCACTCGGATTGCCACAGGAAGCCGATGCCGAACTTCTGGATGGTCGGCATCGACGCAATGATCAGGGAAACGATGATCCCGCCCAGCAGCAGCAGGGTCACGATCGCGGCGAGCCGTGCGAGGCCGCCGAACAGGACATCCCCGAGACGGCTCGGCGCGCGCTGCTGCGCACTGTCGGGCGATCGGGAGGACGTGTATGAAATATCAGACATGGGTGCCTGCTTTTGATCGCCGGGCGCCGTGACGCCCGGCTTTACCGCACACACTGCCCGACCGGCACGGCCGGGCAGCGAACCGCTGGATGGCTTACTCGGCGGCGACCGGCTTGCCCGAAGCGTCCGTCACCTTCGTCTTCCACTGCTTGCGGATTTCCGTCTCGACCGTCGCCGGCAGCGAGATGTAGTCGAGGCTGTCGGCAGCCTTCTCGCCGTTCTTGAACGCCCAGCTGAAGAACTTCAGCGTTTCCGCGCCCTGCTCCGGCTTGTCCTGTTTCGCGTGCAGCAGCACGAACGTCGCACCGACGACCGGCCATGCTTCCTTGCCCGGCTGGTTCGTCAGGATCTGGTAGAACGACTTCGACCAGTTCGCGCCGGCTGCCGCGGCCTTGAACGTTTCCGTCTTCGGCTCGACCACCGTGCCCGTCGAATTCTTCAGGGCCGTGTAGGTCATGTTGTTCTTCTTCGCGTACGCCCACTCGACGTAGCCGATCGCGCCCGGCAGACGCTGCACGAAGGCCGCGACGCCGTCGTTGCCCTTGCCGCCCGTGCCCGTCGGCCAGTTGACCGTCGTGCCTTCGCCGATCTTCGACTTCCACTCGTCGTTGACCTTCGACAGGTAGTTCGTCCAGATGAAGCTCGTGCCCGAACCGTCAGCGCGGCGGACCACGGCGATGTCCGTATCCGGCAGCTTGACCTTCGGGTTCAGCGCGGCGATCGCCGGGTCGTTCCACTTCTTGATCTTGCCGAGGTAGATGTCGCCGAGCACCGGGCCCGACAGCGTCAGTTCGCCGGCCTTCACGCCCGGCACGTTGACGACCGGCACCACGCCGCCGACCACCGTCGGGAACTGGAACAGGCCTTCCTTCGCGAGCTCTTCATCCTTCAGCGGTGCGTCCGAACCGGCAAAATCGACCGTCTTCGCGACGATCTGCTTCAGGCCGCCCGACGAGCCGATGCCCTGGTAGTTGACCTTCGAACCGCCGGACTGCTGGTAGTCCGCGGCCCATTTCGTATAGATCGGCATCGCGAACGTGCTGCCTGCGCCCGTGATGTCGGCAGCGTGGGCGGCGACGGCGAAAAGCGCGCCAGCCAGGCCGGCAATCGCGGTTTGCATCAATTTCATGAGACCTCCAGTGTGTGAGCGGATGACTACGGCACCGCGAAGGTTAGGGGCTGCTCATGACGGTAATGTGACAATCGATGAAACTGGCGTGACAGTAACATGACTGGTTGAAAGGGAGTATCGGGTGGCGCGTCGGGGCGCCGGAGCGGCGCTGGCGGCAAGAATTGCCTGCCTCGGAGGGACGGGGTGAACGCCCGTTTTCAAGGGCGTGCGCGCGCATCGTAGCGCAGGGTCGGCCGGAGGGGGAGCCCGGTCCGGCGGCAGGCGTGATTCCGGGGTCGGATGCCTGAATTGATCGGAAGAATGCGTTTGGCGAAGGACCCTTCTATTAGGTGTCGCAAACCTTTGCGTCCGACAAAACCGCGGCGCCCGAGGGCGCCGCATGCACATTCACCGAAAACGGGCGCGCAAGCGGCCGGGCCGCCGCGCGCCCTGTCCCGGTCAGGTCGTCGCCGCCCGCACCGCGTCGGCGATCGTCTCCGCATGGCGCACCGCGTCGGCCGCCTGCTGCGCCTCGACCATCACGCGCAGCACGGGCTCCGTGCCCGATGCGCGGATCAGCACGCGGCCGCTGCCGGCAAGCGCGGCTTCGGCTGCGTCGATCGCCGCGCGAATCGACGCGCTGCCCTTCCAGTCGGCGCCCGGCTTCATCCGCACGTTGATCAGCTTCTGCGGGAACAGCGTGACGCCGTCGAGCATCTGCGCGAGCGTACGGCCGCTGCGCTTGAGCGCGGCCAGCACCAGCAGCGCCGACACGATGCCGTCGCCGGTCGAATGCCGGTCGAGCGACAGGATGTGGCCCGACCCTTCCGCGCCGAGCTGCCAGCCATGCTCGCGCAACTGCTCGAGCACGTAGCGGTCGCCAACCGCCGCACGGACGAACTTCACGCCCTCGCGCTGCAGCGCGACTTCGACGGCGAGGTTGGTCATCAGCGTGCCGACCGCGCCTTCGACCTTGCCGTCGGTGACGATGCGGTCCTTCACCAGCACGTAGAGCAGCTCGTCGCCGTTGTACAGGCGGCCGGCCGCGTCGACGACCTGCAGGCGATCGGCGTCGCCGTCGAGCGCGATGCCGAGATCGGCGTGGTTCGCCCGCACCGCGCGCACCAGCGCGTCCGGCGCGGTCGCGCCGACGCCGTCGTTGATGTTGAAGCCGTTCGGCGCGACGCCGATCGGAATGACGTCAGCGCCGAGTTCGTGAAACACGTGCGGCGCGATCTGGTACGCGGCGCCGTGTGCGCAATCGATCACGAGCTTCAGTCCGCGCAGGTTGAACGCGGCCGGGAACGTGCTCTTGCAGAATTCGATGTAGCGGCCGGCTGCGTCGTCGAGGCGGCGCGCCTTGCCGAGCCCGTCGGACGCCGCGCATTCGAGCGGCTTGTCGAGCCACGCTTCGATCGCGGCTTCGGTGTCGTCCGGCAGCTTGTTGCCGTCAGCCGAGAAAAACTTGATCCCGTTGTCGTGATACGGGTTGTGCGACGCGCTGATCACGACACCGGCCGACAGGCGCAGCGCACGCGTCAGGTACGCGACGCCGGGCGTCGGCATCGGGCCGGCCAGCATCACGTCGACGCCGGCTGCCGAGAAGCCGGCCTCGAGCGCGGCTTCGAGCATGTAGCCCGACACGCGCGTGTCCTTGCCGATCAGCACGGTCGGACGCGAGCCTGCCGCGACGTCGGCCGAGCCGGCCAGTACCTTGCCGGCCGCATAACCGAGACGCAATACGAAATCCGGCGTGATGGGCGCGTCGCCCACCGTGCCGCGAATACCGTCCGTGCCGAAATATCGACGTCCCATGGGGTCCTTCCTCCTTCGTTTTCTGACTTATCGTTGCCGCGCGGCTGCGCGCACGGCGTTCCAGACGCTGAGTGCATCGACCGTCGCCGCGACATCGTGCACGCGCACGATCGCGGCGCCACGCTCGACAGCGCACAACGCGGCCGCCACGCTCGCCGCGACGCGCTCGAGCGGCGGCTTGCCGCCGATCACCGCGCCGAGCATCGACTTGCGCGACATGCCCGCGAGAATCGGGTAGGCGCGCCCGTCGGGCCGCGCGGGCGCCGTGTCCGGCAACGCGGCCAGCAGCGCATAGTTGTCGTCGACGACCGCCTTGCCGAACCCGAAGCCGGGATCGACGCAGATGCGCTCCGCCGCCACGCCGGCGTCGCGCAACGCCTGCGCGCGCGCGGCGAGAAAATCGCGCACGTCGGTCACGACGTCGCCGTAGTCGGGCTCGCCGACCTGCATCGTCTGCGGCTCGCCGAGCATGTGCATCGCGCACAGGCCGCTGTTGCCGTCGCGCACCGCGTCGATCGCGCCCGGTTGGCGGAACCCCCAGATGTCGTTGATCAGGTCCGCGCCGGCGGCCAGCGCCGCGCGCATCACGGCCGGCTTGTAGGTATCGATCGACAGCGGCACGTTCAGCGGCCGCAGCGCCTCCACGAGCGGGATCACGCGCGCGAGCTCTTCGTCGAGCGGCACGGGCGGCGCACCGGGGCGCGTCGATTCGCCGCCGATATCGAGCAGGTCGGCGCCTTCGGCAATCATCCGCTCGGCCCGGCGCAGCGCATCGTCGCGCGCGAGGAAGCGGCCGCCGTCGGAGAACGAATCGGGCGTGGCGTTGAGGATGCCCATCACGAGCGGGCGTTCGAACGTCAGTTCGAAGCGGCCGCACTGGAGCGGCGCGGGAAGGAACGGGGACACTGCGGAGTCGGACACGAGCAACGGATGTGGATGAATGCAAAACGGGCCGGTGTGAAGCCACACCAGCCCGTGAACGGCGTTAAAGCGGAGATTATGCCGCCGGCGTGGCCGGCGCCGGCGCGTTGCCGGGTTTCACCTCGGCGCTGCTGCCGCCGCCCGACGAATCGCCGCCGACAGCCGGCGAACTCTTCGGCGAGCGCGGCGGACGGCCTTCCATGATGTCGTTGATCTGATCGGCGTCGATCGTCTCCCACTCCATCAGTGCGGCCGTCATCGCTTCGACCTTGTCGCGGTTCTCTTCGAGCAGGCGGCGCGCGAGGCCGTACTGTTCGTCGAGCACGCGGCGGATTTCCGAGTCGACCTTCTGCTGCGTCGCTTCCGAGATCGTGCGCGTGAAGCCCCGGCCAAACGGCGACGCATCGTTCTCGTCGTCGACATAGACCATCGGCCCGAGCGCGTCGGTCATGCCGAACCGGGCGACCATTGCACGCGCCGTCTGCGTGGCCTTGTTGAAATCGTCCGATGCGCCGGTGCTGACCAGGTTCATGAACAGCTCTTCGGCCACCCGGCCACCGAACAGGATCGCGAGGCGGTCCAGCAGGTAATCCTTCGAATACGTCTCGTTGTCATGCTCCGGCAACTGCCACGTCACGCCCAGCGCGCGACCGCGCGGGATGATCGTGACCTTGTGCACCGGGTCGGCCTTCGGCAGCAGCTTCGCGATCACCGCGTGGCCCGACTCGTGATAGGCGGTTGCGCGCTTCGCTTCCTCGCGGATCACGGCCGACTTGCGCTCCGGACCCATGAAGATCTTGTCCTTCGCGTCCTCGAAGTCCTGCATCTCGACGATGCGCTTGCCACGACGTGCGGCGAACAGCGCGGCCTCGTTCACGAGGTTCGCGAGATCGGCGCCCGAGAAGCCCGGCGTGCCGCGTGCGATGACTGCCGCGTCGACGTCGTTCGCGATCGGCACCTTGCGCAGGTGCACGCGCATGATCTGCTCGCGGCCGCGGATATCCGGCAGGCCGACATAGACCTGGCGGTCGAAACGACCCGGACGCAGCAGCGCCTTATCGAGCACGTCGGAACGGTTGGTGGCGGCAATCACGATCACGCCGGAATTCGCCTCGAAGCCGTCCATCTCGACGAGCATCTGGTTCAGCGTCTGCTCGCGCTCGTCGTTGCCGCCGCCCATGCCGGCGCCGCGATGACGGCCGACCGCGTCGATTTCGTCGATGAACACGATGCACGGCGCATGCTTCTTCGCCTGCTCGAACATGTCGCGCACACGGGCCGCGCCGACGCCGACGAACATTTCGACGAAGTCCGAACCCGAGATGCTGAAGAACGGCACCTTCGCTTCACCCGCGATCGCGCGGGCGAGCAGCGTCTTGCCGGTACCCGGAGGGCCGACCAGCAGCACGCCGCGCGGAATGCGACCGCCCAGTTTCTGGAATTTCTGCGGATCGCGCAGGAAGTCGACGAGCTCGGACACTTCTTCCTTCGCTTCGTCGCAGCCCGCGACGTCGGAGAAGTTCACCGCGTTGTTGTTTTCGTCGATCAGCCGCGCACGCGATTTCCCGAACGAGAATGCGCCGCCTTTGCCGCCCCCCTGCATCTGCCTCATCATGTAGAACCAGAACACGATGATCAGGATCGTCGGCCCGAGGTAGTACAGCGCGGACATCAGCGCGTTCGGCTCGTCGTCAGCCTTGCCGCTGACCTGCACGCCGTACTTCATCAGATCGCCGACCATCCAGATGTCGCCGGGCGACACGATCTGGTATTTCTGGCCATCAGCCGGAGTGACGGTGAGGTTGCGCCCCTGAACGATGACGTTCTTGACCTTGCCGTTCTTGGCGTCGTCCATGAACTGCGAATAGGACACGCCTTCCTGGACGCGGGGCTTGTCGAACTGCTTGAACACCGTAAACAGCACCAGTGCGATCACCAGCCACACCGCTGCCTTCGAAAACATATTGTTGTTCAAAGCACCACTCCTTCACTCGTAGACGAGCGCCTACATTTTCCTTGCGGCGCCCCTCGGTCATTCTAATCCAGTCCGACCACCCCCGCCATAAGCATTGACAACCGGGGCGATAGCGCTTCGCTTGTCTGGCAAGGGCCGGAGCCCGTTTGCGGCACCGCACTCCGCATCAGCGCGGATGCTTCAGCTGCCGACCCAAAATGAACGTTTCGGACGATTTGTCGCGGGATGCCTTGGGCTTGCGCGGCGCGACAACCTTAAACTGCTGTTTGAATTTCTCGACGATCTGGCTGTAGCCGCTGCCGTGAAAGCACTTCACGAGCAGCGCACCGTCCGGCTTCAGATGGTTCTGCGCGAATTCGAGCGCCAGATCGCAGAGATGCTCGATGCGCGCCGCGTCCGCCGAGGCCACGCCAGAGAGGTTGGGGGCCATGTCGGAAATAACAAGGTCCACCGCGCGGCCTTCGAGCACTTCTTCGAGCTGGTGAAGGACGTCGTCCTCGCGGAAATCGCCCTGCAGGAAGTGGACGTCGGCGATCGGCTCCATCGGCAGGATGTCGAGCGCAACGATCGTGCCGTCGATGCCGCCTTCGCGCTCCGCGTCGCGCTTCTTGCCCTGCGCGAGCTTGTTGCGGGCATACTGGCTCCAGCTGCCCGGCGTGGCGCCGAGATCGACGATCACCTGGCCCGGACGGATCAGCTTGTCCTGCTCGTCGATTTCCTTCAGCTTGTACGCGGCGCGCGCGCGATAGCCCTCCCGCTGCGCCATTTTGACGTACGGGTCGTTGATGTGGTCGTGCAGCCAGTGCTGGTTGAAGCGGTTTTTTGCCATTCGAGAGAGAGATTGCTGCCAATTGCTTCGTGAAGCCGCGCTTTTAGCGGATAATACGCGTCTTCTTCGCGCGGCTGCGGCCCCTTTTCAGGCCCAAGCCGCGATTTTACGTGGTTTCGGCGCACGGCTGACGCGGCAACGTCCCGCGATCGCTTTTCAGCCAGCGCGCCCTTATTTAGATTTCGACATTTCCATGCCCGCCCTTTCGCTTTCTCCCGCCGAGCGCTCCGCGCTGCGCTCCCAGGCCCATGCGCTCAAGCCCGTCGTGCTGATCGGCGCCGAAGGGCTGACCGACGCCGTGCTGAAGGAAATCAAGGTGCACCTCGATGCGCACCAGCTGATCAAGATCCGCGTGTTCGGCGACGAGCGCGACACGCGCATCGCGATCTACGACGAGATCTGCGACCGCCTGAACGCGGCGCCGATTCAACACATCGGCAAGCTGCTGGTGATCTGGAAGCCCGAGGCCGCGGTTGCGGCGCCGGCCCGCGGCCGTCGTGCCGGTGCGCTGCCGAGCGCGGCAGAAGCCGCGGACGACAAGAAAGGCCGTGCACCGCGCACCGTCAAGGTCGTCAAGGTGTCGCCGAACGCGAGCCCCGTGCGCCGTCCGCGGCCGGTCAAGGTCACGGTGCGCGGCAACGAACGCGTGACGGCAGGCGGTACCGTGAAGCGCGCGAAAAAGCGCCAGGCCAGCACCAAGCGGCCGTTCCAGGACAAGTAACGCGCCGGTGCGGCACGGATTGCCGTGCCGCCCTGCCCCGTCGTTGCGCAACGCGCAGCGACGGGCGTTCAGGCGTCGCGCGCCGGCAGACGCCAGATCAGCATCAGCCCCAGCACGCTTTCGACGAGATAGAACACGCTCGAGACGCCGTGCAGCATCCCGAAGCGGCTCGCATACGGCGAATTCGCGATATCGGTGCCCGCATCCATCGCGGCCACGCGCAGCGCGTTCATGAACGGCTGCAGCGCAAAATACCCGACCAGCACGCATACGACCATCGCGGCGACGATCCAGCGCACGCGGCGATACTCGCTGCTGCCGCGCCGCACCTGCTGATTCGACAACGCGAGCAGCAGTACGCCGCACACGACGCCGAGGATCGCCTCGATGCGGAACAGCTGGGCGGCGACCGAACCGGCCGTCATCCGCTCCAGCGTCTTGAACAATACGGGCGCGACCGCATACCCGATCGTCAGCAGGCTGCCGACCCACACGGCCGACAGCAGACGGAACACGCGATGCGGCATCACGTCGCCCCGCTTCAGATGTAGCTGACCGAGATGATTTCGTACTCGCGCACGCCGCTCGGCGCCTGCACGGCCGCGACGTCGCCTTCGGACTTGCCGATCAGCGCACGCGCGATCGGCGAGCTGACCGAGATCAGGCCGTGATCGATATCGGCTTCGTCGTCGCCGACGATCTGGTACTTGACGGTGTCGCCCGACTCGAGATCCTCGAGTTCGACCGTCGCGGCGAACACCACGCGGCCATCGGCGTCGAGCACCGTGGGATCGATGATTTGCGCGGCGGACAGCTTGGATTCGAGTTCCGCGATGCGGCCCTCGATAAAGCCCTGCTTTTCCTTCGCTGCGTCGTATTCGGCGTTTTCGGACAGATCGCCCTGTGCGCGGGCCTCCGCGATCGCGTTGATCACGGCCGGCCGCTCGACGGACTTGAGGCGCTGCAATTCATCGCGCAGTTGCTCTGCGCCACGCTTTGTCAACGGAATGGTGCTCATAAACGGCTCAATCGCTAAAAACGGCTATAAAAAAAATCACCGCGATTAAGCGCGCTTCCGATGCACTGGAAACACCGCCTAATCGCGGCACGTGTTGCTTCGACAGGTAACTGACCGCTTAGTTTAGGCGAGCGTGAAGACCTTGTAAATCATAGACTTCCAGATCCTTCAGGTAGCGCAGGCCTTCGACCGCCGCGCGCGCGCCCGACATCGTCGTGTAGTACGTGACCTTGTGCGCCTGCGCGCTCATGCGGATCGAGCGCGAATCGGCGATCGCCTGGCGCGTCTCGTCGACCGTCGTGAACACGAGGGCGATCTCGCCGTTCTTGATCATGTCGACGATGTGCGGACGGCCGTCCTTCACCTTGTTCACGACCTTCACCGGCACGCCGGCCGCTTCGATCGCGGCTGCCGTCCCCTTGGTCGCGACGATCGGGTAGCCGAGGTCGTGCAGCATGCGCGCGACTTCGACGGCCTTCGGCTTGTCCGCGTCCATCACGGTCAGCAGCACCGTGCCCGACTCCGGCAGGCGCGAACCGGCCGCGAGCTGCGACTTGAACAGCGCTTCGCCGAACGTCTGGCCGACGCCCATCACCTCGCCGGTCGAGCGCATTTCGGGCCCGAGGACCGGATCGACGGTCGGGAACTTGACGAACGGGAACACAGCTTCCTTCACGCTGAAGTACGGCGGCTCGACTTCCTTCGTCACGCCCTGCTGCGCGAGCTTCTGGCCGACCATCGCGCGCGCCGCGATCTTCGCGAGCGGCAGGCTGGTCGCCTTCGACACGTACGGCACCGTGCGCGACGCGCGCGGGTTCACTTCCAGCACGTAGATGATGTCCTGCTTCGAGCCGTCCGCCTGCGGCACCTGCTGGATCGCGAACTGCACGTTCATCAGGCCGACCACGTTCAGCGCCTTCGCCATCGCGCCCGTCTGGCGCTTCAGCTCGGCCACGGTTTCCTTCGACAGCGAGTACGGCGGCAGCGAGCATGCCGAGTCGCCCGAGTGGACGCCCGCCTGCTCGATGTGCTCCATCACGCCGCCGATGAACACCGCTTCGCCGTCGCAGATGCAGTCGACGTCGCACTCGATCGCATCGTTCAGGAAGCGGTCGAGCAGCACCGGCGAATCGTTCGACACCTTCACGGCCTCGCGCATGTAGCGCTCGAGGTCGCGCGGCTCGTGGACGATTTCCATCGCGCGGCCGCCGAGCACGTACGACGGGCGCACGACCAGCGGATAGCCGATTTCGTCGGCCAGCGCGAGCGCTTCGTCTTCGGCGCGGGCGGTACGGTTCGGCGGCTGGCGCAGGCCGAGGTCCTGCAGCAGCTTCTGGAAGCGTTCGCGGTCTTCGGCCGCGTCGATCATGTCCGGCGACGTGCCGACGATCGGCACGCCGTGCGCCTCGAGGTCGAGCGCGAGCTTCAGCGGCGTCTGGCCGCCGTACTGGACGATCACGCCGACCGGCTTTTCCTTGTCGACGATCTCGAGCACGTCCTCGAGCGTCAGCGGCTCGAAGTACAGGCGGTCGGACGTGTCGTAGTCGGTCGACACCGTTTCCGGGTTGCAGTTGACCATGATCGTTTCGTAGCCGTCCTCGCGCATCGCGAGCGCCGCGTGCACGCAGCAGTAGTCGAACTCGATGCCCTGGCCGATCCGGTTCGGGCCGCCGCCCAGCACCATGATCTTCTTGTTCGTGGTCGGCTGCGCCTCGCACTCTTCCTCGTAGGTCGAGTACATGTAGGCGGTTTTCGTCGCGAACTCGGCCGCGCACGTGTCGACACGCTTGTAGACCGGGCGCACGTTCAGTTCGACGCGACGGCGGCGGACGTCTTCCGGCGTCGCGCCGAGCAGCTTCGCGAGGCGGCGGTCGGAGAAGCCGCTCTGCTTCAGGTAGCGCAGCTCGTCGAACGTCAGCGACGCGAGCGTGCGGCCCGACAGCGCCTTTTCCTTCAGGATGATCTGCTCGATCTGCTCGAGGAACCACGGGTCGATCGCGGTTTCCGCGAAGATTTCCTCGGCCGTCATGCCGATGCGGAACGCATCGCCGACGTACCAGATGCGGTCCGGGCCCGGCTCGTGGATCTCGATCGCGATCTCGTCGCGGTTGGTCGACTTCTCGTCGAGGCCGTCGACCCCGACCTCGAGGCCGCGCAGCGCCTTCTGGAACGATTCCTGGAACGTGCGGCCGATCGCCATCACTTCGCCGACCGACTTCATCTGCGTGGTCAGGCGCGAATCGGCTTCGCGGAACTTCTCGAACGCGAAACGCGGGATCTTCGTGACGACGTAGTCGATCGTCGGTTCGAACGACGCCGGCGTCTGGCCGCCGGTGATTTCGTTCTTCAGCTCGTCGAGCGTGTAGCCGACCGCCAGCTTCGCGGCGACCTTCGCGATCGGGAAGCCGGTGGCCTTCGACGCGAGCGCCGACGAACGCGACACGCGCGGATTCATCTCGATGACGACCATGCGGCCGTCCTTCGGGTTGATCGAGAACTGCACGTTCGAGCCGCCCGTGTCGACGCCGATCTCGCGCAGCACCGCGAGCGATGCGTTACGCAGGATCTGGTATTCCTTGTCGGTGAGCGTCTGCGCCGGCGCGACCGTGATCGAGTCGCCGGTGTGCACGCCCATCGGGTCGAGGTTTTCGATCGAGCAGACGATGATGCAGTTGTCGGCGCGGTCGCGCACGACTTCCATCTCGTATTCCTTCCAGCCGAGCAGCGACTCTTCGATCAGCAGCTCGCGCGTGGGCGACAGGTCGAGACCGCGCTTGCAGATCTCCTCGAACTCTTCGCGGTTGTACGCGATGCCGCCGCCCGAGCCGCCGAGCGTGAACGACGGACGGATCACGACCGGGTAGCCGCTGCCGCCGGTGGCCGCCATGATCTCGGCGTGCACCTTGGTCGCTTCTTCCATCGAGTGCGCGATGCCCGACTTCGCGGAGCCGAGACCGATCTTGGTCATCGCGTCCTTGAACTTCTGGCGGTCTTCAGCCTTGTCGATCGCTTCCGGCGACGCGCCGATCAGTTCGACGCCGAACTTCTCGAGCACGCCGTGGTGGTGCAGGTCGAGCGCGCAGTTCAGCGCGGTCTGGCCGCCCATCGTCGGCAGGATCGCATCCGGGCGCTCCTTCTCGATGATGCGTGCGACGACTTCCCACGTGATCGGCTCGATGTAGGTCACGTCGGCCGTGTTCGGGTCGGTCATGATCGTCGCCGGGTTGCTGTTGACGAGAACGACCTTGTAGCCCTCCTCACGCAACGCCTTGCAAGCCTGCGCGCCCGAATAGTCGAACTCGCACGCCTGGCCGATGATGATCGGGCCGGCGCCGATGATGAGGATGCTCTTGATGTCTGTGCGTTTTGGCATGGCTTGTGAATTCAATAAGTAATCGTTGTCGTGGGTCGGCCGGCGGCGCTCAGCTCATGGTCGCGAGCGCCAGCTTCACCGAGAAACCGATGAACAGGCCGCCCACGCTGCTCGCCGCGCCTGCCGCGAGCTTGCGGCGGCGGCGGAAATGCTCGGCGAGCCGCGCGCCCGCGAAGATCAGCGTGCTCAGGTACAGGAAGCTCGCGCATTGCGCGATTGCCCCGAGCACGACGAACGACAGCGCGGGATGCGGAAATGCCGGGTCGACGAACTGGATGAAGAACGAGATGAAGAACAGGATCGCCTTCGGATTCAGCAGGCTCACGATCAGCGCCTTGCGGAACGGACGTTCGCCGTCCACCGCCTGCGGCGCATCGACCGGTGCATCGCCGCGCGCGCGCAGCTTGCTCCACGCGCTGCGCAGCATCCCGGTGCCGATGTACAGCAGGTACGCGGCGCCGCCGTACTTGACGACGGAGAACAGCAGCGGGTTCGCCTTCAGCAGCGACGCGACGCCCGCGGCGGACAGCACCATCAGCACCGTATCGCCGACGAACACGCCGCAGGCCGCGCGGTAGCCGGCCTTCACGCCGCGCTGCGCGGCGAGCGACAGCACGTACATCGAGTTCGGCCCCGGCAGCAGGATGATGAAGATCACGCCGAACACGTAGGTCCAGATATCCGTGATGCCGAGTGCGTGGCCGAACATGATGTGAATCTCCCGTCCTTCGGTTGCGTCAGTGACTTAGGCGTTGCGCTGCTTCGCCGCATCCATCAGCGCGGTGAAACGGTCGAACAGGTAGCCGATGTCGTGCGGGCCGGGCGACGCTTCCGGGTGGCCCTGGAAGCAGAACGCCGGCTTGTCGGTCAGCTCGAAACCCTGCAGCGTGCCGTCGAACAGCGACACGTGGGTCACGCGCGCATTGGCCGGCAGCGAATCGGCGTCCACCGCGAAGCCGTGGTTCTGCGACGTGATCACGACCCGGCCGTCGCCGAGGTCCTTCACCGGATGGTTCGCGCCGTGGTGGCCCGTCTTCATCTTGAGCGTCTTCGCGCCGACCGCGAGGCCCATGATCTGGTGGCCGAGGCAGATGCCGAAGGTCGGCACGCCGCGCTCGATGAATGCCTTCGTGGCCGCGATCGCGTAATCGCACGGCTCCGGATCGCCGGGGCCGTTCGACAGGAACACGCCGTCCGGATTCAGCGCGAGCGCATCTTCCGCGCTCGCCTGCGCCGGCAGCACCGTCACATGGCAGCCGCGCTCGGCCAGCATGCGCAGGATGTTGTACTTGACGCCGAAGTCGTACGCGACGACGCGGTACTTCGGCGCTTCCTGCATGCCGTAGCCGCCTTCGAGACGCCATTCCGTCTGCTTCCACTCGAACGGCTTGGTGGTCGACACGACCTTCGCGAGATCCATGCCGGCGAGGCCCGGGAACGAGCGCGCCAGCTCGATCGCCTTCGCTTCGTCGTCGGAGCCCGTCAGGATGCAGCCGTTCTGCGCGCCCTTGTCGCGCAGGATGCGGGTCAGCTTGCGGGTATCGATGCCGGCGATCGCGACGACGCCTTCGTCGCGCAGGTAGTCGCCGAGCGTGCGGTCCATGCGGAAGTTCGATGCGAGCGTCGGCAGATCGCGGATGATCAGGCCGGCGGCATGGACTTTCGTGGCTTCGACGTCCTCGGCGTTGACGCCGACGTTGCCGATATGCGGATAGGTGAGCGTGACGATCTGGCGCGAGTAGCTCGGATCAGTCAGGATTTCCTGATAGCCGGTGATCGCGGTATTGAACACGACTTCGCCGATCGTATGGCCTTCGGCCCCGATCGAATAACCACGAAAGACCGTGCCGTCGGCGAGTGCAAGCAAGGCGGGAGAAAAAGACGGCAACACGGGAGGCTCCTTGGGGAACACCCTGCTGCCGACCTGTTTACCCTGCCGCGCGAGCGCCGCGCTGCGTGGGCGCGCGTGGTCGCTAGCTGGACGCGGCCTGCGTTGTCGAGACGCGAACCCGGCGCGTGGCGCACGAGGCTTCGCGGCATCGCCCGGCAGGCGGCGTGCGGCGGATGAACGGGATGAATGAGGTAGGCGCTAGGGTGCGAGGTTGATCAGCACAAACTTTCAAATTATAGCCTGAAAATGGGCCTATCTTCAATCGATATGGCCGTCCGATCGTGCGCGCGCCGCGCCCTGCCGCCCGGCGCGACGTGCTGCGGCCCTGTTTTCGCGGCCGCCCTGCCCGTCAGCGTACCGCCGGATCAGTGCGCTTGGCCAGCGCCGCGCGCGGGCCACACATACCAGACCGCGCTCGCGAGCTGCAGCGCGAGCAGCACGCCCCAGGCGGTGAAGTGCGCGGCGGCCGGATAACGGCCGTCGACCGCCGGCCAGTGCGACAGCACGGCGCCGACGCCGATCTGGAACGCGAAGATCAGCAGGAAGATCACGAGCGTGAGCGTCGTGTTCGCGCGGCCGATCAGATGAGCGGGAAAGTGGCCGGCCATCACCGCGTAGGTCAGGATGCCCACGCCGCCGAACACTCCGTAGGCGGCCCACAGCACGGCCGGCGGCAACGGCACGCGCGCGACGATCGCGAATTGCGTCGCGACGAACAGCGCCATGCCGATGCCGCAGGTTGCGTAGACCGACACGCCGCGCCGCTCGAGCACGCGCGCCGTCGCGCCGAAGCCGACGCAGCCGGCCATCATCGCGAAGCCGAGCACCGACACGAGGCGCGCGGCATGCGGCGCATCGAACCCGCCGACATCGCGCAGATACGGGCCGACCCACAGCGACTGCATCGCATAGAACACGCCCTGCGTGACGACGGAGAACGACGCGATCTTCCAGAACGCGCGGCTGCTCAGGATGTGCCACGTGCCCTTGAACTGGCTGACGAGCCCGCCCTGATGGCGCGCCTGCTGCGCGTCGGGCGCGCCGAAGCCGATCGATGCCGCGACGACCACCGTCAGCACCGCGAGGCCGAGACAGATCGCGCGCCAGCTCGCCCAGCCGAGCAGCCAGGTCAGCGGCGAACCGACCATCACGCCGCCGAGGCCGCCCACGGCCATCACGAGGCCGTTGACGAGCGGCAGCCGGCCGACGGGGAAATGCTGCGCGAGCGCCTTGAACGCCGCGCCGAGACACACCGATACGCCAACGCCGATCAGCAGTCGGCCGACCATCATCGTGCCGATGCCGTGCGCCGCGCCGAACACGGCCGCGCCGGCCGCCGCAAACAGCAGCATGCCGGCCGTCACGCGACGCGGGCCGAAGTGGTCGAGCATCACGCCGGCCGGAATCTGCGCCCCCGCGAAACCGAGGAAATAGAGGCTGGTGAGGAGACCGAGATCGGCGGCCGACAGGCCGAGCTCGTGCGTGACGAACGGCGCGAAGCCCAGATTGACGCCGCGGAACACATACGATACGAAATACCCTGAGAGACGTTGAGATATTTCAGAGGGGGACGAAAGATAAGTGGGAACAACCGGGATGATACGGGAAGAGTCCGGAAGGCCCCACTGAAAGAAACTTGCAGAGGATGAAAAGACAAACGGGCCGCGATTGGCCCGTTTTTTATTCGGTGAATAAGGCGCCCTGCCGCCGCGCCATCTCCTCCTGGCGCACCGTCTTCACGATCTTGTAAATCCACTGGAGGGAGACGCCGTACTTCCGGGCCAGCTCGCTGTGGTTGGCGCCGGTGAAGTCGTCGTAAATCTGGCGATCGCGCTGCGAGAGCTTGTAGGACAGGCCCATCGGGAAATAGATGTTCTGGCCGCCCCAGTGCGCGGCCATGCGGTCGGCAATCTCGCGCCCCACCTGGTCGGCCTTGTCCTTGTCGAGGCCGGCGCTCTCTTTTAGCGCCACGGCGCACTGCTCGGCCAGATCGACCAGCAGCTCCGGCCCCTTGCTCTTGAAATCGCCCTTCTGGCGATCGTCTTGGAATGCAGCTTCGGCCATGTCTATCTCCCTCTCTTCAAAACGTCGTTCAAGCTCTCCCAGGCAGAGTGCATTGGGTCAAAGGTCTGGCGCGCGAACGCCTTGTTCAGTACGGCATTGAGCTGGCCCCGTTCGAGGTCGGACAGCTGCAGGGCGCCGACCTGAGGCACCAGCGCCTTCACGGCCTGCGGCAGGAAGCGCATGGCCCACTTCTTCATGGTCTCGATCAGGCGCTCGGCCTGCTCGCCGCTGATCCACTGCAGAGCATCCACCCCGGCGATGCGTTTGACGTAGGCGGCCAGCGCTTCCTCGGAGGGGTTCTTGACGGCGCCCAGCTCATGCAGGAACAACCAAAGGGCGCGGATTTTCTTGCTCTCTCCATCCTGGGCGAGCGGCCGCGAGGGCTTTGCCTGGGCCGGCTTGGCCTTGGGACGCACCTTGAAGCCACTGCGCTTCAGGTGTTCCAAAACCTTCTCCAGTTCTGGAATGGTCAGATCGGCCGACGATGCCTTCTTTCCAATCCGCTGCAGGATGGCGCGATAGGTGTCGTCGTCCATCGACAGGTCGCGCTTGGCCACGTGGATCAAGCGGATCAGGCGCTGGCGGTTAGGCGTTGGCATCGTTCTCTCCTGAAAAACCATCTCCCGAAGCCGCCCGCGTGGGCGAGCGGCTTGAGGCGAGGGTTTAGGCTGCGGCCGCGTCCTTGAGGGCTTTGGCCGGCGAGAACTTCGGCGCACGCTTGGCGGCGATCTGGATGGTCGCCGACAAGTCGCCGCTCAAGGTGATCGAGAAGAGCCGCCGGACGGGCCTGACCTGGGGCGAGGCCGCCGACGACGTGCTGACCGCCGCCTCCAACCGGTCGGCCGGCGGGCAGAACGTCTACTACATCGCGTACAACCAGGACATGACCATCGAGTACATCCAGGCGTGCGCAATGTGGGCTCGGGCCTTCAACCATGCCGCCTCGGAGATCGAGGAGGGCTTCTGGGAAGACGACGACGCCGACAAGAACATCAAGACTTTCACGATCCGCTTCCCGGCCTCGGGCTTTCGCATCGTCGCGCTCACCAGCCGGCCGTCCAACCTGCGCGGCCGCCAGGGCACGATCGTGATCGACGAGGCGGCCTTCCACGACCAGCTCGACGAGTTGCTCAAGGCGGCGCTGGCCATGCTCATCTGGGGCGGCCGGGTGCGCGTCATCTCCACCCACAACGGCGTGGAGAACCCGTTCAACGAGCTGGTCGAAGACATCCGGGCCGGCAAGCGCAAGGGCACCGTGCATCGGGTGACCTTCCAGGAAGCCGTGGCCGATGGCCTGTACCGCCGCGTCTGCCTGCGCCTGGGCAAGGAATGGACGGCGGCCGAAGAGGCGGCCTGGATGGCCGACGTCTACGCCTTCTACGGCGACGGCGCCGAGGAGGAGCTGGACTGTGTGCCGGCCAACTCGGGTGGTGCCTGGCTGTCCCGCGCGCTGATCGAGTCGCGCATGTCGGCCGACACGCCGGTGCTGCGCTGGGAATGCAAGGCTGGCTTCGAGCTGCTGCCCGACCACATCCGCGCCGCCGAGTGCCGCGACTGGCTGGAGGCCCACCTGGCACCGCTGCTGGCCGCCCTGCCGGCGGACGCCATCTCCTTCAACGGCGAGGACTTCGGCCGCAGCGGCGACCTGACCGTGCATGTGCCACTGATCCAGACGCAGAACCTGGTGCGCCGGGTGCCCTTCCTGGTCGAGCTGCGCAACGTGCCCTTCCGCCAGCAGGAGCAGATCGCCTTCTACCTGATCGACCGCCTGCCGCGCTTCACCGGCGGCGCGTTCGATGCGCGGGGCAATGGCCAGTTTCTGGCCGAGGTGGCCATGCAGCGCTACGGGGCATCGCGCATCCAGCAGGTGATGCTGTCCGAGTCCTGGTACCGGGAGCACATGCCTCCGGTCAAGGCCGCCCTCGAGGACGGCACCCTGGACGGCCTGCCGCGCGACGGGGACGTGCTGGCCGACCTGCGGGCGGTGCAGGTCATCAAGGGCGTGCCGCGCATCCCCGATACCCGCACGACCGGCGAGGACAAGGGCAAGCGCCACGGTGATGCTGCCGTGGCGGTGGCGCTGGCCTACTTCGCCAGCCGCGAGATCAACAAAGGCCCGGTGACGGTGAAATCCCGCCGCCGTCGCACCGGCGCCAGAATCACCCAGGGGTACCAATGAGAGCCAAAGGCATGTGGGTCAGCCCCACCGAGTTCGTCCAGTTCGGGGACCAGCAAGCACACCGACAAGGCCGGCACGCTGATCGCGCTGGAAGCCAGCATCACCCTCCGCGAGTTTGTTGGCGACAAGAAGAACCCGCTGCCGCCGCCCGCCGTCCAGCCCAAGCTGCCGCCGGCCGCGGCCAAGGCGCTGCCAGCCAGCCAGACCGCTGGCGTCACCACGCTGGCCAGCGGCGCAGCCGCCGTGCGCGACAACATCCGCCAGGCGGTGACCTACGCCAACCAGGCACAGTCGGCCCTACGGGTCGCGGTGGATGCCGCCCGCCTGGCGCAGAAGCTGCGTGACAACCCGCTGGCAGCGCTGGGCCGGGTGCCCAGCCTCCTAACCGGCATGAACCAGGTGGCCGGCCCACTGGAGAACTTGTCACCGACCCTGGCCAGCCTGACCAGCCAGCTTCCCGAGGCGTCCAGCATCCTGCGCGCCAGCGATAACGCCCTGGGCGCCGTGCGTAACGCCCAGGGCGCCCTGTCGGCCGTCAGCGCCGGCACCGTGACCGGCCGCATCGACTACCTGGCCGGCCAGCTCTCGGCCGCGACCGGCGCCCTGGAGTCGGCAGCGCCGAGCATCAGCAAGCTGGCCGGCAAGGTCGTGACGAGGACGATCTGATGTACCTGACCCACATCACCACCGAAGGCGAGCGCTGGGATCAGCTCGCCACCCGTTACTATGGCGACCCGCTGCAGTACGAGCGCATCGTCGCCGCCAACCCGCACGTGCCGCTGGCCACCACCTTGCCCGGCGGCCTGAGGCTGTCGGTGCCGGTGATCGAGCAGCAAGACCTGTCCGAGGAGCTGCCGCCGTGGCTGCGCTGACCGACCTGCTGCCCACCGCCGTGGCCAAGGTGCCGCACCCGGTGTTCGTGCTCTCCTACGAGCAGAAGAACATCACCAGCGACATCACGCCCTACGTGCGCTCGGTGACCTACACCGACTACCTGTCCGGGCAATCCGACGAACTGGAGGTCGAGCTGGAGGATGCGGACGGCCGCTGGGTGCGCCACTGGTACCCCGGCAAGGGCGACACGCTGTCGCTCAAGATCGGCTACGAGGCGGCGCCGCTGCTGCCCTGCGGGGCCTTCGAGATCGACGAGATCGAGTTCGCCCAGCCGCCCGCGACGGTGTCGATCCGTGGCCTGGCCACCGGCATCAAGAAGTCGGTGCGCACCCGCGTCGGCCGCGCCTACGAGAACACCACGCTGGCCGCGATCGCCCAGCGCATCGCCAAGCGCAACAAGCTGACCCTGACCGGCAAAATCCGCGACATCCGCATCGACCGAGTGACGCAATACCAGGAGCGCGATGTCGAGTTCCTCACGCGCCTGGCGCGCGAGTACGGCTACGCCTTCAAGATCGTCGGCAACAAGCTGGTTTTCACCGAGCTGGCCGATCTACGCGACGGCGGCACGGTGGCCACCTTCAAGGCGACCGACCTAATCGCCATCCGCCTGCGCGACAAGATCAAGGACATCTACCAGGAAGCCAAGGTCAAGTACCACGACCCGAAGACCAAGAAGCTGGTGGTCTATGGCGTGAAGAGCGACCAGGTGACCGAGGTCGGCCAAACCACCACCAGCACGAAGAAGCAATCCGGCCAATCGGCCAGCGGCGACACGCTGAAGCTCTCGACCCGCTCCGGCTCGAAGGCGGCCGCGCAGGCCAAGGCGCAGGCCGCGCTGGACGATGCCAACCTGCAGCAGACCGCCGGCAGCCTGACCGTGCCGGGCAACCCCAAGCTGGTCGCCGGCACCACCTTCGAACTGGCCGACTGCGGCAAGCTCTCCGGCAAGTACCTGGTGGAGTCGGCCCGCCACCGGCTCGATCGCGGCGGCGGCTACGTCACCGAGCTGGAAGTGAAGCGCGTCGCCCTGCCGGTCACCTCGGGCACCGGCAGCACCTCGGCCCAGAAGAAGTCGGGCAAGACCCTCAACGTGTACGGCGTCCAGAGCAGCGGCCAGGTAGGCGTGGTCGGCACCACCCAAGCGAGCACGAAGAAATGAGCGAGACCCTGCAAGAGTTCGGTGCCAGCTTCAAATTCGGCACGGTCTCGGCCGTCGATGCCAAGACCTGCCGCGTGCGCGTGCGCCTGCCCGACTACGACAACCTGCGCACGGCCTGGCTGCCGGTGCTGCAAGCCAAGACCCTGCGCGACAAGCACTACCACCTGCCCGACCTCGGCGAGCACGTGGTGGTGCTCCTGGACGGGCGCGGCGAGGACGGCGTTGTGCTGGGCGCCGTCTATTCCAGCTCCGACCCGGCGCCGGTGGCCAGCGGCGACAAGCACCACGTGCGCTTCGACGATGGCGCCGAGATGGAATACGATCGCGCCAGCCACCAGCTCACGGTCAAGGGCGGCATCCAGAAGGTGGTAGTCGAGGTCGGCGCAGACATCCTGCTCAAGGCCGGCGCCAAGGTCACCGTCGACGTGCCGGAGACCGAGGTCACCGGCAACCTGCTGGTGAAGGGCAAGCTGACCTACCAGGGCGGCATGGCTGGGTCGGGTGGTGGCGGCGCGGCGGCGGCCATCACCGGCAATGTCCAGGTCACCGGCAACATCGACGCCACCGGCACGATCATGGATGCCGGCGGCAACTCGAATCACCACAGCCACTAGCGGCTGGCCAAGCCTTAAAGCCCTTTAATATCCCCCGGCCGGGCATGGCGGCACGATAGCCGCATGACCCGGCTATCTGACATTTCCTCCGTTCACTGGCAGCCCGCCCTCAAGAGTCTCGACGTGGTCGAGGCCGAAGCGGACATCGACCAGGCCATCCGCGTGATCCTGGGCACGCCCAAGGGCAGTGACCCGCATCGCCCGGACTTCGGCTCCAACATCCACCTCTATCTGGACTACCCGATCGACCAGGCCGTGCCGCACCTGGTGCGCGAGACGGTCGAGGCAATCCGCTTGTGGGAGCCTCGCTGCGAGCTGGTCAAGGTCACGCCCTCGATCGAGGAGGCCCAGATCACCCTGCGCGTGCAGTGGAAGCTGGCAGATGGCGTTAAACGCGAGACGGAGGTGCGCCTGTGAGCCTGCCCGAGCCGAGTTTCATCGACCGCGACCCGCAGGCCATCACGGCCGAGATCGTCGCGCAGTATGAGCAACTGACCGGCAAGACCCTTTACCCGGCGCAGGTCGAGCGCCTGCTGATCGACGTGATCGCCTACCGCGAGACCCTGGTGCGCATCGGCATCCAGGAGGCGGCCAAGCAGAACCTAGTCGCCTACGCCCGCGCGCCGATGCTGGACTACCTGGGCGAACTGGTGGGCGTCACCCGCCTGCCGGCGCAGCCGGCGAAGACCACCCTGCGCTTCACCTTCGCGGCGGCGCTGGCCACCAACCTGCTGATCCCGACCGGCACTCGCGTCGAGGGCGGCGACGGCACGGCCACCTTCGCCACCGACGCCGACGTGACCCTGCTGGCTGGCCAGCTGTCGATCGACGCGGCCGCAACCTGCGAGGAACCCGGCGCTGCCGGCAACGCCTGGCAGCCGGGGCAGATCAACAACCTGGTCGATGATCTGGGCGACGTCGAAGTGACGGCCGCCAACACCACGGTCACCTCCGGCGGCATCGTGGAGGAGGAAGACGACCGCCTGCGCGAGCGCATCAAGCTGGCGCCGGAAGCCTTCAGCACCGCAGGCAGCCGCCTGGCCTATGTGTTCCACGCCAAGAGCGCGCACCAGAGCATTGTCGACGTGGCGGTGCTGTCGCCCACGCCAGGCGTGGTCAAGCTCTACCCGCTGCTGACCACCGGGCTGCCGGACGCGAACATGCTCTCGCTGGTCGAGGCCACCTGCTCGGCCGACCGCGTGCGGCCGCTGACCGACAACGTGCAGGCGCTGGCGCCGACGCCGATCGACTACGCCATCGACGCTCAGCTGGTGCTCTACAAGAACACCGACGTCGCCAGCGTGCTGGCCCAAGCGCAAGCGGCGGCCGAAGCCTACAAGGCCGACCGTGCCGCTGGCCTTGGCCGCGACATCGTGCCGGTACAGGTCGAGGCCGCGCTCAAGGTCGCCGGGGTGTACGACATCGTGCGCGCCGCCCCAGCGAAGATCGTGCTGGCCGAGAACGAGTGGGCGCGCTGCACCGGCATCAACCTGGTCGTGACGGGGACGGTCGATGGCTGACGCGCTTCTGCTCCCGCCGCCGCTGGCCGGCGACGAACGCTTCCAGGCGCTGGGCCAGCTGGCCGCCCGGATCAGCGACATGGACCTGTCGCCGCTGCTGGTCTATCTGGTCGATACGGTCAATGCCTCGGCGCTGCCGAACCTGGCCGAGCAGTTGCACATCCTGGGCGAAGGCTGGCAGTTCGCCCGCGATGACGACGAACGCAGGCGCCTGCTGAAGCGCGCCATCGAGCTGCACCGCTACAAGGGAACCCGCTGGGCGATCCAGCAGGTGCTGGAGACGCTGGCCCTGTCCGGCCAGATCAGCGAGTGGTTCCAGTACGGCGGCCAGCCCTACTACTTCAAGATCAACGTCGACCTCTCCACGCGCGGTATCGACGAGGCCACCTTCGACGCCCTGGTCGCCCTGATCACCGAGTACAAGAACGTCCGCTCGCACCTGGAGCTGCTGACCCTTTCGCTGGCCAACGTCAGCCAGATGCCGGCGATCGCGGCCGCCACCCTGTGCGGCGAGCTGGCCACCGTCTATCCCTACGAGCTGACCGAACTCAACCAGGTGAGCCAGGTGCCGCGCTTCGGCATTGGCCACTGGAGCGTCGAGACCGTCTGGGTCTATCCGCAGACCGCTTAATCCGAAGGAGCCCCTATGGCCAATGAGTTTTTCACGATCCTGACCGCCACCGGCCGCAACAAGCTGGCCAACGCCACGGCGACCGCCACGCCGCTGACCCTGACCCAGATGGCAGTGGGCGACGGCGACAACGGCGCCTACTACAACCCGACCGAAGCGCAGAACACGCTGAAGCACGAGGTCTGGCGCGGCGCTATCAACCACCTGGCGGTTGATGCCAACAATCCCAACTGGATCGTCGCCGAGCTGGTGATCCCTGACGACGTCGGCGGCTTCTACATCCGCGAGGTCGGCCTGTTCGACAGTGCCGGTGCGATGATCGCCGTGGGCAAGTTCCCCGAGAGCTACAAGCCGACCCTGGCGGCCGGCTCCAACAAGCAGCTCTACGTGCGGATGATCCTGGAGGTGGCCAACACCTCGGCGGTGACTCTGCTGGTCGATCCGAGTGTGGTCCTGGCCACCAGGCAATACTGCGACGACAAGGTCGCCGAGGAACTCAACAAGCGGGACAGCAAGCAATCGGTGCGCGTGGCCACTACGGCCGCGATCGCACTTGCCGGCCTGCAGACGATCGACGGCGTGGTGCTGGTGGCGGGTGACCGCGTGCTGGTGAAGGATCAGGCAGCAGGCGCGGAAAACGGCATCTACGTGGCGGCGGCGGGCGCATGGGCGCGGGCAACGGACGCCGACATCGGAACCAAGCTCAACGCCGGGGCGCTGGTGCCGGTCGAGGCCGGGACGGTCAACGCGGACACCATTTGGATGCTCAAGACGGACGGCGCCATCATCATCGGCGCCACGCCCATCGCCTTCCAGTGGGCCGGCGGCCTCAATGCCCCGACCCAGGCGGCCGGGGACAACAGCGCCAAGATCGCCAACACCGCCTTCGTCCAGGCAGCGATCGCCGTCCTGGTCGCCTCGTCGCCGGCAGCGCTGGACACCCTCAACGAGCTGGCCGCCGCCCTGGGCAACGATGCGAACTTCGCGGCGACCGTCACCAACGCCCTTGCACTCAAGGCGCCGCTGGCGAGCCCGGCTTTCACGGGTTCTCCTGCTGGACCGACCCCTACGCAGTTCGACAACAGCACGAAGCTGGCGACGACAGCCTTTGCTTGGCAACAAGGTCTGCACTTCCAGAATGGTGCCGGGATCGCCTTGACGGCTAACACCACTCTCACTGCATCTCAGGCAGGACATTGGTTCGAGTCACAAGCGTCAAACCTGACGATCACCTTGCCCCCTCTCGCGTCGTTCCCTTCCGGAATGGCCACCTACACATTCCGCGCGCCTTTAGCGCTCACCCTCAAAGCCAACGGCAGTGAGCCTATTCAGAGTGCTTCAGGCGTAGCAGCGAACACCCTGTCCGTTGCAAGCGGCGAATGCGTGACCGTAGTCGGCAACGGGTCCGGGGGGCAGTGGTATGTGATTCTTGGCGGCTTCGGCTCGGCAAGTTTCTCGAAGTCGTTCGGCACGTCCGGCTATCAGAAGTTACCTTCCGGGCTAATCATCCAGTGGGGTTCGGGTTCGACGGCGGCAGACGGCTCGATTGCAGTGACCTTCCCAATCGCATTCCCGACAGCCTGCGTCGGAATCCATGGAACGCACGCTGGCAGCGGTATGGCGGCAATGATCGAGGTGTTTGGTACCCGCTCCACGACGGGCGTAACTACTAAGACATTCAACGATTCAGGCCAGGTGTCTTCCGGATGGTCTGTTTTCTGGCTCGCAATTGGATACTGAGAGGCCCCCATGAAATTCAGCAAATCGACCGGATGTTTCTACCCTGATGACATCGAATACACCGCCATACCGAGTGACTTGATCGATATCCCGCAAGAGGATTTCGACGCAGCGATGGCGCGCTCGCCCGGCGACGCGCTTGATGTCGTCAACGGGCGAGTCGTCGTAGTGCCAAAACCAGCGCCGACTGCCGCAGCAGTCAAAGCAGGCAAGTGGGAGGCCATCAAGGCCGAGCGCGATCGACGCAAGGGCGGGGGATTCAAGGTTGGCACGCTGTGGTTCCACAGCGATGCCGATAGCCGCATCCAGCACCTTGGCCTGAAAGACAAAGCCCGCGACCTGATCGCCGCTGGTGGAGCAATGACCGATAACCTCTCCATCCTCGGCCAGCCGGTGAAGTGGAAAACGATGGACGGCTCCTTCGCCACGATCACGGCCCAACTTGCTTTCGACATCGTGGCCGCTGCAGGCGATCTCGATGCGCGACTGTTCGCGGTGGCGGAGACCCATCGGGCTGCGATGGAAGCTGCAGCCGACCCGGCTACCTATGACTTTTCGGTCGGCTGGCCTGAAACCTTCGGAGGCTAAGACTATGTCGACCGTTCAGCTGCTCTTCACCCGGCGCCGGCATCCCGGCAGTGCCTTGATCCGCCTCACGGCCTGGTCAGCCTGGTCGCATGTCGACCTGATCGACGGCCAGTCAGTGCTCGGCGCGGTGGCCTTCCACGGCGTCGAGCGCGAGTTGCTGGCAACCCGCCTAGCCAATGCCAGCCGGGCGGCCGTCATGACGATTCCCTGCGCCGACGCCCAAGCCGTGATCGCGGCCGCCGAGTCGCAGATCGGCAAGCCCTACGACTGGCTGGGTGTGCTCGGAATCGGTCTGCATCGGGATTGGCAGGAGCCGGATCGGTGGTTCTGTAGCGAGATGGCGGCCTGGGCGTTCCAGCAGGCTGGGCGGCCGTTGTTCCGGCCGGATGCGCTGTACCGGATCACGCCGCAGCATCTTTGGATCCTGCCCTACGAGGCGCGCTTTATCGAGACGCCGGACGCTTTGCAACCGGCTTGAAGAAGAGGGCGGCGGCCGTGGTGCGGGAACACCTCGGCCGTCACCGTAACCCACAGACAGAACCTGTGAGCCTTGGCCAAGGCCCCCTTACCGTGCACACGGCGGGTCTAAGCCTAACACAATTGCAACTAACAAAAAGGGCTTACACAGAATGGAAATACAATCCGCTTCCCCCATCGTTCCTTGGATCGGGGGCAAACGCCGCCTGGCGAAACACATTCTCCCGCTCTTCCCTGAGCACACCTGCTACGTCGAGCCGTTCTGCGGCGCGGCCGCGCTCTACTTCCTGAAGGCGCCGACTAAGGTCGAGGTACTCAATGATGTGAATGGGGAGCTGGTCAATCTGTACAGGGTGGTCCGCCACCACCTGGAGGAGTTCGTCCGGCAATTCAAATGGGCGCTGACCTCGCGGCAAATCTTCAAGTGGCTGCAGATCACACCCGAGGAGACGCTGACGGACATCCAGCGGGCCGCCCGCTTCTTCTACCTCCAGAAGATGGCCTTCGGTGGCAAGGTCGAAGGCCAGACGTTCGGCACCTCAACCACCTCGGGGCCGAAGCTCAACCTGCTGCGCCTGGAGGAAGACCTATCGGCCGCCCACCTTCGCCTGAGCCGGACCTATATCGAGAACCTGGACTGGGCCGACTGCATCCGCAAGTACGACCGCGAGCACACCCTGATCTACTGCGACCCGCCGTATTGGGGAACCGAAGGCTATGGCGTCGATTTCGGCCTGCATCAGTACCAGCGCATGGGCGACCTGGCCAAGACCGTCCAGGGCCGGATGATCATCTCTGTGAACGATATCCCGGAGATGCACCAGGCGTTCGCCGGGCTGAACATCGAGCGGGTGGACATCAACTACACCGTGGGCGGTGCCGGCCGGTCGAAGGCCAAGTCGGGTGAGCTGATCATTCGGAACTGGTAGACGTGACAAAGGGGCCTCTCGGCCCCTTCTCTCTGCAATTCGCTTTCAATGCGTGCAACAATTACTCAGTGCAACTTATCTCGCAACCCGAGCCGCTTTTATCGCGGCGCGCTTCAATACCCGACCGAAAACAGCGCGAGTACCCTCACCTGTACCGACGACATCGCTCCCCCTTGCCCCATGAAGATGAAGACGCGCGACGTAGCGCCGCCCGCCGCGCACAAACGAAAACGCCGTCACCTCGGTGACGGCGTTTCGTCGAATTCGTCGGATGATAGCGCAATCGTGCCGGCCTTACCGGCCGCCACGCTAGCCGCGCTTACTTCTTCTTGCCCTTGTGCGCGGCGGTCTTGGCCGGCGCGGTTTTCGCGGGAGCGGCCTTCGCCGACTTCGCCGCCGGCCGGGCCGACGACTTGGCGGCGCCGCGCTTGCTGCCGTGCGACTTGCCGCCGACCGCCAGGCTCGCGCGCTCGATGTGCGCACCGCCCGTCGACGTCGCGATCCGCTCCGGACCGGGCTCCGCCGGCACCGAACGGCCGACCGGCACGTGCAGCACGAGCGCCTGCCCCGGCATCACGATATCGCGGTGCGTCCGGTTCCACGCCTTCAACTGGCCGACCGACACGCCGTAGCGGCCGGCGAGCGCCGCCATCGACTGCTTGCGTCGCACGCGGATCAGCATCTTGCGCGTATCGGGAACGTCGGGCTCCATCGCGAGCGCGCCGTTTTCGGCGACGTCGGCGCTGATGTCCTCGTCGTCGTCATCGCCGCGCGGCACGACGATCGTCGAGCCCGGCTTCAGGCGCATGCCGGCCGGAATCTTGTTGACCGACATCAGCGTATCGGCGTCGACGCCGATCTTCTCGGCGATCGCAGCCGGACGCGCACGCTCGCTGACCGTATAGGTGGTCCACGACGACAACTGGCCGCTATAGGCTTTCAGGTTCTTCTCGAACGCGGACGCGTTGTCGAACGGCAGCAGGATCTGCGGCTCGGTCGCGCCGAGGATCACGGGCTTCGAGAACGACGGGTTCAGCGAGCGGAACTCGTCGAGCGGCAGGTTCGCGAGCTTCGCGGCCACCGCCACGTCGATGTCGCGCGACGTCGTGACCGTCACGAAATACGGGTGGTTCGGGATATCCGGCAGCGTCAGGCCGTACTGCTGCGGGCTCGCGATGATGTTCTTCACCGCCTGCAGCTTCGGCACGTAGTTGCGCGTCTCGTTCGGCATCCGCAGGCTCTGGTAGTCGGTCGGCAGGCCGGCCGCCTGGTTGCGCGCGATCGCACGCTGCACGTTGCCCTCGCCCCAGTTGTACGCGGCCAGCGCCAGATACCAGTCGCCGAACATGTCGTGCAGACGGGACAGGTAGTCGAGCGCGGCGCTCGTCGACGCGAGCACGTCGCGCCGCTCGTCCTGCCACATGTTGCGCTTCAGGTTGTACGTGCGGCCGGTGCCGGGCATGAACTGCCACATGCCGGCCGCCTTCGCGACCGACAGCGCCTGCGGGTTGTATGCGGACTCGATGAACGGCAGCAGCGCGAGCTCGGTCGGCATGTGACGCGCCTCGAGTTCCTCGACGATGTGATACAGGTACTTCTGCGAGCGCTCGGTCATGCGCTGCACGTAATCGGGACGCTGCGTATACCAGGTCGTCTGCATGTCGACGAGATCGCTCTGCAGATCGGGCATCTGGAAGCCGCGGCGGATGCGCGCCCAGAGATCGGAGTCTGCACTGGTCAGGTCGCCGACGGATTGCTTGTCGACGTCGACAGTTTCTTTGGCGGTGGCTGATTTACGGAGGTAGTTGGACGTCGCCTGCGAATCGGCGGCGTTGTTGGCGACAGGAGGCTGGCTCGCACAAGCGGCGAGTAGCAGCACCACCATCGCACTCAATATAAGTCGCATGAAAATCTCGGCTTCCGACGGCTGGAAATTGCAGGCGATACTACGGAAGTGCGTGCTTCACGTCAATAAAAACACCGAAAACTCAGCGAAATCCTACATTTGGAGCAATTTTTACAGACACCGCTTGAGCTTTGGAGTCCTCCGGAAAACGTCATCGGAACCGGTTTTTCCATTCGCGCATCAGCGTGAATGCCGCCAGACGATCCGTCACCGTTTCGTGTAGCTCGGCCTCGAGCGTCGCGTGGATCGCCGCGCTGTCGGCCCGCATGAACGGGTTAACGGCACGTTCGTGGGCGATCGTAGTGGGCAGCGTCGGCACGCCACGCGCACGCAGCGCCTGCGCGTCGTCGCGCCACGCGGCGAGCGCCGCATTGCCCGGCTCGCACGCGAGTGCGAAGCGGATGTTCGACAGCGTGTATTCGTGTGCGCAATGCACGCGGGTATCATCCGGCAGCGCCGCGAGCGCGTCGAGCGACGCGAGCATCTGCGCGGGCGTGCCTTCGAACAGGCGGCCGCAGCCACACGAGAACAGCGTGTCGCCGCAGAACACGTGCGGCACCGCGTTGCCGTGGCCGGCCGCGCCTTGGCCGGCCGCGCCTTGGCCGGCCGCCTGAAAATACGCAATGTGGCCGCGCGTATGGCCCGGCACGTCGAGCACGTCGAATGCGACGGCCGGCGCGTCGAGCGTCACGCGATCGCCGCCCGACAGCGGCCGCGTGACCACGTCGATCGCTTCGGCCGCGGGGCCGTAAACGGTGAGCGGCGTATCGGCCGGTTGGCTATGCAGCAGCGCATCGACACCGTCGACGTGGTCGGCGTGGTGGTGCGTGAGTAAAATAGCGGTCAACCGCCAGCCTCGTTCGGCAAGAACCCGGCGTACGGGCGCGGCTTCACCCGGGTCGACGGCGATCGCATCGCGGCCGTCCGAGACGAGCCAGATATAGTTGTCTTCGAATGCCGGAACCGGCACGTATTCCAGCTCGTTCATAGGCGCGCAATCATCGTTATGTCTGACCGTCAAATTATAGACTGGCCCGCCTGGACCGACTCGCCGCCCGGCCGTTACGTGCTGGGCTGGGAGCAGGCGCAGCTCGACCGGATCGTATCCGACGTCTTCGGCTTCCACGCGCTGCAGCTCGGCCTGCCGCAACTCGACGCGCTGCGCGAGAACCGCATGCCGTATCGCGGCCTCGTGCTCGACCCGGCGAGCGGCGCGAGCGCGCCGTACCAGTATCCGTGGGCGCGCGAAGCACACACGGCGGTCCACGCGCCCGCCGATCGCAGCACGACCTGGTGCGACCTGCTCGACCTGCCGTTCGAGTCGCAGAGCGTCGACCTGATCGTGATGCCGCACACGCTCGAATTCACGTCCGACCCGCACCGTCTGCTGCGCGAGGCCGAGCGCGTGCTGATGCCGGAAGGCCAGCTCGTGATCACCGGCTTCAATTCGCTGAGCCTGTGGGGCATGCGGCAGTCGTTCGGGCGCATGGCGAACCGCCCGTTCGTGCCGGCCACGCGCGACCAGATCGCGTTCATCCGGCTCAAGGACTGGATCAAGCTGCTCGGCTTCGACCTCGAACGCGGCCGCTTCGGCTGCTACCGGCCGCCGCTCGCCACCGACAAGTGGCTGGCCCGCTACGGCTTCATGGAGGCCGCCGGCGACCGCTGGTGGCCGATCTTCGGCGCCGTCTACATGGTGACGGCCGTCAAGCGCGTGCGCGGCATGCGCCTCGTCGGCCCGATCAAGATGAAGAAGCCCGTGCTCGCACCGGGCCTGACGCCGGCGGCCTCCCCGACCACCCACCAAGAACGTTCATGACAACCGACACCATCGACATCTATACCGACGGCGCCTGCAAGGGCAACCCCGGCCCCGGCGGCTGGGGCGCCCTGCTGCGCTACGGCAGCCAGGAAAAGGAACTGTTCGGCGGCGAGCCGAACACGACCAACAACCGCATGGAGCTGATGGGCGTGATCGCCGCGCTCGAAGCGCTGAAGCGGCCGTGCCGGGTGATCGTGCATACCGACTCGCAATACGTGCAGAAAGGCATCAGCGAGTGGATCCACGGGTGGAAGAAGAAAGGCTGGGTCACCGCGGCGAAGACGCCCGTGAAGAATGCCGACCTGTGGAAGCGGCTCGACGCGCTCGTCGCGCAGCACGAGATCGAGTGGCGCTGGGTCAGGGGTCACGCGGGCCATCCCGAAAACGAGCGCGCGGACGCGCTCGCGAATCGCGGCGTCGAATCGCTGGCCGCCTGAACCGCGGCCGCCCTCTCCTGTTTTTGTTGCTTTTCCCGATATGCGCCAGATCATTCTCGATACCGAAACCACCGGCCTGAACGCCCGCACGGGCGACCGCCTCATCGAAATCGGCTGCGTCGAGCTGCTGAACCGGCGGCTCACCGGCAACAACCTGCACTTCTACGTGAACCCCGAGCGCGACAGCGATCCGGGCGCGCTGGCGGTGCACGGCCTCACGACCGAATTCTTGAGCGACAAGCCGAAATTCGCGGAAGTCGCCCACCAGATCCTCGACTTCGTGAAGGACGCCGAGCTGATCATCCACAACGCGCCGTTCGACCTGGGCTTCCTCGACGCCGAATTCGCGCGGCTCGGCCTGCCGCCGTTCACCGAGCATTGCGGCGGCGTGATCGACACGCTGGTGCAGGCCAAGCAGATGTTCCCCGGCAAGCGCAACTCGCTCGACGCGCTGTGCGACCGCTTCGGCATCAGCAACGCGCACCGCACGCTGCACGGCGCGCTGCTCGACTCGGAGCTGCTCGCCGAGGTGTATCTCGCGATGACGCGCGGCCAGGACAGCCTCGTGATCGACATGCTCGACGACGCGAGCGCCGACGGCGGCGCCGCGAACGGCAAGCGCGTGTCGCTCGCCGCGCTCGACCTGCCTATAGTGGTCGCAAGCGACGACGAGTTGGCCGCACACCAGGCTCAGCTCGACGAGCTCGACAAGTCGGTCAAGGGCACCTGCGTGTGGCGCCAGCCCGCCGACACGGATACCGCCGAAGCGGCCTGACGCACGCGGCCCGCGCCGCGGCCGCGCTCACGCGCGCGGCTGCAGCGCGATGACGGCCATCCCGCCGAGCGCGAGCACCGCGCCGGCCACGTCCCAGCGGGTCAGCGCGACGCCGTCGACCACCCGCAGCCAGACCAGCGCCACCGCGATGTACACGCCGCCGTACGCGGCATACGTGCGCCCCGCCGCACTGGGGTGCAGCGTCAGCAGCCACGCGAACAGCGCGAGCGACAGCGCGGCCGGCACCAGCAGCCAGGCCGGACGCCCGGCCTTCAGCACGAGCCACGGCAGGTAACAGCCGACGATTTCGGCCAGCGCGGTAGCGGCGAACAGCGCCGCGATCCTGATCAGTTCGGTCATCCGGTTCCTCGCGAATTCAGCCCCGTCGCGACGGGCGGCACGGCCGCGCCGCGCGCCGCCGATCATACCCGAGCGGGCCGCGCCGGAGGCCCCGCCAGACGGGCGACTCCCGGCAATTTGCACGATCATCCGTCATCGTGCTATCATGTCGCCTGTTTCAACATTCAATCTCTGTCTTTTCGATTTTGAGAGAAGTCCGTCCGCACGCTGCGGGCCGGTGCCTCGATCGAAATTGCATCCACAGGAAAGCCCGCCCGACAGGCCCGCTTTTCTCGTTTCGCTGCCCCTCCGGGGCGTTGCCGGCACGCCGGACACCTCGTCCGCACCGGCATCCGCCGCCTGCATCACGCGGCCCATTCTTCATGAGCGCACTGTCGCGACGGCCCACCGGGCCCGCGTCGAAGCAGCCCCTTGCAGCCTGTTACTGCCCCCTGTGCAGTAAGTGCTTAATGGTTTGCCCCGACGCGCAGCACACGACGCCGCGCTCGCCGGCAAACCGTGTCGGACGGCCCGCCCGTTCCGGCGCTGTCAAAGGAGTGCATGACCTTGACCGCAACACACGTCAGCCCGACCGCTGTCTCTTCCCCCGCTTCGTCGTCCGGCGAGGCCCCGCTCGCCGCGGACGACATCACCGTCGTCGACCAGAGCCTGCTCAAGCGCGCCGTCAGCGCGATGGCCATCGGTAACGCGATGGAATGGTTCGACTTCGGCGTCTACAGCTATATCGCCGTCACGCTCGGCAAGGTGTTCTTCCCGTCCAGCAGCCCGTCCGCGCAGCTGCTCGCGACCTTCGGCACGTTCGCGGCCGCGTTCCTCGTGCGCCCGCTCGGCGGCATGGTGTTCGGCCCGCTCGGCGACCGCATCGGCCGCCAGCGCGTGCTCGCCGCGACGATGATCATGATGGCCGTCGGCACCTTCGCGATCGGCCTGATTCCGAGCTATGCGTCGATCGGCATCATGGCCCCGGTCCTGTTGCTCGTCGCCCGCCTCGTGCAGGGCTTCTCGACCGGCGGCGAATACGGCGGCGCGGCGACCTTCATCGCCGAGTTCTCGACCGACAAGCGCCGTGGCTTCATGGGCAGCTTCCTCGAATTCGGCACGCTGATCGGCTATGTGCTGGGCGCGGGCGTCGTCGCGCTGCTCACCGCGTCGCTGTCGCAGGAAGCGCTGCTGTCGTGGGGCTGGCGCGTGCCGTTCCTGATCGCCGGCCCGCTCGGCCTGATCGGTCTCTACATCCGGATGAAGCTCGAGGAAACGCCGGCGTTCAAGCGCCAGGCCGAAGAGCGCGAAGCGCAGGACAAGGCCGTGCCGAAGGCGCGCTTCCGCGAAACGCTGCTGCGCAACTGGCGGGCACTGCTGCTGTGCGTGGGCCTCGTGCTGATCTTCAACGTGACCGACTACATGGTGCTGTCGTACCTGCCGAGCTTCATGTCGTCGACGCTGCACTTCGACGAATCGCACAGCCTCGTGCTGGTGCTGCTCGTGATGGTGCTGATGATGCCGATGACGCTGTACGCCGGCCGCCTGTCGGACAAGGTCGGCCGCAAGCCGGTGATGCTCGCCGGCTGCGTGGGCCTGCTGGCGCTGTCGATCCCGTCGCTGATGCTGATCCATGCGGGCACCACCGCGTCGGTGTTCGGCGGTCTGCTGATCCTCGGCGTGCTGCTGTCGTGCTTCACCGGCGTGATGCCGTCGGCGCTGCCCGCGCTGTTCCCGACCGAGATCCGCTACGGCGCGCTCGCGATCGGTTTCAACGTGTCGGTGTCGCTGTTCGGCGGCACGACGCCGCTGGTCACCGCGTGGCTCGTCGACGTGACGCACAACCTGATGATGCCCGCGTACTACATGATGGGCGCCGCGTTGATCGGCATCGTGTCGGTCGTCGCACTCGCCGAAACCGCGCGCCAGCCGCTGAAGGGCTCGCCGCCCGCCGTCGCGACGCGCCGCGAAGCACACCAGCTCGCGCGCCAGTTGCGCGAGGAGGACGACGAACAGGAAATCTACGGCGTCGCGACTCCCGCCCGCGCGTGAGCGTCACCCCATGAAAAAGCCCCGGCCGAAGCCGGGGCTCGATCGAAACCGATCCGCCCGACCGGCTTGCGCCGGCCGGGCTTTTTTTCATCCTTCCGATGCGGATGCCTTCACGCGCGCGCTTCGCAATGGCGGCAGAAGATCAGCGCACGCGAGCGCGACACCGCCGCCTGGGCACCGCGCGTGGCCATGATCAACCCGACCTGGCCGAGATTGAAATCGCGCTCGACCATCAGTTGCGTCAGCGCGGCAAGCGGCAACACGACGGACGGGTGGTACAGGCTCGATTCGATCAGGGCTTTCATCATCGGCTCCATCTGGCAATGCGTGATTTGATGGAGTGGATTCTAGGGATCGGTCGGGTCCGGATAAACAGCGCGAATGTGAAGTCACTTGTCAGCCGTTGAGAACAATCGGCCGCGGCTTGCCGGACAAGGCCGCGCGGCCGCCGACAGCGGCGTGCGACAGCCCTGCGCCCCGCTTCGAAGCCTAGACGAGCGGCGTGTCGACGAAGGCCGGCAGCGCTTCCGCCCGCGCGGAATGCGCGGCGAGCGCCGGATAACGGGCCGGATCGATCCGCGCGAGCACCGGATAGTCGGTCGCCATGAACTGCGTGAAGCGCCACGCCACCGCGACGGTCACGTCCGACTGCAGCAATCGCGCGCCGCCGAACCAGCCGCGGGTGGCCGCGACCAGTGGTTCCAGCGCGCCGTATGCCCCTTCGAGCTGGCTCAGCACGCGGTCGACCCACGGTTCGTGCTGCTTGTCCGACGGGCGCAGCGCCTGCTCGTAGACGACCTGCACGGTTTTCTCGGCCGCGGCCAGCGCGAACCCGATCGGCACCAGCACGCGCAGCCGGGCCTCGACGGCGTCGGGCAGCAGGCGCCGCTCCGGCGCGGCCAGGTGGTCGAGATAGTCGACGATCAGCGACGAATCGAGCAGCGTCGCGCCGCCGTCGGTCACGAGCGTCGGCGCCTTGACGGCCGGGTTGAGCGTCCTGAACCGCTCGAGATGACGGAACACCGAGATCGACTCGTGTTCGAACGGCAGGTCGAGCAGCTTCGCCGAAATGGCGACGCGGCGCACGAACGGGGAATCCAGCATGCCGATCAGCTTCATCGCGAACGCTCCGCTTCGAGGGAATGGGACTGACGACTGTAGCAGCGGCGCGCGGCAATGCCTAGCGTGCCCGTGCGCTTGATGTGCATCAGCCGGCCGCGCACCGGGCTCCCGCTGCCCGGCCACTGTGACCATAATGGAGATTCACGCCTCTTCCGCCCCAGGGTCCGCCATGTGGTATGCCGTCGTCGAGCAGCAGCGGGAATGGATGCGCGCATGGCGCGCGGCGACGCGCTACGCGTTCGACGCATGGCCCGCGGCGTCGCTGCCGCACGCCGCGTCATCGTGCTACGACGACCTGTTCGAACCGCTGCTCGGGCCGCAGGCCGCGCCGCCGGGCTTCGACCTCGCGTGGCCTGCCGTCAGCGAGCAGATCGTCGCGCACACCCCGTTTTGCGACCTGCGGCGCTTCGCGCACGCCGATGCGCACCGCACGGTGCTGCTGTGCGCGCCGCTCGTCGGGCACGCGGCCGTGATGATGCGCGAAACCGCCGAAACGCTGCTCGCCGATGGCGACGTCTGCGTGACCGACTGGCGCAATGCGCGCGACGTGCCGCCCGCGGCAGGCCGTTTCGGGCTCGACGAATACGTCGCGATGCTCGACGGCTTCGTCAGCACCCTCCAGCACGACGATCGGCCGCTACACGTCGTCGCCGTATGCCAGGCGACCGTACCGGCGCTCGGCGCACTCGCGCTGCGCGCCGCGCGCGGCCTTGCGCCGCCCGCAAGTATCACGCTGATCGGCGGTCCGATCGATGCCCGCCTGAACCCGAGCGCGCTCGGCGCCGCGGCCGCCGCCCATTCGCTCGACTGGTGCCGGCGCCACCTGATCGACATCGTGCCGCCCGGCTTCGCGGGGCACGGCCGCCACGTGTTTCCAACCTATCTGCAACAGGGCGAGATCGCGCTCCTGTATCCGCAACGCTTCCTGACGCTGATCGAGACCTACGCGCTGGCGGCTTCCCGCTTCGACATGACCGGGCTTGCCGACGCGCGGCGTGCGCTGCGCGAATACACGGCGCTGCTCGACATGCCGGCCGACTATTTTCTCGACACGGTCGACGTCGTGTTCCAGCGCATGTTGCTCGCGACCGGTGCGTGGCGCGTGCACGGCAGGCGCGTCGACCCGGCGGCGCTGCGCGACGTCGCGCTGCTGACCGTCGAAGGCGCCCGCGACGCGGTTACCGGCGCCGGCCAGACGCATGCGGCGCTCGAGCTGTGCAGCGGCCTGTCGACCGACGAGCGCCATCGCGTCGACATCGACGATTGCGATCACTACGGGTTGTTTACGGGGCCGCGCTGGCACGGCAACGTCCATCCGGCGCTGCAGCGCGTGTTCGCGGCGGCGGAAGCCTCCCGACCGAGCCCGCGCCGGACCGGGCGAAACTGATGGCGCGTCAGGGACGGGCCGCGTCGAGCAGCGCGCGCACCTCGTCGTCGCTCGTCTGCTCGAAGCGCGCGTAGAACTGGCTGATCCCGAAGAACCGCAGCGGCTGCGACACCGTGACGAACGCGTCGGCCAGCCCGTCGAACGCATGCGCCGCGCCCGCCGGCGCGACCGGCACCGCCGCGACGATGCGCGCCGGGTGGCGCTCGCGCAGCGCCTGCAGCGCGACGCGCATCGATGCGCCGGTCGCGATGCCGTCGTCGACGACGATCGCGATGCGTCCGTCCACCGCCAGCGGCGGCACCGCGCCGCGGTACAGCGCTTCGCGGCGTTGCAGTTCGGCCGTCTCGCGCGCGATCACGTCGGCGAGTTGCGCATCGGATACGCCCATCGCGCGGATCACCGACCGTTGCAGATGCGTCGCGCCGCCCGTCGCGATCGCGCCCATCGCGAGCTCGGGATCGAACGGCACGCCGAGCTTGCGCACGACCAGCACGTCGAGCGGCGCGCGCAGCGCGCATGCGACCGGATACGCGACGGGCACGCCGCCGCGCGGCAACGCGAGCACGACGACATCGCTTCGCCCCGCGTATTCGCGCAACGCATCGGCCAGTTGGCGGCCGGCATCGGCGCGATCGGCAAAACTGCTTTCGGTCACGATCGGCTCCCTGCCGTTGCACCGGACGAGCGAAAGCCGCGTCGGCGCCTGTCAACGAGGATGGTTCATCGGTCGCGCCGATGCAAGCAGGGTCATACCGGCGCACGGGGCGCCGCAGGAAAGGGTCAGAGGCCGCCGGCCTGCCGGTACAGCCGCCAGAACGACTGCGCGTAGGACTGCGCGAGTTCGGGCGCGCGCCGGAACACGTTCACCGTGTCGGCCTGCGCGGCCGCGCCGTCGGACAGCGTCGTCAGCGCGACGCTGTCGTCGACGATCAAGAAGCGCGACGCGGGGCCGCCATGCCGCGAATCGATCGCGACGTCGATACCGGCGGATTTGAGATAACCGGCGCCGCTGTACTTCCCCGCGCGCGGCGGGCGCACCAGCACGACGCGCACTTCGATCCCCCGCGCGCGGGCCGCGCGCAGCGCGCTCGCGACAGCCGGCGGCACCTGCGCATAGCCGGCCAGCAGCACGCGGCGCTGGGCCTGTTCGATCAGATCGACGGTCGCGTCGGCCGCCGCGTTGTCATACGAAAAGTACGTGCCGACCGATGCGGCGTCGGACGGAATCTGGCTGGCGTGGACGCTCGTCGCGCAGCAAAGCGCGGCGAGAAAGAAGGCGGCTGGTCTCATGGCGGGCGCCATTGTAGCGGCGCCAATTCGCGTGACAAGGGGCGACTGCGACGCTGCTGCGCCGGCGCAACACACCGGGCAAAACAAGGGCGCGGCGACCGGGTTTCACGCCGGTTTCACCCCCTCGATCAGCCGGCTGCGACGCGCGCGAGCCAACTCGTCACGCCGTCGACCGAACGGAAATCCGCGAGGCTGCGCGCCGGCAACGCGGGATACGCGCCGCCCGCCATCTCGGCCAGCGCGCGCCCCGGGCCGAGTTCGAGAAACGCGGTGGCGCCGGCCTCCACGCACGCGGCGAGGCAGGCTGCCCACTCGACCGGCTCCGCGATCTGCCGCGCGAGCTTGTCGAGGCCCGTATCGACATCGAGCACCGACGCGCCGTCGATTCCCGAGAACAGCCGCGTGCCGGGCGGCGGCCGGCGCACGCGCGTCGCGGCCAGCGTCGCGCGGAATGCCGGCACGGCGGCGGCCAGCCGGCGCGTGTGCGACGCGATCCGCACGCAGACGGGCGCGACGCGCAGCGCGCCGGCGCGCGTCGCGTCGTCGGCCACGGCATCGACATCGGCATGCCGCCCGGCGACCACGAACGCATCGCCGGGGTTCGCGATCGCGATGGCCGCGTCGCGACCGTCGCACAACTGCGCCAGTTGCACGCGCGTCAGGCCGCGCACGAACACCATCCGCTCGTCGCCGCCGCTCGCGGCATCCATCGCGCGCGCCCGCGCATCGGCCAGGTCGAGCGCGTCGTGCGGCCCGATCATCCCCGCGACGCTCCACGAGCCGACCTCGCCGACGCTGTAGCCGGCGACACAGCGTCGGCGCGGCCACACCGCGTCGAGCAGCGCGGCCGCCGCGAGTGCCTGGACCGTGCAGAGGATCTGCGCGGCACGGTTTTCCCGCAGCGCATCGGGCCCGGCCTGCCGGACCCACGTGCGCGGATCGTCGCCGAGCAGCCGGCCCGCATGCGCGAACAGTGCATCGGCCTGCGGCGCCGACCCGGTGAGGTCGAACATGTCGGCGCGCTGCGCGCCTTGGCCCGAGCACAGGATGGCCAGCGTCATCGCGCGTCCCGTTCGGCTTCGAGCGCATCGACGAACACGCTCATCGCGAGCAGGTCGGCCGCCCCGCCCGGGCTCAGCCGGCGCGCCACGAACGCACGATGCGCGGCCGTCGCGCGCAGCCGCCAGTCGCGCGCCCGCACGCCGCCGCGCGCGACGAACGCACGGGCAGTCGCGCGGGCGAAATCGAGGCCGTCCTGCCCGCCCCGGTGCAGCAGATTCGTGTCGTCGAGCGCGGCGATCAGCGCGAAACACGCGGCGACCCGCGCGGCTTCCGGATCGTCCGGCAGGTCGCGCCGGGCGCGGCGCAGCGCCGGCAATCCGACCGCGTACACGGTCGGAAAGCCGTCGGCCGCCTCACGACGCGCACCGCCGACACCGTAGCGCCGGCTCGCGCGCTCGCCGTGGCTGTCCGGCAAACGCGGGCCGCCGAGGATCTCGACGCCCCACCGGCGCGACACGAACGCGCCAAGCGTCGTCCCGGCCGGCACCGCGCTCGGCATCGCGCGCCGGCCGGCGGCCGCGCACAGCAGCCCGAGCCCGAAGATCGCGCCGCGATGCGTATTGACGCCGCCGGTCGCGGCGAGCATCGCGTGCTCGGCGCGCAGGCCGATCTTCCGCAGCACGGCCATGTCGGCGTCGCGCGCGCCCGCGTCGGCGAGTTCCGCGAAGTACGGCTGCAGCACGGCGGCGCTGCGCGCGAACGTCGCGGCATCCATGTCCGTGTGACTGCCGGTGTCGACGTGGCTGACGAGGCCCGGCTTCGGATAGGTGTCGATCTCGAGCACGAGGCTGCGCTCGGCCAGCGCCGCGATGCGTTCGGCATCGGACGGCGCCGCTACGCGGCAGGCAGCCCGTGCGGTCATCGCGGGCCTCCGGTGAAGGCGTCGGCGCGCATCAATTCGACCGCAATCGCGGTCTTCACCGCGACTTCGGGCAACCGCGCGTGCAGTTCGCGCCAGTTGACGCCCGCGCCGTCGGCGCGCAGCAGTTCGCCGTCGATGCGCATCGGTGCGCGCGCGTCGATCGCCGCGAGGCCGTCGAGCAACGGGGCGAGCGATGCGGGATCCGGCAGCGGAAACACGATATCGAGATCGGACGAGGCGCCGAGGTAAGGCTCGCCCGTCAGCGCCTGCCAGGCGAGGCTGCCGAACACGCGACCCTGCACGCCGCAGCGTGCGCCGAGCGCCGCGAGCTCGTGCAGCGGCGCATGCCATGCCGCGGGCGCGGCGGCGAGTACGTCCGTCAAGGTCGGCAGCGGGCCGATCATCGCGAGCGCGTCGGCGGCCACGTTCAGCGCGATGCGCCGCTTGCCCGCCGACGGCGGCAACGGCAGGCCGAGCGGCACGCGGCCGGCATCGGCTTCATCCGGCGACGCGCGACGCACGATCAGCGGCCAGCCGCGTTCGGCCCATGCACGCACGAGCGGATCACCGGCGAGCGCGGGGTCGCGGGCGAATGCCGCGCCCCACCCGGCCGCCGTCAGCGTGACGAGCGTGTGGCGGCGCAGCGGCAGCTCAGCGTGCGGCACGCGCGAGTGCCTCGACGCGGGCGGCGACGTCGGTCGCGACCGGCCGGCCGCGCGCCGCGCGCCGGTCGATGCGCTCGGCCGGCTTGCCGAGCCATTCGCCGACCTGCGCGTCGAGCGCGCGGGACGGATCGAGCACGGCGTCGACGGCGCCCATCTTCACGAGGTTGTCGAGCCCCGGCGCGAATACCGGTGTCGAACGCGCCATCTCCTTCAGCACGTCGATCGGCAGCTTGGTCACGCGCGACATCGACGGCAGGTCCATCACCTCCGGCTCGGCGCCCGGCACCGCGAGCAGCGTGCGCGTCGCGAGCGCGGTCGCGATGAACGCGCCGGCGGCCGTGTGGCCGTACAGCACGCCGATCGTCCGGTGCCCGGCGAGATCCGCATGCATCAGGCACTTCGCGAGATGCGACAGCCCTTCGTTCAGGCCGAGCAGTTCGTCACGCTTGCTCATCCGCTGGCTGTCGCTGTCGACCAGCACGAGGATCGGCGTGTCGCCGCCACGCGCGATCGTGTCGAGCACGCACGACGCGAGCGTCAGCGCCTCGTCGATGCCGAACGGCAGGCGGTCGGCCACGCCGATCACGTCGACGCGCGTGCCGGCCAATGCCGCGTGGCCCGTCAGCAAGCCGCCCTTGCGCGCAATCGAATGGCCGGCGGGAAACAGCGAGTTCAGTACTTCATCGAGCGTCATGCTGGGGCTCCTGCAGTTGATCGGCCAGCTTCGCGAATTCATCGTCGGACATTCCGGGAATCGCTTCCGGCCGATCGGCCCCGAGCGCACGCCACACGTCGAGCGCATCGTTGCAGCCGCCGAACCGTTCGACCCGCGCTTCGAGACGCGCCTGTTCCGCGCGCAGCATCGCCGCATCGAACGTCGGCGCGCGGCCGATCAGATCGAGCGCGGCCGCGCGAAACGCGTCCGGCGTATCGGCCGCGTAGCGATCGGCGCCGCCGATCAAGCGCCGATGCTTGCCGCCCATCGTGCGCCAGATCAGCGCGCGATCCTTCGAATCGAATTCCTCGACGCCGCGATTGGTCTCGATCACTTCGGGACCCGACACGCTGATGCGCCCCTGCTCCGACACCGCGAGCGCCGAACAGCACGCGGCGAGCAATCCGCCGCCGCCGTAGCAGCCCGCGCGCCCGCCGATCAGCCCGATCACCGGCACGCCGGCGGCCCGCGCGTCGACGAGCGCGCGCATGATCTCGGCGATCGCGAGCTCGCCCGCATTCGCTTCCTGCAACCGCACGCCGCCCGTATCGAACAGGATCAGCACCGGCTTGCCGACTTCGCGCGCGGCGCGCAGCAACCCGGTGAGTTTCGCGCCGTGCACTTCGCCGAACGCGCCGCCCATGAAACGGCCCTCCTGCGCGGCGACGAACACGGGCCGGCCGTCGAGCCGGCCGTGCCCGACCACCATCCCGTCGTCGAACTGCTGCGGCAGCGCGAACAGCGGCAGGTGCGGGCTCGTCACGCGTTCGGCCGGCCCGAGGAATTCCGTGAAACTGCCTGCGTCGAGCAGCCCGTCGATGCGCTGTCGCGCCGACGCTTCGTACCAGCTCGCCGCGTTCGCGACGAACGCCGGTGCGTCGTGGATCACGTCGTTCGTCATGCGTCCCCCTCGATCGCGCGCACGGCCTGCGCGAGCCGCAGCGACACCATGTCGGGCCGCGCGCCGCCGTCGTTGATCGACAGCTTCAGGCCGCCCGGCGTACGCCGTTCGACGAAATCCGATACGACCGCCTGCCAGACCGCGCCGAAACCGACGGCCGCGGTGCGGATGTCGATCTCGCATTCGTTGCCCGGCAGCACGCGCTCGACGAGCACCTCGAGATTGCCGGACGCGACCACGCCGACGAGCGCCGCGGCCTGCTCGCCCTTCGCGCGTTCGCGCGCGGTGAAGCGATAGTTCAACTGTTCCATGCCCTCTTCCTCACCAGTTGCGGAACCGGGCCGGCGGCGCATAGAGCCCGCCCGACCAGTGCACCAGATCCTTGATCGACCGCGCGGCGAGCCAGCGGCGGTCGGCGTCGAGCGGATCGATGCCGAGATCCTCCGGGCGGCGGATCACGCCGCGCTCGCGCAGCCGCTCGACCATCTTCCGGTCGCGGCCGCGGCCGACGTCGGTATAGCCGGCGACGCCGCGGATCGCGTGCTCGCGTTCGTCCTTGTCGCGGCACATCAGCAGGTTCGCGATCCCTTCCTCGGTGACGATGTGCGTGACGTCGTCGCCATAGACCATGATCGGCGCGAGGTCGAGCTGCAGCTTGTCCGCGAGCTTCAGCGCGTCGAGCTTCTCGACGAACATCGGCACGTTCTTGTCGCCGAACGTCTCGCCGATCTGCACGACCAGCTTGCGGCCGCGCCGCAGCGCCGCCGGCGTGTCGGGGTCGGCTTCCGCGCCGGCCTTCAGCCACGGCTCGCTCGGATGGCGCCGGCCGCGCGCGTCGCTGCCCATGTTCGGCGCGCCGCCGAAGCCGGCGATCCGCTCGGCCGTGACCGTCGACGAGTGGCCGGACAGGTCGATCTGCAGCGTCGAGCCGATGAACATGTCGCACGCATAGAGGCCGGCCGTCTGGCAGAACGCGCGGTTCGAGCGCAGCGACCCGTCGGGGCCCGTGAACCACACGTCGGAGCGCGCGCGGATGTAGTCGTCCATCCCGACCTCGGAACCGAAGCAGTGGATCTGCTCGACCCAGCCCGATTCGATTGCGGGAATCAGCGTCGGATGCGGGTTGAGCGCCCAGTGCGTGCAGACCTTGCCCTTCAGCCCGAGCTTTTCGCCGTAGGTCGGCAGCAGCAGCTCGATCGCGGCCGTGTTGAAGCCGATCCCATGGTTCAGGCGCTTGATGCCATAGGGCTCGTAGATGCCCTTGATCGCGAGCATCGCGGTGAGGATCTGCGTTTCGGTGATCGCGGCCGGATCGCGCGTGAACAGCGGCTCGACGTAGAACGGCCGGCCGGCCTCGACGACGAAATGCACGCGGTCGCCGGGGATGTCGACGCGCGGCACCTTGTCGACGATGCGGTCGACCTGCGCGATCACGATGCCGTCCTTGAAGGCGGTGGCCTCGACGACGGTCGGCGTGTCCTCGGTGTTCGGGCCGGTGTACAGGTTGCCGTCGCGATCGGCGCTCACGGCGGCGATCAACGCGACCTGCGGCGTGAGGTCGATGAAGTAGCGGGCGAACAGTTCGAGATAGGTATGCACCGCGCCGAGCGCGATCTTGCCGCCGAACAGCAGCTTCGCGATGCGTTGCGACTGCGGGCCCGAATACGCGAAGTCGAGCCGCTTCGCGATGCCGCGCTCGAACACGTCGAGATGCTCGGGCAGCACGACACCCGACTGCACCATGTGCAGGTCGTGGATCTTCGCGCTGTCGACGTCGGCGAGCGCCGTCGCGAGCAGGTCGGCCTGCTTCTGGTTGTCGCCTTCGAGGCACACGCGGTCGCCGGGCCGCAGCACCGCTTCGAGCAGCGCGACGGTGTCGCGCGCATCGACCCGCTTGCCTTGCGCGTAAGCCGCGCCGGCCGCGAGGCGTGCATCGCGCGCCTGCCGCGCGTGATTCCATCCCGTCATGAACAGTTCTCCGCTTCGAGGGTTCAGCGGCATTCTAAGCCTGGCGCCGCTGTCGATTGATGAAGTTGCAGAATGCGACTCAGAGGACGCCGCGATGGATGGGCGGCCCGCACGCGGGCCGCGTCGCATCGCCCTACCCGCCGACCAGCGCGCGCGTCGTGAAGAACAGCAGCGACGGCCCGAGCAGGCAGCCGATGCCGGTATGGAACGTGGCGACCAGCGCGCCGTACGGGACGAGCCGGCGATCCGTCGCGGCAAGGCCCGCGCTCACGCCGCTGACGGTGCCGGCCAGCCCGCCGAAGATCATCGCGGAGCGCGGCGTCTTCAGGCCCATGAAGTTGGCCGCGACCGGCGTGCCGACCATCACGATGATCGCCTTCACGAGCCCGGTCGCGATGCTGAGCGCGATCACGTCGGAACTCGCGCCGATCGCCGCGCCGGTGACGGGCCCCACGATGTAGGTGACGGCGCCCGCGCCGATCGTCGTCATGCTGACCGCGTCGGTGTAGCCGAATGCGCGCGCGATGCAGGCGCCGACGATGAACGGCAGCACGGTGCCGAGCAGCAGCGACACGACGCCGACGAGCCCGGCCTTGCGCGCCTCGGTCGGCTGCACTTCGAACGCGGTCGCGACGATCGCGAAATCGCGCAGCATCGCGCCGCCCATCAGGCCGATGCCGGCGAACAGCTTGACGTCGGCCAGCCCCTTCTCACCGCCGGTAAATGCGCCGCCGACGTACGCGAGCACGAGACCGATCACGATCGCGATCGCGGACCCGTGCACGCGGCCGAACGTGAGCTTGCGCGACGCGATCGACGACAGCCACATGATCAGGCCGACCAGCGCGAACGACGCGACGAGCCCGTTGTGGGCGACGGTTTTTTCGAGCATCTGCAGCATGGCGGCCTCCGTTATTGTTCTTCGAATTGCGGCACGCCCGCGAAGGCCGTGTCGTCGCGCCCCGTGCGCGCGAGTACCGCGATGCAGCAGGCGCAGATCGCGACCGCGCCGACGGCGGCCAGCAGCGCGACCGGGCCGCCCTTCAGCGCGGCGACGACGTTCTGGTTCGCGGCCATCGCGACGACGACCGGGATGTACATCGCGCCCCAGAAACCGACGCCGGCCTCGGTCTCCTTCGGCAGCCAGCCGCGCCGGTGCAGCCACAAGCGCAGGCAGATCAGCAGCAGCATCGCGATGCCGACGCCGCCGACGTTGGTCTTCACGCCGATCGCGCTGCCGAGCAGGTCGCCGAGGAACAGTCCGGCCAGGTGGCAGAACGCCAGCAGCGCGGTTCCGTAGATGATCATGAGTCGTCTCCAGTCTCTTCGTGACGGGCGCCTGACGCGTGCGGGAGTCAGGCCCGCACGCCGATCCCGGGCGGACTGTCTGTCTCCTGCGGCGCGGCGCCGCGGCCCGGCGGCTCGTCGTGCGAGCACGTTCTCGGGGTCGATGGGATGATGCGGTTTCGGGCCGGACGCCGGATGGCTTAGACTGACCGAAGCAGCCGGCGGCGCGACACGGGCTACGCGCCCGGCGCCCTCGTTCGCGGAGGCCGCACTGGCGCGTGATCCGATACTAGCGCCGCAAAATCCGGCCATTTATGAAGTTGTCGAAACCGATTCAGTGGATTTAGCAATGCGTCCGTTACCGCCCGAGCTGCTGCGCAGTTTCGTCGCCGTCGCCCAGTCCGGCAGCTTCACCGCCGCGTCCGAGCGCGTGAACCTGTCGCAATCGACCGTCAGCCAGCATATCCGCCGCCTCGAGGAGCTGCTCGACCGGCCGCTGTTCGAGCGCGACACGCGCAACGTGCACCTGTCGCAGCACGGCGACGCGCTGTTCCGCTACGCGGTGCGCATCCTCGAACTGATGGACGAGGCCGTCACGTCGGTATGCGGGCCGCCGCTGTCGGGCAAGGTGCGGCTCGCGATGTCGGAGGATTTCGCGTCGGCGCACCTGACGGCCGCGCTCGCGAGCTTCGTGCAGCGCAACCCGGACGTCGAGCTCGCGATCTCGACCGGGCTGTCGGGCGACCTGTTCGACGCGCTCGACGAAGGCCGGCACGATCTCGTGTTCGCGAAACGCATCGCCGGCAGCCGGCGCGGCCGCGTGATCCGCAGCGAACCGCTGTACTGGTGCACCGGCCCCGATTCGCGGATCACCGGCCACGAGGCCGTGCTGCCGCTCGCGATGCATCCGGAGCCGAGCGTGTCGCGCCGCCGCGTGCTCGAATCGCTCGAGGCCGTCGGGCGACCGTACCGGATCGCCGTCGTGAGCAGCAGCATCGCGGTATTGCGGGCGGCCGCGAGCGCGGGGCTCGGCGTCAGCGCGTTCGCCGGCTACGTGATCCCGGCCGGGCTCGCACGGCTCGAGGCGGGGCTGCCGGAACTCGGCGAACTCGAATACGTGATCGACCGCCCGGCGGCCGCGTCGCGTTCGACGCTCGCGCTCGAAGCCACGCTGATCACCGCGGCGGCCGAGTTGTAGCGGCGCCGCGCGCACCGCACGGGTGCGCCCGCCGCACCTGACAGCTTTGCCCGGAACGCGTCATCGTCCGCGCAGCACCCGCTCGCGACAATGGGCCCCATCGGAACGCACGGTATCGCGCCGCGCGCCACCGGTACCCGTCCCCTTGATCGGAGCCCGCCATGAAGAACGTCCTGCGATTCGCCGTCGCGACCGCTGCAGCCGCGCTGCTGTCCCCCGCCTTTGCCCAGACCGATGCGGCGGCCCCCGCACCGGGCCTGACGCGCGCGGAAGTCATCGACCAGCTCAAGCAGGCCTATCTCGACGGCGAACTGCCGACGAACGACGGCAACTACCCGCCGAACGCCGCGACCCGCGCGCGCAACCGCGAACTCGTGCAGGCCACGAACCCCGGCTGGCTCGCGCAGACGCCGCCCGCTCCGCAATCGACGTCGCAGCAATAGCCGGCGCGCCGGATCAGGGCAGGAAGCTGCGGCGCCGCGCGTCGATCAGTTCGACGAGCAACCGGTCACGCTCCGCCGCCAGTTCCTGCATCGAGCGCTCGCCCTGGATCGCGCGCAGCTCGTCGTTCAGCTTGCGATCGACGTCCGGATCGAACGACGGCGCGCCGAGGTCGTCCCACCAGCTCGTGATCGGCCCCGACAGGTGTTCGAGGAAGTGCGCGATCCCGCCCGCGCCGCCGCCGAGGTGATAGGTCAGGCACTGCCCCATCAGCCCCCAGCGCAGGCCGGGGCCCCACGCGACGGCCTTGTCCGCATCGGCGACGCTCACGACGCCTTCGCCGACGAGGTGATACACCTCGCGGAACAGCGCGGCCGCGAGCCGGTTCGCGACGTGGCCCGTCATTTCCTTGTTGAGGACGATGGTCTGCTTGCCGAGCGCATCGTAGAACTGCTTCACGCGCGCGATCACGTCCTGGCCGGTCGCATCGCCGCCGACCAGCTCGACGAGCGGGATCAGATGCGGGGGATTGAACGGATGCGCGATCAGGCAGCGTTCCGGATGCTTCGCGCACGCGGTCTGGATGTCGGACATCTTCAGGCCCGACGAGCTCGACGCGATCGGCACGTGCGCGGGCAGCACGTCGTCCATCTGGCGATAGAGCGCACGCTTCAGGTCGAGTCGCTCGGGGCCGTTCTCCTGCACGAAGTCGACGCCGTCGAGCGCCCGCAGGAGATCGGCGTCGAACGACAGCCGCGCGGCAAGTTCGGCGGCCCGCTCGCCGAGGAACGCGGCCAGCGCGTCGCGCAGCCGCGCGTCGGCTTGCGGCGCCGGGTCGGTCACGACGACGTCGAAACCCTGCGTCAGGTAGAAAGCGGTCCAGCTCGCGCCGATCACGCCGGCGCCGACGATCGCGATACGTCGAATGTCCATGGTTGTCCCGTGTCGTTGGTCTGCAGATATGCCGCAGCGATTGTCGCATCGAATCCCGCTCACCTGCGTCGACGCCGATTGCGGATGCCCTCTTGAAATGCGCGACGGCGGCCACTAATTAAGCGTCGTCGGGCAGTGCCGATTACCACGCACCGCCCCCGTATCGACCCAGTGGAGCCACCCGTCGCGCCCGCCGCAGGCGTCGCGCCGTCACGTCTCCCGCGTTCCCTGTTCAGGAGGACCAACATGAGCGGTATCCATTTCGGCCACGATCTGTTCGACGAATTCGCCCGCGTGCAGCGGCAGATGGCGAGCCTGCTCGGCGAACGCCCGTCCGGCATCCGCGCGGTGCGTCCCGGCGCGTTTCCCGCGCTCAACGTCGGCGCCACCGACGACGCGATCGAGATCGTCGCGTTCGCGCCCGGCATGGCCGCGGCCGACTTCGACGTGTCGATCGACAAGGATCTGCTGACGATCAGCGGCGAACGCAAGCCGGCGCCGCGCGAAGGCGACGACGTGCGCACGTATGCGCAGGAGCGCTTTCACGGCGCGTTCCGCCGTGTGGTCGAACTGCCGCGCGACGCGGACCCCGACCAGGTCAGCGCCCGCTATGAAAACGGCTGCCTGCTGATTCGCGTCGGCCGGCGCGAAGCGGCGAAGCCGCGCGCGATCACCATTCAGTAATCTTCAGGATATCGACATGAACACGAACCCGACCCTGGCCGAACGCCAAACCGACACCGTTCACCCCGCGGCTGCCGAAGCCGCGCGCCGGCCCGCGATCATCCCGTCCGTCGACATCGTCGAGGATCAACGCGGCGTCACGCTGCGCGCCGACCTGCCGGGCGTGCCGCGCGAGAATCTCGACGTGAAGGTGCACGACACGACGCTGACGATCGAAGCCACGACGCACATCGACACACCGGCCGACCTGCGCGTGCGACATGCGGAAGTGCGCGCGACGCGCTATGCGCGATCCTTCGTGCTGAGCGCCGACCTCGACACGTCGCGGATCGACGCGAACCTGCGCGACGGCGTGCTGACGCTGACGATCCCGCGCCGCGAGCAAACGCGTCCGCGTCGCATCGACGTGACGGCCGGCAACGCGTAAGTGCCGATGCGTGTCCTGACGCGACGCGCATGAAAAAGCCCCGTCCGGCGCGCTGCCGGCGGGGCTTTCTTGCATCGGGCCGCGCGCGTTCACGCGCGCGGACGCCCGCTTCAATCGAAATCGAACAGGTCGAACACCGACTTCTTCCGACGCCGGCCGTCATGCCGGTCACGCTCGTCGTACGAACGACCATCGCGCCCCCAGCCATCGTCACGGCCGCGCTGCGCATGCGTATCGTGTTGTGCGGGCGCGGCGTCGCGACGTACCGGCGCGTCGCCGGTTTCCCGGGCGATCAGCTTGTCGAGTTCGCCGCGATCGAGCCACACGCCGCGGCAGGTCGGACAGTAGTCGATCTCGATCGACTGGCGCTCGGCCATCAGCAGGTCGGGCGTCTTGCAGACAGGACATTTCATCGCGCTTCTCCTTTCCGTGCGAATTTCATCCGGATTCCGTATGAGGCGCGCGAACCGGCCGCCGCAGCGGCCGGCATCACGCGCGCCGGCTCAGTCGCGTGCCGCGTGCGCCGCCCGCTTCGCCTTCGCGCGCCGCGCCAGCATGTTCATGCCCTCGACGAACGCCGAGAACGCCATCGCCGCATAGATGTAGCCCTTCGGCACGTGCGACCCGAACCCTTCGGCGATCAGCGTCATGCCGATCACGACCAGGAACGACAGCGCGAGCATCACGATCGTCGGGTTGCGGTCGATGAAGCGCGCGAGCGGCTGCGCGGCGAACAGCATCACGGTCACGGCGACGATCACGGCGACGAACATGATCGGAACGTGCTCGGTCATGCCGATCGCGGTCACGATGCTGTCGATCGAGAACACGATGTCGAGCATCACGATCTGGCCGATCGCGGCCCACACCGTCAGGCCGGCCGCGCCGGCCGCCCCGCCCGCGGCGTCGCCGTCGTGCGACACGTGGTGATGGATTTCGGTGGTCGCCTTCCACACGAGGAACAGGCCGCCCGACAGCAGGATCATGTCGCGCCACGAGAACGCATGGTCGAACAGCGTGAACACGGGTTCGGTCAGGCTCGCGATCCACGCGACGCTGCCCAGCAGCGCCAGGCGCATCACCAGCGCGAGCCCGATGCCGAGGCGCTGCGTGCGTGCGCGCTGCGCTTCGGGCAGCTTGTTGCTGAGGATCGAGATGAAGATCAGGTTGTCGATGCCGAGCACGACTTCCATCACGACGAGCGTCAGGAGCGCGGCCCAGACGGCGGGGTCGGTGGCAAGCGTCAGCAGGTAGTCCATGGGAGGGCCGATACGAAAGTGGAAAGCCTGATGATATGCCGCCCCACACTTCGAAAAAATCAGAGAGAATCTGATTTCAGGTTCGGTTTTTCCGATATATCCCGCTGCGATGCTGAATTTTCGACATCTGTACTATTTCTGGGTCGTCGTGAAGGAAGGCGGCTTCGCACGCGCCGCCGCCCGGCTGGACATGGCCGTGCAGACGATCAGCGCGCAGGTGCGCGAGCTGGAGAAATCGCTCGGGCACCAGTTGTTGCGCCCGGCCGGGCGCGGCGTGGCGATGACCGACGCCGGGCAGGCCGCGTTCGCGCGCGCGGAAGTCATCTTCGAGATGGGCCGGCTGATTCCCGACGACGTGCGCGCGGCGGCCAGCCAGCCGACCGTGCGGCTCGCGGTCGGCCTCGCGGACGGCATCTCCAAGCTCGCCGCGCACGCGCTCCTGGCCCCGGTGCTCGATACGCCGACGCTGCGGCTGCTGTGCCACGAAGGCGAGCACGACGCGCTGCTCGCGGAGCTCGCGCTGCATCATCTGGATCTCGTGCTGGCCGGCCAGGGCGCGCCGTCCGGGTCGAACCTGCGCGTGACGAGCGAGCGGCTCGTGGCGTCGCCAGTCGACTGGTACGGGCCCGCGGCACTCGTCACGCCGGCCGCGCGGCAGCGCTTTCCGCAGTGCCTGGCCGAGCTGCCCGTGCTGCTGCCGACCGCGCATTCCGCGTTGCGCGCGCGCCTCGACGGGTGGCTGGAAAGCGAGCGGATCGTGCCGCGCGTGGCCGGCGAGTTCGAGGACAGCGCGCTGATGGCCGTGTTCGCGGCGCGCGGCCTCGGCGTGTTTGCGCTGAGCGAACTCGGTGCGAACGATGCGTCGCTGCTGCGCGGGCTCAGGCGGCTCGGGCGCGCGGGCGACGTGACCGAGGAGATCCACGCGATCCGCTCCCGGCGCGGCGAACACCATCCGCTGACGGCGCAATTGCTGGCCGCGGCACGCGGCGCGCCGGCCGGCTGAAGCGAGCGCGACATCAAACGAAACTATAATGTCGCCCCGGCCATACGAGATGTGCACGCGCGCGCCATCCAGGCACCGCCCTTGCGCCGCCTCTCGCCGAGCCTTCTGAAAGACGCCATGCACAACCGATTTCGCCTGTTTTCCGTTTCGTGCGCGCTCGCGGCCGCGACCGTGCTGGCGGCATGCTCGTCGCCGCCCAAGCCGATCTACCAGCAGGAACAGTTCGACGCGACGAGCAGCCCGTATGCGCATACGTTCCACTCGAAATCCGACGCGGCCTGCGAGGCCGCGCGGCGCGCGCTGCTGAGCCAGGGCTACGTGGTGTCGTCGTCGCGCAACGACGCGGTCGACGGCAGCAAGAATTTCCAGCCGAGCAACGACATGCACGTCGTGATCGAGTTTCACGTCGTGTGCGCGGACGCGAACGCGGACGGCTCGTCGAGCATCGCGTACGTGAACGCGGTGCAGGACCGCTACACGCTGAAGAAGTCGAATACGTCGGCCAGCGTCGGCCTCAGCGTGTTCGGCTCGCTGTCGCTGCCGATCGGCTCGAGCGACGATGCGCTCGTCAAGACCGCCAGCGAGACGATTCCCGCCGGCGTGTTCTACGAGCGGTTCTTCAATCTCGTCGAGCATTTCCTGAAGATCGACCCGGCGCGGCGCGACCGCGCGACCGTGAAGGCCGCCGAGAAGGAGCCCGTCGCGCCGCTGCCCGAACCCGCGCCGACGCCGCAAGGCGAACCGATGAAAATGACGACGCCGGTCGTGCCGACGCCGCCCGCGGCGCCGGTGCCGCTTTCGGTGCCGGGTGTCACGCCCGGGTCGGGCGCGAATGCCGTGCCGGCCGCGGCATCGGCCGTCGCGGTGCCGGCGGCGATGCGCGCTGCCGCGCCGGCGGCGTCCGGGCCGGTGCCGGCCTCGGGTGTGGCGCCTGCGGCGGCTTCCGCACCTGCGCCGGCTTCGGCTACGGGCTCGGCACCTGTATCGGCTCCGGCTCCGGCTCCCGCGTCGGCTGCGGCACCGGCTTCGGCGCCCGTGCCGCCTTCGGGTCCGGCAACCGCGCCGGCACCCTCGTCGACCTCCGGCTCGACGGCCGCGCCGGTTTCCGCGCCCGCGTCTGCCGCGGGTCCGGCCGCACGGCCAGCCACCGCCACTCCGTCATCCACTGCGTCCGCGCCTTCGTCGGCGGCATCGGCACCCGCCTCCGCGTCCGCACCGGCGCCGGCACCATCGAGCGCATCGCCTGCGCCGGCTGCCGCCAACCCGGTCGCATCGTCCACACCGTCCGGCGCGAGCGCACCCGCCGCGAACTGACTACGCGCCCCAACCGTCGCGCCTGCCCATAGGCGGCGGAGCGCGCCGGTACGTCCCCGCCGCATCCTTCCCGGAAGCCGTTCCCGCCTATCCAGCCGTGCGCGGGCCGACACGTGGCCGCGCGAGATTGACGGGCACGCAACGTCGACGCGTCGCGGTTGACCACGCGCGCCCAAACCCGCAGCCACCAAACGCGAAATCTCGGGCGACCCGCCGTCTCGCGACTGCATTGCTTGCCGGCGCCCTCACCTACCGCAACGTCGCGCGCAGCGTCTGCAGATGCTCGACGGTCGCGGTCACGCCGCCGCAGACGATCACGGCGAGGTCGGACGCCGACGCAAGCACCGGCACCGGCCGCTCCAGCGCGGCCAACGCCGCGCCGCACGCGGGCTCGACGACGATCCGGTGTTCATCGACAAACCGCAGCGACGCGGCCACCGCGTCGGCATCGGACACGACGACCGGATGGATCGCGTGACGCGTCGCCCATTCGACCGCCGCGTCGCACGGCCGCTTCGCGCCCAACGACGTCGCGATGCTCGCGATGGCCGGCAATTCGACTGGACGCCCCTGCGCGACCGAGCGCGCATAGCAGTCGGCGCCTGCCGTTTCAGCCGCGACGACGGGCACGTCGTGCCAGCCGTTGCGCACCAGCCCTTCCAGCACGCCGCACAGCAGACCGCCGCCGCCGACCGCGAGCACGATCGCGTCGGGCTTCGGGCCGACGGCCGCCATCTCGTCGATCATCGTCGCGTGCCCCTGCCACAGCACGCGGTCGTCGAACGGATGCACGAACGCGTCGTGCTCGTCGAGCGTCGACTGCGCGAACGCATTCGCCTCGGCCCAGCTTGCCCCGTGCACGACGAGTTCCGCGCCTTCGACGCGGATCAGTTCGCGCGCCCGGGCCGACGCGCTTTCCGGTACGACGACGCGCACCGGCACGCCGAGCTCGCGGCCGCAATACGCGACCGCGATGCCCGCGTTCCCGCCCGACGACGACACGAACCGCCGGGCGCCGTCTGCATGACGCGCCTCGCAGACGGCGCCGATGCCGCGCAGCTTGAACGAGCCCGACGGCTGCAACGCATCGAGCTTCAGCCGGATGGTTTTGCCGAGCCGGCGGGACGCGATGTGCGAACGGATATAGGGGGTCGGGATATGAAGCGGCATGGGACGGAACGCAGTGGGAAAGAAGGAAACGCATGCGGCGCGCGACGAAGCGCGGGAGCAACGAAGGTCATCGTACGGCAGGCCGGTCATGCTTTCCAATACCATCGAATGGTGTCTGCTATGCTTCACAGGCATATCTACCCGACCGCATCGACACCACATGCGCCAGATCGAACTGCGTCACCTGCGCTACTTCGTCGCCGTCGCCCAGGCCGGCAGCGTGATGGCCGGCGCCCGCGCGGCCGGCATCGTGCAGCCCGCGCTGTCGCGGCAGATCCGCGAGCTCGAGGATGCGATCGGCACGCCGCTGCTGATCCGTCGCGCGACCGGCGTCACGCTCACGGCTGCCGGCACGAGCTTCCTGCAGGATGCGACCGGCCTGCTCGCCATGCTGCAGGACAGCCGCGAACGCGCGTTGCGCAGCGCGGCCGGCCAGCTCGGCGAACTGCGGCTCGGCGCGCTGCCGAACTGCCTGCCGTTGCCGATCGTCGCGAACGTCCTCAAGACGTTTCGCGATGCGTGCCCGGACGTGAAACTGTCGATCGCGCCGATGCTGTCGGCCGAACAGGCGAGCGCGCTGATGCGCGGTCAGCTCGACGCCGGGATCATGGCGTGGCGTCGCGAGGAAGCGCCGCACCTGACGGGTGTGCGGCTGCTGAGCGACCGCTTCGTGCTCGCGATGCCCGCGCCGCCGGGCGGCCGCTTCGTCGCGCCGCGCACGCTGGCCGATGTCGCCGACGCCCCGTTCGTGTGGTTCGATGCGCAGCGCTCCGCCGCGCACCACCGGTTCCTGATGACGCAGTGCCAGCAGGCCGGTTTCACGCCGCGCATCGCGCAGGTCGGCAGCGACATCCCGACGCTGATCGGCCTCGTCGCGGCCGGCATGGGCTGCGCGTTCGTGCCGGAAAGCGCGTCGCCGACCTGCCCGCGCACGGTCCGGCTCGTCGCGCTCGACGAGCTTGCGAGCCGCTTCGACATCGAGTTCGTGTTCGACGGCGCGGCGGCGGCGCCGTCGCCCGTCGTCGCGCGGTTTCTCGCGGCGGTCCGCGATGCGGCCGGCGAACCGGGCTGAACGCGGGCCGGACGCAGCGGCGCAGAATCGGTCGATGCGACTGGCGCCGCCAAACGCGACGTACGGAAAATCCGCTCCGCGATCTCGTCGGTTTCGATGCTTTTGCACACGGAATGACACCGCCGTGTCATCGAAGAATCTTTCAGAACACCGACAGCCGACGCGACGACATCGCAATCTTCAAATTGACACCAAAAACGGCCGTTTAACACCGGTTCGAATCGTCATGGCCCGAAATATACTGCGCGCGCATCCAACCCTCGTGCCAAAGAGAGGATGCGTTTCCGCCCCGGCCATGGTCCCCCTGTGGTCGGGGCTTTTTTGTCGATGCGCGTTGTAGCGAAGCGTTTCCGGCCATTTCGCGACGCGGGCTGCACGCCATCCTCTATCTCGAAGCCATGCGTGCCGACCACGCAGCCGCATGTCGCCGCCCCAGCCGCCGGACGCCTTCCCGAGCGTCGCGCAGGCCAACTCGCCCGGCGACGACGAAGCGCCCGAGCCACCGCTGCCTGTCCGGAAATCGCGGTCTCATGCTTGACGAAGATCTTTCGAAAAATCCCCGCCGTTCGCCTGTCCCGCCGAAGCCCCGCTCACGCGTCACGCCACGCGCATCGCGCCGCCGCTGCATTGTTGACATGAAATCAAGATAATTTCGTCCGGATGCGGCTTTTTCCGCAAAAGTAATGCAGGCACACTTCGCGCTGTCCTCAATGGCTTCGTGCCGTTGTTCCCCGCTTACAAGGAGCCCACTGCGTGAACACCACGACTTCCTCTCCGTCCCGCCCCGGCGGCAGCGCCACGCTGCCGCTGCTGGCGCTCGCCGCCGGCGCGTTCGGCATCGGCACGACCGAGTTCTCGCCGATGGGCCTGCTGCCCGTGATCGCCGACGGCGTGCACGTATCGATTCCGCAAGCCGGCATGCTGATCAGCGCGTATGCGATCGGCGTGATGGTCGGCGCGCCGCTGATGACGCTGCTGCTCGCGCGCTGGTCGCGCCGCTCCGCGCTGATCGCGCTGATGTCGATCTTCACGATCGGCAACCTGCTGTCGGCCGTCGCACCGGACTACACGACGCTGCTGCTCGCCCGCCTCGTGACGAGCCTCAACCACGGCGCGTTCTTCGGGCTCGGCTCGGTGGTCGCGGCAAGCCTCGTGCCGCGCGAAAAGCAGGCCAGCGCGGTCGCGACGATGTTCATGGGCCTGACGATCGCGAACGTCGGCGGCGTGCCGGCCGCGACCTGGCTCGGCCAGATCATCGGCTGGCGCATGTCGTTCGCGGCGACTGCCGGCCTTGGCCTGATCGCGATCGCCGGCCTGTTCGCCGCGCTGCCGAAGGGTGAAGCCGGCAAGATGCCCGACCTGCGTGCCGAGCTGTCCGTGCTGACGCGCCCGGTCGTGCTCGGCGCGCTCGGGACGACGGTGCTCGGCGCCGGCGCGATGTTCACGCTCTATACGTACGTCGCACCGACGCTCGAACACTTGACGGGCGCGACGCCCGGCTTCGTGACCGCGATGCTGGTGCTGATCGGCGTCGGCTTCTCGATCGGCAACATCGCGGGCGGCCGTCTGGCCGACCGCTCGCTCGACGGCACGCTGATCGGCTTCCTGTTGCTGCTGATCGCGACGATGGCCGCGTTCCCGCTGCTCGCCACCACCCATGCGGGCGCCGGCGTCACGCTGCTGGTCTGGGGGATCGCGACGTTCGCGGTCGTGCCGCCGCTGCAGATGCGCGTGATGCGTGCGGCCCACGAAGCGCCGGGCCTCGCGTCGGCCGTCAACATCGGCGCGTTCAACCTCGGCAACGCGGTCGGCGCCGCCGCCGGCGGGGCGGCGATCTCGGCCGGGTTCGGCTACGCGGCGGTGCCGCTCGTCGGCGCGCTGATCGCCGCCGCCGGGCTCGCACTCGTGATGCTGCAGGTCACGCAGCGCCGCCGCTCGCCGGCCGCCGCGAATTCATAAGGGCACGCAACGCCCGGACTGCCCAGGCTCGTTCCGCATGCATTTTTACGGCCGCGCAATGCGGCCGTTGTCATTTTCAGCGTGCAATCCGGTTCCGACGGTTCAGTCAGCGCCCCGCGGCAAACCCGCCGAAAAACGCGCGCGCGTTCGCGTCGAGACTCGCGAGGTGATAACCGCCCTCCTGCACGATCACCGTCGGCAACCCGAGCGCGCCGATCGCACCGCCGAGCCGTCCGAACCCGTCGGTCGTGACCGCTACCTGCGACTGCGGGTCGTCCTTGTAGATGTCGAAGCCGAGCGCGAGCACGAGCGCATCGGGCTGGAACCGGTCGAGCGCGCGCAGCGCGTCGTCGAGCCGCTCGAAGAACGCCGACTCGGGCGCGCCGTGCGGCATCGGCAGGTTGAGGTTGAAGCCGTCGCCGGCGCCCGCCCCCGTCTCTTCCTCGTAACCGGCGACGACCGGGTAGAAGTTGGTCGGGTCGCCGTGGATCGACACGTACAGCACATCGTCGCGGCCGTAGAAAATCTCCTGCACGCCCTGCCCGTGATGCATGTCGGTATCGAGGATCGCGACGCGGCGATGGCGGCCGAGCAGCGCCTGCGCGGCAATCGCCGCGTTGTTCAGGTAGCAGAAGCCGCCCGCCGCGTCGCGGCGCGCATGATGGCCGGGCGGCCGGCACAGCGCATAGGCTTCGCGGGCGCCGTCGTTGACGTCGGCCGCGGCCGCCAGCGCGCCCTGCGCGGACCAGTACGCCGCGCGCCACGTGTTCGCGCCCACCGGGCAACTGCCGTCGGCGAGATAACGCGCGGCTTTCGCGAGCACGCCGCGCAGCGGGTTCGGATCGCGCACGAACACGTTCGACATCACTTCGTCGCCCCAGTCGTCGGGCATCTGCTTCCAGTCGCGGTGCGCGTCCTCGAGAAAGCGCAGGTAGTTCATGTCGTGCACGGCCGCGATCGGCGCGGTGCCGCGGTCGGCCGGCTCGCGCACGTCGAAGTCGAGCGACCGGACGGCCGCGACGAGCCGCGCCGCGCGCTCGGGCACTTCCTGCGGTTCGCGCATCTGGCCGCGCGACAGGTAGCTGCGCGGATGGTGCAGCAGTTGTTCGGGATGGAAATAGGTTTTCATGGGGTCCTCGTCGATTCGCCGGATCAGGCGCCGTGCGCGGCAGCCGCCGCGTCGACGCGCGCCGCGATGCCGGCCCGCGCCAGCACCGCATGGAGCAGCACGTTCGTGCCGCGCGTCACGTCGTCGGGCAACGCATCCTCGGCTTCGTTGTGCGACAGGCCGTCGACGCACGGAATGAACACCATCGCGGTCGGGAAGCGGCGTGCGAGCAGGATCGCGTCGTGGCCGGCGCCGCTCACGATCCGTTCGTGCGTGTAGCCGAATGCGGCCGCCGCCTGCGCGACCAGCCCGACGCAAGCGCGGTCGAACGGCGTCGCCGGGCTGCGCCAGCAGGTTTCGACCGCCACCTGCACGCCGCGCGCGGCGGCGACGCGTGCGCAGGCGTCGCGCAGGTCGCGCTCCATCGCATCGACTTCCGCATCGTCGTGATGACGCAGGTCGACCGTGAACGTCAGGTCGCCGGCAATCGTGTTGCGCGACGCATTGCGGATGCCGACCTGGCCGATCGTCGCGAGCCCGCGCGGCGCATAAGCGGCGACGATCCGTTCGAGTTCGAGCGCGATCTGCGCGCTCGCGAAATACGCGTCCTTGCGATACGGCATCGGCGTCGTGCCCGCGTGCGCGGCCACGCCCGTCACCGTCACGTCGAGCCAGCGGATCGCCTGGCCGCCCGTGACGATGCCGATCGTCGTGCCGTTCGCCTCGAGCACGGGGCCCTGTTCGATATGCGCCTCGAAATACGCGTCGACCGCACCGCCCGTCGCACGCGTGCCGCGATAGCCGCACGCGTCGAGCGCCGCGCCGAGCGTGACGCCGTCGGCGTCCTGCTTCGCGAGCGCGTCGTCGAGCGGCAACGCGCCCGTGAACACCGCCGAACCGAGCATCGCGGGCGCGAAGCGCGCCCCTTCCTCGTTGGTCCACGACACGATCTCGAGCGGCTTGTCGGTCGCGATGCCGGCGTCGTTCAGCGTGCGCACGAGTTCGAGTGCGGCGAGCACGCCATAGACGCCGTCGAAGCGGCCGCCTTCGGGCTGCGTGTCGAGGTGGCTGCCGATCAGCACCGGCGCGGCGTGCGCATCGGCGCCGTCACGCCGGGCGAACAGGTTGCCGACCGTGTCGACGCTCACCGTCATCCCCGCGTCGCGGCACCATTGCGCGAACAGGTCGCGCCCGCGCCGGTCGTCATCGGTGAGGGCGAGACGCCGCACGCCGCCGCGCGGCGTCGCGCCGACGCGCGCCATGTCGGCCAGGCTCTGCCACAGGCGGGCGCCGTCGATTTCCAGCAGATCGTTCATATGCATTCCGGATCAATTCGTTCGTTGAGGGTCAATGCGAGCCGAGCGCTTCGGCGGCAGCCGGCTGCGCGGCGCGGCGCGCATCGAGCGCGACGATGCAGAGCAGCGAAATGCCGGCGAGACACGTGTAGAACACCGCGAGCGGCCACCACTGGCCCGCGAAGCGATGCGCGAGCCACGTGCCGACGAGCGGCGTCAGGCCACCCGCGATCGCGCCGCAGATCTGATAGGCGAGCGAGATCGCCGAATAACGCACGTGCGCGGGAAACACGTCGCTGACGAAGCCCGCGATCACCGAATAGAAGCCCGCCATGCACACCACGGCGAGCGCGATGCCGGCGATCAGCGACGAGGACGTGCCGCCCTGCACGAGCATGAACATCGGATACGGCGACAGCATCGCGAGCAGCGCCGCGAGCTTGAGGAAGCGCGCGCCGCCGATACGCTCGGCGATCCAGGCCGCGAGCGGCTGCGCGAAGAACTGGATGATCGCGACCGCGAACAGGCTGTCGAGGATCAGCGAACGCGAGACGCCGACGTACTGCGTCGTGTACGCGATCATGAACGTGTTCGTGAAATAGACGCCCGCGATGCCGATCGTGTTCGCGCCGATGCAGAGCAGCACGAGCCCCGACGCGGAACGGAACACTTCCGCGACCGGCAGCTTCACCGTGCGGTTGGCTTCCTTCACCCGCGCGAATTCCGGCGACTCGTTCACGCCGAGCCGGATCAGGATGCCGACCACGAGCAGCACCGAACTCGCGAGAAACGGCAGGCGCCAGCCCCATGCGAGGAAATCGGCCTTGTCCATCGACGTGACCGCGCGGAACGCGATCAACGACAGGATCAACCCGGCCGGACTGCCGAGCTGCGCGAACGACGCGAAAAACGTGCGGCGCCCCTGCGGCGCATGCTCGCCCGCCATCAGCACCGCGCCGCCCCATTCGCCGCCGACCGCGATCCCCTGCACGACGCGCAGCGCGACGAGCAACACCGGCGCGAGGATGCCGACCTTCGAATAATCGGGCAGCAGCCCGACGCACACGGTCGCGACGCCCATCATCATCAGCGTCGTCATCAGCGCCTTCTTGCGGCCGATGCGGTCGCCGAGATGGCCGAAGATCACGCCGCCGAGCGGACGCGCGAAGAAACCGACCGCGAACGTCGCGAACGACGCCATCGTGCTGACGAAGCGGTCATGCGACGGGAAATACAGTTCGCCGAACACGAGCGCGGCGGCGGTCGCGTAGATGTAGAAGTCGTACCACTCGATCATCGTGCCGATGAACGCGGCCGTCGCGGCGCGTCCCGGCTGGCGGGCGGAAGGAAGGGACTGGGTCATGCGGGCTCCTGACGCGCGCCGCGGCGGGGCGGCGCGCAATATCGTGATGACGGCCGTCTGTCGCGGCCTCGCGCCGCACGCTGCGGCGCCCCTCCTTTATCGGTGACCGCAAATCATTAGTCAAATTTCAAGTTATTATTCGCCGTATAAATTCAACTAATGCCCTACCCGCCGCCCGTCCGGAGACCCGATGCGCCCCGACCTCGTCCCGTTCCTGAACGACCGTCTCGACTGGAACCTGCTGCGCACTTACCTGGTGATCATGCAGGAGCGCAGCGTGAGCCGCGCGGCCGCCCGCCTGCACGTCACGCAGCCGGCCGTGAGCCAGGCGTTGCGGCGGCTCGAGGAGACGCTCGAGCGCCGGCTGATCGAGCGGCGCGGCGCGCACTTCGCGCCGACGCCGGCGGGCGAGGCCGTGTACCGGATCGCGAGCGACATCTACGGCGGCATCTCGCGCCTCGAAACCGAAATCGACGACAGCACGGCCGATCTGACCGGTTCGATCCGGCTGCTGACGGTGAGCCGCATCGAATCGCCCGTCTACGACGAGTTCCTCGCGGATTTCCATCGCGCGTATCCGCGTATCGACCTGCAGATCGAGGTGATGCGTTCGTCGGACATCCTGTCGTCGCTGCTGCAGAAGACGGCCACGGCCGGGCTCGGCCTGTGCCGCACGCCGCACGACAAGCTGGAAATGCGCTGCTTCCTGCGCCAGCGCTATGCGATCTACTGCGGCCGCCATCACCGGTTGTTCGGGCAGACGCAGTTACGGATGGACGACCTGCTCGCGGAGAATTTCGTGTCGTTCACGAGCGACCAGATCGGCGACAGCCTGTCGCCACTCACCGTGTTCCGCGACCAGAAGGGTTTCACGGGGCGCATCGTCGCGTCGTCGCCGAGCCTGGAGGAAGTGCGGCGGCTGATCTTCGCGGGCTACGGGATCGGCTGCCTGCCCGAGCACATCGTGCGCGACGACATCGCGCAGCAACGGCTGTGGCGGCTGCCGCCCGACGACGGGCTCGTCGACGTCGACGTGTTCCTGCTGTGGCATCGCGACCGCAAGATGAATGCGGCCGAGCACGCGTTTCTCGACGCGATGGAGCGCTGCATGCAGCGCTACTCGCTCGCGGAGCGGCTCGGCAAATGACGGCGCGGGCGCGCCCGGTGCACGCGCCGGGCACACGCGGCCCGGCGCGTTGCGTGCGTCAGAAGCGATGCACGATGCCGAGTTGCACGCCGCGCGCATTCGCGCCCGGGTACGCGAGCGGCAGGCCGGGGTTCGCCGCACCGGCGAGCGTGTAGCCGGCCTGGTTGCGGTTGCGCAGGTACGACAGCGCGCCGTAGAAGCTCGTGCGCTTCGACAGGTCGTATTCGTACATCAGCCCGAGCTGGTCCGCATGATTGCCTTGCGACGACTGGTCGTGCAGGTACGCATAACCGAGCGCGATGATGTTGGCAGGATTGAACTGATACTTGACCGACACTCCGTATACGCGCGAATCGATCCCGAGGTCGGCCCACTTCACCGCGGAAAAACCGCCATACACGGTGGCCTTGCCGATCGCGTACGACGCGCCGGCCATGATCGTGCGATCGGTCGTGGTGGCCGCGGCGTTCTTCAACCACTGCCCCGCGACGAATGCGCCGAACGGGCCGTGTTCGTAGGTCAGGTCGAACTGCCGGCTGGAGCCGGCCGAGCGCACGCCGCCCGCCTCGCCGAACCCGACGTACAGCCCGCCCTGGAAACCGGCGATCTCCGGGCTCTGGTACGACAGCGTATTGCTCGTGCGGAAGGCGAACACGGTCAGGTTGTCCATGCCGGACGCCTGCGTGACGCCGCCGAACGCATCCTGCCCGCCCTGGTCGTTGAACAGCGGCGAGTTCTGCCGGCCCGCGCGCACCTTACCCCACTGCCCCGCGATGCCGACCCACGCCTGCCGGTTGAACATCGTGCCGGCACTCGCGAGCGAGCCGTCGTTCGGGTTGAAGCCGTTTTCCAGCGCGAACTCGATCTTCTGCCCGCCGCCGATATCCTCGCCGCCCTTCAAGCCGAACCGGCTGCCCCACTGCCCGCCCGAGTCGATCGCCGCCGTATAGCCGTTGCCCGTATTCACGACCTGCGCGAATTCGTCGATCACGCCATACAGCGTGACGCCATCCTGCGCGAGCGCAGCGCCCGAACCGGCGAGGCAGGCGACCGCCACCGTGAAGCGAAGACCGGCGTGCGCCGGCCGCGCGCGGCAACCGCTGCCGTGCGCTTCGTTTTTCTTAGTCATACTATTCAATAGATCGAGATTGAAACGATGCCGGACGCGGCGTGCAGGCCGCTCCGGTATCGCGGGATACGGAATCGTGTTGACGGAGCCGACGCAGGCCGCGCCCGGCTCGGCGCTCAGGCCGGCGGCTTGCCGGCCCGATGCGCGAGACGTGTGGTCAGTGGTGAACTTCGCCGCGTTCGAGCGGCAGGATCAGGCGTTCCGGAATGCTGCGTCGCGACGCGCGGGCACCGACGTAATACAGCACGGCCGGCACGACGAGGCCGAGAATCCACGAGATGTCGGTGCCGCCGAGCGCGTCGACGAGCGGCCCGGTGTAGATGTGCGTCGACATGAACGGCAGTTGCACCAGGATGCCGACCACGTAGATCGTGATGGCCATCACGTTCCAGCGGCCATAGCGGCCGTCCGGATCGGACAGCGCCGGCACGTCGTAGCGCGAACGCGTGAAGCAGTAGTAATCGACCAGGTTGATCGCGCTCCACGGCGTGAAGAACGCGAGCAGGAACAGGATGAACGCGGTGAATTCCTTCAGGAACGAATGACGGCCCGCGAGCGCGATCAGCGTCGACACGCAGATCATCCCGAAGATGTACACGAGGCGGCTCTTCGACGATACCGCGCCCTTGCCGCGAAAGCCGCTAACGATCGTCGCCATCGACATGAAGCTGCCGTACGCGTTGAGCGCCGTCACCGTCACCTTGCCGAACGCGATGCTGAAATACAGGAGCGCGGCCACGGCGCCCGTCGAACCCAGGCCGACGATGTACGACACCTCATGGTGCGCGAACTGGCTGCCGGCCAACGCGGCCGCGAACACGCCGAACACCATCGCCGCCTGTGCGCCGATCACCGAACCGAGGCCGACCGCGACAAACGTCGCGACCGACGACGTCGAGCGCGGCAGGTAGCGCGAATAGTCGGCCACGTACGGGCCGAACGCGATCTGCCACGACGCGGACAGCGACATCGCGAGCAGGAAGCTCGCCAGCGAGAAATGCCGGTTCGCGAGCAGCGCGCCGATGTCGTGGTTCGCGAACAACTGCGCGAACATGTAGACGAACGCGACGATGCCGATCACGCTCGCGATCCGGCCGACGAAATGGATCGCGCGATAGCCGAACACGGTCAGCACGACGATCACGGCAGCGAACAGCAGGATGCCGGCCGCGTCGTCGACGTGCAGCAGTTGCGCGACGGCCTGCCCGGCCAGCACCGAGCCGCTGGCGGAAAAGCCGATGTACATCAGGCACACCAGCACGATCGGGATCATCGCGCCGTACACGCCGAACTGCACGCGGCTCGAGATCATCTGCGGCAACCCGAGCTGCGGCCCCTGCGCGCCGTGCAGCGCCATCACCGCGCCGCCGACGAACTGGCCGAGCAGCAGCGCGACCAGCGACCAGAACACGTCGCCGCCGAGCACGACCGCGAGCGCGCCCGTGACGATGGCCGTGATCTGCATGTTGGCCGACAGCCACAGCGTGAACTGGCTCAGCAGGCCGCCGTGGCGCTCGGCGTCGGGAATGAAGTCGATCGAGCGTACCTCGATCAGTCCGCCGGCTTTTCCACTGGAATTCGTTGACACGGGTCAATCTCCAAAATACTCAGGACCACACATGGTTTGAACGGGACAGGAAGCTGCGAGCCGCCCTTTCGGCTCTGCGGGTGCGGGGCGCCGTGGATCGCCGGCATGCGCCACGCACGCACGGTCTGCACGCTGGCGCGCAACCGGCACGACGCGTGCCGACATTGCCAGCGGATGATCTTGTATATACAACTTGCGAGATATCGGTGATTACCCGGTATCGATCGACTTTCGAAATTGTCCGAGCAATCGCGGTACACCCGCGCAGTATTGCCGCAAGCCGGATGTCGGAAAAATGAAAGCCCGATCGGCGAAAGTCGCCGATCGGGCGTAGACGTCATGCGTCGGCGGAGGGAGCCCGGCCGGTATGCGCGGCCTCGATGTCGACACGCAGCGTCGCGTCGTCGGCGCGTATGCTGCAGTGCCCGCGTGCCTGGTCTGGCCAGGCAGTCGTCCGGACCGGCAGACGCCGAGATCCGAACCACACATGCGATCAACCGCGCTGCCCGACCTGAAACGTGAGAATCTCGTCCCCCGCGTCGTCCAGTTCCCCGGTCGGTATCCAGCCGAGATGGCGATAAAACCCGTACGAACGCGATGCGGGATCGGTCGAGCAGCCGAGAAACAGCGACGTGAAGCCGTTCGCCGCGAAATCGTCGATCACGCGCCGCAGCAGCCGCTTGCCGATCCCCGCTCCTTCATACTCGGGCAGCATCGCGAGCACGACGATCTCGCCGGAACCGGTGTCGCCGAAGCAGTAGCCGACCATGCGTCCGCGCACGCAGCAGACATGGCCCGAGAACAGGCCGTCGCGGATACCGTCGTCCCAGCTTTCGACGGTGATGCCGAGCGCGCGCAACTGCGCTTCGGTGAACGCGTTCTCGCGCGTGCGCGCCCGCAGCGCGATGCATTCGGCCGCGTCGCCGGGAACGGCCTTGCGCCAGGTGAGGTCATTCATCGATCGACGCTTCCTTTTTCTGCCGCCGGCGCGACGCATACAGGCAGATCAGTTCCAGCGCGATCGTCGCACCGGCCAGCGACGTGATTTCCGCATGATCGTACGGCGGCGACACTTCGACCACGTCCATGCCGACCAGGTTGATGCCGTCGAGGTGGCGCAGGATCTCGAACGCCTGATGGCTCGACAGGCCGCCCGAGACCGGCGTCCCGGTGCCCGGCGCGAACGCCGGATCGAGACAGTCGATATCGAACGTCAGGTACACCGGGTGATCGCCGACGCGCTCGCGAATGCGCGCGGCGACCGCGGCGGGCGTCGACCCATGCACGTGGCGCGCATCCTGGATGTCGAAGCCCATCGGATCGTCGTTGGTCGTGCGAATGCCGATCTGGGCGGATCGTTCGGGCACGACCCACCCTTCCCGCGCCGCGTGATAGAACATCGTCCCGTGATCGATGCGCTTCACGTCGCGGTCGGGCCACGTATCGGTGTGCGCGTCGAAATGCACGAGCGACAGCGGCCCGTGCACCTTCGCATGCGCCTTGAGCAGCGGATACGTGATGAAGTGATCGCCGCCGAGCGTCAGCATCGCGCAGCCGCGCGCGAGGATCGCATCGGCATGCCGCTCGATCGCGCCCGGCACTGCTTCGGGCTGCCCGAGATCGAACGCGCAATCGCCGTAGTCGACCGCGGCCAGCACGTCGAACGGATCGAACGACCACGGCCACGGGCGCTCCCACGCGATGCCCGTCGACGCGATTCGCAACCCGCGCGGGCCGAACCGCGTGCCGGGCCGGTGCGAGGCGGCCGAATCGAACGGCACGCCGGTGATCGCGAGGTCGACGCCGTCGAGATCACGGCTGAAACGCCGGCGCATGAAGCTCGTCGCGCCCGCGAAACTGGGTTCGGCCTGGGTGCCGTAGAGGCTGTCGCGTGTGAACGCGAAATCGTTCTGGCTCATCGTCGGATTCCTGTCTGAAGAGGACACGGTCGCACGGCCGGCGACCTCGTGCCCGATTCTGCCGCCGCCGTACGCAACGAAAAATATGAACTAACATAAGCCAACTTCACAAACTGCGATGTATCGCCATGCTGACCCGACTCAGAGACATGGATGTGCAGTTGCTGCGGCTCTTTCTGACGATCGTCGAAAGCGGCGGCTTCAGCGCCGCGCAGGGCACGCTCGGCATGGCGCCGTCGACGATCAGCACGCACATGGCCAAGCTCGAGACGCGGCTCGGATTCCGGCTGTGCGATCGCGGCAAAAGCGGCTTCCGGTTGACGCCGAAGGGGGAACGCGTGCTGCAGTCGACGCGCCGCCTCCTGCACGCGATGGACGTGTTCACGCGCGACACGCAGCACGTATCGGGCACGTTGCTCGGCGAATTGCGCATCGGCCTGTCCGAGCGGCTCTCGCCGGACGTCGTCGAATCGATCGCGGCGGCCGTCGGCCGCTTTCGCGAGCGCGCGCCGGACGTGCTGATCGAAATGATCGCGGTGCCGCCCGACGAGCTGGAGCGCCGGCTGCTGAAAGGCGAACTGCAACTCGCGATCGGCTATTTCTCCGGCCATCAGGCCGGCCTGCACTACGCGCCGCTGTTCGTCGAGCACCAGTCGCTGCATTGCGGCGCCCGCCATCCGTTGTTCGCGAAGAAAACCGTGTCGGTCAACGACATCGCACGCGCGAGCAACGTCGCGCGGCTCTACAAGACGAATACGTCGGGGGCGGCGCTGCGCAATGCGCAGCCGACCGCGTTTTCGGAAAACGTCGATGCCGACGTGATCTTCATCCTGTCGGGCGCGCATGTCGGCTTCCTGCCCGACCACGTCGCGGCGCCGTGGGTCGCTGCCGGGAAGATGCGCCGGCTGCTGGCGAGCAAGCTGAGCCACACGGTCGAGTTCCAGCTCGCGACGCCGCGGAATTCCGACGGCAGCGAAGCGCTGGAGGCGTTCACGGCGGCGCTCGCCGAGCAGTTCGGCGTGCTCGACGCGAACGCGGACGAATAGCCTGGCGGGCGCGCCGCCCGCGCGGCGTCAGACGAGCTGGTCGGACGCGACGACCTGCACACCCGGCCGTGCGTCGATCGCCGCGTCGAGCATCGCGCGCGCAATCCGCGACGCGGGATTCACGCGCCATTTCGCCGGCAGCACCGGCCCGACGGCGCTCAGCGCGAACACGAACAGCCGCTCGCCGAACCGGAACTCGTCGCGGCTGCCGCCGATCAGGCCCGGTCGCACATACGTGAGCGAATCGAAGCCGACACCGGCGAGCGCCTGTTCGACCTCGCCCTTCACACGGTTGTAGAAGATGCGCGACGCAGCGTCCGCGCCGAGGGCGGAATTCAGCACGTAGGTCGGCGTGCCGTGCCGGTGCGCGCGCCGCGCGACCGCGAGCGGATAGTCGTGATCGACGCGCCGAAAGGCCGCCTGCGAGCCGGCCGCCCGCATCGTGGTGCCGAGCGTGCAGATCACGGCGTCCGCGCGCCACCAGTCGGCCGCATCGGGCAACTGGTCGAAATCGACTTCCAGCGCACGCATCTTCGGATGCGGCGACAACGGCCGGCGCGCGAGGACGATCACCTGATCGACCCGCGCATCGGCCAGCGCGACGTCGAGGACGTGGCGCCCGACGAGCCCGGTCGCGCCGACGAGCAGCAGTTTCATGTCCGGTTCTTCCGTATGGAGCCTGCGTTGGCGGGCCCGAGGCGGCCCGGTTTCCGGCTATCGACATGATCGCCGGCCAACGCGGCGCCGACAACCCTCCGCTCGTCTCGAAAAATTACGGCCTTGTCAGGTGGGTTCCGGGCGATTCGATGCACGGCCCGGCCGCGCCATGCCGTCGCGCCCGTTCCGCACGAGCATGCGGAACGTCGGCATTGCATCATTCCGGATCGAATGAAACGACATGACGTACCTCCGCCGCCGCAAGCGCCGCCGATGCGCGCATCCCGCACCGGCGGCGCCCTGTCGGGCTCGCACGTCAGACATGCAGCGCGTGTCCGAGCGCGCGCAACGCCGCTTCCTGAAGCGCTTCGCCGAGCGTCGGATGCGCATGGATCGTGCCGCCGATGTCTTCCAGCCGCGCGCCCATCTCCAGCGACTGCGAGAACGCCGCGGCCAGCTCCGACACGCCGCGCCCGACCGCCTGCCAGCCGACGATCAGGTGATTGTCGCGCCGCGCGACGACGCGCACGAATCCGTCGGTCGCCTGCAACGTCATCGCGCGACCGTTCGCCGCGAACGGGAACGATGCGCTCAGACAATCGACGCCGGCCGCATGTGCATCGTCCGGCGACCAGCCGGCCGTCACGATCTCGGGATCGGTGAAGCACACGGCCGGAATCGCCGCGGGCATGAACTGGCGGCGCCGGCCGGCGATCAGCTCGGCCACCATCTCGCCCTGCGCCATCGCGCGATGCGCGAGCATCGGCTCGCCCGCGACGTCGCCGATCGCCCAGACGTTGCGCATCGAGGTCCGGCATGTGTCGTCGATCCGCAGCGCGCGGCCGTTGCGATCGAGCATCAGCGTCTCGAGCCCGAAGCCGTCGACGCGCGGCCGGCGGCCGACGGCAACCAGCACGCGATCGGCCGGCAGCGTCTGCTCGGCGCCGTCGGCCGCCTGCACGCGCACCGCGCCATGCTTGTCGAGCCCGAGCACCTTGTGGCCGAGCCACAGCCGCACGCCGAGCCGCGCCAGCGAATCGGCAACCGGCCGCACGAGTTCGGCATCGTACGCAGGCAACACGCGCTCGGCCGCTTCGACGACGCTGACGTCGACGCCGAGCTTGCGATAGACGATCCCGAGTTCGAGCCCGATATACCCGGCCCCGACGACGACCAGCCGCTTCGGCAGCGTCGCGGGCGACAGCGCGTCGGTGGACGACACGACGTGCCCGCCGAACGGCATCGACGGCAATTCGACCGGTTCGGAACCGGTCGCGAGCAACAGGTGTTCGCAACCGATCCGCACCGCGTGGCCGGCGCTGACGACTTCGACGGTCTTGCCGTCGATCACGCGCGCTTCGCCGTGCAGCACGCGCACGCCGCTCTTCTTGAGCAGTGCGCCGACGCCGCGCGTCAGCCGGTCGACGATGCCGTCCTTCCACGCGACGCTTTTCGCGATGTCGATCTCGGGCGCGCGCACGCGGATCCCGAGCGCGCCTTCGCCGGCATGGCCGCACGCCTGTTCGAATGCGTCGGCCACATGGATCAACGCCTTCGAAGGAATGCAGCCGATGTTCAGGCAGGTGCCGCCGAGCCGGTCGCGTTCGACGAGCACGGTCGGAATGCCGAGCTGGCCGGCGCGGATCGCGGCGACGTAGCCGCCCGGGCCGCCGCCGATGACGAGCAGTGTGGTGTGTTCGTTCTTCATCGGCTCACTCCACGAACAGCAGTGCCGGGCGTTCGAGCACCGCGCGCACGGCCTGGATGAATTCGGCCGCATCCGCGCCGTCGACGACGCGATGATCGAACGACGACGACAGGTTCATCATCTTGCGCGCGACGATCGCGCCGTCGCGAATCATCGGCCGCTCGACGATCCGGTTGACGCCGACGATGCCCACCTCCGGATGATTGATCACCGGCGTCGACACGATGCCGCCGAGCGCGCCGAGGCTCGAGATCGTGATCGTCGACCCGCTCAGCTCGTCGCGCTGCGCCCGGTTCGCGCGCACCGCGTCGGCAAGCCGCGCGATTTCCGCCGAGATCGACCACACGTCACGCGCTTCCGCATGACGCAGCACGGGCACCGTGAGGCCGCCGTCCGTCTGCGTCGCGACGCCCATGTGCACCGCGCCGTAGCGCGTGACGACGCCCGCTTCGTCGTCGAACCGCGCGTTGATCTGCGGGAAGTCGCGCAGCGCGATCACCATCGCGCGGATCAGCAGCGGCAGCGGCGTGAGCTTGCCGCGCGTGTCGCCGTGGCGGCGGTTCAGCTCCGTGCGCAACGATTCGAGCTCGGTGACGTCGATTTCCTCGACGTAGCTGAAGTGCGGGATGCGGCGCTTCGCTTCCTGCATCTTGCGCGCGATCGCGCGCCGCAAGCCGATCACCGGCACTTCGGTTTCGTCGTGGCGTTCGTCGTAGCCGCGCGGTTGTGCCCCGTGCGCCGAGCCGCCGCCGGTGCGCGCATATGCATCGAGATCCGCATGCAGGATCCGCCCGGCTTCACCGGTGCCGCGCACGTAGCGCAGCTCGATACCCATGTCCCACGCACGCTGACGCACGGCCGGCGACGCGAGCGGCCGTTCGCCCGGTGCCAGCGCCACGCGCGGCTGCGCGACCGGTTCCTCGCGGCGCGGTTTCGCCGGTGCACGAGGCGCCGCCGGCTGCGCAGACGACTCGGCCGATGCGTCGGCTACCGGTTTCGACGGTGCCGCCACCGCGACCGGTGCGGTTTCTACCTTTGTTTCCCGCACCGGTGCCCCGGCCTTCAGGTTGCCGTCGCCTTCGACTTCCAGCCGAATCAGCTCGCTGCCGACCGCCATCATCTCGCCGATCCGGCCGCCCAGCTCGATCACCTTGCCCGTCACCGGCGACGGAATCTCGACCGCCGCCTTGTCGGTCATCACGTCGGCGAGCGGCTGGTCTTCCTTGATCGTCTGCCCGACTTCCACATGCCAGGCCACCAGCTCGACCTCGGCGATCCCTTCGCCGATATCCGGCATCTTGATGACATGAATCCCCATCTCACGCCTCCATCACGCGTCGCAACGCTTCACCGACCCGGGTCGGCCCCGGAAAATACGCCCATTCCTGCGCATGCGGATACGGCGTGTCCCAGCCCGTCGTGCGCTCGACCGGCGCCTCGAGGTGGTAGAAGCAGTGTTCCTGGACCAGCGACACGAGCTCCGCGCCATAGCCGCAGGTGCGCGTCGCCTCGTGCACCACGACGCAGCGCCCGGTCTTGCGCACCGACGCGACAATCGTGTCGAGGTCGAGCGGCCACAGCGTGCGCAGGTCGATCACTTCCGCGTCGATGCCGGTCTCCTCGGCGGCGGCGAGCGATACGTGCACCGTCGTGCCGTACGTGAGCACCGTCACGTCGTTGCCGGGCCGCACGACGGCGGCCGTATCGAGCGGCACCGTGTAGTAGCCTTCGGGCACCGCGCTCGCCGGATGCTTGAGCCACGACGTGACGGGCCGTTCGTGATGGCCGTCGAACGGGCCGTTGTACAGCCGTTTCGGTTCGAGGAAGATCACCGGATCGTCGTTCTCGATCGACGCGATCAGCAGCCCTTTCGCGTCGTACGGATTCGACGGCATCACGGTGCGCAGCCCGCACACCTGCGTGAACATCGCCTCCGGGCTCTGGCTGTGCGTCTGCCCGCCGTAGATCCCGCCGCCGCACGGCATCCGGATCGTCATCGGCGCGGTGAACTGGCCGGCCGAGCGGTAGCGCAGCCGCGCGCCTTCCGACACGATCTGGTCGGATGCCGGATAGAAATAGTCGGCGAACTGGATTTCGCAGACGGGGCGCAAGCCGTACGCGCCCATCCCGACCGCCGCGCCGACGATCCCGCCTTCCGAGATCGGCGCATCGAACACGCGCGACTTGCCGTACTTGTTCTGCAGTCCTTCGGTACAGCGGAACACGCCGCCGAAATAGCCGACGTCCTGCCCGAACACGACCACGTCGCTGTCGCGCCCGAGCATCACGTCCATCGCGGAGCGCAGCGCCTGGATCATCGTCATCGGCTGCGTCGCCGTCCCTGTCTCGTGTTGCGCCATGATCACGCTCCCAGTTCCTGGCGCTGACGGCGCAGGTGCGCGGGCAGCTCCTTGTACACGTCGTCGAACATCGAGGCCGGCGACGGAATCCGGTCGTCGGCGAGCGTCCCGTACTTCTCCGCTTCCTTCTGCGCGGCGATCACCTCGGCCTCGAGCTCGGCCGTCAACGCGTCGTGCGCGCTGTCCGACCAGATGCCCTTCACGATCAGGTGGCGCTTGAAGCGCTCGATCGGATCGCCGAGCGGGAAATGGGACCAGTCATCGCTCGGCCGGTACTTGGTCGGATCGTCCGACGTCGAATGCGCGCCCGCGCGGTAGGTCACCCACTCGATCAGCGTCGGGCCGAGATTGCGGCGTGCGCGTTCGGCCGCCCAGCTCGACGCCGCGTAGATCGCGAGGAAGTCGTTGCCGTCGACGCGCAGCGATGCGATCCCGCAGCCGACGCCGCGCCCGGCGAAGGTCGTGCCCTCGCCGCCCGCGATCGCCTGGAACGTCGAGATCGCCCACTGGTTGTTGACGACGTTCAGCACGACCGGCGCGCGGTACACGTGCGCGAACGTGAGCGCGGTGTGGAAATCGGCTTCGGCCGTCGCGCCGTCGCCGATCCACGCGGACGCGATCTTCGTGTCGCCCTTGATCGCCGACGCCATCGCCCAGCCGACCGCCTGGATGAACTGCGTCGCGAGGTTGCCGGAAATCGAGAAGAAGCCGGCTTCGCGGTCCGAGTACATCACCGGGAGCTGGCGGCCCTTCAGCGGATCGCCTTCGTTCGACATCAGCTGGCAGATCATCCGCTCGAGCGGCACGTCGCGCGCGATCAGGATGCTCTGCTGCCGGTAGGTCGGAAAGCACATGTCGCCGTCGCGCAGCGCCATCGCGTGCGCGGTGCCGATCGCCTCTTCGCCGAGGCTCAACATGTAGAAGGAGATTTTCTTCTGGCGCTGCGCGATCATCATGCGCGCGTCGAAAATGCGGGTCTTGAGCATCGCGCGCAGCCCGGCGATCAGTCGCGCATCGTCGAGATCGGGCGCCCACGGGCCAACGGCCTTGCCGTTGTCGTCGAGCACGCGCACGAGGCTGCGGGCGAGATCGGCGGTGTCCGCCGCGGCAACGTCGATCGGCGGGCGGCGAACGGCGCCGGCCGGCGATAGATGCAGATAGGAAAAGTCCGTCTTGCAGCCCGGGCGCCCGGTGGGCTCCGGCACATGCAGACGCAATGGCTCTGACAGGCTCATCGTGTCGTCTCCACGCTCGATTGTGTCTCACGCTGTTTGGGAACGCGCGGGCCGGTTGCCGGCCTGCGCGCGAGCTGACGCGCGGATAAGCACGTCAACCTCGGAAATTTATGCCTGGCAGCGGCGGGCGTCGATGCCCAAGCCGCTCGTTCGTGGTGAGCAGATTTGCCATGGCGGAGGGAGGCGGCGTGTGAGTGCGGCGCACGGTGGCGGCGCGGGAGAGGTCTGCTGCGGTGCGGGGTCGCCGAGCCAGCGGCGATCGGGCATCGGGGGACGGACGAACGGCGCGCCCGCTTCCTCTGAGGGTACGAAGCAAAAGACCCCGCGAAATCCTCGATCTCCGCGGGGTCTTTTCGGATTCGGGCGCTTCCGCGCCGATTGCCGGCCTACTGCGGCGCGCGATCGATCATGCGTCGGGCCGGAAGATGTCGAAGCGGCTGTCGGGCGTCACGTGCGCATAGGCCGACGGGCCACCCGCACGAAGAATGATGCCCGCGCCGAACGTGTCGAACACGCCGTCCTTCAGCAGGTCATGGCGGATATGGACCGCGACGACCTCGCCCAGCACCAGCGTGGCCGGCGTCTCGACGCCGCGATGATCGCGCAGCCGGATCACGTCGGTCACCTTGCATTCGAAGTTGACGCCGCTTTCCGCGACGCGCGGCACGTCGACGAGGCGCGACGGCACGGCGGTCAAGCCGCCGAGTTCGAATTCGTTCACGTCGTACGGCACGGCGGCGCAGGTCTGGTTCATCCGCTCGGCAAGATCGCGCGTCGCGAGGTTCCACACGAACTCGCCGGTTTCCTGCACGTTGCGCAGGCTGTCCTTCGCGGCGGTGCTCGAAAAGCCGATGATCGGCGGGCGATAGTTGAACGCGTTGAAGAAGCTGTACGGCGCGAGATTCAGCGTGCCGTCGCTGCCGCGGGATGAAATCCAGCCGATCGGGCGCGGGCCGATGATCGCGTTCAACGGATCGTGCGGCAGGCCGTGGCCTTGCGACGGTTCGTAATAGTGGTGGGTCGAGTCGGTCATGACGGATGGTCTTGCGAGAGGCGAACGATGACGGAAGCGGTCGGCGGCACGCGTTTGCCGGGGGCGACGAAGGTGTCCGCTGCGACGTGCGTGCCAGTATCACATGGCGCCGTTTTCGGCGCAGTGAAGCGCAGAGACGGTGCAGCGCTTCAGGCCTCCAGTTCGCCCGGACGCGTCAGATGGTCGATCAGCCACTGCGTCGCGGGCCCACTCGCGCGATCGGCCCGCCGGATCAACGACATGCCGTATCGAAACACATCGCGATCCGACAAGCGCACGACGGCCAGTCGGCCTTGCCGCAGATCGTCCTCGATCAAATGCATCGGCATCGATCCCCAGCCGAGCCCTTCGAGCAACAGTCGATGCTTCGCGCCGAGGTCCGCGGTCCTCCATGTGCGCGTCGCATACACGCCGAACGACTGCCCTTCGGTCAGTTTGCTTCGGTCGGTCAGCACGAGCTGCGTATATTCGCGCGCGTCGGACAGCGGCACACGCCCGCGGCGCTGCGCGAGCGGATGTGTGGGCGCGGCGACGGTGACCAGTTCGATCGCGCCCATGGACGTCGCATCGATCACGTCCGGCCAGTTTTGCACGGGCCCGCTGATGCCGAGCGCGCAGCCGCCATCGACCACCAGCTTCATCACCCCGCCGAGCGCTTCGATGGTCAGGTTGAGCGCGACCGTGGGAAATTCGTCGGCGAACGCACGCAGCCCCTCGACGAGTCTGGCCAGCGGAAACATCACGTCCACCGCCAGCGACAGCTCGGCTTCCACCCCGCCGCGCAGCCCGGCGGTTTTCGCCAGCAACTGGCCCGTCAGCATGTCGAGCCGCCGTGCGTCGGCCAGGACGATTTCGCCGGCCGCCGTCAGCGTCGGCCGCCGTTTGCCCCGTTCGAAAAGCGGCACGCCCAGCAACGACTCCAGATTGGCGATCGCGTAGCTGACGACGGATTGCGCGCGCTCGAGCCGCCGTGCCGCGCCGGAAAAGCTGCCGGCTTCGACCACCGCGATGAACGCGCGCAGTTGCTCCAGATTGGGGCTTCGCTCCATGATCCATCAAGAAAATCGATTTTAACGATCCATTTTAGACGATTGTTTCGATCACGGCATTCTCCTAAATTCGTGCTCAGCAGCGTTCGACGCGTGCACGCCGGGCATCCCGGCTCGCGCGTCGACGACCCATGAACACGACAGGAAAATGGAATCATGACGATCGACCACGCTTCACCCGACCGGGCGGCATCGACCCGCGCCACGTTGTTCGACCCGCTCGAATTCGGCGGGATCACACTCGGCAACCGCATCGTGATGGCGCCGATGACGCGCAGCCGGGCCGGCGCCGGCGATGCACCGGGCGCGATCAACGCCACCTACTACGCCCAACGCGCGTCGGCTGGCCTGATCGTCACGGAGGGCACGCAGATCTCGCCGCTCGGCAAGGGCTATCCGTTCACGCCGGGGATCTACAGCGATGCGCAAATCGACGGCTGGAAACGCGTGACCGATGCCGTGCATCGCGCAGGCGGCCGGATTTTCGTCCAACTCGCGCACGTCGGCCGCATCGGCCATCCCGATCTGCAGCCCGACGGCGCGCTGCCCGTCGCGCCGTCGGCCATTCAGCCTGACGGGCAGGCATTCACGCCGGACGGGCCGAAGCCGCACCCCGTGCCGCGCGCACTCGACACCGATGAAATCCCCGGCATCGTCGAGCAATACGCACATGCGGCGCAGGCCGCGTTGCAGGCCGGTTTCGACGGTGTCGAGATTCACGCGGGGAACGGCTATCTGCTCGATCAGTTCCTGCGCGACGGTACCAACCGGCGCACCGACCCGTACGGCGGGGAGATCGACAACCGGATCCGGCTGCCGCTCGACGTCGTGCGGGCGGTCGGACGCGTCGTGAGTCCCGCGCGCGTGGGCGTCCGCATTTCGCCGGTCACGCCGCATTTCGGCGGCATCGCGGACAGCCAGCCGCAGGCGCTGTTCGAGCGGTTCGCCGACCGGCTGACCGGGCTCGCCACCTATCTTCACGTCGTCGAAGGCATTCCGCAGGTCGCGGCCGATCAGGCGCCGCCGTTCGACTACCGCGCATTGCGCCGTGCCTTCGGCGGGTTCTACATCGCGAACGGCGGCTACACGAAAGCACGCGCGCAACAGGCACTCGCCGACGGCCATGCCGACCTCGTGTCGTTTGGCTACCCGTTCATCGCGAACCCCGATTTCGTCACGCGCATTCGACACGATCGCCCGCTCGCGCACGCGGACATGTCCACCGCTTACGGCGGCGGTGAAGCCGGCTACACCGACTACCCGACGCTCGACGCGTAAGCAGACCGTCACCCGGCCGGCTCGACCGCCCGCCCACTCATTCATTATGGATTCCCAATGATCAATTCGATCAACCGCGCACTGTACAAAACGACCGTGCAGACGCCCGTCGTCAACCTCGTGCTGTCCGTCCTCGTGCGCCTCCTCATCGCCGGCGTGTATCTCGGCGCCGGGATCAGCAAGATCTTCAACTATGCGGGCACCCGGCAGTACATGGAACACATGGGCGTATCGGGCGCGCTGCTTCCGCTCGTGATCGTCGTCGAGATCGCCGGCGGCCTGGCGTTGATCACCGGTTTCATGACGCGGCTCGCGGCGCTCGGGCTCGCGATCTTCTCGATCATCGCCGCGGTGATCTTCCACGGCGGCGGCGACCAGACGCAGCAGACGTTCTTCATGATGAACCTGTCGATGGCAGGCGGCCTGCTCGCGCTGTTCCTGCATGGCGCCGGCCGTCTCGCGCTCGACCGCGCGCAACCGGACTGATCCGTCACGTCTGCGGCAACACCCCACTTGCGCGGCCGCATCGCGTCCGCGCTTCATTCATCCCCCGGGGCGAACGCCCCCTTTTCAAGCGAGATGTTTCCATGAGCAGCATGCATGCCATCCAGATCGAGCGGGTCGGCGATCCTTCCGTCCTGCGTCCCGTCGTGATCGAGCGTCCGACGCCTGCCGCGGACGAGGTCCTCGTCCGCGTCACGCGCGTCGGGCTGAATTTCGCGGAAACGCTGCAACGCGCCGGCACCTATCCGGGCCCGGCGCTGACGCTGCCCGCGGTGCCCGGCTCGGAAGTCGTCGGCACCGTCGCCGCGGTGGGCGCGAACGTCCGCGACATCCGGATCGGCGCACGCGTCGCGGCGCCGCTGTTCGGCGCGATGCGCGCGACCGGCGGCTACGCCGAATACGTGACGCTCGGCGCCGCGCTGATTACCGCGATTCCCGACGAAGTCTCCGACGACGATGCGGTCGCCGTGATGCTGCAGGGGCTGGTGGCCCGCGTGCTGCTGCGCGAGACGCCGGTGGCCGCACGCACGGTCGCGATCACCGCCGCGGCCGGCGGCGTCGGCTCGATGCTGATCCAGCTGGCGAGACTCGACGGAGCGCGCTCGATCACGGGCCTCGCAGGCGCGCCGGCCAAACTGCATGCGGTGCGAACGCTGGGCGCCGATCGGGCCATCAGCTATCGCGACGCGCACTGGGCCGAGCAATTGAGCGACGCCACCGGCCGGGAGGGCCCGGACGTCGTGTTCGATTCGATCGGCGGGACGGTCGCGCGCACATTGGTATCGGGCCTTGCGATATACGGCCGGTTCGTCAGCTACGGTGCCGCGAGCGGTCAACTCCTGACGGTCGACGACGCGCTGATGAATGCGTTGATCTTCGGCTGCCGATCGGTGTCCGGCTTCGCGCTGCACGCGTTCCTCAACGACGACGTCGTGCGCCGGACACTCGGCGAACTGTTCGGACTGCTCGCGACCGGCAAGCTGAAGCCGCTGATCGGCGGCAGCTACGGATTCGACGCGATTGCCGACGCGCATCACGCGCTCGAAACCGGCCAGACGACCGGCAAGCTGATCCTGCGCGTCGAATGAACGCGATGTACCGGCGCGTGACGGCACCGTCGTCGCGCGCCGACGATTTCGCCGGCCGTACGGCGATCATCCACTTTCGCGCGGACGGCACGGAACGCGACGCGCGATTTCGCTCACGGAGCATCTGTTGAAAGACGACGATAACGAAGCAGGCATGCGCGTGTCGCGCCGACAGGTCATCGGCAATCTTGGCGCACTGGCCGCGATGTCCGCACTCGGCCCGTCCACCGCGCATGCCGTCGACGCGCCGCCCGCCGCGCAGGGCCTGACGAATCCGGTCGATCTGTACCCGAAGCCGCCGTTCCCGCATCAGGTCCAGGCGCCGCCGGGACTCGCGAGCCGGATGCAGCCGCGCCCCGACCACGGCGAGCAAAGCTATCGCGGCCGTGGCCGGCTCGTCGGCCGCAAGGCGCTCGTCACCGGCGGCGACTCCGGCATCGGCCGGGCAGCGGCCATCGCGTTCGCACGCGAAGGGGCGGATGTCGCGATCGGCTACCTGCCTGTGGAGGAATCCGACGCGCGGGAAGTCGTTGCGCTGATCCGGGCAGCGGGACGCCAAGCCGTCGCGCTGCCGGGCGACATCCGCGACGAAACGTTCTGCCAGCGACTGGTCGCACGCGCGGCGGAAGCACTCGGCGGCCTCGACATTCTCGTCAACAACGCCGCCCGACAACAGGCGCTCGATTCGATCGGCGAGATGACGACCGAGCACTTCGATGCGACGGTCAAGACCAATCTTTACGGGATGTTCTGGATCACGAAGGCGGCGATCCCGCATCTTCCGCCCGGCGCGTCGATCATCAACACCACGTCGGTCCAGGCGGTCAGGGCGAGCGCCAACCTGCTCGACTATGCGACGACGAAAGCCGGCATCATCGCGTTCACGCGATCGCTCGCGAAACAGCTCGGGCCGCGCGGCATTCGCGTCAATGCGGTCGCGCCCGGCCCTTACTGGACGCCGCTGCAATCGAGCGGCGGTCAGCCACCGGAGACGGTCGTCAACTATGCGGCGGGCTCGCCGTACGGCAGGCCCGGGCAACCGGCGGAAATCGCCCCGCTGTATGTCGCGCTCGCGGCGTCGGAAACGAGCTATGCGAACGGGCAGGTCTGGGGCGCGGACGGCGGGCTGGGGATTTTCTGACACGCGACAAGCGGCGACATTCTTCACGTCCCGGCCAGCGGCGCAGCCCTGCGTCGATGGCGACGCCGGACCAATAAAAAACCCGCGAGCGCTGTATTTCTCGCGGGTTTTTCACACCTTCATCGAATCGAATCGCATCGCATCAACGCAATCGATGGTGCCGGGGACCGGACTCGAACCGGCAAGCCAGTTAAGGCGGCGGATTTTCGTCACACTGCTTCTTTCAAAGCCGGCGTCGCGTGCGCGAACCGTTCGTGCGCTGGACTATGCCTTCACCGTCGCGCGCGGGCGTGACCGCTGCCCGTGCGCCTTAGGCGCCCCCCGTCTAGTCTCTACACCTTCCTCGCGGATGCCGCGAGGCTTGGCTCGGCGTTGCCTCGATGCGCACATCAGGGGTTTCGCCGAATTTGAAGGGTTCTGCACCGACCGTTTCCGACCGGGCACTCAATCGTTTAAGTCCGCTATGTTTACCAATTTCATCACCCCGGCAAGAGGGCGGACGCGATTCTACCATTGCTTGCGCATGCGTTCCCTCATTCCGCCGCGCCGCATCGCGACACCCTCATCGTCGCATTGCGTCTACCCGCGCATTCGACACCGATACGACACGGCCGACGATTTCGTCCCGCGCCGCAACATCCCCCGATACAATCGACCGCGCGTCGTCCGACGGCCCCAACCGTCTGACGTTTGTGTCGTGCTTGTCGCGAAACAAGCGTCGCGTGCGTCATCGCGAAGTCACAAACGTTTTCGATAATTCCCCGGCCGAAAACGTTTACATCGCGTTATTTCATGACCTCGACCATCAAGGACGTCGCTGCCCTCGCGGGCTTCTCGATCGCCACCGTCTCGCGTGCGATCAACGCGCCGCATACCGTCAGCCCCGCCACGCTGCAGACGATCCGCACCGCGATCGATACGCTGCAGTTCCGCCCGAGCCCACTCGGCCGGCAACTGCGCGGCGAGCGCACGCGGCTCGTCGGCGTCGTCGTGCCGACGCTGTCGAACCCGGTGTTCGCCGACTGCCTGCAAGGCATCGACGCGCTCGCGACCGCGGCCGGTTTCAAGCTGATCCTGATGACGACCGAATACGACGCGGCGCGTGAGCGTCATGCGATCGAGACGCTGCGCGAGCAGCGCGTCGAAGGGCTGATCCTCACCGTCGCCGATGCGGACACACACCCGCTGCTCGACATGCTCGACCGCGACGGCTCGCACTACGTGCTGATGCACAACGACACGCAGCGCCGTCCGTCGGTGTCGGTCGACAACCGCCGCGCCGCGTACGACGGCGTGCAGCTGCTGACCGCGCGCGGCCATCGCCGCGTGCTGATGCTGGCCGGTTCGCTCGCCGCGTCGGATCGCGCCCGCCAGCGCCATCTCGGTTATGCGCAGGCACTCGAGGAAAGCGGCGTGGCCACGCTGCCGCCCGTCGAAGTCGACTTCAACGCGCCCGAGTTGCCCGATGCGGTGCTCGCGCATCTCACCGCGCACGCCACGCGGCCGACCGCCCTGTTCTGCAGCAACGACCTGCTCGCGATGGTCGTGATGCGCGGCCTGCGCCGCGCGGGCTTCTCGATCCCCGACGACCTGTCGGTGCTCGGCTTCGACGGCATCGCGATCGGCGAGTTGCTCGCGCCGCCGCTCGCGAGCGTCGCGACGCCGAACCGCGACATCGGCCGCCACGCATGGCAGCGTCTCGTCGAATCCATCGGCGGCGCGGCGATCGAGCGCACGTCGATGATCCTGCCGCACGCGGTGCGCGACGGTGCGACGATCGCACCGCCGGCCACCGAGCTGCAACTGCGCAAGGCGTGATCGCAGAACGCACGCGTCACGCCCGCCGATCCCCCCGCTACCCCAGCGCTACCCCACTCGTCCGGAGACCCACCGTGTCCTTTCGCCTGACCTCGCTGCTGCGCGCGCTCGCCGCGCCGCTCGCCGTTGCCGCGCTCGTCGCCGGCGCCCCCGCGGCCCACGCCGACGAAACGGCGATCTGCTACAACTGCCCGCCCGAATGGGCCGACTGGGCCGCGCAGATCGCGGCGATCAGGCAGAAGACCGGCATCCGCGTGCCGTTCGACAACAAGAACTCCGGCCAGTCGATCGCGCAGCTGATCGCCGAGCAGAAAAGCCCGGTGGCCGACGTCGTCTACCTCGGCGTGTCGTCGGCGTTCCAGGCGAAGGACAAGGGCGTGATCGCGCCGTACAAGCCCGCGCACTGGAACGACATTCCCGCGAACTTGAAGGACCCGCAAGGCTACTGGTTCGCGATCCACTCGGGCACGCTCGGCTTCTTCGTGAACAAGGACGCACTCGACGGCAAGCCCGTGCCGCGCTCGTGGGCCGATCTGCTGAAGCCCGAATACAAGGGCATGGTCGGCTATCTCGATCCGTCGAGCGCGTTCGTCGGCTACGCGGGCGCGGTCGCCGTCAACCAGGCGCTCGGCGGCAGTCTCGACAACTTCAAGCCGGCGCTCGACTGGTTCCGCAAGCTGAAGGCGAACGCGCCGATCGTGCCGAAGCAGACGGCCTATGCGCGCGTGCTGTCCGGCGAGATTCCGATCCTGCTCGACTACGACTTCGACGCGTATCGCGCGAAATACAAGGACAACGCGAACGTCGAGTTCGTGATTCCGAAGGAAGGCACGATCGCGGTGCCGTACGTGATGAGCCTCGTGAAGGGTGCGCCGCACGATGCGAACGGCAAGAAGGTGCTCGATTTCGTGCTGTCGGACGAAGGCCAGAAGCTGTGGGCCAACGCATACCTGCGCCCGGTGCGCGCGCAGGCGCTCGGCGCCGACGTCGCCGCGAAGTTCCTGCCGGCGAGCGAATACGCGCGGGCGAAGTCGGTCGACTTCGGCAAGATGGCGGCCGGGCAGCAGGCGTTCGGCCAGCAATACCTGCAGGTGATGCAGTAAGCGGCCGGCCCCACGTCATGCTCGACCTGACTTTTCCGCTGCGCTGGCGCGTCGCGCTCGTCGCGCCGGCGCTGGCGGTATTCGCCGCGTTCTGGCTGCTGCCGATGGCGTCGCTCGTGCAGGTGTCCGCCGATGGCGCCTTCTTCTCGCACTACGCGGCGCTGCTCGGCAATGCCCGCTACATGAAGAGCCTCGGCGAGACGGTCGCGCTGTCCGCGGGCGTCACGCTCGCGACGCTCGCGCTGTCGACGATCTCGGGCCTGCTGCTCGCGCGCCGCGAATTCGCCGGCAAGCGCGTGCTGCTCGCGCTGCTGACGTTTCCGCTCGCGTTCCCGGGTGTCGTCGTCGGCTTCATGGTGATCATGCTCGCCGGACGTCAGGGGCTGATCGGCATGCTGTCGGCGAAGCTCACCGGCGACAAGTGGGTCTTCGCGTATTCGGTGGCGGGCCTGTTCATCGGCTACCTGTACTTCTCGATCCCGCGCGTGATCGTCACCGTGATCGCGGCCGCGTCGAAGCTCGACGCGTCGCTCGAGGAAGCCGCGCGTTCGCTCGGCGCGTCGCCGTGGCGCATCTTCGTCGACATCGTGCTGCCGGCGCTCGCGCCGGGCCTGATCGCGGCCGGCGCGATCTGCTTCGCGACCGCGATGGGCGCGTTCGGCACGGCGTTTACGCTCGCCACCGACCTGAACGTGTTGCCGATGACGATCTATACCGAATTCACGCTGAACGCGAACATCGCGACGGCGGCCGGGCTGTCGATCGTGCTCGGCATCGTCACCTGGGCCGTGCTCGCGCTCGCGCGGCGCTTCACCGGCCATACCGCCGCCGCCGCGGCCTGAGGATTTCCGCATGCCATCGCTTTCCGGCTCGTCCGCGCCCGCCCCGGCCCCTGTTCCGGCTTCCTTGCCCGCGAAGCCTGCCGCCCGGCACGCACCGCGCGTCGCGGGAGCACGCGCGATCGCCGCGCTGCAATGGGGCGTCACGCTGCTGCTGTGCGCGTTCCTGATCGTGCCCGTCGTGATGTCGGTGCTCGCGGGGCTGACCGTCAACTATTTCCGCGGCCTGTCGAGCGGCCTCACGCTGCGCTGGCTCGATCAGGTGTGGCAGCAGTATCACGGCTCGGTCGCGCTGTCGCTCTACGTCGCGTTCGCGACGCTCGCGATCGTGCTCGCGGTCGGCGTGCCGGCCGGCTATGCGCTCGCGCGCAGCAAGCACCGCATCGCGCGTGCGATCGAGGAAGCGCTGGTGCTGCCGGTCGCGCTGCCGGGGCTGGCTTCGGCGCTCGCGCTGCTGGTCGTGTACGGCGGCTTCACCGCGTTCCGGATGAGCCTGTGGTTCATCGTCGTCGGCCACGTCGTGTTCACGCTGCCGTTCATGGTGCGCGCGGTCGCGGCCGTCGCGGCCGGCGCCGACCTGCGCACGCTCGAGGAAGGCGCGGCGAGCCTCGGCGCGTCGTTCGTCACGCGCTTCGTCACGATCGTGCTGCCGAACCTGCGGCCCGGCATCGTCGCGGGCGCGCTCGCGGTGCTCACGCTGTCGATCGGCGAATTCAACCTCACGTGGATGCTGCACACGCCCGACACCAAGACGCTGCCGGTCGGGCTCGCCGATACGTATGCGTCGCTGCGGCTCGAAGTCGGCAGCGCGTACACGATCCTGTTCCTGCTGATGACGCTGCCGCTGCTCGTCGCGATGCAGTGGCTCGGCGTCGATCCGTCCGGTACGCGCGCGCCGAAGCAGCGCCCGCGCTGATTTTTTCGCAGACATGAAACTCGATTCCACTCCCATCACCCTGACCGGCTGCGCGAAGACCTTCCGCGGCACACGCGTGCTCGAACCGCTCGACCTGTCGATCGGCGCCGGCGAAACGCTCGTGCTGCTCGGGCCGTCGGGCTGCGGCAAGACGACCACGCTGCGCCTGATCGCGGGCCTCGACACACCCGATGCCGGCGGCACCATCGCGTTCGGCGACGACGACGTCACCCTGCTTCCGATCGAGCGCCGGCAGGTCGGCATGGTGTTCCAGAACTACGCGCTGTTTCCGAACCTGACGGTGCGCGGCAACGTCGGCTACGGGCTGAAGATCCGCAAGACCGAGCCGCGTGCGTTGCGCGAACGCGTCGACGAGCTGCTCGCGATGATGCGACTCGACGCGCACGCGGACAAACCGGTCGATCAACTGTCGGGCGGCCAGCGTCAGCGCGTCGCGCTGGCGCGCGCGCTCGCGGTGCGGCCGCGCGTGCTGCTGCTCGACGAACCGCTGACCGCGCTCGACGCGAAGCTGCGCGACGTGCTGCGCCGCGACATGAACACGCTGCTGCGCACGCTCGGCGTGACGACCGTCTACGTCACGCACGACCAGGCCGAAGCGATGGAACTCGGCGACCGGATCGTCGTGATGGGTGCGGGCCGCATCGAGCAGATCGGCACGCCGCGCGAGATCTACTACCGCCCCGCGAACCGCACGGTCGCACAGTTCATCGGCACGCTGAACCGGCTGGCGGGCCAGTGGCGCGACGGCGCGCTCGAAACGACCGGCGGCGCGATCGTCACGCCGCATGCGGCCGACGAATGGTTCTTCCGCCCCGAGGACGCGCAGCTCGCCGATCCCGCGCATGCGCCGCTGCGCGGCGCGGTCGGCGCGTGCGCGTTCCTCGGCGAGCGCACGCGCCTCACGATCGAGCATGCGGCACCCGACGCGCTCGTGATCGACGTGCCGGGCCGCATCGCGCTCGCACGCGGCACGGCGGTCGGCCTCGCGATCGCGCCGGAAGGTCTGATCGCGCTCGGCGCGTAAGGCGTCGATCGGGCATCATTCATGCAGCACCCCACGGCGGCGCACACCGCCGCGACAACAACCAGACGATTCCGAGGAACGACGATGCTGCTTGCTCAAATCAGCGATCTCCACATCAAGCGTCCGGGCCAGCTCGCGTACCGGCGCGTCGACACGGCGGCCGCGCTCGCGCGCTGCATCGCGAAGCTGAATGCGCTCGTGCCGCGGCCCGACGCCGTGCTCGTCACCGGCGACCTGACCGACTTCGGCCATGACGACGAATACGGCAACCTGCGCGGGCTGCTCGCGGCGCTCGAGATCCCGTACTACCTGATGATCGGCAATCACGACGACCGCGCCGGATTGCGCCGCGCGTTCGCCGATCGCGCCGAGTTGCAGGACGGCGAATTCGTGCAATACGCGCTCGACGTCGGCGCGGTGCGCGTGCTCGCGCTCGATTCGCAGGTGCCGGGCGCGAGCCATGGCGACCTGTGCGACGCACGGCTCGCGTGGCTTGCCGCACAGCTCGACGCCGCACGCGAGCGGCCGGTGATCGTCGCGCTGCATCACCCGCCGTTCGTGTCGGGCATCGGCCACATGGACAAGCTGCGTCTCGCGCCCGCCGCCGCCGCGAAACTCGACGCGCTGCTGCGCGGTCATCCGAACGTCGAGCGCGTACTGTGCGGTCACGTGCACCGCACGATGTTCACGCGCTTCGGCGGCACGCTCGCGTCCGCGGTGCCGTCGCCCGCGCACCAGGTCGCCTTCGACCTGCGGGCCGATGGGCCATCCGCGTTCCGGCTCGAACCGCCGGCGTTCGCGGTCCACCACCATGCACCCGATACGGGAATGACGTCGCATCACGTCTATGTGGACGAAGGCGCGGGGCCGTATCCGTTCTACGAGCCGACGGGCGAGCTGGTCGACTGACCACGGGACGCGCGGCGCGTGCCGTGACGGGCGGTAGCTGGCCCGTCGCGCCGGCTGCCGCCGGCAGGATTCACGTCGCTCCGGTATGATCGGCAGCCTCGACCGGCGCCCGGCTCGCCGGCGCACCTGATGCGTGCGCCGCCTGCCGGGCCGCCCAACTCCGTGCCTGCCGCCATGTCCACTTCCTCCACCGACCGTTCGACCGACGCCGCCTCGCCCCACTACTCGCGCAGCCTGCTGTTGCTGCTCGCGACGATCGCGGGCGTGTCGGTCGCGAACATCTACTACAACCAGCCGCTGCTCGACAGCTTCCGTTCGGCCTTTCCGGACGGCGCATCGTGGATCGGCGCGGTACCGACCGCGACGCAGCTGGGTTACGCGGCCGGCATGTTCCTGCTCGCGCCGCTCGGCGACCGTTTCGATCGCCGCGGGCTGATCCTGCTGCAGATCGCCGGGCTGTCGATCGCGCTGATCGTGGCGGCCGCCGCGCCGTCGCTGGCCGTGCTCGCGGTCTCCAGCCTCGCGATCGGCATCCTCGCGACCATCGCGCAGCAGGCCGTGCCGTTCGCCGCCGAAATCGCGCCGCCGGCCGAACGCGGCCACGCAGTCGGCACCGTGATGAGCGGCCTGCTGCTCGGCATCCTGCTCGCGCGTACCGCGGCCGGCTTCGTCGCCGAGTATTTCGGCTGGCGCGCGGTGTTCGCCGCGTCGGTCGCGGCGCTCGTCGCACTCGCCGTCGTGATCGTGCTGCGGCTGCCGCGCAGTTCGCCGACGTCGACGCTGTCGTACGGCAAGCTGCTCGGCTCGATGTGGCATCTGGCCGTCGAACTGCGCGGGCTGCGCGAGGCGTCGCTGACGGGCGCCGCGCTGTTCGCGGCGTTCAGCGCGTTCTGGCCGGTGCTCACGCTGCTGCTCGCCGGCGCGCCGTTCCATCTCGGCCCGCAGGCGGCCGGCCTGTTCGGGATCGTCGGCGCCGCGGGCGCGCTCGCCGCGCCGTATGCGGGCCGCTTCGCGGACCAGCGCGGCCCGCGCGCGATCATCTCGCTCGCGATCGCGCTGCTCGCGCTGTCGTTCGTGATCTTCGCGCTGTCGGGATCGAGCCTCGTCGGGCTCGTGATCGGCGTGATCGTGCTGGACGTGGGCGTACAGGCCGCGCAGATCTCGAACCAGTCGCGCATCTATGCGCTGAAGCCCGAGGCGCGCAGCCGCGTCAACACGGTGTACATGGTGTGCTATTTCATCGGCGGCGCGCTCGGCTCGTCGGCCGGCGTCGCCGCATGGCGCGCGTTCGGCTGGACCGGCATGTGCGCGGCCGGCCTGCTGTTTACGGCGCTCGCCGGCTGGTTCCACCATCGCGGCGGCCGGCGCGGCTGAGCGCGACCGGCCACGGCGGCGTCACGCGTCGGTGCGCGACGCGGCCGGCTCGACGGCGGCGGGCGGCGGCGCGAACGCCGGGGCCGGATCGATCACCGCGGCGGGATCCATCACCGCTGCGGGCGTCGGCACCGCGAGCGGAACAGCGGAAGGCGCGAGGATCGGCGCCGCCTCCGGCGCGGCGATCGGCTCGACGACGGGCGAAGCGTCCGCCGTCGGCGCCTGCTCGGCCGCCACGGCCGGTGAACTGGTCGCCGCCGCCGCGGGCCGGCGCGCCGGATCGAACACGAACGACAACCCGACGCTGCCGAGGATCGCGACGGTCGCGACCACGGTCGCCATCGTCACCGGCTCGCCCAGCAGCAGCGCGCCGAGCGCGACCGCGACGATCGGGTTCACGTACATGCAGCTGCTCGCGATGATCGGGCTCGTGTGGCGGATCAGGTAGCCGTACGCGACGTACGCGGCCATCGTGCAGAACACCATCAGGTACGCGAACGCGAACACGGGCCCGACGGCCAGTTGCTCGACGCGTTCGCCGAGCAGCCACGCGACGATCGTCGACATCAGCCCGCCGAGGCCGATCTGCAGCGACGTCGACAGGAACAGGTCGGACGGCAGCTTGAGGCGCGTCGCGAGATGCGCGCCGCCCGCCCAGAACAGTGCGCCGGCCAGCACGCAGATCGTGCCGAGCGCCGAATTCGCGGCGGCCGCGCCGCCCGAATTCAGCACGACGATGCCGACCATCCCGAGCGCGACGGCCGCCCATTCGCCCTTCGTCACCGGCCGCCCCGCCACCGCCGCGATCACGGTCGCGAACAGCGGCACCGTGGCCACCATCACCGCGGCCGAACCGCTGCTGACCGTGCGCATGCCGAGCGCGATCGTGCCGGACGACAGCGCGACGAGCATCGTGCCGACGATCGCCGAGTTGCGGATTTCCAGCAGCGTCGGCCATTCGGGCTTGCGCCGCAGCGCGAAGATGAACAGGCCGATCCCGCCGAGCAGGTTGCGCAGCCCCGACAGCAGCAGCGGCGGGAACGACTGCAGCGCGAAATGCAGCCCGCTGTAGGTCGAGCCCCAGACGAAATAGATGAAGACGAGCGCGAGCGCCACGCGGCCGCCGCGGCTTTGCGGCAGGCGGATCCGGAACGAAAAGCGGGCAAGGAAATCGAGGAGGCGGTCGAGCGGCGTCATCGAGCCACCTGCCCGCACGTCACGCCGCGTGCTCCGCTGAAAGACGCCGGCGATGCCGGCAAACGGTCCACGCGGGACCGGGAAGGCAGAGCGAACGTGCGGAACGACATGGCAGTGCGAACGGCGACGAAAGAGAACCGGCAAGCGGCGGCAAAGGGACAAAAACGGGCAAAAAAAACGTGCGCACCCGCGTCGGCTGCACACGCTCGGCATTATGGCATCAAGGATTCGAAAGCATCGTCGGACCTGTCTGAAAGCCTATCGACTGATGTTTCGGCGCGACATTTTTCGCGCGGCGGTGCGGCGAAATCCGGGGCCGGATACGCAAGGCGCGGAGCGCCGGCGCCGCCATTCGCCCCCCTTGATCCAGCATCGGCCTGACGACCAGTTTGTGCGTCGGCGCGTCGTGACGCGCCTATCGTGACGGACGGCGCGCGCTCCTGGTGGCGCCCGCGGCTTCTTTCCGACACCTGCACAGACCATACAAAATTTTGTATAATCCAGACATTCTTCCGCCGAAGCCCGTCGTTTTCGTCGGCAGCGCGCTGGCCGATCTCCGCGGCTTTCCGTTGCCTGCGCGACGCGAAGCCGGCCCCCCGATCGATCAGGTGCAGCGCGGCCTCGCACCCGACGACTGGAAACCGATGCGCACGATCGGTGTCGGCGTGCGGGAAATTCGCCTGCGCGATGCAAGCGGCGCATTCCGGATCGTCTACGTCGCGACTTTCACCGAGGCCGTCTACGTCCTGCACTGCTTGCGCAAGCAATCGACGCGCACGAACAAGACCGATATCGACCTCGCCGCCCGCCGCTATCGGACGCTGACGATGGAGTTGAAACGATGACCGATGAACGTTACGCGAACGTCTGGGACGCAATCGAGCGCGAGCAGGCGGAAGCCGCGAACATGAAGCTGCGCTCCGAACTGATGATCGCGCTCAAGCAGCGCATCGCGCGGCTCGAACTGAGTCAGGCCGAGGCCGCGAAGCAGCTGGGCGTCACGCAGCCGCGCGTCTCCGACCTGATGCGCGGCAAGATCAACCTGTTCGGGCTCGACGCGCTCGTGAACATGGCCTCGGCAGTCGGCCTGCGCGTCGATCTGCAGGTGCGCGATTCCGCGTGACGCACACGCAAGCGGTGCACGCCGCGCGCACCGCTCACGATCCGCCGAACCAGTTGTAGCCCTGATCGACCCAGTAGCCGCCCGGGAACGTATCGGTCACGAAGATTTCCATGATGTGCTTCGGGTTCTTGTAGCCGAGCTTGGTCGGCATCCGCAGCTTCATCGGAAACCCGTATTCCGGCGGCAGCCGACGGCCGTCGTAATCGAACGCGAGCAGCGTCTGCGGATGCAGCGCGGTCGGCATGTCGATGCTTTCGTAGTAGTCGTCCGCGCACTTGAAGCCCACGTATTTCGCCCGCGTGTCGGCGCCGGCGCGCGCGAGGAATGCGCCGAACGGCGTGCCGCCCCAGCGGCCGATCGCACTCCACCCTTCCACGCAGATGTGCCGCGTGATCTGTTCCGCGTGCGGCAGCGCGCGAAGCTCGTCGAGCGTCCACACGCGCTTGCCCGTTACACGGCCGGACAACACGAGCCGATACGTCGATTCGTCGACGTGCGGCACGTCGTCGATCCCGTAGTACGCGTTGAACGGAAACGGTCGCGTGATATCGGCTTCGGCATAGGTCGGCGCGAGCCGGTCGGGATTGAACAGCCACGCCTGCACGCGATCGTTCATGCGCGACACTTTCTCGAGGAACGTGTTGACCGACGCGTCGTCCTGCAGCGTGCAGCCGGTCAGCATCGCGAGGCCGCCGAGCGTCAGCACGCGCCGGTTGAAGAGGCGTCGCGACGGCATCTCGAGCGTGCGGCGCACGTCGAGCTCGAGCGATTGCCGGTCGAGCGTCCAGCGCGGCGCGCTCCGGTTTTTTTCGGATTCCGACATGATGATTTCCTTCGCCCGCGACGCGCGGGTCAGCGGCCGCGCAGCATCGCGAGCAGCGAGCGCGGCACCAGCAACGCCATCGCGACGTGGACGACCACGAATGCGACCAGCAGCCCCATCGCCCAGAAGTGCACGATGCGCGCGTTGTCGTAACCGCCGAACAATTCGCGCAACAGCGGGAACTGCACGGACTTCCAGATCGTGAGCCCCGACAGCACCAGCACGACGAGATCGACGATCGCGGTCAGGTATGCGGCACGCTGCACTGCGTTGTAGACGCTCAGGTCGTCGTGCGACAGCCGTCCGCCGAGCGCGGCGCGTACGTCGCGCCACACCGACGCGGGCGTCACGGGCAGCAACTTGCGCGCGAAGCGCCCGGTCGCGATCGACATCGCGAGATAGAACAGCCCGTTGCCGAACAGCAGCCACATCGCCGCGAAATGCCATTGCAGCGCACCGCCGAGCCAGCCGCCCAGCGTGATGCCGTGCGCGAACGTGAACGACGGATAGATCGGCGACGCGTCGTAGATGCGCCAGCCGGACAACGCCATCAGGACCGCCGCGAGCGCGTTGAGCCAATGGCTCGCGCGCACCCAGCGCGGATGGATCGTCGGTGCGGGCGGCGGCGCGCCCGCGCGATCCGTGACAGGAACCGTTTGCATGATGAAGACTCCCGGGATGATGCAGCGGGACGCGACGCGCGCCGGTAACCGGGCGGCCGCGCCCCGCACGCATTCGTCAGTTCGACGGGCTCATCGCGTCCTTCTTCATCGCGTCGCCCTTCTTCATCGCGTCGTGGCCCATCGCATCCTTCTTCATCGCATGCTTCTTCATGCCGTCCTTCTTCATCGCGCCGTCCTTCGCCATCGCGTCGTGGCCCATCGCGTCCTTCGACATCGACATGCCGTCCTTCGACATCGCATCGTTCTGCGCGTAGGCCCCCGTGGCAATCGTGGCGAGTGCGGCGACACAGGCGGCGACGAATACGTTTTTCATGACATCTCTCCGATACATGGGTTTAGGAGTCGAATAGACGGAGCACGCGGCCGGAAATGACAGCGCTTGCGAAAATTTTTTCGAAGCCGGGAATAAGGGAAGGAAATGCTGCACTGCGCGCCGCTTGTGTCCGGGGCCGCGTGGCGGGTCGACGGCAACGCTTGCTGCGGCGCACCGTGCGCACGCCGGCGGCCACGAGCGGGCCATCGCCCGGCGGCATCCGCGCCGCACCCGGTTGAAACCGCCGCCAAGCCGGTGTATCGTGTGCCCTTGCTAACGCGGGGGTCCTGCAATGCGTTCGGTCAAACAACCGGCATTGCGGGTGAGAAATACCCTTTGAACCTGATCTGGATAATGCCAGCGCAGGGAAGCGTACGGATTTCGCCGTCATCCCTCTGACGAAACCCGCCGCCTCACGAATCTCGTCTCCTGCTTAGCTAGCGCCCCACATCAGGAGATTGCATGAACGCCAATCCGAAGTTTCTGTCCGCCGACGCCCACGTCGATGCCGCTGCTGTCGCGCCGCTGCCCAATTCGCGCAAGGTGTATGTGACCGGTTCGCAACCCGACATCCGCGTGCCGATGCGCGAAATCACGCAGGCCGACACGCCGACCGGCTTCGGCGGCGAGAAGAATCCGCCGATCTACGTGTACGACACGTCGGGCCCGTACACCGATCCGGACGCGAAGATCGACATCCGCGCGGGCTTGCCGGCGCTGCGCCAGCGCTGGATCGAAGCGCGCGGCGACACCGAAGTGCTCCCCGGCCTGTCGAGCCAGTACGGCCTCGAGCGCGCGGCCGATCCGGCCACGGCCGAGCTGCGTTTCCCGGGCCTGCACCGCAACCCGCGCCGCGCGCAGGCCGGCAAGAACGTCACGCAGATGCACTATGCGCGCCAGGGCATCATCACGCCGGAAATGGAATACATCGCGATCCGCGAGAACCAGCGCCGCGCCGAGTACATCGAGAGCCTGAAGTCGAGCGGCCCGAACGGCGCGAAGCTCGCCGCGATGATGGGCCGCCAGCACCCGGGCCAGGCATTCGGCGCCGCGGCCTTCGGCGCGAACGCGCTGGCCGAGATCACGCCGGAATTCGTGCGCGACGAAGTCGCGCGCGGCCGCGCGATCATCCCGGCGAACATCAACCACCCGGAATCCGAGCCGATGATCATCGGCCGCAACTTCCTCGTGAAGATCAACGCGAACATCGGCAACTCGGCCGTCACGTCGTCGATCGGCGAGGAAGTCGACAAGATGACGTGGGCGATCCGCTGGGGCGGCGACACGGTGATGGACCTGTCGACCGGCAAGCACATCCATGAAACGCGCGAGTGGATCATCCGCAACAGCCCGGTGCCGATCGGCACGGTGCCGATCTACCAGGCGCTCGAAAAGGTCAACGGCAAGGCCGAAGATCTCACCTGGGAAATCTTCCGCGACACGCTGATCGAGCAGGCCGAGCAAGGCGTCGACTACTTCACGATCCATGCGGGCGTGCGCCTGCAGTACGTGCCGCTCACCGCGAACCGGATGACGGGCATCGTGTCGCGCGGCGGCTCGATCATGGCGAAGTGGTGTCTCGCGCATCACAAGGAAAGCTTCCTGTACGAACACTTCGAAGAGATCTGCGAGATCATGAAGGCGTACGACGTGAGCTTCTCGCTCGGCGACGGCCTGCGTCCCGGCTCGATCTACGACGCGAACGACGAAGCGCAGCTCGGCGAACTGAAGACGCTCGGCGAACTCACGCAGATCGCGTGGAAGCACGACGTGCAGGTGATGATCGAAGGCCCCGGCCACGTGCCGATGCAGTTGATCAAGGAGAACATGGATCTCCAGCTCGACTGGTGCAAGGAAGCGCCGTTCTACACGCTCGGGCCGCTCACCACCGACATCGCGCCGGGTTACGACCACATCACGTCCGGCATCGGCGCCGCGATGATCGGCTGGTTCGGCACCGCGATGCTGTGCTACGTGACGCCGAAGGAACACCTCGGCCTGCCGAACAAGGACGACGTGAAGGAAGGCATCATCACGTACAAGCTCGCCGCGCACGCCGCCGACCTCGCCAAGGGCCACCCGGGCGCGCAGGTGCGCGACAACGCGCTGTCGAAGGCGCGCTTCGAGTTCCGCTGGGAAGACCAGTTCAACATCGGTCTCGACCCGGACAAGGCGCGCGAATTCCACGACGAGACGCTGCCGAAGGATTCGGCCAAGGTCGCGCACTTCTGCTCGATGTGCGGCCCGCACTTCTGCTCGATGAAGATCACGCAGGACGTGCGCGAATTCGCGGCGCAGCAAGGCGTGTCGGAAACCGAAGCGCTGAAGAAGGGGATGGAGGTCAAGGCGGTCGAGTTCGTGAAGACCGGCGCCGAGATCTACCACCGTCAGTAAGCGCGCGCGGCGAGCCGCACCGGCTTGCATCGCGATGCACGGAGCCCGCTTTCGAGCGGGCTTTTTTGCGCATGTCGTTTGCGCATGCCGTGTGCCTGCGGGGCCGTGCGAAACAATTGATTACGAAACCGCGCGAGCCTTAACAAGTCCTTACAGCAGCGTCATGGGACGGCGCGTAGATTGGGGATATGCGCGGCCGCCAGCCGGTCGTGCGCCTTCCGTTCACTACCACAAGGACAACGATCATGAACTCGATTCGGCGTTTTGGGGTATGCGCGCTGCTCGTCGCGACCGTGGCCAGCCTGTCGGCTTGCGATTCGATGTCGCGACGCCAGCGCGATACGGCAATCGGTGCGGGTGTCGGCGGCGTGGCCGGCGCGGCGATCGGCGGCAACGCGCTGTCGACGCTGGGCGGCGCGGCGGCCGGCGGCATCATCGGTAACCAGGTCGGCAAGTAACGAGCGCGACACCGGCCGGTTGGGCGTCGCCCACCTGCAGGCCGGTCGGTTCAACGGCGTTTCCGCGATGCGGAAGCGCCGTTTTCGTATGTGTGCCGCAACAGGCGCTGCCGCTCTGCCCGGAAATGATCGGTTACCGTTTTTCATACCGTGTCATCGGGACTCGGCCTAAGCTTGAAGCATCTGCCGATGGCCGGCTTCCGCCGGAGACACATCATGAACAGGACCTTCGTCGCCGCGGCGCTTGCCTGCACGACGCTTGCCGGCTGCTACTACCCCTACGGCTACTATCCGGGCGGCTATTACACGGCGGCGCCGGTGCCGGTCCAGCCCGCGCCCGTGTATGTCGATCCGGCCCCCGCCTATTACTATCCGGCGCCAGCGTATGCGCCTGCATGGGGCGGTTATTGGGGGCCGGCGCTGTCGCTCAATTTCGGTTTCGGCGGACGCGGCGGCTGGCGTCATCACTGATCTGATCGGCCGCGCCACGCGCGGCCGGCTATCCGCCCCCCCGGGAAGCGGCGAAATTCCCGTTTCTTGTCGTTTCATCCGATCGTGAAACGACGATGCGGTAACGCGGTGTAAGATTCCTCGCATCCCGTCCCCGCCCCCGCCGATCGATGTCGCCCAAGAACGCTTTCCTGCTGACCGTGCTCGCCGCCCTGTGGGGCGCCTCCTTCCTGTTCATCCGGATCGGCGTGGTCGATTTCGGCGTCGCGCCGCTGATGGCACTGCGCGTGGGTATCGGCGCGCTGTTTCTCGCGGGCTTCGCGCTGACGCGCTTCAAACCGGCCGATCTCGGCGCCCGGTTGCGCCGCCATGCGTGGCCGCTGTTTGTCGTCGGCGCGCTGAATTCCGGCATCCCGTTCTGCCTGTTCGCGTTCGCCGAGCTGACGCTGTCGGCCGGCGTCACGTCGGTGATCAACGCGACCACGCCGCTGTGGGGCGCGCTCGTCGCCTACCTGTGGCTGAAGGACAAGCTGTCGCTGCCGCGCGCGCTCGGTCTCGTCATCGGGTTTGCGGGCGTGCTCACGCTCGTGTGGAACCAGATCGCGAATGCGCACGGCGACACGGGCGCCGGCGCGACCGCGCTCGCCGCCGCGGCCGCCCTCGGCGCGACGCTGCTGTACGGCATCGCGGCCAACTATACGAAACGCAAGCTCAGCGGCGTCGATCCGCTCGTCAACGCGGCCGGCAGCATGATCGGCTCGACCATCCTGCTGCTGCCGTTCGCGATCGCGACGTGGCCGGCCGCGCCGGTCGGCGTGCACGCATGGAGCGCGGTGCTCGCCCTCGGCGTCGCATGCACGGGCATCGCATATTTCATCTTCTTCTACCTGATCGCGCATATCGGGCCGGCCCGCGCGATTACCGTGACGTTCGTGATCCCCGTGTTCGGGCTGCTGTGGGGGGCGCTGTTCCTCGGCGAACACGTGTCGGCCGTGATGATCGAAGGCTGTGCGATCGTGCTCGTCGGCACCGCGCTCGCAACCGGCGTGATCAAGCGGATCCCCGGCGTGCGCCCGCGCGGCGGCGAAGCGGCCTGACGATCGGCGCGCCGGGCGCACGAACTGCCGCCGGCCGCCCGTCACGCGGTAATGCCGGCGGCGAAGCGACGCGGGTGTGCCGACGGGCTGCGAATCGCATCGTGACGCGCGGGCATTCGCCCCATTCGTCTGACGGCGGCGGCCACCGCCGGGATTTCCCGCATCAGCCTGCGCGTCGCGCCGCGGCGACGCACGGTCATGCCGAGGCCCTGTCGCGAGATTGTCATCTGCCGCTGCGGCGCGCTTCGTTTCGCGACGGTCATGCACCGCGCGCATGCACGCGGCGCCCCTCGCTGCACCGCCGGGCACGGGCCGGAATCGCGGTGTACCGTTTGCGTCTGGAGTTACCCTGATACGCGCGCCGCGGCAATCCCGTTACACTCGGAAAACTCATCCGCAGAAGGCGGTCTCGATGCCCCACGTTCTTTTGCGTCCGCCTGCGCATGCGGCTGCATCGGCGTGGCGATGCGCCGCCGCCCCGCCGTCCGCTCCCGGGCACCGTTGACATGAAGTCCACCCGCGACCTGTCGCTCGACGCCCTGCTCGAACGCCTCACGCCGACACCCCAGGGCTGGCTCGCCACCTATCGCACCACGACCTTGCGCAGCGTGTTCCAGCCCGTGCTGTCGATCACGCACAAGCGCGTCGTCGGCTACGAGGCGCTGCTGCGCGTCGTCGACGGGAACGGCACGCTGGTGTCGCCCACCGCGCTGTTCGACAAGACGCGCGGCGACGCCGACGCGCTGCTGCTCGACCGGCTCGCGCGCTGCCTGCACACGGCCAACTTCGTCGCGCAAGGCATCGGCGACGGCTGGCTGTTCCTGAACGTGACGCCGCGCGTGCTCGATACGGGCCTCGTGCAGCGCGAGTTCGTCGAAGCGCTATGCCGGCATTTCGCGCTGCCGCCGAATCGCATCGTGCTGGAAGTGGTCGAGCAGCCGGCGCGCGACGAAGCCGCGCTCGCCCGCACGATCGACATGATCCAGCATCGCGATTTCCTGATCGCGATCGACGACTTCGGCACCGGCTTCTCGAACTTCGACCGCGTGTGGCGCGCACGGCCCGACATCGTGAAGCTCGACCGCTCGCTGGTCGAGCGTTCGACCGGCTCGGCCGACGATCGCCGCATCATGCATCACCTCGTGTCGATGCTGCACCAGGCCGGCGCGATGGTGCTGGCCGAAGGCGTCGAAAGCGACGACGCACTGCAGGCGCTGATGGAAGCCGACATCGATTTCGTGCAGGGTTTCCAGTTCGGCCAGCCCGATGCGTCGATCGCGCACGCGAGCGCGGCGGCGCCCGCGATGCTCGACGCCGCGTGGCGACGCTTCATCGCGCGCCGGCACACGCCGGCGGTCGCCGAACAGCCCGGCTTCGACGCGATCGAACGGCTGGTGCTCGGCGGCGCAGCCGCGTTTTCGGCAAGCGGCAACCTGCACGACGCCGCGCAACGCGTGTTCGCGGTGCCGGCCGCGCGCCGCGTGTTCGTCACGGACGAGACCGGCGAACAGTTCCTGCCGTCGATCGGCGCCCCGCTCGACGACAGCCAGGCGAGCGTCACCCGTCTCGCGCCGCTGTTCCCGGAAACCCACAGCAACTGGTCGCGGCGCCCGTATTTCCAGCGTGCGATCGCCGCGCCGGGACGCGTCGCGCTGATGGGCCCGCACTTCTCGCTGACGGAAGGCCGCGACTGCTATACAGCCGCCGTCGCGATCCGCGCGCAGAGCCGGCTCGTCGTGTTCTGCGTCGATTTCGTGCTCGACAGCGCGGGAACCGTGATGCGCTAGCCGGCGCACTTAGCGCGCGCGTCGCAGGTTCGCCGGCGACTGGCACTGGCCCCTCGCTCGTCAGTCGATCACCTTCCCGCGTCCCGACTTCACCACGCTGCGGCGTGACTTGTGCTCGAGCCGCCGCTCCTTCGACGCGCGCGTCGGCCGCGTGGCGACCCGGGCGCGCGGCGTGTACGCGACGCTGCCGATCAGCGTATCGAGCCGGGCCAGCGCGGCCTCGCGGTTTTTCTCCTGGGTCCGGTATTCCTGCGACTTGATCACGACGATGCCATCGCGCGTGATGCGCTGGTCCGACAGCGCGAGCAACCGCTCCTTGAGGACCGGCGGCAGCGACGACGCGCGAATGTCGAAGCGCAGGTGAATCGCGCTCGATACCTTGTTCACGTTCTGGCCGCCCGCGCCCTGCGCGCGCACGGCCGTCCATTCGACCTCGGCCGGATCGAGCGTGTAGCGGATCATCATCGCGAAGCCTCCGTGCGGCGCCGGGCGAGCGCCTCGTCGACGCGGGCCGCGAGCCCCGAATCGCGCTGCGTGCGCGTCGCGACCGCCTGCGCCAGCACGCGCCGCGGCCCGATTACCTGCACGCGCGTGCGGGCGCGCGTGACGGCCGTATAGACCAGCTCGCGCGTGAGCACCCGGCCGAACGACGCGGGCAACACGAGCGCCGCTTCGTCGAATTCCGAGCCCTGCGACTTGTGCACCGTCAGCGCGAACGCCGTTTCGTGCGGCGGCAGCGCGGCCGGCGACACCGCGCGCGCGGTGCCGTCCGCGCGCCGGAACCACACGCGCAGCACACCGTGTGCGTCGGGCAATGCAATGCCGATGTCGCCGTTGAACAGCCCGAGCGCATAGTCGTTGCGCGTGACCATGATCGGCCGCCCGGTGAACCAGTGCGCACCGACCGCGAGCGGCACGCGCGCCGCATGCCTGACGTGCGCGGCCACCAGCGCATTGACGTGCTCCGCGCCGCGTGAACCGCTGCGGGTCGCGCACAGGATCCGGAACCGGTTGAGCGCGTCGAACAGCGGCAACGGATCGGGCACCGGTGCGGCCAGCGCGTCGCGCAATGCGTCGAGGTATGCGCCGAAGCGCCGGGCGAGCCGCTCGACCGTCGACGACGCCAGCGTGTCGCCCGCATCGTCGTGAAACGATGCGGCCGCCGAATCGTCGGCGGGCAGCGCATCGAGCGCCGCCTGCACGTCGCCGCGGCGGATCGCGAGCGACAGCCGTCCGATCGGCGAATCGAGCCCGAAGCGGTAATTGCGTTCGAGCCACACGACGCAGTCCGCGAGCGGCGCCGCAGCGGGCGCGATGGCGGACGCGGCAGCCGCGGCGGCTTCGCCTGCCGACGGCGACGCAGCAGTCACCGATGCGAGCGCCGCGTCACCCGCATCGAACGGCGGCAGCTCGACGGCGTCGAGCCACGCGAGTTCGTCGGCCTCGATCCAGGCGGGCGTATCGTCCGATGCGCTGGCATCGAGCGGTGCCGACTCGGTGGGTGGCGGCGGCGCGATGTCGGTCGACGACACTTCATCGTCCTGCGGTTCGTCGTCGAACAGCGATGCCTGCCGCGTATCGACTTTCGACCGAGACGCCGATCTGCGCGAAACAGGAGCGGATGCCGATGGCGGCGCCGGTGCCCGTGCGGCAGCGGGCACCGGATTCGCAACGGGAACCGCTGCCGGCGCCGCTTCGTCCGGCACCGGCAACGCGGCGACGAACGCCGCCTCGTCGACGCCCAGCGCCTGCGCGATGCGCGTGCGCGCCGCGGCGGTGAACGCCGGCCGCGCGCTCAGCTCCGCGAATACGGCGCCGGCCTCGACCGCGGCCAGTTGGTCCTTGTCGCCCAGCAATACGAGCCGCGCACCCGGCGCGAGCGCGTCGAGCAGATGCGCGGCGAGCGCGACGTCGATCATCGACGCCTCGTCGACGACGATCAGGTCGTACGGCAACGGATTGTCGCGATGATGCCGGAAGCCGGCCGCCCCGCCGCCGCCCAGCAACCGATGCAGCGTGTACGACGTGTCGGGCAGGCGCGCCGCGAGCTCGGGCGGCAGATCGCCGGCACGCGCGTGCAGCGCCTCCTGCATCCGCTGCGCGGCCTTGCCGGTCGGTGCGGCCAGCGCGATGCGCAGCCCCGGATGCGCGTCGAGCAGACAGGCGAGCACGCCGACGACGGTCGTCGTCTTGCCCGTGCCCGGCCCGCCGCTGACGATCGTCACGCGACCGGTCAGCGCGACGATCGCCGCGACGCGCTGCCAGTCGACTTCGCCGGTAGCCGGCCCGAAGTAACGGGCGAGACTGTCGCGCAACCGGTCGGGCGACAGGCCTTCGTCCGGCGCGGCGACGCCCGCCTGCGCGACGAGCGCATCGGCGAGCCGCCGTTCGTAATCGAAATAGCGCGACAGGTACAGATGATCGTGCCGGTCGACGATCAGCGGTCGTTCGTCGCCGCGTGCCAGCGTGCCGAACGCGACCACGCCGCTCGCGGCAAGCGCCGCGCGGACCTCGTCGAGCGGCGCTTCGTAACGCTGCGCGAGCGCAGCAAGCGCGACGCACACGTGGCCACCGGCGGTCGCGCGGCTCGTCGCGAACGCGGCGCGCGCCGCCCAGCGGGCCGATGCGGACGGCGCACCGGCACGCCGCGCGAGATCGCCGATGCGGCGCGCGAAGCCTTCCGCGAGCGCGATGCCGAAATCGGCCGGCTCGGGCAACCGCGCGACGAGGCCGCCGGTAAATTCGAGCATGTCGTCGGATGCGGTCATGCGCGGCCCCCTTCCATCATCCGGTCGAGTGCGTCGACCAGCGCGCGGGCGGGCCGCCGTGCATGCACGCCCGCCGGTTCGCCGCCGCTGCGCCAGCCGGGCCGCACGCCCCGCACGAACAGGTACAGGTAACCCGCGATGTGCGTGTCGTAGTCGTAATCGGGCAGCCGGCCGCGCAGGTAGCGATGCAGCGCGACCGTATAGAGCAGCGCCTGCAGGTGATACGCGTGATCGGCCATCGCAATGTCGAGCGCGCGCGGGCCATAGGCGTCCGGCGTCGTGCCGAGGTGGTTCGACTTCCAGTCGACGATCCAGAAACGGCCGTCGTGTTCGACGATCATGTCGATGAAACCCTTGATGAAACCGGCGAGCGTGCCCGCCTCCAGTGCAACGTCCGGATAGCCGTGCGCGACCAGCAGCCGGCGCAGCGCCATCAGGTCGAGCGACGGCGCCGGAAACAGGAAACCCATTTCGTCGAGCCGCTTCGCCGGATCGAGATCGACGAGCCGCATGCCCGGCACCAGCTCGGTGTGCACGACGTCGTCGACGAGCCGCGCCATCATCGCCGGCAGGCGCGCGGCAAGCGCCGGCTCGGCCTCGACCGGCCGGTCGTGCAGCGCGCCGAGCGCGGCCTTGTGCCACGACTCGGGCTCCGTGAACCGGCTGAGCTCGAACAGGCGGTGCAGGCATTCGCCGGCCGCCGCGCCGCGCGGGAACACGAGGATGTCGTCATCCGGCGGCTCGGCCGCGACCGTATCGGCCAATATCAGTTCGCCGTCCGGCGTCACCGCGGCCAGCGCATCGTGATCGGGCCGCAGTTCGTCGTCGGGCACGGCCGCGACGCCCGCCTCCTCGCGCGCCATCGATGCGGTCAACGAACTGAAGCTCGCCATCCGCCACGCATCGCGCAGCACGCGCGTCGCATGACGCGCGGCGAGCGTCTGCGATGCGTCGTGCCCGGCCGCGACACGCTCGCGGCGCGCCGGCACGGGTAGCGGCGCGACGCACACGGGGCCGCCGGCGAGCGCGCGCCATGCCGCCTCGAGCGCGGCTTCGTCGGGCGGCTCGTCGAGCCACGCGTCGAACGCATGGCCGGCACCGGCGACGAGCCAGTTGAGCACGCTGCGCCGCGCTTCGCGCGTCGAGCGCGACGACAGGTAAGGCCCGGCGACGACATAGCAGCGATACACGGCGCGCGTGAGCGCGACGTAGACGAGCCGTGCGCGTTCCGCGGCCTGCTCGCGCAATGCCTGCCGCGCCGCGTGCGCGGCCGCTTCGTCATCGCACCCGTAATGCAGCACCGCATCGCCCGCCTCGTCGTGATACTCGCGCGCATCGGGCAACGCGGACGACGGCGGCTCACGCAGCGCACCGTCGTTCAGGAACGGACAGAACACGATCGCGTACTCGAGCCCCTTCGACTTGTGCACCGTGACGATCTGCACGAGATTGCGATCGGATTCGAGCCGCAATTGCGCTTCCTCGCCGCCGCCGTCGAGCCGTTGCGCGGCGAGCCAGCGCAGCGTCGGTGCGATGCCGGGCTGCGCGGACGCACGCGCCTGCGTCAACTCGGCCAGATGGTTGATGTCGGTCACGCGGCGCTCGCCGTCCGCGCCGGCCATCAGCCGTTCGGCGATCCGCAGCTCGCGCGTGAACGTGCGCCACATCACCGCGAAGCCGCGTTCGCGCCACAGCAACCGATACCGCGAGAAGCGCTCGACCCAGCTCATCGCATCGGCACTGTCGGCCGCCGACGCGCCGGGTGGCGCGCCGCCGTCGCCCTGCTCCATGCGCCACAGCGCGCCGGCATCGAGGCCGAACCAGTCGGAGGCGAGCGCCGCGCGCAGACGCCGCAGGTCGCCCGGCGCATCGATCGCCGCCAGCACGCGTTCGAGCTGCTCGGCGTCGCCGGTCGAGAACACCGACGCCTGCGCGAGCTCGACGCTGCCGATGCCCCATGTCGCCAGCACGCGCTTCACGAGGCTACCCTGCCGGTGCGTCTGCACGAGCACTGCGATATCGCCCGGCGACAACGGCGTGTCGCCCAACCGCACGCGCCCTTCGCGTGCGCCGCGCATCAGCCGCGCGATCTCGGCCGCGCAAGCCTGCGCGGCCTGCGCCTGCGCTTCGCGCTTGAGCAGCGTGCCTTCGCCGCCCGGCAGCGCCCACACCCGGAAATCGCCGGCCGGGCCCGGATCGGTTTCGTCGACGAACGGCGCGCGCACGCGCGTGCCGGCGCGCACCGCGTAGTAGTCGAGCCCGTCTAGCACGAACGCGCGCGGATTCGACAGGAAGAAGCGGTTGCACGCATCGACGATCGCAGGCGTCGAGCGCTGGTTGACCGCGAGCGTGTAGCACGCGCTCGCCCGTGCGCGCGCGGCGAGATAGGTATGCAGATCGGCCGCGCGGAAACTGTAGATCGCCTGCTTCGGATCGCCGACGAGGAACAGCGGGCCGCCCGGCGCGAAGATCCGGTCGAAGATCGCGAACTGCAGCGGATCGGTATCCTGGAACTCGTCGATCAGCGCGGCCGGATAGCGCGCGCGCAGCGTCTCGGCAAGCCACGGATGCGCGTGCAGCGCGTGATACAGGTTCGCGAGCAGATCGTCGAACGACACGACGCGTCGCGTGCGCTTGCGCTCGGCCAGCTCGGCCGGCGCCATGTCGAGCCATTCGGCGATCAGCGCGAGCCAGCGGGCGCGCTGCGCGGCCTCGGCTGCGGCCACGGCCGCTTCGAGCGCGTCGGCCACGTCGAAGAACGCGTGCGCGGGCGTCGTGCCGCCTTTCTTGGTCGCCTTCGTCAGCGCGGTTTGCGTGAGCTTCAGCGCGGCCTTCGGCAGCGCGGCCGTCGCGTCGCCCTGCTCGAAATGCACCGTCCAGGCGGCGAGCGCGTCAGCGACCGCGCCCGGCTTGTGCGAGCGTTGATTCAGCACGGGCTGCGCGGCGCGCAGCAACGCATCGATCGCGTCACGCTCGGCCGCCCACATCCGCGCGGCCTCCGCGAAGCATTCGGCTGCGGCCGCTTCCGCCGCTTCGTCCGGCTCGGCCACGCCGTCCCAGCGCAGCGCGGCGAGCGGCTTCTTCAGCCGGCGTGCGAGCTGCGCATCGAGCGCGGCCGGGCCGGCCCCCGATTCGACGAGCCAGGTCGCGAAGCCCGGCCAGCGCGCGGCCGCCGGTTCGACACGCGTGCGCCAGAAATCCGCCGCGAGCTCGAAGCGCAGCGACGCATCGTCGGCCTCCATGTCGAACGCGAACGGCATCGCCGCCGCGAACGGCGCTTCCTGCAGCGCGCGCTGGCAGAACGCGTGGATCGTATGGATCGCGGCCTGGTCGAACGCCCGCAACGCGCGCCGGATTCGCTTCACGGCCGTCTCGGGATCGAGCGCGCCGCCGTCGCCGAGCGTGGTCTCGAGCAGGCGCGCGATGAACGGATCGCCACCGTCGTCGCCCGTATCGAGCGCATGCGCGAGCTGCGCGAGCCGGCCGCGAATCCGCTCGTGCAGTTCGGCCGTCGCCGCTTTCGTGAAGGTCACGACAAGGATTTCGTCCGCGCCGAGATCCTTTTCGAGCAGCAGGCGCACATACAGCGCGCAGATGTTCCAGGTCTTGCCGGTGCCGGCCGACGCCTCGATCTGATTGACGCCGTCGAGCGGACACGCGAACACGTCGAGTTCGAGCGCCTGCGGCTGCGACACGGCGCTCATGCGACCTCCTTCAGATGCTCGACGAGCGGCTCGAACACGAGCCGCGCGAGCGTGCCGAACGGTTCGTCGAGCGACGGATGCGCGCCACGCCACGCGATCGCGATGGCCGGATCGTCGGCTTCGCTCACGACCCGCTCGTTGATCCACACGCTCGCGGCCTTCGCCTCGCCGTCGGACACCCGCGCCCATGCACTGCGCGGGAAAAACCGCAGCGGCATGCGCCGCCCCGCGCGAAACAGCGCGGCAAGCGGCGCGAGCCGCTCGAGCGGCGCCGCGACGGGCGTCAGCTCGAACGCACCGCCGCTGCCGAACCACAGCGTGCGGCGCGGGCCGCCCGGCTCGATCGCACAGTAGACGAGATGCGCGAGCCACGCGGACAGGTAGTCGCGCGCACTCGGCCGCGCATAGCGATAGATGACCTGCCCGGCCGCCGTCAGCCGGTTCAGCGTTCCGTGTAGTTCGAGCGGCGCACTCACCGCGTCGGCCGCCAGCATCGCGTCGTCGGCGCCGAACAGCGCCTGTTCGGCGTCGGGCCACTTCGGCACGACGGTGAGCGAGAACGGCCGCCGCTCGATGCCGTCGGCCAGCGCACGACGCACATTCGACGCAAGCTGCGTCATCGAACCGAGCGCCTGGTCGCGCCACACCGCGCCCGTCGCGCCGCCGGGCAGTTCGGGGCTCGCGTCCGCAATGCGCAGCGCGTGATCGTACACGCCGCCGTCGCCCGCTTCGATCAGGAGCGGCAGCACACGCTCGGCCAGCGCGTCGCTGCCGGCAAAATCCAGCGCGAACGGCTCGGTATCGAGCAGTTCGGCCTGCGCGTCGGCCAGCACGATGCCGAGCCGGCCGCGCAGCAATGCGCGTGCCGGATGCCGCCAGAAACGTTCGAATTCGCTAAACGCAACGGGCTCGACCGGTTCGGCCGGCAGCGGCTGCGCGAAGAACGGCTGCTCGCGCGGCCCATCGCGCGATGCTTCGGCGGCCAGCAGCGACGCGAGCGTGGCCCGCTCGGCGTCGTACGAAACGAGTTCGCTGCCCGGCTCGAAATACGCGGCCGCGAACGGTTGCAGCGGATGCTCGACGATGAACGCGCGCCGCGCGGCTTCGACCGCATCCGGTGCGGCGTCGGGCCCGGCCGTGACGAGCGCCAGATGATCGAGCAGCTCGTCGACGAGCGCCGCGGGCGGCAATGGCGCGTTGTCGCGGATGCTGCGGCCCGTATAGGCGATCAGCAACCGGTCGCGGGCAGCCAGCAGCAGGTCGAGGAACAGATTGCGCTCGTCGTCGCGGCGCTGCCGGTCGCCCAGCTTCGGCAGCACGGCCATCAGGTCGAATTCGTCCGCGCGCGCGAGACTCGGCAGCACGCCGTCGTCCATCCCGAGCAGGCAGACGACGCGATACGGCAGCCCGCGCAAGCTCGTCAGCGACGAGAACGTGACGCCGCCCCACGGCACCCCGCCGCGGGCCGGATCGTCGAGCGCCGCGGCGAGCCCCGCGCGGACGACGGCCGCCGGCAACGCCTCGTCGGGCGCGCCCTCCGTCATCGCGGCCAGCATCGCATCGAGCGCGTCGCGCACGCCGGCCAGCGCGTCGGCATACGCGGCGCCCGAATCGAAGAAGCGCGCGAGCGTGTCGGCGAACAGTTCGCTCCAGCCGCGCGGCGTGTGCGACTCCTCGAGCCGCCGCGCGAAGCCGTCGAGATCGTCGGTGAACCGTGCAAGCCGGCCGAGCAGTTCGGCCTCGCTGCCCGTGGCCGCCTCGATCGGCAACCACGCACCGATCGGCGCCGCGCCTTCGGGCATCGCATAGCCGAGAAAGAGCCGCGCGAGCGCATCGGAGAACGTATGGCGCGGCGCGGGCACGGCCGCGTCGTCGCTCGCGCGCGGCGACAGCCCGCGCCGCGCGCCGGCGGCCGCGAGCCAGGTCTGCACCGTTTCGAGCGCGGCCGCGTCGATGTCGTAGCGCGCGGCCACCGCATCCACGCGCAGCCATTCGACCAGCTCCGGCGCGCCGACCTGCCGCTCCGGCAATGCGAGCCAGTCGAGCAGCACGCGCGCGACCGGGTTCGCCTGCGACGGCGGCAGGCCGGTGATCCGGTAAGGCACCCGCGCGCCGCCGGCGCCGGCCGTGCCGAACACCGCGTCGATCAGCGGCCCGGCCGCGGCCAGATCGGCCACCGCGACGAGCACGTCGGACGGCTGCAGGCTCGCATCGGCGTCGAACCACGCGAGCAGCCGGTCGTGCAGCACCTCGAGCTGGCGCGCGAGGCTGTGGCACACATGCACCTCGATCCCGCGCTCGACCGGCGTGTCGCCGGTTTCGGCCTCCGGCTGCAATTCGAGGATCGCGTTCTGCACGCGCGCGAGCCAGGTGGGCGCGGGATTCTCGACGAACCGCGACGCATCGCCCGACGCCGCGCTTTCAGTCAGCTCGTGCAGCATGTGCAATTGCGCCTGTGTCTGCCTGCCCCATTCGGCGAGCAGCGGATGACCGACTTCCTGATAGTCGAGCCGCCCGGCCGCATCGAGCGCCTCGGCATGCGCGGCGGTCACGATGTCGAACCAGAATTCGCGGCACGGGTTCAGCGCATAGACGCGCACGTCGATCCAGCGCGACAGTTCGCGCAACAGCGCGACGTGCAGCGGCGGCATCGTCGGCAGCGCGAACACGCTGACCGATTCGGGCCAGTCGGCGCGCGCAACCGCATCGGCATCGAGATGGCGCGCTTCGACGAGGAAGCGGTGCGCCGGCGGCGTGCCGCTGTCGCTCAGCTCGGCGAGCAGCGCGCGCCACAGCGCGGCCTGCCAGCGCTCGTCGTCGCGCGCGGCATCGCTGATCCCGCGCGGCGCGCCGTCGCCCGCGAGCACCGACTCGCCGGCCTGCCACGCGGCCAGCCATTCGGGGCGATAGGTCAGGTAGTGATCGAGCACGGCCGCGACACGATGGGCCAGCTCGTAACGCATCGCGTCGTCGGACGCCGACAGATAGGCGGCGAGCCGCGGCGATGCGAGCCACGGCGCACCATCGGCCGCCTGCGCGAACAGCCGGTAGCAGCGCCACACCAGCCGGTCGGGCGCGAACGGGGAGCGCGCGGGCACCGTCAGCACGCGGCCGATCTGCGCCCACAGCCACTGCGCGAGATAGGTGAACTCGACGTTCGCGCACACGCCATTGCGCGCGGCGATGTCGAGCTCGAGGCGGCGACGCAGCGCCGCGCTCGGCACGATGACCTGTTGCGGCGCCCACGGGCCGTTGCGGGCCGGGAACGCGGCCAGATCCTCGAGCAGCGCGTCGGCCAGCGTTTCGTGACGGTTCGAATAGAAGAGATGGAGCATGAGGCGGGCGTCGGAACCTCGCACCGACGGGGCCGGGCGAACACAATGACCAAGGATAGCAAAGGGCTGCAGCCGCGACCATCGTCCGGAAAGCCAGCTTTTGCGAGCCGCGAAATACGATAGACTCGTCGCCAGTCAATACGCCGCCCCCGGGCGTCTTCGTCTGCCATTCAGCCCATCGATGCGCTATTCGGTCGAAATCAGAAAGTTTTTCTACAGCCAGTACTTTTTCGGCGGCCTGCGGATCGCGGTCGGCGTGTCGCTGCCGGCCGTGTTGTGCCTGATCGTGTTTCACAACCGGGAGCTCGGCTTCACGATCTCGACGGGCGCGCTCGGCGCATGCGTCGTCGACATGCCGGGCCCGCTGAAGTACAAACACAACGAAATGCTCGCGTGCAGCGTGATCGGCTTCCTGGCCGCGCTCGCCACCGGCCTCGCGACACCGAACATCTTCGCGCTGTGGCTCACGATCGTGCCGCTCACGTTCGTGCTGTCGCTGATCGTCGTCTACGGCAACCGCTGGCCGCAGATCAGCTTCGCGACGCTGTTCATGATGGTGATGACGCTCGAGGAGAAGTTCACGCCGCTGCAGGCGTTCGTCAACGCCGGCTGGATTCTCGCGGGCGGCCTCTGGTACACGTACTGGGCCACGCTCGTGTCGCAATGGCAGGCGCGCCGGATCGAGCAGCAGGCGCTGGCCGAAAGCCTGTTCGCATGCGCCGACTACCTGCTCGCCCGCGCGCAGTTCTACGATCTCGACGCCGATCTCGACGAGTGCTACCGCAATCTCGTCGCCCGGCAGATCACCGCGGTCGAAACGCAGGAAACCGCGCGCGACATCGTGCTGCGCAACCTGCCGAAGCTGCGGCGCGGCAAGCTCGATCCCGGCCGCACGACGATGTACAACCTGTTCATCAACAGCGTCGACCTGCACGAGCTGTTCGTCGGCGCGCACACCGATTACCCGCTGGTGCGCAACACGTTCGGCGGCACGGACCTGATCATTTTCTACCGCGACCTGATCCGCAAGGCCGCCGCCGATCTCGAGGAAATCGGCCTCGCGGTGCTCGAAAACCGCGCGCCGCATTCGCGCATCAGCGTGAAGGCCGAACTGCGCGCGATCGAGTACGAGATCGAGCTGATGCGCAAGAAGAACTTCGCGGCCACCAACGCGGAAGCGTATGCGGCCGTGCTCGCGACGTTCCGGCGCATCTGGAGCGCGACGCGCCTGATCGACCGGATGCGCCGCAACCTGTCGGGCCACGCCGATCCGCAGCAGACCGAACTGAAGATCGACAAGGCGCTCACGCGCTTCCTGCAGCGCCGCCGCATGTCGCCGCTGCTGATTTTCTCGAACCTGAACATGCGTTCGCCGAGCTTTCGCCATGCGCTGCGCGTGACGATCGCCGTCGCGGTCGGCTTCTGGATCGGCCGGCTGCTGCCGCTCACGAACGCCTACTGGATCGTGATGACCACCATCATCATCCTGAAGCCCGGCTACTCGCTGACCAAGCAGCGCAACGCGCAGCGGATCATCGGCACGCTGATCGGCTGCGCGGCGAGCATCGCGCTGATCTACACGGTGAAGGAGCCGCACCTGCTGATCGCGATCATGTTCGGATCAATGGTGATGAGCTACAGCCTGCTGCTGTTCAACTACGCGGCGAGCGTCGTGTTCACGTCGTCGTACGTGCTGCTGATGTTCCACCTGCTCGCGCCGGGCAGCATGCGGATCATCGGCGAGCGCGCGATCGACACGGTGGTCGGCTGCATGATCGCGATCGCCGCGAGCCGGCTGTTCCCGTACTGGGAATACCGGCTGATGGGCAAGCTCGTCACCGACATGCTGACGTCCACGCGCAAGTATTTCGAGGCCGTGTGGCGCGCGGGGCGCGGCATGTCGCCGCCGCCGGTGCCGGCCGCCGACGGCGCGGCCGTCGTCGCGGGCGTGGCCGCCGCGGTCGAGGCGCCCGTGACCAGCCTCGACGACGACTACCGCTACCGCCTCGCCCGCAAGGACGTGCACATCGCGTTCGCGAATCTCGGGCAGGCATTCCAGCGGATGATGATCGAGCCGAAGGCGCACCAGCGCTTCGTGCCCGAACTGAACGACCTGCTCGTGCAGACGCACGTGCTCGGCGCGCAGATCACGGCCGCCGCGCCGCTGATCCGCAGCGCATGCGCGGCCGATGGCGGCCTGGTGCACGACGACGCATTGCAGCGCGGCCTCGCCGCCGTGCTCGACAATCTCGAGAAGGCGGAAGCCGGCGAGCCGCCGCCGGCCGATCAGCTCGAAGCGTCGAAGCAGATCACGCGCGATCTCGATGCGATGGTCGTGTCCGCGGAGCAATCCGACGCGGTCGGCGCGGAGCTCACGCACGACCTGAAGGTGCTCGCGCACCAGTGCAAGCAGATGCTCGCGTCATCGCTGCTGATCCGCAAGGATGCGAGCGTGATCCGCCTGCCCGCCTGACCCCGCATCCCCGCGCCGGCAGGCCGACCCGCGCGCCGCGGATCGGCCACCGGCGCACTCCGGTTCAACGATTCCCCGAAGCATGCCCCACCCGCTCCACGCGGCCCGCGCATCCGGCGCGCGAGCGCCCCACGCCCCATTCCGTTCGACGCGCCAGTCAGGGAATACCCAATTCCGGTCACCGGGTCCGGCTTGTTATCATTCGTTCACATTCAAGTTGTATAGACAACTTGAGCCAATCGGGCCGGCCCTGCTCGCCCGGTTCGTCGCATAACGATATCGGAGACTCGATGAAAAACTTGCAGCGCCATCTCAGCGCGCGGCACATCCGCTTTCTCGCGCTGGGCTCGGCGATCGGCACGGGCCTGTTCTACGGTTCGGCGTCCGCGATCCAGCTCGCGGGCCCGGCCGTGATCCTCGCGTACGTCCTCGGCGGCGCGGCCGTCTACATGGTGATGCGCGCGCTCGGCGAAATGGCCGTGCGCGAGCCCGTCGCGGGTTCGTTCGGCCACTACGCGACCGAGAACCTCGGCCCGTTCGCGGGCTTCGTCACGGGCTGGACCTATACGCTCGAAATGGTGATCGTCGCGATCGCCGACATCACCGCGTTCGGCATCTACATGGGCTTCTGGTTTCCGGATGTCCCGCAATGGATCTGGGTGCTCGGCGTCGTCGCGATCATCTGCGGGCTGAACCTGTGCCACGTGAAGGTGTTCGGCGAGCTCGAATTCTGGCTGTCGATCATCAAGGTCGGCGCGATCGTCGCGATGATCGGCGGCGGCGTCGCGATCCTGCTCACCGGCATGCACTTCGGCCATTCGGCCGACATGCCGACGTTCGCGAACCTGTGGAATCACGGCGGCTTCTTGCCGAACGGCGTCGGCGGGCTGATCGCGTCGCTGTCGGTCGTGATCTTCGCGTACGGCGGCATCGAGGTGATCGGGATGAGCGCCGGCGAGGCGAAGGACCCGGAACGCGTGATTCCGCGCGCGATCAACGCGGTGCCCGCCCGCATCCTGCTGTTCTACGTGCTGACGATGGTCGTGCTGATGTCGATCAGCCCGTGGACCGGCGTCGGCAGCGACGGCAGCCCGTTCGTCCAGATCTTCTCGGCGCTCGGCGTGAAGTCGGCCGCGACGATCCTGAACCTCGTCGTGATCAGCGCGGCGATCTCGGCGATCAACAGCGACATCTTCGGCGCGGGCCGGATGATGTTCGGGATGGCGCGGCAGGGTCAGGCGCCGCGCGTGCTGATGACGACGTCGCGCCACGGCGTGCCGTGGGTCACGGTGCTCGTGATGGCCGGCGCGCTGCTGGTGGGCGTGCTGCTCAACTACCTGATGCCGAAGGACGTGTTCCTGGTGGTCGCCGCGATCGCGACGTTCGCGACCGTGTGGGTCTGGCTGATGATCCTGCTGTCGCAGGTGGCGATGCGTCGCCGTCTGTCGAGCGCCGAAGTCGCCGCGCTGAAGTTCAAGGTGCCGCTGTGGCCCGTCGCGCCGGCGCTGACGATCGCATTCATGGGCTTCGTGATCGTGATGCTCGGCTGGTTCGACGATACGCGCGTGGCGCTGTATGTCGGCGCGGCGTGGCTCGCGCTGCTCGCGGCCGTGTTCTACGCACGGATCCGCCCGAAATTCGCCGCTGCGTCACGTTGACGCACGGCTGACCTGCGAGTGCGGCGCGTCGGTTCCGGCGCGCTTTCTACTGTCCCGGTTCCGCGCGGCGCCCGTCGCGCGAGAACCGCGGATCGACCCCGTTCGCCTCCCCGCACGCGCGGCCCGACCGGCCCGCGCCCCGGCACGTCAGTGCGATGCGGCGCTCGCGGCCTCGGCCGGATGGGCCTCGTCGTACGCGTGCTTCTGCGAAATCGCGTTGTACAGGATCGTCCCGATCACGAGCAGCACGGCCACGACGATCAGGATGCTCACGTTGCGGACTGGGTTCTTCTTGCGCTGATCGTTCATGGTCGGTGCTGCTCCGTCAAATTCGTCGAAGCGGGCATTCTACGCGCTTGCGCCCGCGCTGCGCCGCCCGGTGTTCCGATCGCCCGTCCCTGTCCTCCCCGCCGCTTTCCGCAAGCTTTCGTTTGTTAATCGTTCCCATTTCGATCTAGAATCCTGAGTCTTTCATTTTGTAATGTTCCGGATCGCTCGGGCGGCAGGCGCGCCCCGGAACGCTCCCTCGTCCACCTGCCCCACCGGAGTCTTCATGTCGAATCCGCGCACCCGCCTGCTGCCGCTCGCCGGCGCCCTCGCCCTGGCTGCAGCCGCCTTCGCGCCGCTTGCCCAGGCGGCCGAGGAAGTGAGCCTGTACACCACCCGCGAGCCGAAGCTGATCCAGCCGCTCATCGACGCGTTCACGAAGCAGAGCGGCGTCAAGGTCAACACGGTGTTCGTGAAGGACGGCCTGCTCGAACGCGTGAAGGCGGAAGGCGCGCAGTCGCCGGCCGACGTGCTGATGACGGTCGACGTCGGCAACCTGCTCGACCTCGTCGACGGCGGCGTCACGCAGCCGGTGCGCTCGAAGGCACTCGACGACGCGATTCCCGCGAACCTGCGCGCCACGAACGGCGACTGGTACGCGCTGTCGCTGCGCGACCGCGTGCTGTACGTCGAAAAAGACCTGAAGGTCGATGCGTTCCGTTACGAGGATCTCGCCGATCCGAAATGGAAGGGCAAGGTCTGCATCCGCTCGGGCCAGCATCCGTACAACACCGCGCTCGTCGCGGCGATGATCGCGCACGACGGCGAGGCCGCAACCGAGACATGGCTGCGCGGCGTGAAGGCGAACCTCGCGCGCAAGGCGACCGGCGGCGACCGCGACGTCGCGCGCGACATCCTCGGCGGAATCTGCGACGTCGGCCTCGCGAACGCTTACTACGTCGGCCACATGAAGCACGCGGAACCGGGCAGCGATGCGCGCAAATGGGGCGACGCGATCAAGGTCGTGCGCCCGACGTTCGCGAACGCGAAGAGCGGCGGCACGCACGTGAACATCAGCGGCGCGACGGTGGCGAAGCATGCGCCGCACAAGGCCAACGCGGTGAAACTGCTCGAATACCTGGTGTCGCCGGAAGCGCAGGCGCTGTATGCGCAGGCGAACTACGAATACCCGGTGCGCGCGAACGTGAAGCTCGACCCGGTGATCGCGAGCTTCGGCACGCTGAAGGTCGATCCGCTGCCGCTGGCGGATATCGCGAAGCATCGCAAGCAGGCAAGCCAGCTCGTCGACAAGGTCGGCTTTGACAACTGACGCCTCGCCCGCCGACGCCTGCCGCGAGCCGCGCGGCCCGCGTCCGTGGCCGCGCGCGGGCAGCCTGTGGCTGCTCGCGGCGCTGACGATCGCCGCGGCGGTCGCGGCGCCGCTCGCGGTGCTCGTGGCCGCCGCGTTCGACGCCGATCTCGCGCACTGGCGGCATCTCGCCAAATTCGTGCTGCCGCACGCGCTCGTCAATACGCTGCTGCTGCTCGCCGGCGTCGGCGCGATCGTGTCGATCGTCGGTACGGGCTGCGCATGGCTCGTCACCGCCTACGATTTTCCCGGCCGCCGGATCCTGACCTGGGCGCTGCTGCTGCCGCTCGCGGTCCCCACCTACATCGTCGCGTTCGCGTATCTCGACCTGCTGCATCCGATCGGCCCCGTGCAGGGCGCGATCCGCTGGCTGCTCGGCTTCGACAGCCCGCGCCAGTTCCGCCTGCCCGATTTGCGCTCGCTGCCCGGCGCGATCTTCGTGCTCGGCTTCGTGCTGTATCCCTATGTCTATCTGAGCACGCGCGCGATGTTCGTCACGCAGTCCGCGAGCCTGCTCGAAGCCGCGCGCACGCTCGGCGCGGGCCGCCTCGCGACGTTCTGGCGCGTCGTCGTGCCGCTGGCCCGCCCGGCGATCGCGGTCGGCGTGAGCCTCGCGCTGCTCGAAACGCTGAACGATATCGGCGCGTCGGAATTTCTCGGCGTGCAGACGCTGACCGTGTCCGTCTATACGACGTGGATCACGCGCTCCGATCTCGCCGGCGCCGCGCAGATCGCGCTCGCGATGCTCGCGATCGTCGTCGGCACGATCGCGCTCGAACGCTACGGGCGCCGCCGCCAGCGCTATGCGCACGGCCGGCGCATGCGGCCGATCGCGCCGCGCCGCCTGACCGGCGCGGCCGCGCTGGGCGCCGCCGTGCTCGGCTGGCTGCCCGTCCTGCTCGGCTTCGGCGCGCCGGCCGCGTACCTCGCGGTCGAAACGGCCAAGCGGCTGCACCTCGTCGGCGGCGTCTCCGCGCAACTGATGACCGGGCTCGCGAACACGCTGACGATCGCGACCGCCGCCACCGCCACGACGCTCGCGTGCGGGCTCGTCGTCGCGTGGGCCGCCCGCGCGCAGCGCGACAGCGCCCGTACGGGCCCTGCCCGCCTGTGCGCGCGGATCGCGAGCCTCGGCTACGCGGTGCCGGGCACCGTGCTCGCGATCGGCCTGCTGATTCCGTTCGCGGCGGCCGACCGGCTGTTCGGCGCGGCGCTCGGCCGCGACGGGCTGCTGCTGATGGGCTCGGCCACCGCGCTCGTGATCGCCTATACCGTGCGTTTCCTCGCGATCCCGGCCGGCGGCATCGAGGCCGGCCTCGCGCGCATTCCGCCGTCGCTCGAACAGGCCGCGCGCTCGCTCGGCGAGACGGCCGGCGGCACGCTGCGCCGCGTTCACCTGCCGCTGTTGCGGCCCGCGCTCACGACGAGCGCGCTGCTGGTGTTCGTCGACGCGATGAAGGAATTGCCGGCGACGCTGCTGCTGCGCCCGTTGAATTTCGACACGCTCGCGACCTGGCTGTATGCGGAAGCCGCGCGCGGCACCTATGAAGAAGGCGCGGTCGCCGCGCTCGCGATCGTGCTGGCCGGGCTCGTGCCCGTGATCCTGCTCGCTCGCACCCGCCACAAGATCGGAGCCTGACACCGTGAACCTGCTCGAACTCGACGACCTCTGCGTCGCCTACGACACGCCGCACGGCCGCCGCACCGTGGTCGACGGCCTGAGCCTCGCGCTGCCGCGCGGCGACATCGGCTGCCTGCTCGGCGCGTCCGGCTGCGGCAAGACCACCGTCCTGCGCGCGATCGCCGGCTTCGAACCGGTGCGCATGGGACGCATCGTGCTGGACGGCACGCCCGTCGCGGCGCCGTCGCTCGACGTGCCGCCCGAGCGCCGGCGCATCGGCATGATGTTCCAGGATTACGCGCTGTTTCCGCACCTGAGCGCGGCCGACAACGTCGCGTTCGGCCTGCGGCGCCTGCCGAAGGCCGAACGGCGCCTGCGCGTCGCGGAGATGCTCGAACTCGTCGGCCTCGCCGATTCCGGCGATGCGTATCCGCACGAACTGTCGGGCGGCCAGCAGCAGCGCGTCGCCCTCGCGCGCGCACTCGCGCCGTCGCCGGAATTGCTGCTGCTCGACGAGCCGTTCTCGAATCTCGACGTCGATACGCGCGAGCGGCTCGCATTCGAGCTGCGCGACATCCTGAAGCACACGGGCCACACCGCGATCCTCGTCACGCACAATCAGGCGGAAGCGTTCGCGATCGCCGACCGGATCGGCGTGATGAAGGACGGGCAGCTCGCGCAATGGGATACGCCGTATGCGCTGCACCATCATCCGGCCAGCCCGTTCGTCGCGGATTTCGTGCGCCGCGACGCGCTGGCCGACGAACGCGCACGCGCGCTCGCGCGCGGCCGCTGAAGCCGCGCGGCCGGCGCGGCGGGGTGCCCGTCAGGCGGGCTCGGCCAGATCGCGCACGGGCAGCGCGGTCGAATACTTGATCTGCTCCATCGCGAACGACGAGCTGACGTCGAACAGCGGCACCGTGCGAATCAGTTGCTTGTAGACGCGGTCGTAGTCGTCGATGCCGGCCACCACGACGCGCAGCAGGTAATCGGTCTCGCCGCTCATCCGGTAGACCTCGACCACTTCCGGCATGTCGCGCACCGCCTGCGTGAAACGCTGCGCCCATTCCTCGGTGTGCTGGTTCGTGCGGATCGCGACGAACACGGTCGTGCCGACCCCGAGCTTGCGCGGATCGCACAGCGCGACCTGCGCGCGAATCGCGCCGGTTTCCTTCAGCCGCTGCACGCGCTTCCAGCATGGCGTCTGCGACAGGTTCACGCGCTGTGCCAGTTCCGCGATCGGCAGTGTGGCATCCGCCTGCAGCAGCTCCAGCAGCTTGCGATCGATGGCGTCCATTTCTCCATTCCCTCGTCGATAGAAATTTATTCTATTCATCCTGCCCAACGGGGAACAATATGAAAACTGCCGCGGCGCGTCGACCGGTGTAAATACCGATCCGGCACGCAGACGATTCGTCCGCCGCGCCAAACGAAACAGGCGACGCCCCCGCCGGGGTGGCATCGCCTGAAATTGACTGCGCGTCGCGGCTCGCACGTCGCGCCGGGCCGGCCGGCGCTCACCGCCCGCCGGCCGTCATGCCGCTCAATACGCGACCGTCGCGATCTCGCGCACGAAGCTGTCCTGCTCGAGTGCGTCGACGAACGCGACCGCGTAGTCTTCCACCGAGATCTTGCTGTTGCCCTGCGCGTCGACGATCAGCTTGCCGACGCCCGTGCGGAACGTGCCGGTGCGCTCGCCCGGTGCGATCAACGCGGCCGGCGCGAAGAAGGTCCAGTCGAGATCGGCGACCGTCTTCAGGTAGTCGAGCGCATCGCGGTGCGCGAGCGCCTGCGCCTTGTATGCCTCCGGGAATCCTTCGGTGTCGACGAGCTGCTTGCCCGGCGCGACTTCGAGCGAACCGGCGCCGCCCACCACGACGAGCCGCTTCAGGCCGGCCTGGCGCGTGCCGGCGACCAGCGCCTTCGCGGCCGCGACGACCTGCGCCGCATCTTCCTGCTTCGGGCCGTACGCGCTGGCGACGACGTCATGGCCCGGCAGCGCGGCCGCAATGCTGGCCGCGTCGAACAGGTCGGCCGCCTTCGCGGTGATGCCGCCGACGGATGCGTGCGGATGGCGCGACAGCGCCGTGACGCGGTGGCCGCGCCGCACGGCTTCCGCCGCAATGCGCGTGCCGATCATGCCGGTGGCGCCGAACAGCGCGATATTCAATGAACGTTGCGTCATATCGATTCTCCAGAAATGAAAATATGTAACACACTCAATTACATATAAGACCGAAAAAAACGGGGCAAAGCCCCCGTCGTGCCGATCGCCGCGCGTACGCGCCGTCCGGCTTCCCGCCCTGCCTGCCGCCGGGTACCCGTGGCACCCGGCGCCGGTCACCCGCCGGCGCGCGCCGCCCGTTGCGTGCGCTGCTCCAGATCCAGCATGTCGGCCGTCACGTCGGCCAGCGTGCGCGTGGCGAGCGACGCCTCCATCGCGCGCTGCGCGTCGCCGATATAGCCGGTCAGCGCGCTCTGAATGTGCCGCCCGACGAGACATGCCGGATTCGGCGCCTCGCGATGCAGCGCGAACAGTTGCGCATCGTCGACCGCGCGATACACGTCGAGCAGCGTGATCTCGCCGGGCTCGCGCGCCAGCAGCGCGCCGCCGCCCGCGCCGAGCTGCGACGTGGTCAGGCCTGCGGCCGCCAGCATCGACAGCAGCCGGCGAATCAGCGCCGGATTCGTATTCACACTGCCCGCGATGATGTCGGACGACAACGGTACGCCTTCCTGCATCGACAGCAAGGCAAGCACGTGAACGGCAAACGCGAACCGGCTGCTGGTATTCATTCCTGACTCACTCGGCGACGCCGGCCCGACCCGCAACCGGTGACATGTGTAACCATAATAATTACATTTTGCGGATCGTGCAAGCCCGCGTCATTCACCGCTCGCGGGTTTGGCCCCCGCGGCGCTCTGCTGGCTCCACTGCTGGAGTTTCTTGCCGGCTTCGGCGATCTTCGCGCCCGCTTCGGAAGCCGCATGCGCGACGACCGCGGACGCCGCCGCGTCGATCTGCGCCTGCGCGGCCGACGCGAGGCCGCTCGCGGACAACGGCGGCACGGCCGACGCCGCGGACGCGATACCGGCCTTCGCCGCGTTGATCTGCTGGTTGACGGTGCTCGCCACCTGGTCGAGCGCCTTTGCCGCATTGTTCGCGGCGTCGGCGGCCGCGCTCGCGGCCGTATCGGGTTGCGCGACCGGCGTACCGGACTTCTCGCAGCCCGCGAGCAACAGCAGCGCACCGGCGGCCACGGCCGCCAGCACGGACCCGGGCACGCGACGCGCCCGCGATGTCTTCATGTTCATCAGCAATCTCCGGCCGCGCGTTGCACGACCTCGTGGTTGGACCGGTGTCGATGATACCGCCTGTGGAACAGGCCCAATCACGACCCGGCATTAAAAATGCCTTTCAATTTCGGATTCGTCTGATTCAATCGCACGCGCCATGCCTCTAAAGTGGGCACGCTTCAATCCGCTTCGTACGTGTCCCCCACTTTTCCTCGTTATGGCTTTCCTCGTCGACTGGCTCATCGTCCTGGCCGCGCTGCTCGCCGCCACCCTGTTCCTGTGCCTGCGTGCGCCGTCGGCGCGCCGCCTCGCCGAATCGGGGCGTCCGCGCCGCATCGCGTGCGCGCGTCTGCTCACGCAGGCCGTGATCGGCTTCTGGACGGCCGCGCTGATCGTCGCGCAAGGCATCCTCGGCGCCGACGGCGACGGCCAGTCGCTCGCGGGCTTCGCGGCGCTCGCGTTCGCCGCGCTCGGGCTGGCGACCGTCGCCGCCTACTGGTCGGCGTGCGCGCTGCGGCTGCGCCGGCCGCCCGCGCTGTTCGCGCGCCACTGACGCGCCAGATCGGTGCGTGACAGCGCACGCCGCGCACCGCTTCGTTCGTCGTACGCACCAGTTCAGCACGCGCCGCACCACGTGCGTGCAGCCGGCACCGCCGTCGCTCGCCCTCGATCACGCCCCGATCCCGTGCGCGATTCACCGGAATGCCGCATCGCGCGGCAACCGGGCACCAATTTCACGCAGTCGTTCACCAGGTTGGCTCGATACTTGCATTCCTTGCCCGTTTTTTGCGCAAGGAAGTAACGGCATGGATGGTCTGAAATCCGGCGTCGACACCCTGTTCCTGTTGATCGGCGCCGTCATGGTGCTCGCGATGCATGCGGGCTTCGCATTTCTCGAACTCGGCACGGTCCGCAAGAAGAACCAGGTCAACGCGCTCGTGAAGATCCTGGTCGACTTCTCGGTGTCGACACTCGCGTATTTCTTCATCGGCTACACGATCGCGTACGGCGTCGAATTCTTCGACGACATCGGCACGCTGTCGCAGCACAACGGCTACGCGCTCGTGCGCTTCTTCTTCCTGCTGACGTTCGCCGCGGCGATCCCGGCGATCGTGTCCGGCGGCATCGCGGAGCGCGCGAAGTTCAACCCGCAGCTCGTCGCGACGCTGATCATCGTCGGCTTCATCTATCCGTTCTTCGAAGGGATCGCGTGGAACGAGCGCTTCGGCGTGCAAGCCTGGCTCTCGCACGCGTTCGGCGCGCCGTTCCACGACTTCGCGGGCTCGGTCGTCGTGCATGCGTTCGGCGGCTGGGTCGCGCTGCCGGCCGTGCTGCTGCTCGGCGCGCGCCACGGCCGCTACGCGAAGGACGGCCGGATCGCCGCGCACCCGCCGTCGAACATCCCGTTCCTCGCGCTCGGCGCCTGGGTGCTTGCGGTCGGCTGGTTCGGCTTCAACGTGATGAGCGCGCAGACGCTCGACAAGATCAGCGGCCTCGTCGCGGTGAACTCGCTGATGGCGATGGTCGGCGGCACGCTCGCGGCATGGATGGCCGGCCGCAACGACCCGGGCTTCACGTACAACGGGCCGCTCGCTGGCCTCGTCGCGGTATGCGCGGGCTCCGACGTGATGCACCCGATCGGCGCGCTCGTCACGGGCGCCGCGGCCGGTGCGCTGTTCGTCGCGATGTTCACCTGCGTGCAGAACCGCTGGCGCATCGACGACGTGCTCGGCGTCTGGCCGCTGCACGGGATGTGCGGCGCGCTCGGCGGGCTCGCGGCCGGCGTGTTCGGGCAGCCGGCGCTCGGCGGCCTCGGCGGCGTGTCGTTCCTGTCGCAGCTCGTCGGCACGCTCGGCGGCATCGCGCTCGCGAGCGCGGGCGGCACGCTCGTTTACGGCGCGCTGAAGGCGACCGTCGGCCTGCGTCTCGACCGCGAAGCCGAATTCGACGGCGCCGACCTGTCGATCCACCGCATCTCGGCCACGCCCGAGCGCGATTGACCCGCTGAACGCCCCCGGACGCGTCATTACGTTTTCAATTCAAAAAACTTTCATCTAGCGTCCTTACACTTCCGTCCAGTTTTCAATATGCCTTCGCGGAGCTTGCCGCTCGCCCGCTTCGCGAAGGCCATTCTTCCAACAACCGAAACTGGACTCCACATGCCCGCGTTGCCCAATGCTTCCCGTCGTCAGGCCCTGAAGATCCTCGCCGGCGCGCCGATGCTTCCCCTTTCCGGCCTCGCGCTGCCGGCCCTGCTGACGGGTTGCGGCGGCGACGACGATCCCGCGTCGACGCCGGCCCCGGTCGCTGCTGCCTATACGTCGGCGGCATTCTCGGCGATGGCCGCGCCGACGCTCGACAACGCGGCCGCGATGGCCACGACGACGGTCGGCTCGACGCTGTCGGTGTCGTTCTCGGACGGCTCGTCGCGCAACTTCAAGCTCGCGTACCGGCCGTTCTTCGTGACGGGCGACATGGTGCCGGACGGCAAGGGCGGCACGACGCTCGCGGGCGGCTACTACGACATCAACAACCAGCCGATCATCGATCGCTCGGTCGCCGGCAAGGAGCGCCAGTTCTATTCCGACTGCCCGGACGGCAGCTCGCTCCTGACGCTGAAGAACGCGAACGTGCCCGGCGTGAAGGGCAACACGGTGTTCGCGGTCGTGCAGTTCGAATACACGACGCGCGACCAGGCGAGCGCGTCGCAGTACGGCCAGCTGCCGTCGCCGATCGCCGTGCTCACGCTCGACCAGGACCCGGCCACCGGCGCGCTGAAGGTCGTGAAGTACCACAACGTCGACACGTCGAAGGCACACGGCCTGTGGATCACCTGCGGCGCGAGCCTGTCGCCGTGGGGCACGCACCTGTCGAGCGAGGAATACGAGCCGGACGCGACGAAGGCCGCGACCGACGCGCAGTTCAAGGCGTTCAGCAAGAACACGTTCGGCGACGAGACGAAGGCGAACCCCTACCACTACGGCCACCTGCCCGAGATCACCGTGAACCCGGACGGCACCGGCACCGTGAAGAAGCACTACTGCCTCGGCCGCATCTCGCACGAGCTGATCCAGGTGATGCCGGACCAGCGCACCGTGATGATGGGCGACGACGCGACCAACGGCGGCCTGTTCATGTTCGTCGCCGACAAGGCGGCCGACCTGTCGGCCGGCACGCTGTACGTCGCGAAGTGGACGCAGACGTCGTCCGCCGGTGCCGGCACCGCGACGCTCACGTGGATCAAGATCGGCCACGCGACCAGCATCGAGATCGAGACGCTCGCGAACACGCTGAAGGCGTCGGACATCATGGACCTGGTGACCACCGATCCGAACGATGCGAGCTACACGAAGATCCACTTCGGCGGCAAGTTCAACTGGATGCGCGTGAAGCCGGGGATGGAAAAGGCGGCCGCGTTCCTCGAGACGCACCGCTACGCGGCGCTGCTCGGCGGCAGCATGGCGTTCACGAAGCTCGAAGGCACGACCGTGAACGCGAAGGACAAGATCGTCTACACGGCGATGTCGCGGATCGAAACGTCGATGGTCAAGGGCAACGCGGTGTCGCGCGACGTCGCGGTCGACAAGAAGATCGCCGCGGGCGCCGTCTACGCGCTGAACCTGAAGGCCGGCCAGCGCGACACGACGGGCGGCGCGATCGACAGCGAATGGGTGCCGGTCGACATGGGCGCGCCGGCCGCGCTGGTCGGCGAGGACCTCGCCGCGGCCGATGCGCTCGGCAACCTCGCGAACCCGGACAAGATCGCGAACCCCGACAACCTGAAGTTCTCCGAAAAGCTGCGCACGCTGTTCATCGGCGAAGACTCGGGCATGCACGTGAACAACTTCCTGTGGGCCTACAACGTCGACACGAAGTCGCTCGCGCGCGTGCTGTCGTGCCCGGCCGGCGCCGAATCGACGGGCCTGCACGCGGTCGACGAGATCAACGGCTGGACCTACATCATGAGCAACTTCCAGCACGCGGGCGACTGGGAAGCGCCGCTGCACGACAAGGTCAAGCCGACGCTCGACCCGCTCGTGCGCGCGAACTACAAGGATCGCTTCGGCGCCAGCGTCGGCTACCTGACGGCCGAGCAGACCAGCATCAAGCTCGCGAAGGACTGACCGCCTCGCGCGAGGGGGCGTTGCGCCCTGCAGGGCGTCCCTGACCGGGCGTCCCTAACCGGGCGTCCTTTCTTCATCACCGTTCATTCGTCGGCGCTCCACGCCGTTTCACGCGCGATGCCCACTGCGGGCGTCGCGCTTTTTTTTGCGTGCGGGAAGCGTACAGACGGCGCCCATCGCGCGTGCCAGCACGCGCGAAACTGGCCCGGACGGGCATTTGTGGCGATCAGGAGATAATACGGGCCGACGCGTCCGGGCGGACCGTCGGAAGACAGGCAAAAAAAAGCGCCACGGAGACCGTGGCGCTAAAAAAGTTCTAGCCATTCCGAGGGCCGTGCTAGAACCTGAGAGACTGCGCGAAACATCGTTGCCGGTTAAACTCTTGAAACGATGTTTCGAAAACGTGAGACATTCTTTCCGTTTCCGCCCGACAAGTCAAGCGGTATTTGCACCGGTTCATGCACTTTCCGGCAACGCTCATTTGAGCGTTTTCCTAATAAACCAAGGGTGAACCCGTAAAATCTCATCCAATGACCGGTTCACCCACGGAACATGCATCTTTTGACAATAGTCCTACAATACCAACAAAATTGAAATCGAGTTTCGGAATTAGAGAGAATCCCTCGTGTCGACAACTGTAACCCCTCCCGCGTCGCGGGACCGTGAATCGTCACCCGACGAGATCACCGCCCTCGCCCGCGGCCTCGCCGTGCTGCGCCGTATCGCGGCTGCCGACGCGCCCGTCAGCAACCGCGAACTGACCGAATTGACCGGCATCCCGAAGCCGACCGTCTCGCGCATCACCGCGACGCTCGTCAGCGCCGGCTTCCTGTTCCAGTTGCCCGACAGCGAGCGCTTCGTGCTCACCGCGTCGGTGCTCGAACTGAGCCACGGCTTCCTGCGCAACTTCGACATCCGCGCGCGGTCGCGGCCGTTCATGATCGAGCTGGCCGAACGCACGTCGCTGTCCGTGCACCTCGCGGTGCGCGACCGCCTCGACATGGTCGCGATCGACGTGATCCGCCCGCGCTCGGCCGTGCTCGTCACGCGCCTCGAGATCGGCTCGCGGATGGACATCGCGCGTACGGCCGTCGGCCGCGCGTATCTCGCCGCGCTGGAGGACGACGAGCGTCGCCTGCTGCTCGAATCGCTGCGCACCACCGCCGGCGACGACTGGCCACACGTGTCCGCTCGCCTCACGCCCGCGCTCGACGAAGCGATGCGCGACGGCCATGCGATCGCGATCGGCGAATGGCGCGAGGGCCTCAATGCGGTCGCGGCCGGTTTCGTCGGCCCGTCGGGTCAACGCTATTCGGTGAATTGCGGCGGCGCGTCGCACCAGTGCCCGCCCGAATGGCTGCAGGAACACGTGGTGCCCGCGCTGCAGGAATGCATCGCGAAAATCACCCGCGAAATCGGCGGCGCGCCGGCCCGGCGCATCGGCGTGTAATCGTTTCGTCATCGCCGTGTCGCGTTCTGTAACGACCGTAACCCGTTGAAAGATAGACCGCTGGACTGTAACGGGGACGGCACGTAGGATCATGCCCATCGTCGCGCCGCATTCGCGGCGCGCACCGCTCTTTTCCCGCGCGGATCGGCGGGGCCCCGGACCGAGCCGGGCCGCCCCGTCCCGTCACCCGCACGCCCACGCGCAGCCCAGCAGTCCGATTTCCGGCACGCCGCGCCGTCTTCCTGACAGAACACGATGGATAACGAACAAAAGCCCACGCCCCCTTCGAAAGACCCCGCGCCCGCCGCCGCACGGCGCCCGCGCCGCACGCTGCTGCTCGGCACCGTCGCGGTCGTCGTCATCGGCGGCCTGCTGTGGTGGCATCCGTGGAACCGCACGCCCGCGGCAGGCAGTTCAGCGCAAGGCGCGGGCGCCAGCGCGGCCGCTGGCAGCCATCGCGGCCGCGGCGGCCCCGCCGCGATGGCGAACGTTCCGCAGCCGGTGCAGGTCGCCACCGCGACGCAGGGCGAAATGCCGATCGTGCTGTCCGCGCTCGGCACCGTCACGCCGCTCGCGAACGTGACGGTGAAGACGCAACTGTCGGGCTATCTGCAATCGGTGTCGTTCCAGGAAGGCCAGATCGTCAAGAAGGGCGACGTGCTCGCGCAGATCGACCCGCGTCCGTACCAGGTCGCGCTCGAGAACGCCGAAGGCACGCATGCGCGCGACGCGGCGCTGCTCGCGACGGCCCGCCTCGACCTGAAGCGCTACCAGACGCTGCTGTCGCAGGACTCGATCGCGTCGCAAACCGTCGATACGCAGGCGTCGCTCGTCAAGCAGTACGAAGGCGCGGTGAAGACCGACCAGGCCGCGATCGATTCCGCGAAACTGAACCTCACGTATGCGCGCATCACGGCGCCGGTGTCGGGCCGCGTCGGCCTGCGCCAGGTCGACCCCGGCAACTACGTGACGCCGGGCGACACCAACGGCATCGTCGTGATCACGCAGTTGCAGCCGATGAGCGTGATCTTCACGACGTCGGAAGACAACCTGCCGCAGATCCTCAAGCAGGTGAACGCGGGCCGGAAGCTGTCGGTCACCGCGTACAACCGCAACAACACGGTGCCGCTCGAGACGGGTTCGCTCGCGACGCTCGACAACCAGATCGACACGAGCACCGGCACGGTCAAGCTGCGCGCGAACTTCGATAACAAGGAAGGCATGCTGTTCCCGAATCAGTTCGTGAACACGCGGCTGCTCGTCGACGTGCTGCGCAACGCGACGATCGTGCCGACCTCCGCGGTGCTGACCGGCTCGATCGGCCAGTTCGTGTACGTCGTGAAGCCCGACAACACGGTGACCGTGCGCAAGGTCACGATCGGCCCGGTCGACGGCGAACGCACGAGCATCGTCAGCGGCGTGACGCTCGGCGAGCGCGTGGTGACCGACGGCTCGGACCGCCTGCGCGAAGGCTCGAAGATCTCGATTCCGGCCGACAAGCCGAAAGGCGCCTCGGGCGCGCACGGCGCCGGCGCGGCGTCGGGCGCATCGGCTGCGTCCGGTGCAGCCGGCCATCGCGGCGGACACCGGCACGGCGCGTCGCAAGCCGCGGCCCCCGCGGCCCAGTAACGCGCGGGCCGCTCGATGAATCCATCCCGCCTCTTCATTCTCCGGCCGGTCGGCACCGCCCTCCTGATGGCGGCGATCATGCTGGCCGGCCTCGTCGCGCTGCGCTTCCTGCCGCTCGCCGCGCTGCCCGAGGTCGACTACCCGACGATCCAGGTCCAGACCTTCTACCCGGGCGCGAGCCCGGAGGTGATGACGTCGTCGGTCACCGCGCCGCTCGAACGCCAGTTCGGGCAGATGCCGTCGCTGAACCAGATGTCGTCGCAAAGCTCGGCCGGTGCGTCGGTGATCACGCTGCAGTTCTCGCTCGACCTGCCGCTCGACATCGCCGAACAGGAAGTGCAGGCCGCGATCAACGCGGCCGGCAACCTGCTGCCGTCCGACCTGCCGGCTCCGCCGATCTACGCGAAGGTGAACCCGGCCGATGCACCGGTGCTGACGCTCGCCGTCAAGTCCAAGACGCTGCCGCTCACGCAGGTGCAGGACCTGGCCGACACGCGCCTCGCGATGAAGATCTCGCAGATCGCCGGCGTCGGCCTCGTCAGCCTGTCGGGCGGCAACCGCCCGGCCGTGCGGATCCAGGCGAACCCGACCGCGCTCGCGCAGTACGGGATGAACCTCGACGACCTGCGCACGACGATCTCGAACCTGAACGTCAACACGCCGAAGGGCAACTTCGACGGCCCGACGCGCGCGTACACGATCAACGCGAACGACCAGCTGACGAGCGCCGACCAGTACAACAGCGCGGTCGTCGCGTACAAGAACGGCCGCCCGGTGATGCTGACCGACGTCGCGACGGTCGTCGCCGGCTCGGAGAACACCAAGCTCGGCGCGTGGGTGAATGCGGACCCGGCGATCATCCTGAACGTGCAGCGCCAACCGGGCGCGAACGTGATCGCGACCGTCGACGCGATCAAGGCGCAGTTGCCGAAGCTGCAGGAAACGCTGCCGGCCGCGCTCGACGTCGAGATCGTCACCGATCGCACGACGATGATCCGCGCGGCCGTGCGCGACGTGCAGTTCGAGCTGCTGCTCGCGGTCGCGCTGGTCGTGCTGGTGATGTACCTGTTCCTCGCCAACGTCTACGCGACGCTCATCCCGAGCCTGTCGGTGCCGCTGTCGCTGATCGGCACGCTCGCGGTGATGTACATGGCCGGCTTCTCGCTGAACAACCTGTCGCTGATGGCGCTCACCATCGCGACCGGCTTCGTCGTCGACGATGCGATCGTGATGATCGAGAACATCGCGCGCTACGTCGAGGAAGGCGAATCGGGACTCGAGGCCGCGCTGAAGGGCTCGCGGCAGATCGGCTTCACGATCATCTCGCTGACGGTCTCGCTGATCGCGGTGCTGATCCCGCTGCTGTTCATGGGCGACGTGGTCGGGCGCCTCTTCCACGAATTCGCGATCACGCTCGCGGTGACGATCGTGATCTCGGCGATCGTGTCGCTCACGCTCGTGCCGATGATGTGCGCGAAGCTGCTGCGCCATTCGCCGCCGCCGGAGAGCCACCGCTTCGAGGCGCGCGTGCACCAGGCAATCGACTGGGTGATCGCGCGCTACGCGGTCGCGCTCGAATGGGTGCTGAACCGCCAGCGCTCGACGCTCGTCGTCGCGCTGCTGACGCTCGGGCTGACCGCCCTGCTCTATGTATTCGTGCCGAAGGGCTTCTTCCCCGCGCAGGACACCGGCGTGATCCAGGCGATCACGCAGGCGCCGCAGTCGATCTCGTACGGCGCGATGGCCGAACGCCAGCAGGCGCTCGCGGCCGCAATCCTGAAGGATCCGAACGTCGACAGCCTCACGTCGTTCATCGGCGTCGACGGCAGCAACATCACGCTGAACAGCGGCCGGATGCTGATCAACCTGAAGGCCCGCGACGAACGCACCGAAACCGCCGCGCAGATCATCCGCGACCTGCAGCAGCGCGTGTCGAACATCACCGGCATCTCGCTGTTCATGCAGCCGGTGCAGGACCTGACGATCGACTCGACGGTCAGCCCGACGCAGTACCAGTTCATGCTGACGAGCCCCAACTCGGAAGAATTCGCGACCTGGGTGCCGAAACTCGTCGCGCGGCTGCAGCAGGAGCCGTCGCTCGCCGACGTCGCGACCGACCTGCAGAGCAACGGCCAGTCGGTGTACATCGAGATCGACCGCCCGAGCGCCGCGCGCTTCGGCATCACGCCGGCGACCGTCGACAACGCGCTGTACGACGCGTTCGGCCAGCGCATCGTGTCGACGATCTTCACGCAGTCGAACCAGTACCGCGTGATTCTCGAATCGGAGCCGAAGGAGCAGCACTACGCGCAATCGCTGAACGACATCTACCTGCCGTCGGCCGGCGGCGGCCAGGTGCCGCTGTCGTCGATCGCGTCGTTCCACGAGCGGCCGTCGCCGCTGCTGGTCGCGCACCTGTCGCAGTTCCCGTCGACGACGATCTCGTTCAACCTCGCGCCGGGCGCGTCGCTCGGCGAAGCCGTCAAGGCGATCGAGGCCGCCGAGAAGGACATCGGCCTGCCCGGCTCGTTCCAGACGCGCTTCCAGGGCGCGGCGCTCGCGTTCCAGGCGTCGCTGTCGAACCAGCTGTTCCTGATCCTCGCGGCGGTCGTCACGATGTACATCGTGCTCGGCGTGCTGTACGAGAGCTACATCCACCCGATCACGATCCTGTCGACGCTGCCGTCGGCCGGCGTCGGCGCGCTGCTCGCGCTGATGATCACCGGGCACGACCTCGACATCATCGGGATCATCGGCATCGTGCTGCTGATCGGCATCGTGAAGAAGAACGCGATCATGATGATCGACTTCGCGCTCGAGGCCGAACGCGTCGAAGGCAAGCCGCCGCGCGAGGCGATCTACCAGGCCTGCCTGCTGCGCTTCCGGCCGATCCTGATGACGACGCTCGCCGCGCTGCTCGGCGCGGTGCCGCTGATCGTCGGCTCCGGCGCGGGCTCCGAGCTGCGCCAGCCGCTCGGGATCGCGATCGCCGGCGGCCTGATCGTGTCGCAGGTGCTGACGCTGTTCACGACGCCCGTGATCTACCTCGGCTTCGATTCGCTCGCGCGCCGCGTGCGCGGCTGGTTCGAACGGCACGGGCCAGGCGCCGATGCAGGCAAGCACACGGGCGCATAACCGATGAACCTGTCGCGCCCCTTCATCACCCGCCCCGTCGCGACGACGCTGCTCGCGCTCGGCGTCGCGCTCGCGGGCCTGTTCGCGTTCATCAAGCTGCCGGTGTCGCCGCTGCCGCAGGTCGACTTCCCGACGATCTCGGTGCAGGCGTCGCTGCCGGGCGCGAGCCCGGAAACGGTCGCGACCAGCGTGACGAGCCCGCTCGAGCGGCACCTCGGCTCGATCGCGGACGTCTCCGAAATGACGTCGACGAGCACGGTCGGCAATGCGCGGATCATCCTGCAGTTCGGCCTGAACCGCGACATCGACGGCGCCGCGCGCGACGTGCAGGCCGCGATCAACGCGGCGCGCGCCGACCTGCCCGCCGCGCTGAAGAGCAACCCGACGTACCGCAAGGTCAACCCGGCCGATTCGCCGATCATGATCGTGTCGCTGACGTCGGAGACGTCGTCGCCCGCGAAGCTGTACGACGCCGCGTCCACGGTGCTGCAGCAGTCGCTGTCGCAGATCGACGGGATCGGCCAGGTCACCGTGAGCGGCTCCGCGAACCCGGCCGTGCGCGTCGAGCTCGAACCGCAGTCGCTGTTCCACTACGGGATCGGCCTCGAGGACGTGCGCGCGGCGCTGGCGTCCGCGAACGCCAACGCGCCGAAGGGCGTGATCGAATTCGGCCCGCAGCACTACCAGCTCTACACGAACGACCAGGCGTCCCAGGCGTCGCAATACCGCGACCTCGTCGTCGCCTACCGCAACGGCTCGGCCGTGCGGCTGTCCGACCTGTCGGACGTCGTCGATTCGGTCGAGGATCTGCGCAACCTCGGCCTGTCGAACGGCAAGCGCGCGGTGCTCGTGATCCTCTATCGCTCGCCCGGCGCGAACATCATCGACACGATCGACCGCGTGCGCGCGGCGCTGCCGCAGCTCACCGCGTCGCTGCCGGCCGACATCACGGTCACGCCGGTGCTCGACCGCTCGACCACCATCCGCGCATCGCTGAAGGACACCGAGCATACGCTGCTGATCGCGGTCAGCCTCGTCGTGATGGTCGTGTTCCTGTTCCTGCGCAACTGGCGCGCGACGCTGATCCCGAGCGTCGCGGTGCCGATCTCGATCATCGGCACGTTCGGCGCGATGTACCTGCTCGGCTTCTCGATCGACAACCTGTCGCTGATGGCGCTGATCGTCGCGACCGGCTTCGTCGTCGACGATGCGATCGTCGTGCTCGAGAACATCTCGCGGCACATCGAGAACGGCAAGCCGCGGATGCAGGCCGCGTTCGACGGCGCGCGCGAAGTCGGCTTCACGGTGCTGTCGATGAGCATCTCGCTCGTCGCGGTGTTCCTGCCGATCCTGCTGATGGGCGGGATCGTCGGGCGGTTGTTCCGCGAGTTCGCGCTGACACTGTCGCTCGCGATCGCCGTGTCGCTCGCGGTGTCGCTCACGGTCACGCCGATGATGTGCGCGCGCCTGCTGCCCGAACAGCACGACCCGCAAAGCGAGGGCCGCTTCGGGCGTTTCCTCGAACGCGGTTTCGCGCGCCTGCAGCGCGGCTACGAGCGCTCGCTGTCGTGGGCGCTGCGCCGGCCGCTCCTGATCCTGCTGACGCTGTTCGCGACGATCGGGCTGAACGTGTACCTGTACGTCGTCGTGCCGAAGGGCTTCTTCCCGCAGCAGGACACCGGGCTGATGATCGGCGGCATTCGGGCCGACCAGTCCACGTCGTTCCAGGCGATGAAGCTGAAGTTCTCCGAGATGATGCGGATCGTGCAGGCCAATCCGAACGTGAAGAGCGTCGCGGGCTTCACCGGCGGCACGCAAACCAACTCCGGCTTCATGTTCGTCACGCTGAAGGACCGCACCGAGCGCAAGCTGTCGGCCGACCAGGTGATCCAGCAGCTGCGCCCGCGGCTGGCGGACGTGGCCGGCGCGAGCACGTTCCTGCAGGCCGCGCAGGACATTCGCGTCGGCGGCCGGCAGAGCAACGCGCAGTACCAGTTCACGCTGCTCGGCGATTCGACCGCCGACCTGTACAAGTGGGGGCCGCTGCTGACCGAGGCGCTGCAGAAGCGCCCCGAGCTGACCGACGTGAACTCCGACCAGCAGCAAGGCGGCATGGAGGCCATGGTGACGATCGACCGCGCGACGGCCGCGCGGTTCGGCATCAAGCCCGCGCAGATCGACAACACGCTGTACGACGCGTTCGGCCAGCGCCAGGTCTCGACGATCTACAACCCGCTGAACCAGTACCACGTCGTGATGGAAGTCGCGCCGAAATACTGGCAGAGCCCGGAGATGCTGAACCAGGTGTGGATCAGCACGTCGGGCGGCAGCGCGAACGGCTCGCAGACCACCAACGCGGCCGCCGGCACCTTCGTCGCGACCTCGGCCGGCACGTCGAGCGCCGGCACGGCCGCGCAAAGCGCCGCGGCGATCGCGTCCGACTCCGCGCGCAACCAGGCGCTCAACTCGATCGCGGCGAGCGGCAAGTCGAGCGCGTCGTCGGGCGCGTCGGTGTCGACGTCGAAGTCGACGATGATCCCGCTGTCGGCGATCGCGACCTTCGGGCCGAGCACGACGCCGCTGTCGGTCAACCACCAGGGGCTGTTCGTCGCGACGACGATCTCGTTCAACCTGCCGCCGGGCGTGTCGCTGTCGCAGGCGACGCAGGTGATCTACCAGACGATGGCGCAGGTCGGGGTTCCGCCGACGATCGTCGGCAGCTTCCAGGGCACCGCACAGGCGTTCCAGCAGTCGATGAACGATCAGCCGATCCTGATCCTCGCCGCGCTGCTGGCCGTCTACATCGTGCTCGGGATCCTGTACGAGAGCTACATCCATCCGATCACGATCCTGTCGACGCTGCCGTCGGCCGGCGTCGGCGCGCTGCTCGCGCTGCTGCTGTTCAAGACCGAGTTCAGCATCATCGCGCTGATCGGCGTGATCCTGCTGATCGGCATCGTGAAGAAGAACGCGATCATGATGGTCGACTTCGCGATCGACCAGACGCGCAACCAAGGGAAGTCGTCGTTCGACGCGATCCACGAAGCGTGCCTGCTGCGCTTTCGCCCGATCATGATGACGACGATGGCCGCGCTGCTCGGCGCGCTGCCGCTCGCGTTCGGCAACGGCGACGGCGCCGAATTGCGCGCGCCGCTCGGGATCGCGATCGCCGGCGGCCTGGTCATGTCGCAGGTGCTGACGCTCTATACGACGCCGGTCGTCTACCTGTACATGGACCGGTTCCGCGTATGGGCCGAGAAGCGCCGCAACCGCCGCGGCAATACCGGCGGGCCGGCGGTCGCCGGCGAGTAACGGCAAGTAGCGGCGAGTAGCGGCGAGCGGCCGGACGCGAACGGGGCGGGGCATGTCGTACCGCCCCGCCCCGGCCGTCGGCCCGCGCCGCCGCGAAGGTCGCGCGCAGCCGGCATCCACGCCGGTGGGCCGCGACGACGGCCGACGGCGCTCAGCGGCGCTCGGCCTCGGCCGGATCGGCCAGCGCGTCCGCCAGGCGCCGCGCCGCGTCGTCGATCATTGCCGGTATCCGCCGCCATCGCGCGTCGCCCGGCACATCGAGCGCGACGCCGATCGCGAGCGCCCCGCCCGCATCCACCGGTATCGCGACGATGCCGGCCTCCTGCCGCGACGCGCGTTGCCGGCCAAACCGCCGGACGGGCCGACCACCCGTGTCGGCCGCGTCGCTTTGGTCGTCCGCAGCGTCCTCTATCCGCCCCGCGAACCGCGCGCCGACGCGCGTGACGAGGCACGCGGCCCCGTCGGGCGCCGCCTGCGCGAGCACGACGACTTCCGCGCCATCCCGCCCGAGCAACTGCGCGGCGAGCCCGCTGCGCGCACACAACGCGTCCAGCACCGGCTGCGCGTGCGCGACCTCCGGCCGCGCGCCGAGATACGCGGCCGCGACCCGCGCGGCGGCCGGCCCCGGCCGATAGCGGCCGTGCGGATCGACGACCAGAAACGCATGCCGGACCAGCGTCCTCAGCAACCGCGCGATCGAGTTGCGCGGCACGTCGAGCCGCGTCGCCAGGTCCGCGGCGGTCGGGAGCGACGGCCCGGCCGCGACCGCTTCGAGAATCGCGAGCCCGCGCGCGAGCGCCGGCACCCGATGGCGCAACGCGCGGTCATCCATGTCGTGCAAGGTCATACAGGTCCCGTGCGTTGCGCGCATAGCGGCGCGGCGCCATCCCCGACCAGCGATGGAACGCGCGCGCGAACGCCTTCTCCGACGTGTAGCCGACCCGCTCGGCGATCTCGATCAGGCGCAGCTTGCCGTTCGCGAGCTCGCCGCTCGCCAGATACATCCGGTAGGCGGTCAGATGACCGATCGGCGTCTCGCCGACGAGTTCGGCGAAATGCGCGCAAAAGCGCGAACGCGACATGCCGGCCTCGGCCGCGAGGCTCGCGAGCTGCCAGTTGCGCCGCGGGTCGCGATGCATCAGCGCCATCGCGCGGCCGATCTGCGGATCGGTGAGGCCACGCAGCCAGCCCGTGTGATTCGCCGACGATTGCAGATGCGCGCGCAGCAGCTGCACGAACAGCACGTCGGCCAGGCGCGTCGCGGCGACCGCCCAGCCCGGCTGGCACGCCATCGATTCCTGGATGAAGCTCTGCAGCGTGCTCGCGAGCCACGGCGCGACGGCCGCATCGTTGGCGCGCACGTGGATCAGCGTCGGCAACACCGAGAACAGCGGGCTGCGCACGATGTCGCGATACACGACGATCCCCGTATAGAGCTCGCTGGTCGCGCCGCCGCCGCCCGCGACGAACTCGAGCGGCGTATCGAAGCGCGGCCGGATGCCCTTGTCGGCCATCAGCGTGTCGAACGGCACGGGCGGCACGTCGAGCGACGACGCCATCACGTGCTCGTCGCCGTGCGGCAGCAGCACGAAGTCGCCCGGCTCGACGTGCACGGGCGCGGCGCCCGCGACCGCCAGGAAGAACGGGCTGCCCGCGCAGGTGCGAAACGGCGCGCCCGCGACGGCCGGCTTGCGGATCGCCCACGGCGCGCTCAGCGTGAAGCGTCCGGTGACGACCGCATCGGCCCGCAGGTCGGTCAGCACGTCGCTGAGAAGATCGGTCGTCATCGTCGAAGTCTCCGTGGAGCGCGCCGCCGCATCAGAAGCGCTGCTGGATGCCCGCCATCGCGCCGACCTGGTTGCGGCCGGTGCCGACCGTGCCGCCTGCCGCCACCGCCGACGTGCCGAACGCGCTGTTCGTCATGTAACCGACCGACGTATAGACCAGCGTGCGCTTCGACAGGCTGTAATTCGCGCGCCCGACGAACAGGTTCGAGTCGTAGCGGCCGCGCAGCAGATAGCGCACGGCCTGTGCGTCGAATGATAGCGCCGGCGTCGCGTAGACCGTGCCGCCCGCGAAAAAGAGGTCCGACTGGCCGTGGGCCGCGGCCGCCGTGTTGCGGCGGATCCAGCCCGCGCCGAGCTTCGCGATGCCGAGCTTGACGTACGCATCGACGATCGTGCGCGTGTCCGTATAGCCTGGGCTCGACAGCGGCGCCGACGCGCCCGTGCCGCCGTGCATCACGTCGTACGATGCGGCCACGCCGAACTGCGGTGCGTCGTACGCGACCATCATCGTGTATTGCCGGCAGGCGACGGGGTCGCCCGGCACGTTGCCCGCGCAGTTCGTGGCCGACGGGCCGGCCGGGCCCGCCGCATCGCGCCCGGTGCTGTACGTACCGCCGAGCGTCACGCCGCCGAAGTGGCCGAGATAGCCGATCGCGCTGTCGCTGCGCGCGTTCGGCAGATAGCTGTCGAAGCTGGCCATCGAATGAATCGACGGGCCGATCACGTCGGCGTTGAGCAGCACGAGCATCGACATGTTCATCTGCCGCCCGAGCGTGAGCGTGCCGTACGGCGAATCGATGCCGACGTTCGCCTGCCGGCCGAACAGGCGGCCGCCGTAGTTCAGCGCGCCCGAGTTCAGCGCGAAGCCGTTTTCGAGCACGAAGAACGTGCGGTAGCCGCCGCCGAGCGCCTCGACGCCGCGCAACCCGAAGCGCGACGGCACTTCGCCGGTCAGCGACGGCATGCCGGCGACCGCGCCGCCGCCGGCCGCATGGTTGTAGTACTGCACGCCGGTGTCGACGATGCCGTACAGCGTCACGCTGCCCTGCGCCTGCGCGCCCGGCGATGCGGCGGCGGCGGCCGCGAACGAGACGGCCGTCGCGGCCGTGCGAAAGGTTTTCATCGAAGTCTCCAGACCAATCGTGTAGTTATGCTTGCTATTGACCGGCGACGCGCGGGGCGCCGCCGGCCGGTGGGGGATATCGGGTCGTTCAGGTCGCGAGCGGCGTATCGAACGGCATCGAACGCGGCCGCTCGCCGGTCGCGCGCCAGATCGCATCCGCCACCGCCGGCGCGACGGGCGGCAACGCGACCTCGCCGCAGCCTTGCGGATCGCGGTCGCTGTCGACGATCACCACCTCGATCTTCGGCATCGCGGCCAGGCCGAGCAGCGGATAGTCGGCGAAATTGCGCTGCACGACCGCGCCGTGCTCGAACGTGATTTCGCTCCTGAACGTGTTGGTGAGCGCAAAGCCGACGCCGCCCTCGACCATCTCGCGAATCAGCAGCGGATTGATCGCGCGGCCGCAGTCGATCCCGCACACGATCCGCTCGAGCCTCACGCTGCCGCGCGTCACGCGCACCTCGGCGACCGCCGCGACGTACGTGCTGAACGCGCCGCCGCGCCCGGTGTACAGCGAATACGCGACCCCGCGCGACAGGCCGGCCGGCGCGCGGCCGAACCAGTTCGCGCGCGCGGCCGTCGCATCGAGCACGCGCAGCGCGAGCGCATCGTGCTTCAGCAACGCGCGCCGGTATTGCACCGGGTCGGCCCGCACCGTATGCGCGAGCTCGTTCACGAAGCTTTCGAGGAAGAACACGGTCGACGTGCTGCCGACGCTGCGCATGAAGCTGACCGGGATCGGCTGCATCACCGTGACGGAATCGACCAGCAGGTTCGGCACGTCGTAGCAAAGGTCGTACAGGCCGTCGAGCATCGTCTCGTCCCAGCCGCCCGCCTTGTCGTAGCGGTCGCGCTTGATCGCCGCATACAGCGAATGGCCGGCGACGCGCGCATGCAGCGCGACCGGCAGGCCGTCGCGGCCGAGCGCCGCGCGAAACCGCGCGGACGCGCACGGCCGGTAGAAGCCGTGACGGATGTCGCCCTCGCGCGAGCGGATCACCTTCACGGGCCGCCCGACCGCCTTCGACGCGACGGCCGCATGCACGACGAAATCGGGCACGTACTTGCGGCCGAAGCTGCCGCCGAGAAACGTCGTGTTGACGATCACGCGCTCGGCCGGCACGCCGAACAGCGCCGACAGCGTCCAGCGCACCTTGTCCTGCCCCTGGATCGGCCCCCAGACCTCGATCTCGCCGGCCCGCACGTGCACGGTCGCATTGACGGGCTCCATCGTCGCGTGAGCGATGTACGGCGTGTGGTAGTCGGCTTCGACGACGTTGCCGGACTCGGCGAGATGGCGCCCGGGCTCGCCGACCTGCGTCGCGACCACCGCGTGCTCCGCCTGCAGCGCGCCCTTGCGCTGCGCGAGGATCGTCGTGCTGTCGAATGCCGGCGTCGGGCCCGCGTCCCACACGATGTCCGCCGCGTCGCACGCCTTCTTCGCCTGCCAGTAGGTCTGCGCGACGACGATCACCGCGTCCTTCGCGACCACGACGTCCGCCACGCCCGGCATCGCGCGCAATGCGTCGCGGTTCTTCACGGCGCTCGGCTTGCCGTTCAGCGTCGGCGCCATCGTCAGCGCGCCGACCAGCATGTCGGGCACCTGCACGTCGATGCCGAAGATCGCGCTGCCGTCGACCTTCGCGGGCACGTCGAGCTTGTGCAGCGGACGGCCGATCAGCGTGTGCGCGGAAGCCGGTTTCAGGCGCGGCTGCGGATCGTGCGGCAGCCTGGCCGCGTCGTCGACGAGCGCGCCGTACGACAGCGAACGCCCGCTCGGCGGATGGATGACGCGGCCGTCGCGCGTCACGCACTGCGTGTCGCGCACGCCGAGCCGCGCGGCGCCGGCCCGCAGGAACGCCGAGCGCGCCTGCGCCCCCGCGATCCGCAACCGCGTGTAGAACATCGTCGCCGACATCGATGCGCCGACGAATTGCTGCGGCGCCTCGTTCGCGGCATCGATCCGGTACGCGTCGCGTCCCGTGACGAACTCGACCGTCACGCTGCGCCAGTCGGCATCCATCTCGTCGGCCAGCACCTGCGGCAGCCCGGTATGGACGCCCTGCCCGACTTCCGCCTGCGACAAGCCGATGATCGTCCGGCCGTCCGCGTCGACGCGAACCCAGTCGTTGATCTCGCGAAAGCGCGCGCCGTCGCCGGCCGCCTGCACGACGTCGCCGAATGCCAGCGGCAGCAGCAGGCTGCCCGCCAGCGCGACGCCGCCCTTCAGGAACACGCGTCGCGCCGCGTTCGGCACGGGCTGCGCCCGCACCGCGTCAGCCGGCCGCGACATGGATCGCCTCGCGAATGCGTTGATAGGTCGCGCAGCGGCACAGGTTCGTGACGGCCGCGTCGATCTGCGCGTCGGTCGGCTTGCGGTGGCGCGCGAGCAGCGCGGCCGTCGCCATCACCATCCCCGACTGGCAATAGCCGCATTGCGGCACGTCCTTCTCGATCCACGCGCGCTGCACCGGATGCGAGCGGTCGTGCGACAGCCCTTCGATCGTCGTGATCGCGCGGCCCGCGACGCTCGCCGCCGGCAGCACGCACGCGCGCGCGGCTTCGCCGTCGAGATGCACGGTGCAGGCGCCGCACGCGCCGATGCCGCAGCCGTATTTGGTGCCCGTCAGTCTGGCCGAGTCGCGAATGACCCACAGGAGCGGCGTATCGGGATCGCCGTCGAAATCGAACGGCTGGCCGTTCAGCATGAAGCGCATCGTCTGTCTCCCTGTTGCGCATCGCCCGTTCGTCATCCGGCGGATGACGGCGATGGCTTGACAGGAATTCTTGGCGGCGCAAAAAGCGGCGCCAATGACCTTTGCTCCCGAAAAAGTAGCCGTTCGTCCAGATCGTTTCAGCCGACGAATGGCGCGTGCCGCCCGGTTCGCCGCGGCCCCGGCTTGCGGACGGGCCGCGATCGGCTATCGTGTGTCCATGCCCACCGCCGTCCCCTTCCCGGGAACCCGCCATGAACGTCCAGCTCAACCACACGATCGTCTGGTGCCGCGACAAGCATGCGTCGAGCCGCTTCCTCACCGAACTGCTGGAATTGCCGCCGCCGACGCCGTTCGGCGCGATGCTGGTCGTCGCGCTCGACAATCGCGTGTCGCTCGATTTTTACGAACAGGCGGGGGAGATCCGATCGCAGCATTACGCGTTCCTGATCGACGAGGCCGGCTTCGATCGCGTGCTCGCGCGCCTTCGCGAACGCGGCTTGCCGCACTGGGCCGATCCGGCGAAGCGGCAAGCCGGTGACATCTACCGCCACAACGGCGGACGCGGCGTCTACTTCGACGACCCGGACGGTCACTTCCTCGAAGTGATGACGCAGCCGTACGTGCTGAACGGCTAGCGCGACAGGCCGGCATGGCGCCGGCCCGGACGGCGCGGCGCGGGTGTCGCCCGGTTGCGGACGAAACCCGGACGACTGCCCCGGCTGCCGCCGGCTGCCGTTACTCGGCGGCGGCCGTCGTCTTGCGCGGACGACGCGCGCGCGGCGCCGCCTTGCGGGCCGGCTTCTTCGGCTTCGCGGCGGCCGGTGCTTCGGGAGTCGCGTCGACGGTTGCTTCGACCGACGCCACGCCGTGCGACGGTTGCGCGGCGTCGTCCCGAGCGCCGGAAGCGCGAGGCGCCGGCTCGGCGTGCCGCTCGTCATGCGCCGCGTCGCGATGCGGTTCGTCCGCATGCTGGCCGTGCGCGTGCGCATCGCCGCCATGCGGCGTGTCGCCCTGCGCGGCGGTGTCCGCCTTGCCGGCCGCGTGGCGACCGGCGGCCTTCGCGGCCGCGCCCTTCTTCGCGCCGGTCTTCTTCGCCGCGCTCTTGCGCGCACGCTTGCGCCCATCCTTCGCGTCGCCGTGCGCGTCGGCCACCGCGGGTGCTTCGGGCGTCTCGGGCGTGTCGGCCGGCGCCGCGTCGGCGACCTCAGCAAGTTCCGCGTCTTCCGCCTCGACCTGCACGCTTTCGTGAACGACCGATTCCGCCCGCTGCCCGCGACGGCGCGCCTCGCGGCCGGCCGGTACCGGCTCCGCCGCCCGTGTGCCATGGTGGCCGCCGTGGTGCGCCGCGCCGCCCTCACCACCCGCCGCAACGTGCTCGGCGGCCGCCGACTGGCGGGCCCGCGACACGAACGCGCCCGACTTGTCGTCGCGCCCCACTTCGAGCAGGCCGCGCGCCTGCGCCTCGTCCAGCAGGTTGCCGAACGCGCGGAACCCGTAATACGACTCGTTGAAATCCGGCTTGCGGCGCTTGATCGCGCTCTTGAGCACCGACGCCCAGATCTTGCCGACGTCGTCGCGCTCCGACGCGAGCGCGTCGAAGGTCTCGACCGCCAGCGCGATCGCCTCGGCCTTGCGCGCGTCCATGTCGTGCTTGCGCGACGGCTCGTCCGGCCGCTTCGCGCCGCCGTTGCCCGCGCGCTGCTGCTGTTCGCGCTTCGCGAGCGCACGCTGCTGCTCGCGCACCAGATCGTCGTAGAAGATGAATTCGTCGCAGTTCGCGACCAGCAGGTCCGACGTCGATTTCTTCACGCCGACGCCGATCACCTTCTTCGCGTTCTCGCGCAGCTTCGACACGAGCGGCGAAAAATCCGAATCGCCGCTGATGATCACGAACGTATCGACGTGCGACTTCGTGTAGCAAAGGTCGAGCGCGTCCACGACGAGCCGGATGTCGGCCGAATTCTTGCCCGACTGGCGCACGTGCGGAATCTCGATCAGCTCGAAGCTCGCTTCGTGCATCGACGCCTTGAAGCCCTTGTAGCGATCCCAGTCGCAATAGGCCTTCTTCACGACGATGCTGCCTTTGAGCAGCAGGCGCTCCAGCACGGGCTTGATGTCGAATTTCTCGTACTTCGCGTCGCGCACGCCGAGCGCGACGTTCTCGAAGTCGCAGAACACGGCCATGCTGACGTTGTCCAGGGGTAATGCCATGTGTACTCCAACCGGTGGGCCGCCGCGTTATTCACACGTGGCGGCGAAAAATGCATCGCGCACATGATAGCCGGTCGGCGCGTCATTCCCGCATCCATGTGAATGAATGACCCGGCCGCGCATGCCGGTGCGCCGGGAGCCGGTACGCCCGACTGCCGGTATGCCCGACGCCGGTACGCCCGATGCCGGTACGCCCCTTATTACGCGCCCGCCGCCGGGTCAATTCGACATTACACTTGAGTTATCGGTCGTCCGTCCCTATCTGGATGGATGACGCATCGAGCAAGGAGCGGTTTCATGACGACGAAGGTACTGCTGATTGGCGCGACCGGCCGGACGGGCCAGGCCTGCGCGGATCTGCTGCTCAAGCAGCCGGAGTTCGAGGTCACGGCGCTCGTGCGCCGGCACGGCTATGCGCTGGCGGGCGCACGGGTCGTCGAGGCCGATCTGACGAACGATTTCTCGCACGCTTTCCAGGGCATCACGCACGTGATCTACGCGGCCGGCTCGGCCGAATCGGACGGCGCGACCGAAGAGGAGCAGGTCGACCGCGACGCGGTGGCCCGCGCGGCCGACTACGCGCTCGCCTACAACGCACAGAAGCTCGTGGTGGTCAGCTCGCTGTCCGCGTACCGGCCCGAGCAGGGGCCGGACGCGCTGCACCACTATTCGCAGATGAAGCGCGAAGGCGACGACCGCGTGATCGCATCGGGCGTCGACTACGTGATCCTGCGCCCGGGCCCGCTCACCGACGATCCGGGCGTCGGCAAGATCGCGCTGACCGATACGTGGCTCGATCCCGCGCCGCCCGTGTCGCGCCAGGACGTGGCATGGGCCGCGATCGAGGCGATCAAGCTCGGCATTTCGCGCAAGATCGTCGGCTTCGTCGGCGGCAGCGTGCCGATCGAGCAGGCGTTGCGCGCATGACGGCCCGTTGCGCGCCGCCGGCAGGCGGCGCATGCCCGTGCCCGCGGCCCGCACGACGGGCCGTTTTCATGCGCGGGGCAGCCGCTTACTGCTTCGGATGCGCGTCGGCCCACGCCTTCACGGCGGCAAGCGTGTTCTCGACATGCTTGTCGGGCGACAGGCTCGTGTATTCGTAGAGAATCTTCCCTTCCGGCGAAATCACGTAGGACACGCGGTTCGCCCGGTCGAGCGCCGGCAGCTTCGCGTCGTATTCGCGGATGATCTTCGCGTCCGGGTCGGCCGCGACCGGGAATTTGCTCCGGCACTCGCTCACCGAGAACTTCGTCAGCGTGTCGATGTTGTCGGCCGACACGCCGATCACCGTCGCGCCGTAAGCCTTGTAACGGTCGACCGCGTCCGCGAACGCATGCGCCTCGATCGTGCAACCCTTCGTGAACGCCGCCGGATAGAAATACAGCACGACCGGCCCCTGCTTCAGCGCGTCCGCGAGCGAGTACGTGTAAGTCTTGCCGCCCAGCGACGCCTGCGTCGTGAAATCGGGCGCCGCGGCGCCCGGCTTCAGTTCCGCCTGCGCCAGCAGCGCATGGCCGGCCATCAGCGCCGCCATGGCGCCCAGCAACAGTTTTCGCTTCATCTGCGTCCTCATTTCTTATAAAGTCAGCCTCGATGCAGGCCCCTCGGGCGTTCGCCTGACGAACACCTGCCTCGTTGATCCGGACCGCGACAGCCCCGCGCGCGGCCGGCCCGTTAAAGATTTCTGACAGTCTGCCGTTATTCCTTCCGGACAACCGGTTCCAGCCCTTCACGTCAGCGAGAAACATGGAAGCCAACAGGAAACAGACGTCACGCAAGGGCTCCTGGCGCAGCGCCTTGCATACGCTGCGCCGCTTCGCTCGGTCGGGCGGCGCGCTGATGCCCGCGCGCGCCGTCGCGCCGCGCCGCGACGATTCCGTGCGCAACTGGCTGGAACAGACGGTCGGCACGGTGGATTTCCTCGCCCATGTCGACCGCGAGCTGCGCTTTCTGTATGTGTCCGACGCCAGCCTGCGCTTCATCGGCTACCACCGCGACTACCTGCACACGCTGACGCTGCGCGACCTGATCGCCGAACAGGATACCCCGGCGCTCGAAGGGCTGCTTGCACGCGCCGCCCGTTCCGGCCAGGTCGAGAAGGCGACGATGTGCATCGTCAAGTCGCTCACCTACCCGCTGGACGTCGAGATCCGCGCGTTCAAGAGCCGCCACCACGGCGTCGACGGCTTCGCGATCGCGGCGTTCGACGTGTCGTCGTGGCGCGCGCTCGAGGCACGCCTCACGTACGAAATGCACCACGACCCGATGACGGGCCTCGACAACCTGTCCGCGCTCGTGCCAGCGCTGATGCGCGCGCAGCAGACCGCCGACGAGCACGGCACCTGTGCGGCGCTGCTGCTGCTCGACCTCGACGACTACCAGCGGATCAACCGCGCGCTCGGCTACGACGCGGGCGACACGCTGCTGCGCGAGACCGCGCAGCGGCTGAAGGCGCTCGTCACGCCGAACGAACGGCTCGCGCGCGTCGCGAGCGACAAGTTCGCGGTCGTGCTGAACGCACCGGACCGCGCACAGGCGAGCCAGGCCGCCGACGCGCTCGCGCGCCGGCTGCAGGCCGCGGTGCGCGAGCCCTACGTGTACCACGGGCAGACCGTGCACCTGTCCGCGAGCATCGGCATCGCGCTCTACCCCGACGAACGTGCCGCGCCGCATCGGGCGCAGCACCACAGCCCGCTGCTGCGCCGCGCCGACCACGCGCTCTCGCAGGCGAAGGCGTCGGGCGGCAACGCGCTCGCGTTCCATGCGCCCGTCGACGATCCGGCCGACGCCGAACGCCTCAAGCTCGAAGCCGACCTGTACGACGGCGTGCGCAACGGCGAGTTTTCGCTCCATTTCCAGCCGATCACGCGCAGCCAGTCGGGCGCGGTGGTCGGCGTCGAGGCGCTGATCCGCTGGCGCCATCCGGTGCACGGCCTCGTGCCGCCGGCCACCTTCATCCCGCTCGCCGAATCGATCGGCCTGATCAACTACCTCGGCAACTGGGTGCTCAAGGCCGCGTGCATGCAGCTCGTCGCCTGGGACGGCCAGGGGCTCGCGCTGCAATACGTGGCGGTCAACGTGTCGCCGCAGCAGTTCCGCGATCCGCGCTTCACGCAGAGCGTGCGCGAGGCGATCGCGCTGACGGGCATCGACCCGCGCCGCATCGTGCTCGAAATCACCGAAAGCCTGCTGATGCACGACCCCGCGCACGCGAAGGTGCTGCTCGAGGAGCTGACCGATCTCGGCATCCGCTTCGCGATCGACGATTTCGGCACCGGCTATTCGAGCCTCGCCTATCTGCAGCGCTTCCCGCTCGCGAAGCTGAAGATCGACCGCAGTTTCGTCGAGAACCTGCTGACGTCGCGCAACGATCGCGCGATCGTGTCGGCGGTGGTCGGCCTCGCGCAGACACTGGATCTCGAGCTCGTCGCCGAAGGCGTCGAGACCGAGGCGCAGCGCGAGCTGCTGACGGAGATGGGCTGCAATCACATCCAGGGCTGGCTCGTCTGCCAGGCGCTGCCGTCCGAGGAGCTCGCGCGGCGCTTCGAGGCGCAGCAGCTGCACCTGCACGCCGCCGCCTGACGCGCGGCGAACCGGACAGATCCGTATGTCAACCACCGAATACCTGCCCCGCACCGCGCTGCTCGACAAGCTGTGGGCCCGGATGAACGAACGGGGCGATTTCCCGCTGCTGTCGGAATCGCTGCGCGCGACGATGGCCGCGATGAAGAACGACGACCTCGACTTCACCGCGCTCGTGCGCGTCGTGCTGTCGGACTTCGCGCTCACGCAGAAAGTGTTGCGGCTCGCGAACTCCGCGATGTACATGGCGTTCGGCGGCAACATCACCACCGTGACCCGCGCCCTGATGGTGCTCGGCATGGACGCCGTCGGCCATCTCGTGGTCGGGCTGAAGCTCGTCGACCATTTCCACCAGAGCACGCCGCGGCGCATCGACGCGAAGCTGGAGCTGAACCGCGCGCTGCTGTCCGGCTGCGTCGCGCGCAAGCTCACCGAGCGCGCCGAACTGCGCTCGGGCGAGGAAGCCGTCGTCTGCACGCTGATGCGCCAGGTCGGCAAGCTGCTGGTGGTCTGCTATCTCGACAGCGAGTGGGACCGCATCCGGCGCCGCGCGGCCGAGCTGAACGGCGACGAATCGGCGGCCTGCGTCGACGTGCTCGGCGTCGGCTTCGACGAGATCGGCCTCGAGGCGGCCGCGCGCTGGCGGCTGCCCGACGTGATCCGCGCCGGGATGGCCGACGACGATCACGCGGCGCACGCCGACGCGTTCGACGACGAAGACGATGACGCCCGCCACGCGGAGCCGGCCGCCGACGACGGCCCGGCCGAGCGCATCCGCTGGCTGCGCGCGGTCAGTCGCTGTTCGACCGACGTCGCCGGCGCGCTCGTCATGCCCGCCAGCCCGCAGCGCGACGCGCGCATCGCGGCGCTCGCGCAGCACTACGGCGCCGAGCTGGACATGGAATCCGAGGCGCTCGTCGAGATCGCCGAGCGCCTCGCGCGCGAGGAAGCGAGCGACACCGTGATGCGCGAGATCGTCGAGCTGCGTGCGAACGCCGATGCGATCGCACGCGCGCAGGCCGAACCCGAGGCCTGCCTCGAAGCCGGCCTGGCCGACCTGCGCGCGCTGCCGTCCGAGCACGTGCTGACGCCGGTGCTCGCGCTCGCGTCGGAAAGCCTGCTGGCCGGCCTCGCGTTCACGCGCACCGTGATGTTCGTGCGTCACGACGACGGCACGTTCGCCGCGCGCCTCGGCTTCGGCCCCGGCGTCGATACGACGCTCGACCGGCTACGCTTCGACGAGCGCTTCGAGCCGGACGTGTTTCATCTCGCGATCACGAATTCGGTCGGCATCTTCATCGAGCAGGCGCAGGAGCCGAAGATGGTGAAGCGCCTGCCCGCGTGGTATCTCGACGCGTTCGACGACACGCGCGCGTTCGTGCTGCTGCCCGTGCGGGTCGGCACGACGACCGTCGCGCTGCTGTACGGCGACTGGGCCGGCGCGCAACCCGCGCGCAAGATCTCGCAGCAGGAGATGGCGGTGCTCAACGAACTCGCGCGCGAACTGGGGCGGTTCTTTCCCGCGCCGGCCGGCTGACGGCCGGCGCGCCTCCGGCGTTTTCGCTTCCCCAAAAGCAAACCGGCCGCATCTGAGCTGCACCCCAAAAGTTGGACTAGATCCAACCTTTGGGGTGTTTTTCATGACGAAGTACGACGAACGTTTTCGGCGTCGAGTGGTTCAGGC
>NZ_QKZF01000018.1:0-171515 GCF_003253915.1 Burkholderia sp. 28_3
TGAATTGAGCGCCGATTCGCTTCGTCATCCAGAAAATTTGAAGCCATCTCGCCTGCAACTTCGGAAGTTGGTCCATTGATCAGCGTTTCCCTAGAGCTCGCGGCGACAATCCTCCGGCAGATAGGCGTGACCCGGATCGAGTATTGCCCGGCGACGTTCGGCGAATTGCTGCCCGGCGTTGCATCAGGTCACTGGGACATGAACGTGCCGCTCTTCGTGACGCCGCAGCGCGCCCACACCGTCGCGTTCAGCGTGCCGGTGTGGGGGATCGAAGACGGTTTTCTGGTTCGCCCGGGAAATCCGAAGGCACTCAGGCGTTATGCGTCGATTGCCGAACGTCCTGACGCGCGCCTCGGCATCATTGCCGGACAGGTCCAGCACGATTCCGCGATCGCGGCGGGCGTGAGCCGGCGGCAAATCGTCGTCTTCGAACAGCAGGCCGACGCGATCGCGGCCGTTCTTTCCGGCGTGGTCGATGCGTATGCGAGCACCGCGTTGGGGAATCGAATCGTGGCGGGCCGGATAGGCAGCGCGCTGATCGAGGCCGTCGCGCACGAGTCGGATGTCGACGGCAGCCCGCGGACGCCTCCGCTGGGCGCGTTTTCATTCAACCGGGAAAACGGGGATCTGCTGGCGGCGTTCAATCAGCGACTTCGCTCGTATCTTGGCTCGCCGGACCATCGCGCTCGCATGGCGAGATTCGGGCTGACGGCGCGCGAGATCGATCCGGCCGTCTTGCAGACGGGATAGGTCGGCACTCGGCCGGCAAGCGTCGCGCGACGGATGATGGAACGGTCAGCCGGCGTCGACGAATTCCGCGGCGGCAGCGCGCGCGATGTCGCGATCGTGGAGCTGCAACACGTCGACGACACGGTTCGCGACGATCAGGTTGCCGAAGCGCTTGCCGACGTGGCCGGCACCCACGATGGTCAGCCGAGACATGGTGATTCCCCGGCGACGGCCCGAAGGCCGTCGCGCCGTTGTGGCCGTCAATCGTGCCTGATCGCGATGGTCTTGAGCGCGGTAAAGCCGAGCAACGCTTCAAAGCCTTTCTCGCGGCCATATCCGCTTGCCTTCACGCCGCCGAACGGCAGTTCCACGCCGCCGCCCGCGCCATAGTTGTTGATGAAGACCTGTCCGGCCTGCAGCTTGCGCGCGAGGCGCAGCGCACGTGCGCCATCCCGCGTCCAGACGCCGGCGACGAGGCCGTACTGCGTGCCGTTCGCGAGCGCGACCGCCGCGTTCTCGTCGTCGAACGGCATGGCCGCGAGCACGGGGCCGAATACCTCTTCCTGCGCGAGTTCGCTGTCGGGCGGTACGTCGCGGAACAGCACCGCTTCCTGGTAGTACCCCGAACCCGATGCGCCGGCCGCGATGGTGCCGCGCGCCGCCACCCGAATGCCGTCGGCCTGCGCACGCTCGACGATGGCCCGGACCCGCGCATGCTGCCTGGCGTTGACGAGCGGCCCCATCTCCAGATTCATCGACGGCGGCCCGGAACGCAGCCGCGCGAACTGCTGCGCGAGACGATCGAGCACGCGCTCGTAGACGGTGCGCTGGACGAGCAGGCGGCTGCCGGCCGAGCAGGTCTGGCCCGCGTTCTGCACGATTGCATTGACGATGACGGGCAGCGCCTGGTCGAGGTCGGCATCGTCGAACAGCAATTGCGGCGACTTGCCGCCCAGCTCGAGCACCGCGGGGCAGTGACGCTCGGCCGCCGCGCGCCCGACCAGCGCGCCCGTTCCGGTCGACCCGGTAAACGAGATGTGACGAATGCCGGGATGGGCCGACAATGCCGCGCCGGCTTCGCCGCCCAACCCCGTGACGACGTTGACCGCGCCGGCCGGAAAGCCGACCTCCGCCGCGATTTCGGCCAGCCGCAGAATGGACAGGCTCGCATCCTCCGCCGGCTTGACCACGCACGCATTGCCGGCGGCGAGCGACGCACCGACCGAGCGGCCGTAGATCTGCATCGGGTAATTCCACGGAACGATGTGGCCCGTCACGCCGATCGGTTCGCGCACCGTCAATACCGTGAACCCGGCGGTGTAGGGCAGTGTGTCGCCGTGCAGCTTGTCGACGCATCCGGCGTAGTACTGGAGGTAGCGCGCGAGCACCGCCGCGTCGGTACGCGCGGTGTTCAGCGCCTTGCCCGTGTCGCGCGCTTCGAGCTGCGCGAGTTCGTCCGCATGCTGCGTGACGGCCGCGGCATACGCGAACAGCAGGTTGCTGCGCTCGACCGGCGACAGCTTCGCCCACGGGCCGTCGAGCGTGTCGCCCATCGCGCGCTGGGCGGCGGAAACGGCGCGCTGCACGTCGGTCGCATCGCCGCGCGCGATCGTCGCGAACGCTTCGCCGGTGCTCGGGTCGACGACGTCGATCCGCTCGCCGGTCGTCGGCGCGACGCGGACGTTGTCGATGTAGTGATCACATTGCATGGGTCATTCCTCGATCGATGCGGGATTCGCGATGGTGTGCGCTATCGCGGCGCCCAGTTCCGCGGTGCTGGCCGTGCCGCCCATGTCGCGGGTGCGCGGGCCGGCGACGAGCACGGATTCGATCGCCGCGACGATTTCGGCGGCCGCGGCTTCGTAGCGCGATTCGCCGCGACCGAGGTGCTGGAGCAGCAACGCGGCCGACCAGATCTGCCCGATCGGATTGGCGATGCCGCGGCCGGCGATGTCGGGCGCCGAGCCGTGCACCGGCTCGAACAGCGACGGGAAGCGGCGCTCGGGGTTCAGGTTCGCGGACGGCGCGATGCCGATCGTGCCGGTACAGGCGGGGCCGAGGTCGGACAGGATGTCGCCGAACAGGTTGGAGGCGACGACGACGTCGAAGCGATCGGGATTCTGGACGAAGTGTGCGCACAGTATGTCGATGTGATATTTGCGCGTTTCGATGTCCGGGAACGACCGCGCGATTTCCGCGAGGCGCTCGTCCCAGAACGGCATGGTGATCGAGATGCCGTTGGATTTCGTCGCGGCCGTCAGCTGCTTGCGCGGGCGCGAGCGGGCGAGCTCGAACGCGAACCGGAGCACGCGGTCGACGCCGACACGCGAGAAAACCGACTGCTGCACGGCGATTTCGCGGTCGGTCCCGGTGAACATCCGGCCGCCCACCGACGAATACTCGCCTTCCGTGTTCTCGCGCACGACGATGAAATCGATGTCGCCGGGCCGGCGTCCGGCGAGCGGCGCGGGCACGCCCGGCATCAGGCGCACCGGACGCAGGTTCACGTATTGATCGAACTCGCGCCGGATCTTGATCAGCGATTCCCATACCGCGACGTGATCCGGCACGATGTCGGGCGCGCCGACCGCGCCGAAGAAGATCGCGTCGTGCGCGCCGATCTGCCGCGCCCAGTCGGCCGGCATCATCGTGCCGTGGCGAACGTAGTGATCGGTACACCAGTCGCCGAACTCGTCGAACGCGAGCGGAATGTCGAAACGGTCGGCGGCAGCGCGCAACACGCGCATGCCTTCGGGCATCACTTCCTTGCCGATGCCGTCGCCGGCGATGACGGCGATGCGGTGCGGGTTCTTCATATGGCGGGAAGCCTCCATGACGAAGCTGGCGTCCCGCACGGGAGGGGCTGACACGGGGAGCGGCGTGAACCGCGCAGCGTCGAACGGCCGCGCGACCTGCGATACGCGACGCTGCACCGCTCACGTCGGATCGCGTCGCCGTGTCTCCTGCGTCTCTTCCGTTGCGGTAACCGGCGGACTGTTGAATCGGTCCGTCGAATCTACTTCGTCACAGGCGCGGGCGGGAAGTGCGGATCCGCGAACGGGACCTTCGAAAATCTGCAACACGCCGGCGAGCGCGGGCGCGGGGCGGCGTATCAGTCGCCCGCCTGCCCGGCTTCGCCGGACACGAGCGAAGGCGGCGCGAAGGACGCGAGGAACTCGAACAGCTTGCGCGTCGGCAGCGGCACGGCGCCCGCGCGGATGCCGACCGACATGACGCGGTTGGCCCACGGATCGTTCAGGCGAATGAAACGCAGGCGCATCGGTTCGCGAAACAGCGCGACCGCGCGCTCGGGCAGGATGCCGATGCCTTGCCCCGCGGCGATCAACCGGCACATCGCCTCGAAGCTCTGCACCTGCACGCGGAAGCGGACCGACTTGCCGAGCAGCGCCGCTTCCCTGACGAGCGAGCGCGTCAGTTCCGAGCGGTCGTCGAGTGCGACCAGATCGTGGTCGAGCAACGCGCTGAAATCGATCGACTCGCCGGTCAGCGGGTAGTCGTCGGGCACGACCACGCTGGCCCGGTCCATGCAGTAGGGCGCGAGATGGATCCCTTCGGTCGCGGTGCGCGACGTGACGATCCCGACGTCCGCGCGGCCTTCGCGCAGCGCCTGCAGGATGTCGGCGCTTCTCAGTTCGCTGATCTGCAGCTTGATGTCGCGATAGCGCTGCGAGAACGCGCGCAACTGATCGGGAAGATCCTGGCTGATCGCCGAGATGTTCGCGAAGACGCGGACGCGGCCGACCGCGCCTTTCGTATAGTCGGACAACTCGCTGTAGATCGCATCGGTGCGCAGCAGCAGGTCGGTCGCGTGACGCAACAGCGCTTCGCCGGCCGGCGTGAGTTCGACGCCCGCCACCGTGCGGTTCAGCAGCACCACGCGAAAGTGATGCTCGAGCAGCGCGATGCGGCGGCTCGCGGTGGAAAGCGACATGTGCGACTGCTGCGCGGCGCGCGACAGGCTGCCCAGCTCGGATGCACGGACGAACAGGGCGAGGGACGTGAGATCGAACAAGCGCGGACTCCGGTTGAAACTGCGGCCAGTATGTCATCCATCGATGCGCTCCATGGTGCCGGGCGAAGTGGTGCTAACCCTGAGCGGTCGCGAATGGTGCGCCGCACACCGCGACGCCGCGATCATCCCGCGGCTGCCCGTGTCGCGCGGGCAATCGGCGCTAGAATCCGTTTTTCCGGTGGCTTGTGCATTGCACCGTACGATGGCCGGCGCGGGCATGCGTTCGAGATATTCGAAGTGCCGCTTGAAGGATTTCGCATATCGGGCGGCCGGGGCAGCCGGTAGATTCGAACGGTCCCCTGTCGCACACACTTATCTCGACAGCGACTGCACGCGGGGCCATCCATGAACTTTCGGAGACAAACGTGGAAATCGACGCGACCTGCGATCCGGGCGACCTCGCCGCCCCGGCATCGGCGCACGACCTCGCGCAGGAGGACCGGATCTTTCGTCGGCTGGCCGTGCAGATCCTGCCCATCCTGATGTTCGCGTACGTCACTTCGTACATCGACCGCGTGAACGTCAGCTTCGCCAAGCTGCAGATGAGCCAGCACCTGGGCTTTTCGGATGCGGTGTTCGGCTTCGGCGCCGGAATATTCTTTCTGGGCTACGTGATCTTCGAGGTGCCGAGCAACATGCTGCTGGTGCGGGTCGGGCCGCGGCGCTGGATCACGCGGATCGTCGTGTCGTGGGGCATCGTGTCGGGATTGACCGCGTTCGTGTCCACGCCGATGCAGTTCTACGTGATGCGCTTCCTGCTCGGCGTCGCCGAGGCCGGCTTCATCCCGGCCATCGTGCTGTACATGGCGCGTTCGTTCCCGGGGCGGCGGCGCGCGCGGATCCTGTCGATGTTCTACGCGGCGCTGGCGCTGGCCGGCCTGATCGGATCGCCGTTGACCGGCTTCATCCTGCAGTATTTCGACGGGGCGATGCAGATACCGGGCTGGAAATGGATCTTCATTCTCGAGGCGCTGCCGGCATTCCTGGCCGCGCTGTACGTATGGAAAGGCCTCGACGACGACGTCACGCGCAGCGCGCGCTTCTCGCACGCGGAGCGCGCCGTCCTCGCACGCGTACTGGCGGAAGACCGCGCGACGACCGAGTCCGTCGCGCACCGCGGCCTGTTCTCGAGCTGGCTCGTGTGGGCGTTCTGCGTGATCTACTTTCTCGACGTCTTCGCGATTTACGGCTATACGTTCTGGGCGCCGACGATGATCAAGCAGATGGGCATCGGCAGCGATTTCGTGATCGGCCTGCTCGCCGCGCTGCCGAACGCGGTGGCCGTGGTCGTGATGGTCCTGTTCGGGCGCAGCGCGGACCGGCGCGGCGGACGGCGGCTGCACGTCGCCGCGCTTTTGCTGATGGGCGCGACGGGGCTCGGGCTGTCGGTCGTCTGGCACGATCGGCTGTGGCTCGGGATGTTCGCGCTTTGCATTGCGAACGCGGGGCTCATCTCGTTTCCGCCGCTGTTCTGGAGCATGCCGACCGCGGCGCTCGGCGCCGCATCGGTATCGATGGGCATCGCGGTGATCAGCTCGTTCGGCAACCTCGGCGGTTTCTTCGGCCCCTATGCGGTCGGCTACCTGAAGCAGCTGTCCGGCAATCTCGCCGTGCCGCTGTTCCTGATGGTCGGGTGCCTGTTGCTGGGCCTCGTCCTCACGATGCTGCTGCCGGCGCGGCTGGTCGAGCGGTAACGACAATCCGGTTCGCCGCGGCGCAGCGCCGCGGCGCCTTTTTTGACGGGAATGACATGAAACAGCAGATTGGCCTGATCGGCGTGGGTTTGATGGGGCATGGTATTGCGCGCAACGTGCTGAAGCACGGTTATCCGCTCACGGTCGTCGAGCATCCGGGCAACCAGCCGCTCGACGAACTGCTGCAGGGCGGCGTCCGGACCGTGCGGACCGCGCGCGAACTGGCCGCGCAAGCGGACGTCGTCATCCTCTGCGTGACGGGTTCCCCCGAAGTGGAAGCGGTGCTCACCGGCGAGGACGGTGTGTTGGCCGGCCTGAAGGACAACGCGATCGTCGTCGATTGTTCGACCGCGGTTCCCGAGTCGACCGTCCGGATGGCGCGGCTCGTCGAAGCGGCAGGCGGGCGCTTCGTCGATGCGCCGATGACGCGCGGCGCCAGGGAGGCTCACGAGGGCCGGCTGAACCTGCTGGTCGGCTCGACGCCCGGGTTGTTCGCGGAGATCCGGCCGGTGCTCGCGTGCTTCGCCGAGAACATCACGCGCGTCGGCGATGTCGGGGCCGGCCACAGCATGAAGCTTTTGCACAACTATGTTTCGCTCGGGACCATCGCGCTGCTGTCGGAAGCCGTCGCGTGCGCGAAGCGCGCGGGCGTGGACGTCGCGGTGCTCGCCGACGTGCTCGCCAACGGCGGTGGCGGCGGCGCCGCGCTGAACCGGCTGCGTCCGTTCCTGGAGTCCGGCGACACGTCCGCGCTGCCGTTCCATATGGCGAATGCGCTGAAGGATCTGTCGTACTACTCGGCGATGGCCGAAGGCGTCGATGCAGCCCATGCGATCGCGGCGGCCGTCACGGATACGTACCGCGATGCCGTTGCCGGGGCCGGCGCGCATTGTCCGGTGCTGAAACTGACCGATGTGCTGATGGCGGGGCCCACGCGCGACGACGGCGCGTCGCTTTGAGGAGGCGGGCGGTCGTGCGTGCGGGGCAGGATCGCCGGAAAAGATCCGGGAACCCGTTTGTAGCGGGTGCGACGACCGATGACAAAAAGAACGAAATCGATTGCTGCCGTGGTAGCCGTACTGATCTGCGTCGGCCTGTTCCTCATGACCAAGGTGCACCTCGGGTACTACTCGCATGACAAGGCCATTGCAGACGATGCCGAAAAGATCGCGATTCAGCGCTTCAACAGCAAGCAGTTCGATGCGATCTACGACAGCTTCGCCGAGAACGTGAAGCAGGCTATTCCGAGGAAACGGGCCCTGGAAGCCATGCACGCCACCTTTGATCGTTTCGGGACATAGCCCGGTCGATCCGGAAATCGTCCGTGCGCACGCATGCTCCGGCCGCGCGTATGGTGCACCGCTTAGTCGGGTCTCGTAGCGTATGCACATACGTACGACGTCAACGTATGCGTCTCGGATATCGTGGTACGTGCAGCAGGAGCGGGAAGCCTAGTCCGGCGCGACCGACCGGGCGAACTCGACGAATTGCTCGACGCAGGTCGACGAAAACGGTTCGGACCACGTGACGACCAGCTCGAGCACGTGCGGCCTCGCCAGCGGCACGTAAGCGACGCCCGGGCGGTGCAACGTCGACGTGAAGCCGGGCACGATGGCGACGCCGCGTTCCGCCGCCACCAGCGACACCAGTGTCGTGATCTGCGACGCGGTCGGTCCTATCCGCGGCGTCACGCCTTCATGCGCGCACAGATCCTCGAGCGCGGCGTTCAGCGCGGAACCGTACCCGGAAGGGAACGTGACGAAGTTCTCCATCGCGAGTTCGCGGAACGCGATCGTCGCGTTGCCTGCGTATCGGCTCCGGGCCGGCACCGCGGCGACGAGCGGTTCCCGCGACACGACGAGGGAGCGGATGCGCTCGCCGGACGTCGTCGCCGTTGACCAGCCGAAGCCGATGTCCAGCGTGCCGTCGGCGATCTGCTGGCGCTGACTGGCGGTCGATACCTCCCGAAACGCCAACTCGACTTCCGGCATGCTGCGGCTCACGTTGCGGATGATGTCCGAAAACGCGTCGGACATCGGGATGGAGCTTGCATAGCCGATCACGACACGGCCGACCATACCCTGCGCCATCTTGCGCGCGGTCGCCTCCGCCTCGTCGACCGCATGAACGACGGTTCTCGCCTGTTCGAGAAACAGCGCGCCGGCCGGCGTGAGCTGCACCGCGCGCGTGGACCGCTCGAACAGCCGGATGCCGAGGTCGGCTTCCAGCGCGGCGATATGGCGCGTCAAAGGCGGCTGGGCGATACGCAAACGCAACGCCGCGCGTCCGAAGTGCAATTCGTCGGCGACGGTCACGAAATAGCGGAGGCGGCGTAGGTCGAGCATTTTTGTCGTTTCGGTATCAGTGGCCACGAAAACAGTATTGGCACGCGTGCCGCCCGCTCGTCAGACTGTCACCCACATCAGAGAGGGCATCACCCGTGGGCAACAGAACCATCCGATTCGCATTTTTCCTGTGCGGGTTCGCGGCATTTATCAATCTTTATTCGACGCAGGGCATCCTGCACGAACTCGCCGCGGCCTTCAACGTGAGCGCCGAACAGGCCGGCCAGGGCATCAGCGCCACTACCTTGGCGGTTGCCATTATCGCTCCGTTCGTCGGTACGCTGGCCGCCCGTTTCGATCGCCGGACGGTCATTTCGTGCGCCGCCGTGGCGTGTGCGCTTCCCGTCCTGTGGTCGGGGCACGCGGCGCACTTTTCATCGTTTCTCGCCGCCCGCTTTGCCGCGGGCATGCTGATGCCGTTCATCTTCGCGATCTCGATCGCCTGTATCGGCGAGATCTTCAGCCACGACGCGGCGACGGAGGTCAGCGCACTGTTCGTCGCCGGTACGACGCTCGGCGGATTCGCCGGGCGCTTCGTGACCAATATCCTGACGTCCGCGTTCGGCTGGCGTCACGCGCTCGATTTCATCGCGTTCCTGTGTCTCGCGACGGGCCTCGCGATCCACGCGTGCCTGCCGAGGTCCGACGTCGCGCGTCCGGATGGCGATGGCGTGGCGACGCCGCGCCGGAAGCTCTTGACACGCGGCCCGCTGCTGGCGTCGTTTCTGGTCGGCGCATGCGTGCTCGCATCGCAGGTCGCGACGTTCACGTGTGTCGGACTGCGGCTGGCCGGTGCGCCATTTGGCTTCGATACGGTCGAGATCGGCGCGATCTATGCGGTATTTCTCGTCGCGGTGGTCGTCACACCGCTCGCGGGCCGCGTCGCGGCGCAACGCGGCCCGCGCGATCTCGCGCTTGCGGCGACCGGGCTCGCGATCGTCGGTGCATTGCTCACGCTGTCGAGCAGCGTCAGTGCGATCTTGACCGGTCTCGCGCTCAGTTCAACCGCGGTGTTCGTCGAGCAGGCGTCGGCCAATGCGTTCATCTCGCGGGTGGCACGCGGGGCACGATCGACGGCGATCGGCATCTACCTTTCCTTCTATTACCTTGGCGGAAGTCTCGGCTCGGTCCTGCCTGTTCCCGCATGGAATCGCTGGGGCTGGGCGGGCTGCGTCGCGTTCGTCGTCGGCGCACAGGCGATCGCGGGCGCGCTCGTGTTTTTCTTCTGGCGCGGGACGCCGCCTGCCGGCGCAAGCAAATCTCGCTCGCCCGAAGTCAGGCCGACTCGGTAGTCGATTTCAACTCGCCGCGCGCGCCCGCCGCCCCCACGCTGTCCGCCGGATCATACCCGGCCGGCAACGCCACCCGCACATAAAGAAACGCACGCCGTTCCCGATCGGGCAGCACTTGCGGTCCGTAGCTGATCCTGACCGCTCCGTCGTCGATCTCCCCGGCCTGCGCGAAGCGCCACGCGCCGGGATCGCTGTCGAGCAGGAATTCGGCGCGCGCATACGCGTGCGGCTCGAACAGCTCGGGAATCGTCACCGTCCTGCCGTCGAGCTTGTCGAGCAACGCTTCGACCACGTTGAAGCCGTACCCGTCGCGCACGATGTCGCAGATGAAGCTGCCCGCGATACGCGGGTTCAGTTCGATCACGTGCGGCACGCGATCATGCACGATGCAGTCGAGATGCACGGGCCCCCACGTGAGCCCGGCGGCGGCCGTCGCACGCGTGCCGACGTCGATCAGCGCGCGCAGCGTGTCGGCGTCGAGATCGAGTTCGGACGTATAGCCGCGTTCGAGAAAGCCGGCGCCATGCCGCTTCAGCTTGCGCAGCGCGCCGACATAGCGGCCGTCGAAATACTCGACGCAGTATTCGCTGCCGTCCAGGAACTCCTCGATGACGACGCGTTCGGTCGCAAGCGACGGGGCATCGGCCCGCACGGCAGCGAGTGCGTCGAGCTGCGCGCGCACGGCGGCGATGTCCTCGCAGCGGCGCACGCCGTCGCTCGCGGAGCCTTCCGCTGGCTTGACGACGACCGGAAAGCGCAACGGCGCGGCCGCGGCCGCGAGCGCCGCCGGCGCGGCCAGCGTGCCCGCGACGAACTGCGCGGCCGGGATGCCGTGCGCGGCGAGCAGCGCCTTCTGGTTGGACTTCGACACCGCGTGCGCGACGTGCCGTGCATCGGGGCCGGGCAGCCCGAGCGCATCGGCGACCCACGCGGCGGTGCGCGCATAGGTGTCGTGCGCGGTCGTCACGCGCAGCGTGTCGAGTTCGTCCGGATAGCGCGCGCGCAGCCAGCCGGCGAGCTGGCCGGCGTCGGGCGCGAGGTTGACCGTCTCGACGCCGTCCGGAAACACGCCGTCGAGACGATGGCCGGGCGCGGTGACGACGGTCACGGCCACCTGGCGTGCGAGGGCGCCGCGCACCAGCGCGATGCTGCTGCCGGTGGCGCGTGCGCCGATCACGATGAGTCGCTTCATGAGGAATCCTTGATCGAGGGCGAAAGAGGAAAGCCGGCTAGCGTGCGCGCCTGCGCAGGCGCTGGGCTTCGAGGCGCGGCAGCAGATGCTGGACGACGCGCGGCAGCGTATAGATCGGCAACTGCGCGCACGCGAACACGAGCGCCATGGTCGGCGTGGCGGCCAGCCCGAGCGCGGCCCACATCAGCCCGACGTTGCGGTTGGCGACGATCAGCGCGACGTTCAGGCGCGTGCGGACGTCGCCGGGCGTGAGCCCGTACGCGACGATCTGGAAACCCGCGTTGACGGCGAACGCAACGGCGATCGCGGCCAGTGCGCGGTGCGGTGCGTCGATGATCGACTGCTGCATGCCGGCCATCGTGCCGAGCGCGAATATCAGCAGCGCGACGACGACGATTGCGTCGATCGGCGTCGCATGGCGTGCGAGCCGCGCGCCGGCAAAGCGGCGCACGAGCAGCGCGACGCCCTCGGCGCTGCCGATCAGCAGCGCGAGCCGCAGCGCGAGGCTCGACGGCGAGATCGACACGGCCGCGTCGTGGCTGAACCACGCGGTCAACAGCGGTGCGGTCAGCGGCACGAACACCATCGACGCGAGGGTCGCGACGAGCGCGACGCTTGCGTCGAGCGACAGCATCCGTGCGATCGTCGACGTACCGCTCGACGGCGGCGCGCAGTATGCGATCACCAGCGCGACGACCCAGTCGTACGGCAGGCCGGCGAGCCGCGCGGCGATGCCGAGCGCGACCGGGCACGCGATCATCGTCACGGCGGGCAGCAGCAGCGACACGGCCGGCCGCCGCGCGACCGCGCGCACCGCGCTCGGCTCGACCCGCAGCAGCGTGCCGAGCACGAACAGGAACACGGTAACGGGCATCAACGGCCGCGCGAGCGCCGCGAGCGGCGGCACCAGCAGCCCGAGGCCGACGCCGCACGCGAGCACGGTCGGGCCACGCCGCACCAGCGCGGCGATCAGTGCGCGCACGGACGAACCTCGAGCCGGCGGCGAACGGGGGTAAAGCCGAAGCAGGCAGCGAATGGCATGCGGATTCCTTGAAAAGGGCCGGCCGGCAGGGAATACCCGCTAGGCTAATCCGGATGATTGGCGAAGTAAAATGATATAAACTGAATCGGTAACAAGAGAAACCGATATGAACATCCCTCTGCTCGAAACTTTCCGGGCCGTCGTGCAGGAAGGCAGCGCGCTGCGCGCGGCCGAACGGCTCGGCTGCACGCAATCGAACGTCACGGCGCGGCTGCGCCAGCTCGAAGAGTCGCTCGACGCGCCGCTGTTCGACCGGCACGGCAAGCGGCTGGTGCTGAACGACGCCGGGCGCCGGCTGATGCCGTATTGCGACCGCATCCTGCGCCTCGTCGACGAAGCGACGCAGGTGGTGCGCGAAACGCCGGTCGCCCGCAGCTTCCGGCTGGGATCGATGGAGAGCACCGCCGCCACGCGGCTGCCGGCGCTGGCCGCCGCGCTGAAGGAGCGCGACCCGGCGCTCGGCCTCGCGGTGCAGATCGGCAGCGAGCCCGATCTGGCCGAGGCGCTGTTGCGCGGCCGGATCGACGCGGCGTTGACCGCTCGCGCGGTTGTCCGGCCCGGGCTGCGTTACGAGCCCGCATTCGCGGAAGACATGGTGCTGGTGAGCGCGGCGACCGTCACGCGCCGGCAGTTGCTGGCCGACAACACGGTGCGCTTGCTCGCGTTTCACGACGGCTGTCCGTATCGCGCGGTCGCGGAACACTGGCTGAAGGCGCGCGGCGTCGCGATCGAGTCGGTGTCGTCGTTCGGCACGTTCGGCGCGATTCTCGGCTGCGTGGCGGCCGGGATGGGCGTCGCGATCCTGCCGAAACGGATCACGACCGAGCACGTGGCGCGCAAGGAACTGCGCACGCACGCGTTCGACGATCTCGACAGCGTGACGACCTATCTCGTCACGCCCGACGAAGCGCCCGCGCTGCCCGAACTCGACGCGTTGCGCGCGGTGCTCGGCCGGCAGGCGGGTGCGCTGCTCGCGCGCTGACGCGAGACGATCCGGCCCTAGGCCGGCGCGACCGCGCGTTCGTCCGCGAAGAAGTCGGCCTCGATTTCGCGAATCCGCCGGCAATCCTCGAGCAGCCGCTCGAAGGTCGGGCTGTACAGGCCGACCGTGCCGAGGGCGGTCTGCAGGTCGGTGGTCACGCGCAGCGTGTCGCCGACCTTGATCCACTGCTTGAGCCCGACGAACGACGGCAGCGCCTGGATCGCCTGCCACGTGAAATCCTGCCGCAGCACGCCGTTGCGCGACGACAGCAGCAGCACGTGCCCGCAGTAGCCGCGAAAATCCGTCGGTGCGGTGATCTCGCCGAACAGCCGTTCCGGATGCAGCACCGCTTCGACGGCGGCCGACACGTGATTCTCGCCGCTGACCGCGCTCGTCAGCCGTGGATCGAGACTGCCGTGCAGCCGCGCGTTCAGCTCGACGATCGTCGGACCGTCGGCCGTATCGAACAGCTCCAGATGGGTCGGCCCGAAGCGCACGTCCAGCGCGTCGAGCACGTCGGCCGCGTAGTCGAGCAGCGGTGCGTAGCGCGGGTCGGCATGGTTCAGCACCAGCATCTTGTCGAGCCGCGGCGCGTGCGTGCGGTCGCGATGCACCTCCCACAGGCTGACCACGCGATGGCGGCCCTCGAACGACACCGAGTCGACGATGTATTCCTGCCCTTCGGAATAGCTCTGGATCACGATGTCGTCGTTCGGCTGGTTGTACAGCGAACGGGTCGCCAGCACGTCGCGCGCGGCGGCCTCGACCTGCGCGAGCGTCCGGCAGATCTTCACGCCGGTCACGCCCGCGCTGCGCGCCGGCTTCACGACGAGCGGCAGCGTGCCCTGCGCGCGCGCCCAAGCGAGCGCTTCGTCGACCGACGTGCTGTGGAAGTGCGCCGGCGCACGCAACCCGGCCGCGCGAATGCGCTCGTTCATCGCGAACTTGTCGCGTCGTGCGGCGGAGGTCGCGAGCGGGTTGCGATAGGGCACGTCGAGCCGCTCGGCGAGCGTGTCGGCCAGCTCGAGCGCCGCGTCGAGGCCGTGCAGCACCGCGCCGATCCGCAGGTCGGCCAGTTGCGCGAGCGTCGCGTCGATGTCGCCGCGATGCTGGACCTGGCGGACGTAGTCGGACGGCACGAACTGGTTCCGGTAGATTGCGGGCAGATCGGGGTCGCTGATCACATGCGCGCAACGGATGCCGTATGCGCGAAACGCGGGGGCCAGATAGGCGGCGGTCGACGCGCCGTCGACGATCAGGACGGTATCGATGAAGCGATGCTGCATGGATTCCTCGCTCGGATGGGGGCGGTTGAAGGACGTCGTGCGGCAGCGCGCTCAGGCCCGCGTGCCGGTAACGGGAGTGTCGCGGGGCCAGCGCACGGCCAGCACGACACAGATCGCGACGAGCACGGCCGCGACGGCGAACGCATGCGCGGCGCCGGCCACGATGGCCGCGCCCTGGCCGGCGACCAGCGCGCCGAGTGCCGCGACGCCGATCGCGGCGCCGACCTGGCGCGCGGTATTGAGAATCGCGGACGCGGTGCCCGAGCGGCCGGCCTCGACGCTGCCGAGCAGCGTCGACGTCAGCGCGGGAATCGCGATGCCGCCGCCGACCGCCATCGCCGCGAGCCCGGGCGCCAGCAGCGCATACGGCGTGTGCGCGGCGAGCGTTTGCCACAGCCACACGTAGCCGGCGAGCGACACGGCGAGCCCGACGATCACGGTCGCGCGAAACCCGTAGCGGACCGCGAGCCGTGCGCTCGCGATATTGGCGAGCATGATGACCGTGAGCGGCGCGAGCGCGAGCCCCGATTCGGTCGCCGTGAAGCCGCGCGCGTTCTGGAAATAGAGGCTGAGCGAGAAGATCAGCCCGTAGAACGCCGCATTCGTGATCGCGCCGATCGCGAGCACGCCCGGCACGCGGGCGATCCGGAAGAACGCGAGCTGCAGCATCGGCGCGGCCACGCGCCGTTCGATCGCGACGAACAGCGCACCGAGTGCGACCGACGCGAGCAGCGCACCGGCCGCATACGGGTCGCTGATCCCGTGCGCACCGGCGCGGATGATCCCGCCCGTCAGCAACCCGAGCACGAGTACCGCAACGATCTGGCCGGCCGGATCGAACAGCCGGGTGCGCGCGGCGGCCGAATCCCGCACGTGGCGCAGCGTGAGCCACAGCCCGAGCGCGCAGATCGGCAGGTTGATGAAGAAGATCGCGCGCCAGCCGAGCGAATCGATCAGCAGGCCACCGAGCGTCGGCCCGGCCGCGCTGATCGCGCCGCCCGTCGCGCTCCACCACGCGACGGCTTTCACGCGCGCGGCGGCGTCGTTGGCGCACGCATGCGTGATGAGCGCGAGCGACGTGGGCAGGATCATCGCGGCGCCGACGCCTTGCGCGACCCGCGCGGCGACCAGCGCCGCCAGCGACGGCGCGAGCGCGCAGCCGAGCGACGCGAGCAGGAACAGCGCAAGACCGTACGCGAACAGCCGGCGGCTGCCGAAGCGGTCGGCCAGCGTGCCCGACGTCAGCAGCAGCGCGGCGAACGACAGCGTGTACGCATCGACGATCCACTGCAGCCCATGAACGCTCGATCCGAACGCCTGACCGAGGCTCGGAATCGCGACGTTGACGACGGTCACGTCGAGCTGGACGATCGCGAAGCCCAGGCTCGCGGCCGCGACGGTCGGGAAGATGGCGCGCAGCGACGTATGCGGCGCAGCCGCAGCGGCGGCCGGTGGATGGTCGACGCGGTCGAGCGCCGGGGCGTGATCGTTCATCGCGGCTCCCGGTGCGGGCCGGACGTGTGCGACGTCGGGTGCGGCAGGCGGTATCGATTCATCTGGCGGGTTCCCGTAGGGCGGATAGAGGAAGCCGGCTGCCCGTCGGACGCCGGCTGAATCGTCGAATCCGACAGAAAACTAGCATCGACCCGTTGGCGAATACAAATAATAACCAGCGATTTTTTAACAAGTATTCGTGTTAAGGGCAGGTGCAAACGACGTGAACCGGTTCCGCCCGCATTGCTGAACTTATATCGATAATTTTCGTTTGCAATCGAATTAATATCATTTCGCAATGCAATGACGGTCTCCTAGTCTTGTCGAGCGCTTCGCCCCGAGGACGGTGGAGCGCGGCGGTGATGCCACGCCGCTCTTCGAACCAGATCTTTATACGAGAGACCTATGACCTATCTCGCAGATGAACGCATCGCTTTGACGGCAGTGGAATCCGCTCATATCCGCACGGCGCTCGGCGCGCTCGACTACGACCCGGCCGGCGGCGCCGGTTATATCAGCGCGGTCCGCAAGCTCGCCTACAACGCGTTTCCCGACCGGGTCGTCGACGCATTCGATCGGGCGAAGGCGCCGACCGCCGACGCGCACGGCTCGATCGAGATCGACAACCTGCCGATCGACGACGGCGTGACGGGCAGCCCGCGGTTCGAGGAAACCGGCCGCTCGTTCAAGGCCGGCGTGTTGAGCGAGAACGTGCTGGTCGCGTTGAGCACGCTGGCCGGCGAGCCGTACTCGATCGCGCACGAAGGCCGCGAGCTGGTGAACAACCTGACCCCGCACAAGGCGACCGCGCGCGACTACACGGGCCTGGGGTCCGAGGTCGAGCTCGACTTCCACATCGAGAACGCCGCGCAGGCGCACATGCCGGAAGGCGACACGTCGCCGTTCGCGCTGCTGCTGCTCGGCGTGCGCAGCGAGGCGGGCGGCGGCCCGTACACGCGGCTCGCCGATGCGCGTCGCGCGCTGCAACTGCTGTCGCCGGACGACATTGCGCAACTCTACGGCGAGCACTACATCATCCGCGTGCCGTACCGGTGGCGCGGCGCGGCGCCGACGCCGCGCGACAACACCGACCTGAGCGCCGTGCTGTCGGGGCCGCTCGATGCGCCGCGCGTGACGGTCGCGTTCTATCCGGACATGGTGCTGGCGGTCAACCCGCGCGCGCAGGAAGCGCTGGCCAACCTGTATCGCGCGGTGCGCGAGGTGTCGTTCGGCGTGCAGGTGTCGCCGGGCAAGCTGGTGCTGATCAACAACCACTTCACGCTGCATTCGCGCGACCGCTTCGACCCGCAGTACGACGAGAACGATCGCGCGTTCCGCTGGGTGCAGCGTGTGTTCGTCGCGCGCAGCCTGTGGAATTTCCGTGCGTTCACGCCGCTGCAGGCGCGCGTGTTCGACCCGAAGGCACTGTATGCGGGCGAGTCGGCGCAGGCGAGGCAGCCGGCGCCCGTCGTGCAACCGGCGCCGCGGCGTGCGGCCGCGGTCGAACTCGAAGCGACGCCTGCATAAAGGAGCCGGGCCGGGCGGCAAGGTACGCGCAACGTCACCGAACCGCCGCCCGCGCGTGCGCCACGCATCATCGAATAAAAAGGGATTCCACCAGACATGAGAAGCCGCGCTTTTCCCGTGACACACGTTGCCCGCTTGCTGGCCGCCGCGCTGATCGCCGGCAGCGCCTTCGCCGCGCAGGCCGCGTCGTTCGACCTGAGCCCCGAGCAGCCGGCCCGGCAGCGCGGCGCCGTGAACCCGGCGGTCGAGCAGGCGTTGCCGGCCGGTTTCCGGTTTGCCGAAGCGAATACGCTGACGATCGGCATCGCGCCGAACCTGCCGCCGCTCAGTACCTATGCGACCGACGCGCGCACGGTGGTCGGCTTCGATCCCGATCTCGCGCAACTGATCGCGGACAGCCTCGGCCGCAAGCTGAAGATCGTGCCGCTCGCGTGGGCCGACTGGCCGCTCGCGCTGCAGTCCGGCAAGGTCGACGCGGTGATCTCGAACGTGACGGTCACCGAGCAGCGCAAGGAGAAGTTCGACTTCTCGACCTACCGCAAGGACCAACTCGGCTTTTACGTGAAAACCGGCAGCAGGCTGGCCGCGATCCGCGAGCCGAAGGATGTCGCCGGGCTGCGCGTCGTGACCGATTCGGGCACGAACCAGGAAAAGATCCTGCTCGAATGGAACCGGCAGAACGTCGCGCGCGGCCTCGCGCCGGTCGAGATCCAGTATTACGCGGATGCGGCCGAGCGGTGGGTCGCGCTGCAGTCGGGCCGGGTCGACACGATCTTCAGCGTGAACTCGATGCTCGCGTACCAGGCGTCGCTGCGCGGCGATGCGAAGCTGATCGGCACCGTCAGCGGCGGCTGGCCGCGCACCGCGGACATCGCGATCACGACCCGCAAGGGCAGCGGCCTGGCCGAGCCGCTGACGCTCGCGATCAATGCGCTGATCGCGAACGGCAGCTACCGGAAAGCGCTCGATCACTGGCGGCTGGATGCCGAGGCGATCGACCGGTCGCAGACCAATCCGCCGGGGTTGCCGCGCACCTGAACACGGCACGCGGCGGTGCTTGCGTGATCGGCCGCCGTTCGGCTGCATCGTGAAACGGCGGTTGCGATCCGGCTACGGTTCGACGCCGGGCTGTTTCGTGTCCGGCCGGCTGCCGGCGATCTCGATCGCCGTTTCCCAGCGGAAGTAGCCCGATACGGCGCCGTCGCGATCGAGCACGGCGAAATCGGCCGTGCACGTGGTGATGCCCGGGGCCAGCACCTCGCTGCGCCAGAAATGGTCTTTCATCGGCCGGCACGACGGATGCAGCAGGTCGTCGCCGTCCGGCACCGGGGTGGCGGCGTCGCGGATTTCCGCTTCGATCGGCGCGACGATGCCGGCGTCCTTCAGCGCGAACCGGATGAACAGCACGGTCACTTCCGCACGCAGCGCCAGCGCGGTTTCGCGCAAATGCAGCTGGTCGCCGGGCGACAGGCCGGCAAAGAGCCGGTTGTCGTTGTGGCCGACCTGCCCGGCGTCGCCGGGGCGCAACACGTAGATGTGCCGGCCGTCGATCACGGTCGGCGCGTCGGCGTCCCGGCTCGCATCGGGGTAGGCCGACAGCAGCGTGACGGCGTCGACGATCGCGAGACCATCGCAACGAACACCAGACATGAGCACGTCCTCCGCAACAAGGGAGCGGCACGGGCGGCCGTCGTGCGGCCGCCCGCGTGCCGCGATCAGTTATGGATCGAGATGAACGGATCCCACGAGAAGCAGCCCTGGCTCTGGCAGTTGCGATCGATGATCTGGAACTGGAAGTGGTAGGTCACGCGGCCGACCTTCAGGCATTCCGACGACCAGTAGTAGTTCGCGACCTTCTGGCACGTCGGCACTTCGGGCTTGCTGGTGTTCGGCACCGGGATCGACGCTTCCGCGACGCGCGGCGTCGGCGTCGAGATCAGGTCGTTGCCGACGTTGCCGATGAACTTGTAGAACACCACCTGGTTTTCGAAGCCCAGCGACAGGCTCGTTTCGCGCCAGCGGATCAGGTCGCCGACCTGCGCCTTCAGGTCGAGCTCGCCGCCCGCCTGCCCGGAAATGACGTTGTCTTGGTTGGTCACCATATAGACATAGCGCCAGTCGATCAGTGTCGGCGCCGCCGGATTCTTGCTGGGATTCGGATATTTTTTGAGAATGGTTTCGGTATCGAACGAAACGAGCACATCGGTAACGCGTGACATAGAAGCTCCCGTTTGAAGTAATGGGAATCATCGTTGCGCGAATTGCTTCGTGCAGCCGCCATCGCCTTGTGAGGCAAGGGTTTGAGCCGGTATCGGCACGTGCGGAGGCGACGGCTAATGCAGATTAGTCCGTTTGGTTAATCATGGAAGCTGTAAAAGTAAACAGGTCGGGAAAATGATTTTTCGAGTTAATTTTAAAATCGGAATCAATCGGGTCGATGCGTGACATAAATATCGCGACATTGAATCTGTTAATCGATCGACCGATTATCGGCGGGGGCGGGAAGGCGGCTGTTTACCGGTAGGTCCAGAGCCGGTGCAGCACGAACGTCGTCGGCGGGATCAGCAGTGCGATCGCGACGACGCCCATCGCGCGCGACGCACCCAGCGCCTCGGCGGCACGCGCGAGCAGCATCGTCTCGACGAAGCCGGCCAGCGTGACCGCGAGAAAGCGCAGCGCGTTGCGGGGGCGCACCGTCGACGAGAAGCTCCATAGCGTATTCGCCAGATACGAGAACGCGGTCGCGCAGAGGAACGCGATGGCATTCGCGGTCACCGGCGTCGCGTCGCGCAGTGCGAACAGCGCCGTCGCGACCAGCGTGTGGAGCGCGGTCGAGCCGAGCCCGGACACGCCGAAGCGCACGAGCCGCGTGCGCTCGGCCTGCAGCAGCCCGATCATGGCGAGCGCGCGTTCAGCGCGCGCCGATGCGCGCCCGGACCGGCTGCACGCGCCGGCGGGCCGGCTGGCGGCGGGCGTCGCGCGCGACCGGCAGTTCGATCACCTTGCCGTGCGCCTGGTAGCGGCGGCGGATCAGGTAGACGGGCCGTTGCTTCGATTCGTCGTAGATCCGCCCGACGTATTCACCGACCACGCCGATCCCGATCAGCTCGATGCCGCCGATGAACAGCGTGACCGAGATCAGCGACGCGTAGCCGAGCACCGGATTGCCGAACAGCAGCGTGCGCAGGATGATGAACGAACCGTACACGAACGCGAGCGCCGCGATGCCGACGCCGATGTAGGTCCAGCTGCGCAGCGGCACGGTGCTGAAGCTGGTGATGCCTTCCAGCGCGAAATTCCACAGCTTCCAGCCGGAGAATTTCGAGTGCCCGGCGCTGCGCGGATCGCGCTGGTACTCGACGATCACGGTCTTGTAGCCGACCCACGCGAACAGCCCCTTCATGAAGCGGTGCCGCTCGGGCAGGTTGCGCAGCGCGTTCACGACCTTGCGGTCCATCAGCCGGAAATCGCCGACGTTCTCCGGCAGCTTCACGTCCGACAGCAGGTTGTGCACGCGGTAGTAGATCGCGGCGGCGGTGCGCTTCGCGAACGAATCGCACGCGCGGTTGCTGCGCTTGGCCGCGACGACCTCCGCGCCGTCGCGCCAGTGGTCGATCATCACCGGGATCAGGCTCGGCGGGTCCTGCAGGTCCGCGTCGAGCGGGATCACCGCATCGCCCGCGGCTTCGTCGAGGCCGGCCGTCAGCGCGGCTTCCTTGCCGAAGTTGCGGGTCAGGTCGATGACGCGCACGCGCCGTTCGGCCGCGCCGATCCGGACCAGGCGTTCCAGCGTGTCGTCGCGGCTGCCGTCGTTTACGCAGACGATCTCGAAGCGGATCGCGTCGATCGCGCTCAGCAACGGAATCACGACGTCGAAGAAGCGTTCGACGGCTTCGCCTTCGTTGTAGAACGGCGCGACCAGCGAAACGAGCGGCGTGTAGATGGGTTCCCGCATGATGATTCCCCTTGTGATGGCGCTTTACCGGCCGGCGCCGAGCGTCGGGCGGCCGGTGCGGCGCATGCCGTGCGCCGGGCGGTGGTGCGGTCGGAGCGGGTGGGTGAACCCGGTCTCGGTCGAGGTGTCGCGCGCGTCGGGCAGCGACGGCACGTCGCGTCTTTCCCGGGCGATGCGGCTGACGAGCAGCGCGAGCGATGCGAGCGTCACGAGCGGCATGAACTGGAACGACAGGTGCGGCACGATCGCGAGGCCCGCGAGCGGCATCGGCCACAGCAGCATCAGCCATTCGCGATCGAAGTGCCGCCAGCCGTGCGTCCATGCATAGCGCGCGTACCACGCGATCACGATGCCGTACCACGTGAGGTCGTAGTCGTACAGATACGGGCTGACGAGCAGGCACGCGCACGCGAGGGTCGCGGCGCGCAGCGCGTACGAACACGCGCCGCGCCACGCGTAGACGACGGCGCTCGCGGCGGCCGCGGCCGACAGCAGCTGAACGCCGCGTGCGACCAGCGCGGGCCAGCCGGCCATCGTCGCGAGCGCGAACACGGTCGGCATGCGGGCGAGCTTCGCGTGGCCCGCATCGACGATCGCGTAGACGTTGCCGATCACGTGCATGAACGTGAGCCACGGGCCGATCCCGAACGCGAGCGTCGCGAGCGCGACGCTGACGGCGATCGTCGCGGCCCACGCGGCCAGCGCGCGCCATTGGCCCGCGCACAGCAGCGCGAGCGGGAACAGCACCGCGAGCTGCGGCTTCATCGTCAGCAACCCGAAGCAGATTCCGGCGCAGACGGGCCGCCGGTTCAACGCGAGCAGGCCGAGTGCGGCGAGCGTCGCGGTGAAGAGGCTCGTCTGCCCGACGATCACCGTGAGGAACGCACCGGGAAACGCGAGCGCGCACAGCCACGCGGCGTCGCGCTGCACCGTGGCGCGCATCGTCGCCGCGAACAGCGCGATCGTGATGCCGAGCCACAGCACGACCGCCAGCGTGTACGGCAGCCAGCCGAGCGGCAGCACGAACAGCAGCATCGTCGGCGGATAGAGCCACGGCAGCGTGCCGTCCGCGAGCGTCATCGTCGGGACCGCGAGCTTCTGGACCGCAAACAGCGCGGGGAAATGCCACGCGTCCGCGCCGTGACCGTGCGCGGCGAGCCACGCGGCGCTCCAGACCGGCGAGAAGTCCTGCGACAGCGGTTCCAGCGCGCCGTGGCGCGACAGGAGGACGCGGGTCAGGTAGATCGCGATGAACAGCAGCTCGGTCAGCAGCACGGCGGCCGCGTAGAGGCGCACGCGATCGCGGTTGAGCCAGTGCGGATGGCGGCGCGGGCCGGCGATCGGGAGTTCCGGATGCACGTCGGCGGCCGAATGCGCGTGGCGGGCGAACGACGGCGCTTTCATCGTGCGCTCCGGGATGCGAGCGCCGTGCGGCGCACGACGACGAACAGCACCGCGAGCAGCACGACCGGCCCGATCTGCGGCAGCTTCATCAGCCGGTTCAGCATTTCGAAGATCGGCAGCAGCCACGCCACCACGAGAATGCCCTGGTCGCCGGGCAGCCAGCCTTCGTCGAGGCCGTGTGCGATCAGGCAGAAGATCGCGATGCCGAGCCACGTCAGTTCGTAGTTCCACAGATATGGCGTCGTCAGCAGGGTGGCGACCGCCAGTACCGCCCCGCGCAGCCGCATGTCACGCGTGCGGCGCCAGACGTCGACGGCCGCGGCGAGCGCGACGAGCGCGACCGCCGCCTGGGCGGCCAGCGCGGCCGCCACCGGCGCGCCGGCGAGCCGCAACGCGGCGAACGGCGTCGGCGACGCGAGCCAGTACGACGCGAGCATGAAGTGCTGCGCGCGTACCGTCGACAGTGCGTGACTCAAGCCGTGCAGCGCGGCGGGGCCGGCCAGCGCCACGCCGGCCGCCGCGAACAGCGTCGCGCTGATCGCCGCCGCCGCGAAGGTGCGCCACGCACGCGTCGCGATCAGCACGAACGGGAACACGACGGCGAGTTGCGGCTTGATCGCGAGCAGCCCGATCAGCACGCCCGCCAGGACCGGACGCTTGCCGAGCAGATGCAGCGCGAGCGCGGCGAGGCCGGCGGTCAGGATGCTGTTCTGGCCGAACAGCGCGGACAGGCACACGGCCGAATACGCAGCGACGACGAACGCTGCGGCGCGTGGCACGGGAAGATGCGCGCGCAATCCCGACAACCGCGAGACAGCGAACGCGTAGCATAAAAGACTGCCCGCGGAAAAGAGGAGATATGCGGGCAGGAAAGGCACAAGGGCAACCGGCGCGACGAACAGCAACATCGTCGGCGGATAGAGCCAGGGAAGCGGCCGGTTTTGCAGATACGCACCGAAGTGCGCGAACTCGGCCTGCAGGAATGAGGACGTGTCGTAAGCCGCTGCGGCATGGCCTTGCAACACGAGATGCGATGCGGTCCAGAAGACCGAGAAGTCGGTGCCGGGGCGGGCGGTGGCGTTCGACGTGAAGCCGTCGGTCACGACCGCCCAGACGATCAGCAGCGCAGCGAAGAGCATCAGCATGATGCAGCTGTACGGAATGATCCGGTCGGCCGTCAGCCATTGAGCACAGCGTATTGCGCGATCGCGCGTTCCACGATTGGCTGTGTACATGATGCCCCGTCTGTCGTGTGGCCGCGTGGTCTGTCGCGGCCGTTTGATGTTGTGGTGCCTGCGGATCGAATCGCTCTGAAATGGCGTTGTCCGGTGAATTCATTGTTGAAGAAAAAATCGCGTGATGCAAACCACGCACGGCCGGCCGGCATTTAATGTGTTCAGCGATTCGGGTGAAAACCGCCATTTCTGGTATGAGAAAACGCCACCGCCGGGATTCATGTTTCTGGCCTGAAACATTCCGCGATTTTTACCGGCTGTGCGTGCCGCCGAACCCGCAGCGCGCGGGCGGTCTGCTGCGTTCGGGAAAATCCCGAGAAAATTTTTTAGGTCCTTCGTGCAGCGCCACGACGGGCTTTCGTGCCGGCCGCATGCGCCCGAACCGCATATATCAAAGTTGAAACATTTCGGCGGTCGGGCGTTTGGCGGAGGTTTGCATATATCGCTGAAACCCTTGATGCGTCTCGATTCCGACCGGGATGGTCCGCTCTTTGCGTAAGCGTTGGCACGGCAGTCGACGACGTGACGACCGGGCGGTTCCGGCAGGCAGCAGAGGAACCGGCTCACGAATCACCTGCGGAACAGACAGTCCGGAGCGCGTCGGGGAACACGCAGCTCCAGTCCGATCAACCGCGGCAACCGTCGTCGAACGACCCAAGAGACCCGGTGGATTCAGGGCAATAAGAAATCGGCATGGCAGTACATGGGGAATAAAAATGAAAGACCACAGCACGTCGCGGATCGCAAGCCGCGTTAAAGACACACTGCAGCTTTGCCGGGAGTTCATCTCCCGTTCAACTGGATTCCATGCGTCGAACGGCCGTCGCGCCGTTCCGGTCGATCGACTCGTCCGGTTCATCCGGCCGGTCGAACCGTACACGCGTCTCTCATGCTCCGCCTCGCCGATACCCGTTCGCACGGACAACGCTGGTCCACCCCGTTGCCGCGACTGATCGTCGGCTTCCGATTTTTCGAGTAGTGCCGGTGGTGCCCACCCCCCGACGTCCTGACCGACGAAGGGTATTTCATAGCAGTCCGAAAGGAGAATGCTCATGTCAAGAATCATCGAAAAGATCGCGTGGTTCGTCCAGGATCAGGACGGCGTGACGGCCATCGAGTACGGCCTGATCGCCGCGCTGATCGCGATCGGCATCGTCGCCGCGCTGGCGACGGTCGGTACGGATCTGAAGACCGTGTTCAGCACGATCGCCGCGGATCTGGACTCGGCGGTAGCAGGCATCTGATGGACGGTACGACGAACGGCTCGTTCGAATCGTTCGTCGGCGCCACACGGCATCAACGACATTCCTCGACGTATCGAAGCACGGTCATCCGACCAGCCGGTGCGCGAGGATTTTGAAAGTCACCACGCAAGGAGATCACCATGTCCAAGCTCATTCAACAAGCCAGCCGTTTCGTTCGCGATGAAGATGGCGTGACCGCCATCGAATACGGCCTGATCGCCGCGCTGATCGCAGTCGGCATCATCCTCGCGCTGTCGACCATCGGGAAGGACCTCAAGACCGTGTTCAGCACGATCGCGGCCGACCTCGATTCGGCGGTGGCAGGCATCTGATGGAGCGTGCCGCGGACGGCTCGGCTGGTGCAGCGTTCGAGCCGTCCCCGGCCATCCGACCAACCGGAAACCGGAGACCATCATGCAAGCCATCATGCGTGTCGCACGTTGCTGGATCGCCGACGAACGAGGCGTGACGTCGATCGAATATGCGCTGCTCGCGTCGATGTTCGCCATCGCGGTACTGGGTAGCGTCGTCACGCTGAAGGGCTCGCTCGGCGCTGCGTACGAGATGATCGCCGCGGCCGTGACGGCTGCCGTGACCACCGCCGTGACCACCGCGCTGTCCATGGTTTCCTGATCCACCGATTCGATTCGCGAGGTTCGCCATGTTTCCCGTTGCGCCGCCTTACCCGGTTCCGTTGTGCGTGACGCTGCTCGCGGTCGCCGCGGCCAGCACGGACATCGCGACCCGTCGTATTCCGAATCGTCTCGTCTTGCTCGGCCTGGTCGGCGCATTGATCGCCCAGTGCCTGTTGCACGGCGTGCCGACGGGCGTGCTCGGCTGGCTTGCCGGGGCGGCAACCGGCTTCGGCCTGCTGCTGCCGTTCTATCTGTTGCGCGGAATGGCGGCGGGCGACGTGAAGCTGATGCTCGCGATCGGCGCGTGGGTCGGCGCGGAAATGACCTTTTACATCGTGCTGGCCACGTTCCTGGCCGGCGGGATCGGCGCCATCGCCTACGCGCTGCTGCGCGGGCGGATGCGCCAGATGTGGGCGAACGTGCGCACGCTGATCGTGCGGCGCTCGCCAGCGGCGCGCGCCGAGGCCGACGACGGCCCCGCCGGGATCACATCGGTCGGCACGCTGCCGTACGGTGTGGCGATCGCGGCCGGCACGCTGGGCATGCTGTTCGCGTCGTGCGCATAGCGCGGCGGTTCCGTCACGAAGACGCAACGAGGACGCAACGATCATGAACACGAACCACACCGAACCGAGACGCGACGCGCAGGTGGCACACCTGCCCGATCCGCTGCCGTCGCGGGAGGTCCATACGAAGCTGGGCGCGCAGCTGCCGTTGGCGCCGCGCTCGCTCGCGGAAACCGGGCTGAGCATGGCGTTCGTCGGCGGCCTCGTGCTGAAGTCGACGCTGGTGCTCGGCCGCCCGTCGTACGGCGATCTGGTCGAGCGGCACTGCCTGCCGCTCGCGGTGCTCGACGAAGTCTTCGCGTTCCTGGTGCGCGAGCATCTGGTCGAGTTGACCCATCGCGGCGCGACCGATCTCGACGTGACGTTCCGCCTGACCGATGCGGGCCGCGTGCTCGCGCTCGAGGAACGGGAACGCAGCGGCTACAGCGGGCCCGCGCCGGTGACGCTGGATGCGTACCTCGCGAGCGTGGCCGCGCATTCGGTGCGCAAGCTGCACATCGGCCAGAGCGACGTGTGGGCCGCATTCGAAGGCGTCGTGATCGACACGGCGGTGCTCGATGCGGCGGCCGCCGCGCTGAACGCGGGACGGCCGCTGCTGATCTACGGCCCGGCCGGCAGCGGCAAGACCTTTCTCGCCGAACGGCTCGGCGCGCTGATGCACGGCCGCGTGCCGGTGCCGTACGCGATCTGCGCGGCCGGCGAAGTGATCCAGGTCTACGACCCGCTCGTGCACGTCGACGCGGAAGCCGCGGGCGCCGGCCAGTCGGTCGATCGCCGGTGGCGCCTGTGCGAACGGCCGGTCGTGATGTCGGGCGGCGAGCTGACGCTCGACGAGCTCGACCTGCGGCGCGACGAAGCGGCCGGCTTCTACCAGGCGCCACCGCACATGAAGGCGAACATGGGCATGTACGTCGTCGACGATCTCGGTCGCCAGCGCGTCGAGCCGCGCGACCTGCTCAATCGCTGGCTGCGTCCGCTCGATCGCGGCGTCGATTTCATGACGCTCGAATCCGGCAACCGCTTCGTGCTGCCGTTCGACGTGTGGCCGGTGTTCTCGAGCAACCTCGCGCCGGAGCAGTTCTGCGACGACGCGTTCATGCGCCGCCTCGGCTCGAAGCTGCACGTCGGCGCGATGTCGATCGACGACTACCGCGCGGTGTACGACGCCGCTTGCGCAGCGCTCGGGCTCGTGTCGGCGAGCGATGCGTTCGAGTTCCTGCTGCATCGGCTGCATCTGCCGACCGGCAAGGCGTTTCTCGCGTGCTTTCCGGCGGACCTGCTGCGCCTCGTGGCCGCCGGCGCGCGTTACCGCGGCGATCCGCCCGAGGTGACGCACGACGCGCTGTACGACGCGTGGGCGAGTTACTTCGGCGCGGCGCCTGAACGGGACGGCGGCCATCCGCCGCCCGTCGAGCGCGGAGGCCGGACGTTCGTCACCGGTTGAGCGGTTTCTTTCACGATTCGTCGAGGAGCATTGCCATGAAAAACAGTCGAGCGGTCATGATGCTGGTCGTCGCGATGATCGCGGGTCTTGCCGCGGTCGTATTCGCTTCCCACTGGCTGATGCAGACATCCACGAGCTCGGTCACGTCCGTCGCGGTGGCCACCACCGACCTGAACCTGGGCGAGCCGCTCGGGCCGAACCAGATCCACATGGTGAGCTGGCCGTCCGGCAGCGTGCCGACCGGCGCGTTCACCGACACGAAGGCGCTCGAAGGGCGGGTCGTGCGCACCAGCCTGTCGCGCGGCGAGCCGGTGATCGAATCGAAGCTCGCGCCGGTCGGCACGAAGGGCGGGCTGTCCGCGGTGATCGCCGACGGCAGCCGCGCGATCACGGTGCGCGTGAACGACGTGGTCGGCGTCGCGGGCTTCGCGCTGCCGGGCAACTACGTCGACGTGATCGTCAACACGCAGGAACAGCAGGGCAAGACCGACGGGCAGAGCATCTCGAAGATCGTGCTCGAGCACATCCTCGTGCTCGCCGTCGCGCAGCAGGTCAGCCGCGACGACACGGCGCCGAAGGTGGTCAACGCGGTGACGCTGGAAGTCACGCCCGACCAGGCCGAACGGCTCGACCTCGCGCGCAGCGTCGGCACGCTGTCGCTCGTGCTGCGCAACCAGGTCGACCAGAAGACGCTGAACACCGACGGTGCGACCAAGCTCACGCTGCTCGGCAAGGAGCCCGCACCGGCAGCGCCGCCGGCGCCCGTCCACGTACGGCCGGTCCGCGTGCACGTCGCCTCGCACGCGGCGCCGGAAGTGCGGCGCGACTGCGTCGGCGTGCTGACCGGCGTGAAGGGCAGCGTCGAATGTTTCTGAAGCAGATCGAACCAGCCAGACCAACAAACCGGCCGCCGGCAACGCGCGGCGGCCTTGGAAGTCGATAACCGGCACGGCGCCGGTCTCTCGGGGGATCAGACGAAATGAAGATCAAACCGCAACGCACAGGTACCGGCCCACTGCGCACACGCGTCGCACGGGGCACGATGATGACCGCGATCCTCTGTTCGGGATGGCTGACCGTGTATGGCGCGCTCGCGCAGGAAGGCATCGAATCGGCGGTGCTGACGAAGGGCGGCGCCAGCGCGCCGGCCGCGGTCGGCAAGGGGCCGATGCAGATGACGATCAGCATGGCGCCGGTGCCGGCCGCCGCGCCCGCCGCATCGGCGGGGCCGCTGCGCGGGCCGAACTGCGTGGGCGCCGTGCGCGAATCGACCAGCGTCGCCGTGCCGCTCGGCAAGTCGCTGCTGGTGCCGATGCCGGAGCCGGTGCGCAACCGGACGATCGGCAATCCGGCCGTCGCGCAGGCGACGATGGTGTCGCCGCAGACGCTGTACATCCTCGGGCTTGCGGTCGGCACGACCAACATGATCGTGCAGGGCAAGAGCGGTGCGTGCCGCGTGATCGACGTCGCGGTCGGCGCGGATGCCGGCGGCCTGCAGGCGTCGCTGCTGCAGCTGATGCCGAACGAGCGCGACATCCACGTGTCGACCGCGGCCGGCACGATCGTGCTGGCCGGCACCGTGTCGAGCTCGCAGGCCGCGCAGCAGGCCGTGCAGATCGCCCATGCGTACGGCGACAGCGCGGGCGATGCGGCGGGCGGCGGCAAGCAGGGCGGCGGCGTGCTCAACATGCTGAACGTCACGTCGCCGCAGCAGGTGATGCTCGAGGTGAAGGTGGCCGAGGTGTCGAAGACGCTGATCAACCAGATGGGCAGCGCATTCAACATCCAGGGCGGCTTCGGTTCGTGGAGCGGTGCGCTGGTCAGCAACCTGCTCGCGGGCGTCGCGAGCGGCGCGGTGTTCAACAAGGCGAACAACCGGCCGTTCAGCATCGCGGCCGACGCGCAGAACACCGACAACCTCGTCAAGATCCTCGCGGAGCCGAATCTCGTGACGATCAGCGGCCAGGAAGCGACGTTCCTCGCCGGCGGCAAGATCTTCATCCCGATCCCGCAGAGCAGCGGCAACGGCACGTCGTCGATCACGCTGCAGGAAGAGGAATTCGGCGTCGCGCTGAAGTTCACGCCGACCGTGCTGGCCAACGGCCGGATCAGCCTGAAGGTCGCGCCGGAAGTGTCGGAGCTGTCGCAGACGGGCGTCACGCTGAGCGCGACCAACATCGGCGGCACGTCGATCCTGCCGCTGATCACGACACGGCGCGCATCGACGACGGTGCAGATGAGCGACGGCGAATCGTTCGCGATCGGCGGGCTGATCAAGGACAACGCGACCGGCGCGCTGAAGGCGATCCCGGGTGTCGGCGAAGTGCCGGTGCTCGGCGCGCTGTTCCGCAGCACGTCGTTCCAGCAGGATCGCACCGAGCTGATCTTCCTGATCACGCCGCACCTGGTGAAGCCGCTGCAGACCGCGGACGTCGCGCTGCCGACCGACAGCTTCTCGAAGCCGAACGAAGTCGACGTGTATGCGACCGGCAACATGGAAGGCCGTGGCGGCGTGCGCAAGGCAGGCGCGCAGCCGATGCAACCCGCGAATGGCGCGGCCGCCGCCCCGCAGACCCCGGCCCAGGCCCCGGCGCCCGCGCCGGCGCCGCAATCGGAAGCCCCGGTCGCACCGGCCGCGCTGCCCGCGCCGCGTGCTCCGCAAGACGCCGACGTGCAGCCGCCGGTGCCGGCCGAGCCGCCGAAGGCGCCGGCGCCGGTCGCGGCCGCCGGCCCGCAGCCCGACCCGGCCACCGCGGCGCGTGTCGCGCGCATCGAAGCCGCCGCCGCGCGCCTCGCGGCAGCGGGCGCCGAACCGTCGGCCCAGCCGGCGGCGCGCCCGAAGCACCGGATCGCGGCGGCGCCCAAGGCGCAGATCGCGCGCGCCGGCGCGGAACCCCAGTCCACCGATCGTTGAAGCCATCCAAGGGGAAGCTCATGAAATCCGCCTACCTCGTATTCGTGCGCCGCGCGGCGCTCGCCGTTCCGCTCGCGTTCGCGCTTGCCGGCTGCATGTCGTCGACCCCGGTGTGGGACAGCCGCTTCGGCGACTCGGTCCGCACCGTGATGCAGGCCCAGATCATCGATCCGCATGCCGGCGAGCATCCGGCGTCGGCATCGGGGATCGACGGCAGTGCCGCCGCGGCCGCACTCGACAACTACGACAAGTCGTTCAAGCAGACCGTGCCGCCCGCCAATGCGTTCGTGATCGGCATCGGCAAGGCTACCCAGTAACGACACCACGCTCAGGGAGAACGCCATGAACAGCGCAGCCCGCCATCCGAAAGTCACGCGTCGCGGCCTGCATCGCCAGCGCGGTGCCGTCGCGATCATCGTCGGCCTTTCGCTGGCGGTGATGATCGGATTCGTTGGGCTCGCGCTGGATCTTGGCAAGCTGTACGTCACGCGCAGCGAACTGCAGAACAGCGCCGATGCCTGCGCGCTGTCCGCCGCGCGCGACCTGACTTCGGCGATCAGCCTGTCGGTGGCCGAGGCCGACGGCATCGCCGCCGGTCACCTGAATTTCGTGTTTTTCCAGAAAACGTCGGTGCAGATGTCGACGAATGCGAACGTCACGTTCAGCGATTCGCTGACCAACCCGTTCCTGACCAAGAGCGCGGTCACGAAGCCGGCGAGCATCAAGTACGTGCAGTGCACCGCGACGCTGAGCAACATCGCGCACTGGTTCATCGAGGTGCTGAACGTGCTGCCGGGCACGAAGCTCGCGAATGCGGCGGAAGTGTCGGCGAGCGCGATCGCGACCGTCGGCGGCGGGCAGACGACCTGCGCGATTCCCGTGTTCGTGTGCCGCGGTCCGTCCGATCCGGCCTACAAGGTCGGCGACTGGATCTCGTCGCCGTCCGGGTCGTCGTCGACCTACGGGCCCGGCAACTTCGGCTGGGCGGCGCTCGACGGCTCGACGAACGAGACGACGCTCGCGAGCGAGCTGTCGGGCAATACCTGCAACATCACGAGCCCGCCGGACCTGAGCACCACCGGCTTGAAGTCGGCGTCGCAGCGGGCCTGGAACACGCGCTTCGGGATCTATACGAACGGCGCGAACGGCTCGAGCGGCCAGCCCGACTTCACCGGCTACGCGTACGTCGGGCCGAACTACGGGCCGCCGGGAACGCCGGGCATCAAGGGTGACGCGTACACGCAGTTCGTGGCCGACCGCGCGAGCTTCAAGCCTTACCAGGGCGACGGCGCACCGCCGTCGGGCAGCGGCATCGCGACCAACGGCACGGCGACGGCGAGCAACTACACGACCTACGGCAGCGATCGGCGCCTCGCGCTCGCGCCGGAAGGCGACTGTTCGACGCTGAAGGGCAACAGCGGCAAGGTGCACGTCACGCAATGGGATTGCGTGCTGATGCTCGATCCGCTGCCGTTCAGCGCCGGCAGCGGCCCCGTGGTGGCGCACCTCGAATACCTCGGCTCGTCGGTTTCCGGCAACAACCCGTGCGCGACGCACGGCTTGCCCGGCAGCGGCAGCGCGTCCGGAACCCAGGTTCCGATGCTCGTTCAATAGCGGAGAGACGATCATGAAGAAGCCGTCGATTCGTCGTTCGCGCACCCGCGGCGCCGTCGCCGTCGAGTTCGCGCTCGTGCTGATGCCGATGATCATGCTGGCGACCGGCGTGGCCGAGTTCGGCCGCGCGATCTACCAGTACGAGACGCTGACCAAGGCGACCCGCGACGCGGCGCGCTACCTGTCGGTCTGGCTGCCGACCGACAGCGCGTATCCGGTGGCGCAGGCGCAGTGCCTGGTCGTGTACGGCAGCACGACGTGCGGCTCGGCCGGCAGCGAGCTGGTGCCCGGGCTCAAGACGTCGATGGTCACGATCTGCGACGCACAGCACACGACCGGCTGCAGCGACGCGTCCGACCCGTCGCAGTTCGCGAACCTGCCGACCTACGACGCGAACAACAACAGTTCGTCGAGCGGCTCGGCGGCGGGCGCGATCAACGTCGTCGAAGTGAAGATCAGCGGCTACAAGTACCAGCCGATTCCCGCGTACCCGGGACTGCCGTCGATCACCTTCGGCAACATCGTCACCGTGATGAGGCAAGTGTCATGAACGCACGCCGCTTTCCGCCATCACGCCGGCGCGCCCAGCGCGGCGTCGCGATCGTCGAGTTCGCCCTCATCGCGTCGGTGCTGATCATGCTGCTGATCGGCATCTTCGAATTCGGTCGCGTGCTGTTCTACTGGAATACCGCGAGCGAGGCCGTGCGTCTCGGCGCGCGCACGGCGGTCGTCTGCGACGTGAACGCCGCCGGCGTCGTGAAGCGCGTGCGGTCGCTGCTGCCGCTGCTGTCGGACGCGAACGTGTCGGTCAGCTACACGCCGACGAGTTGCGACATCAACACGTGCTCGTTCGTGACGGTGAGCGTCACGAACGTCACCGTCAAGACCATGATCCCGTTCGTGAACGTCACGGTCAGGATGCCGCCGTTCACGACGACGCTGCCGCGCGAAAGCCTGAGCTCCGCGACGGGCGGCTCCGCCTGCAACTAATCGAACACACGAGGCACACGACATGATCAACATCCTCGTAGCTTCCGACGATACCGCGCGGCTCACGCAGATCGCGCGTCTCGTGGCCGACTGCGGACGCTATCGCACGACCCGTGCGACCGGCCGCCCGTCGCAGATCGAGCATCGCACCGACGGACTCGACGCGTTCGACATCCTGCTGGTCGACGGCACGTCGCTCGAGCCGTCCGAGCTGCCGGCGATCGAGCGCATCTGCCGCGCGCACGCGGGCCTGACCTGCATCCTCGTGACGGCCGACGCGTCGCCGCACGTGCTGCTCGACGCGATGCGCGCGGGCGCACGCGACGTGCTGCAGTGGCCGCTCGACCCGCAGGCGCTCGGCCACGCGCTCGGACGGGCGGCCGTGCAAAGCACGCGGCGTGATACCGACGACACGCGGATCGTGTCGTTCATGTCGTGCAAGGGCGGGGCCGGCACGAGCTTCGCGGCCGGCAACGTCGCGTTCGAGATCGCCGAGGGCTTCAAGCGCCGCGTACTGCTGATCGACGTGAACCAGCAGTTCGCCGACGCGGCGTTCCTCGTCAGCGACGAAACCCCGCCGTCGACGCTGCCGCAGCTGTGCGCGCAGATCGAGCGGCTCGACAGCGCGTTTCTTGACGCGAGCGTCGCGCACGTGACGGAAAACTTCCACGTGCTCGCGGGCGCCGGCGACCCGGTCAAGGCCGCCGAGATGCGCGAGGACGCGCTCGAGTGGATTCTCGGCGTCGCCGCGCCGCGCTACGACTTCGTGATCTTCGACGTCGGCGTCGGCATCAACCCGCTGTCGATGGTCGCGCTCGATCGCAGCGACCAGATCCAGATCGTGCTGCAGCCCGCGATGCCGCACGTGCGCGCCGGCCGCCGGCTGCTGGAGATCCTCGTGTCGCTCGGCTACTCGACCGACCAGCTGCGGCTGATCGTGAACCGCGCGACGCGCGCGAGCGAGCGGACCCGCACCGCGCTCGAGGAAGTGCTCGGCCTGCAGGCGGCCTGCACGATTCCCGACGACGCCGAGACCGTGCTCGAAGCGATCAACCAGGGCCATCCGGTGTCGCGGCTCGCGCGCGGCTCGGCGGTCGCGCGTGCGTTGCAGGGCTGCGCGAAGCAACTCGTCGACGGCGACGTGCGCGCGGGACGCAGCGCGACGCACAGCGAACCGTTGATGTCCCGGCTGTTCGGCCGCAAGGCCACGCCGAAGCTCAAGTCGATGTAATTCTTTCGGGGAATCATCATGTCATTGCGCGAACAGATGTCCTTGCACCGGGCCCAGCCGCTGGCGGCAGGCAACGAACCGGCCGGCCCGGCGCATTCGTCGGTGCGCGACGCATACCAGAAGCTGCGTCGCGAAATCCACCTGGCCGTGCTCGAGCGCGTCGAGCTCGAGCGCCTGTCGCGGCTGCACCAGGATCAGGTCCGCATGGAGATCGGCGCGCTGATCGCGCGCATCCTCGACGAGGAGCGGCTGCCGGCGAACGACATCGAGCGGCGCCAGCTCGCGATCGACGTGTACGACGAGATGTTCGGCTTCGGCCCGCTCGAGGCGCTGCTGCGCGACCCCGGCATTTCCGACATCCTCGTGAACACTTACCGGCAGGTCTACGTCGAGCGCTGCGGCCAGCTCGAACTGACCGACGTGACGTTCTACGACGACGCGCACCTGATGAAGGTGATCGAGAAGATCGTGTCGCGCGTCGGGCGCCGCATCGACGAATCGAGCCCGATGGTCGACGCGCGGCTGCCGGACGGTTCGCGCGTGAACGCGATCATCCCGCCGTCCGCGATCGACGGGCCGCTGATGTCGATCCGGCGTTTCGCGGTCAATCCGCTGAAGATGGACGACCTGGTGCGCTTCCACAGCCTGACGCCGCCGATGGCCGAGCTGCTCGACGCGCTGTCGCGCGCGAAGGTGAACGTGCTGGTGTCGGGCGGCACCGGCAGCGGCAAGACGACGCTGCTCAACATCCTGTCCGGCTTCATTCCGCGCAACGAGCGGATCGTGACGATCGAGGACGCCGCCGAGCTGCAACTGCAGCAGCCGCACGTGCTGCGGCTCGAAACGCGCCCGCCGAACATCGAGGGCAAGGGCGAGATCACGCAGCGCACGCTGGTGCGCAACGCGCTGCGGATGCGCCCGGACCGGATCATCCTCGGCGAAGTGCGCGGCGCCGAAGCGCTCGACATGCTCAACGCGATGAACACCGGTCACGAAGGCTCGCTCGCGACGATTCACGCGAACACGCCGCGCGACGCGCTGACGCGGCTCGAGAACATGGTCAGCGTCTCCGGCCTCACGCTGCCGCCGAAGACGATGCGCCAGCAGATCGCGTCGGCGATCTCGGTGGTCGTGCAGGCGGCGCGGCTGACCGACGGCAAGCGCAAGATCATCAGCATCCAGGAGCTGACCGGAATGGAAGGCGACATCATCAACATGCAGGAGATCTTCACGTTCAAGCGCACCGGCGTGGACCGCGACGGCTCGGTGCGCGGCCACTTCTGCGCGACGGGCGTGCGGCCGAAGTTCGTCGAGCGGCTGCAGGCGTTCGGCATCAACCTGCCTGATTCGCTGTACGACCCGTCCGTGCGTTACGAGACGGATTGACGCCAGGGCGCCGTGTGCTGCCGGGGAGAGGCCTCATGAATGCGATCTTTTACGGTTTTGTGATTCTCACCTTCGTCGCGGTCGTGCTGTCGATCGAAGGCATCTATCAATGGTGGAACGCGCGGCACGGCACCGCCGCGCGCCGGATCGAATCGCGCATTCGCGCGATGTCGGCCGGCGGCAACGTCCAGCAGGAGCGGCTGTCGATCCTGAAGAAGCGGATGCTCGACGAGTCGAAGCCGTTCGACCGGCTGCTGCTGCGCCTGCCGCGCGTGCATACGCTCGATCTCGTGATCCAGCAGTCGGGCCTCGACTGGACGCTGCCGAAGCTGATCACGCTCAGCGCGACGTTCGCGGCGCTCACGTGGTTCGTGGCGAGTTTCATGCGGTTGCCGCAGCTCGCCGCGGTGCCGCTCGCGCTGTTCGCCGGCTGGCTGCCGATGCTGTACGTGCTGCGCTGCCGCGCCCGGCGGATGCGCAAGCTCGAGCGGCAATTGCCGGACATCTGCGACATGATCGCGCGCGCGCTGCGTTCCGGTCATTCGTTCACGAGCACGCTCGGGATGGTCGGCGACGAGTTTTCCGAGCCGATGGGCGGCGAATTCCGCGTCACGTTCGACGAGGTCAACTACGGCGTGTCGTTGCACGACGCACTGATGAACCTCGCGACGCGCGTGCCGGTGCAGGATCTGCGCTACTTCGTGATCGCGGTGCTGATCCAGCGCGAGACGGGCGGCAACCTGGCCGAGTTGCTCGACAGCATCGCCGGACTCATTCGCGAGCGCTTCAAGCTGTTCGACAAGGTGCGCGTGCTGTCGGCGGAAGGGCGGCTGTCCGCGTGGATTCTCGGGCTGCTGCCGTTCGGCACCGCGGCGGTGATGGCGCTGCTGAACCGCGAATTCCTGTCGGTGCTCTGGGAGGATCCGGCCGGGATCCGGATGGTCGGCACGATGCTGGTGTCGATGCTGTTCGGCCTGTTCTGGATCCGCCGTATCGTCCGCATTCGCGTCTGACGCGCGAGCCGAATAACGAACCGTTGCGAGGTTGTCATGCAAAACCTGAGCGTGGTCCAGGCCGTGATGCTGGGCGGCTTGTTCATCTTCGTGGCCGGCGGCGTGCTCGTCGCGATGCTGCTGTTCGCGCCGCGCAGCATCCAGCGCCGGATCGAGCAGGCGGGCGGCGCCGGGGCGGGCGCCATCGCCGGCCCGGGCGACGGCGACGACCTGGCGTCGCGCTGGGTCGCGAAGCTGGTCGAGTTGTCCACCCCGATCTCGAAGCTGTCGGTGCCGAAGGAGGGCTGGGAGAATTCGCCGCTTCGCATCCGGCTGATGAATGCCGGCTGGCGCAACCCGAGCGCGGCCGCGCTGTACTTCACCGCGAAGACGATGCTCGCGCTCGGCCTGCCGTGCGCGGCGCTGCTGGTGCTGATCACGACGTCGCTCGGCGACGAGCGCGCGCTGCTGTCGGTGATCCTCGTGGCGCTCGCGGGGATCGGCTACTACATCCCGAACGTCGTGCTGTCGCAGCGGGTCAAGGTGCGCCAGCAGAAGATCTTCGAGGATTTCCCGGACGCGCTCGACCTGCTGACGGTGTGCGTCGAAGCGGGGCTCGGGCTCGACGCGGCGCTGATGAAGGTGAGCGAGGAGCTGCGGTTTCGCAGCGAGGTGGTCGCGAGCGAACTCGACCTGCTGCTGCTCGAGATGCGCTCCGGCTTCACGAAGGAGACGGCGCTGCGCAATCTCGCGCTGCGCACCGGCGTGGAGGACATCGAGTCGTTCTGCGCGATGCTGATCCAGGCCGACCGGTTCGGCACGAGCATCAGCGAATCGCTGCGCGTGCTGTCCGACATGCTGCGCACGCGGCGCCGGATGCGCGCGGAGGAACGGGCGGCGAAGATCGCGCTGAAGCTGCTGTTCCCGCTGATCTTCTGCATCTTTCCCGCGCTGATGGTGGTGCTGCTCGGCCCGGCGATGATTCACGTCTATCGCGTGCTGCTGCCGACGTTCGTTGGCATCGCGCAGTGAGCGGCGCGCGGATGCGGCTTCGCGCGCATCGATAAAGGCTGGATGTGCCGGCCCCCGGGCCACCCGCTGGCCATCCGGCGGCCGGCACGGCAACAGGCTTCATGGAGGCTCCCTCCCCAGGCGGCGCCGCGAGACAGGTCGACCATAGCGGCGTCAATGCATCCTGGACCCATGGTCGGCCATGGAACAAGCCGTAGTCCACCGCCTTCACGGCTGCCCCCTACTGCTAACCCGTTGAAGCGGCGGCGCCACGTAGCGGGGCAGCCGGCGCGCCGCGCGTCACTGGAAGTGATGCACGTAGCGCAGCACCATCCGCGTGCCCTGCGGCCGGTTGCGCGCATAGGTCTCGAAGTACGCGTTGAACAGCAGGTGATCGTGCGGCGAGAAGCTGACCATCGCCCCCGGCCCGATCGCGAATACTGCTTCGCGCGTGCCCGGCACGTCCTGTCCGTTGGCCTTCATGTCGGTGGTCTGGCGCAGCCAGTAGCCGTTGAGCCCCAGCCGCAGGCCGGGCCGCACTTCGTACTCGGTCGCGAAGTTCACGTGGAGCGCCTGGCCGGCCTGCGTCGACGTCACGTCCGGGCCGAGTGCCGTGGCCGGCTGATGGTTGGTCGCGTTCCACAGATAGTGCAGCCGCCACGACACGGTCCATTTCGGCGTGAGCCACAGCGTCGCCGCCCAGTACGGATCGAACGACCAGAAATGGCTGCCGGGATTGATCGCGCGCGACGGATCGTACGCGCCGGTCGGCACGATGAACTGGAATTCGACGCGCTGTGCGAAGCGCGGGCCCTGCGCGCCCATCACCGGGTCGAACTGGATGAACGGGCCGATCAGCAGATCGCCGAAGCCGGCGCGCGCATTCAGCGCGACGTTGCCGATGCCGTCGTCGGTGCGCGCGGACGCAATCCATGGCAGGATCACGTCGAGGCCCGGATGCATGCCCGCGAACGTCAGCGGCGACTGATAGACGAGCTGGCTCAATCCGGCGAACAGGTCGATGTCCTGCTTCGGCAACCCGACCTTGTTGCCCGCATTGTCGTTGACGCGGCCGGCCGTGTAGTACTGCAGATACTGCGTGCCGTACCAGCCGGCGCCGGCCGGCGGCATCCCGTCGAGGAAACTGGTCATGCCGAGGTTGACCGCGGGCAGGTCGGCCGCCCGCGCGGGGCCGGCGAGGCCGGCGATCGCGAAGCCTGCGGCGACGAGCAGGCGAGAGCCGATTTTCATGTTCACCACCTTCTGGTTATTCGTTTGTATGACTAATTAAAAGGAACGTAAAAGATCGGGATGGTCGGTGATCGCGCGATACTGGCCGGCATGGAACACGAGCGGCGCCTTGCCGAATGCGTCGAACCGTTCGATCTCGCCGATGAAGAGCAGGTGGTCGCCGCCTGCGTAGTGGCCGACGTTGCGGCACACGAAGCGCGCGCTCGCGCCGGCGAGGCACGGCACGCCGCCGCTCTCCGATGCGACGTGCGGCACGCCGTCGAACTTGTCGGCGCTGGGTGTCGCGAAGCGCCGCGACAGGTCGATCTGGTCGTGCGCGAGGATGTTGATCGCGAAGTGCGTGGCCGCGACGAAATCCGGGCGGCTCGGCGCGACCTTGCGCAGGCTCCACAGCACGAGCGGCGGATCGAGCGACAGCGACGAGAACGAATTCGCGGTGAGGCCCACCTTGCGCCCGTCGGCCGCGCACGTGGTGATCACGGTGACGCCGGTCGGGAACTGCCCGAATGCGGCGCGCAACTGCATCGGGTCGAGGGCCGCGCGGTCGGTAACGGTCGTTTCCATGGCGGTTACTCCGCACGCACGCTGTGTTCGCGGATCAGCGCCGCGCAGGCCGACGGTTCGAACCACCACGGCGCGAACTGGCGCGGGTCGTCGAAGCCGTCGACGATCGTTTTCGCGAGCGACGGCGACTGGCCGGCCGCGCCGAGCAGTTCGAGAATGTGCGGCGGCGGCGGGGTGAGCAGCGAGTTGGTCCAGCGCACGACATGCTGCGCATAGGCCCAATAGCCTTCGAAGGTCTGCTGCATCCAGTCTTCGCCGAACGGCGCGGCGCCGCGCGCGACGATCGCGTCGAAATACGCGTTCGCGCATTTCGCGGCGTTGTTCGAGCCCTGGCCGGTGATCGGATCGTTCACCACCACCGCATCGGCCATCCCGAACACGGTGCGGCCCGACGGCAAGCGGAAGAACGGCTTGCGCACGGTCGGCGCGAAACGTCCGGCCAACGTGCCGTTCGGATCGGTGAGTTCGACGTCGCGGCAGCGTTCGAATTCCCACGGCACGTACTGCTGCAGGAACGACAGGCTGCGGTCCAGATGCTGCTCGGGCGTCTTCACGTCGGCCCAGCAGTCGAGCGGGCCGCCCGGGATGCCTTCGAACACCATGATTTCGCACGGGCCCGTGGTGGTCAGCGCGGGAAACACGAAGTACTCGCCGATGCCCGGCAGCAGGTTGAAGCGTACGCGCGAATACGGCTCGCTCGGCGTCATCCCTTTTACGTAGGTGAGGGCCAGCGCGCGCTGCGGGCGGTCGAACGGGCTGCGTGCGTCGTCGCGTCCGAGCAGGCCGACGATGTCGCCCTTGCCGGCCGCGAGCAGCACGAGGTCGTGGTTGCGCGCGAGTGCCTCGAGTTCGGGCACGCCGATGTCGGCGATGCGCACGTCCGCGCCGCGGCGGCGCACGCCGTCGAGCCAGTCGGCCATCTTCACGCGCTGGTCGACCGACTGCGCGTAGCGGGTGAGGCGCGACGACCAGTCGATCGCCTTGCGGCAGTGGCCGTCCGGGTGCGGCACCGCGATGCCGATGCCTTCGACGGCCGGGCACGCTTCCTCCCACGTATTCAGGCCGAGATCGCGCTCGATCTGCAACGACGTGTGGAACATGCACTGGCTCGACATGACCTTGCCCGTGCGAATCTGCTCCGCATCGCGGTTGGTCGCGAGCGTGACGTGGTAGCCCTGGTCGAGCAGGGCGAAGGCGAGTTGCAGGCCGGACTGGCCGGCGCCGACGATAGCGATGCGTCTCATGGGAATGTCCTCGGTTGGCCGCGTGACGGCCGGAATGGTTGCGGGAAGCAGCGGCGACGCGGCACGGTCACTCCGCGAGCCGCGGAATCGCCGGCACCGCCTGTTCGGGGCCCATCGCGGCATAGCCGCCGTCCACCGCGTAGTCGGCGCCCGTCACGAAGCTCGCCGCGTCGCTGCACAGGAACGTGACGACCTGCGCGACTTCCGACGGATCGCCGACGCGCCCGAGCAGGTGGAACGGCGCGGCGACGCGATCGGTCTTCGCGCGGTCGCCGTGCGTCATCTCGTCCATCACGCGCGACCAGGTCCAGCCCGGCGATACCGAGTTGACGCGGATGCGATCGGGTGCGAGATCCATCGCCATGCTGCGCGTGAGCTGGCGGATCGCGGCCTTCGAGGTCGGATACAGCCAGCGGCCGGTTTGCGCGCACTGCGCGGAGATCGAGCTGAAGTTCACGATCGCGCCGCCGCCGCGCCGGGCCATGTGCGGATGCACGGCCTTCGCGAGCATCGCGGCCGACACGACGTTGACGTCCATCGCGGCAAGCCAGTCGTTGCGGGTCGCGTGGATGCCGTTGTCGACATAGCTGCACGCGAGGTTGACGAGCACGTCGATCGCGCCGAACCGCTCGACGATCGCCGCGACCGCGCGCTCGATCGCACGGTCGTCGGTGATGTCGAGCGCGAGGAACAGCGCCCGTTCGCCGAGCGACGCGGCCACGCGTGCGCCGTTGTCCGCATCGAGATCGAGGATCGCGACGCATGCACCGGCGCGGCTCAGGTCCTGCGCGACCGCGGCGCCGATCAGCGTGGCGCCGCCGGTGACGAGCGCGACTTTGCCAGCAAGGGCATTCATGGAGTGTCTCCGGGAATCGTGGGGGGAGGGAAAGGGCGCGTCAGTGCGTATCCGTCGATGGCGTGCTGTCGTGCCAGCGGCGCATCAGGCCGTTCGACGGGACGGTTTCGTCGAGCAGCTTGCGGGCCGTGTCGACGCCCGCCACCGGCAGGCCGGCCGGGTCGAGCAGGCCGATCTGCACGAGCACGCTCGCCTGGTCCCAGTAGATGTGCTCGTGATAGAGCTTGTCGCCGCGAAACTTGACGATCGCGACGAGCGGAATCTCGACGCGCTTGCCGGTCGGCGCGACGCCCGGCAGCATCCAGTCGATCTCGGTGGTGTGCGTGAAGCGGAACAGCAGCTCGTCGACGATCTGGCTCGCGCCGATCGTGCGCGAGATCGGCGTGATCGTCGTGTCGGGCGGGTTTGCATGCACGAAGTGATGCGTGTAGAAGCGCTTGAGCTCGTCGTGGCCGACGCCGCCCGTCAGCGTCGGAATATGGTTGACGTACGGCTCGGCGACCATCGTGGCCATCGTCGCGTCGACGTTGCGCGTGTCGAACTCGTGCTTCAGGTGCGTTTCCCACAGCGCGGACAGGTCGTAGCGCGGGCCGAGCGCGGCGCGGAACGCGGCGATCGCGCGCTGGTGGGCCATGACCGCGGCGGCCTTGTCGAAATGATCGCCGCCGGCGCGGGCGAATGCATGATCGACGCCGGGGTAGACGTAGACTTCGACGCCGTCGCGGCCCGCCAGCGCAGCCGCGATGCGCTGCTGCGCGTCGGGCGGGCAGAAGCGGTCCAGCTCCGCGATCTGCAGCACCAGCCGCCCGTGCAGGTGCGCGGCTTCGTCCAGCGCGTGCTCGATGCCCACGCCGTAGTAGCTGACCGCCGCGGCCACGTCCGGCAGCCGGCACGCGGCGAGATACGCGAGCTTGCCGCCGAGGCAGTAGCCGAGCACGCCGGCCTCACCCGTGCATTCCGGCCGGCGGCGGAGCACGGCCAGCGCGGCGCCGATGTCCTCGACGCCCTTGTTTTCGTCGTATTCGCGGTAAAGGGCCATCGCGCGCTCGAAATCGGCCGCCGTATCATCGAGCTCGATGCCCGGGGCCTGGCGCCAGAACAGGTCCGGCACGAGCACCGTATAGCCTTCCTCGGCGTAATAGTCGGCCACGTCGCGCATCGTCGCGTTCGCGCCGAAGATCTCGTGACAGAGCACGATGCCCGGCCCGGTGCCGCCGGCCGGCGTGCTCAGGTACGCGCGGAACGCGCCGCCGTTCGGCGATGGAATCTCGATGTGACGTCCGTTCATGGGTCCCTCCATGCGGTTGGTTTCGGTGACGGCCCAGTATTGGCGGCCGAAATGGGCGTTTCTATCCGCTTTCTTCGGCCGGTATCCGCGAATTCCGGAAACCTGCGGCAGCGGCTGCCGCAGGCCGGCGGGCCGGGGCCGAGTGCGGGTATGTGCGGATGCGGAAGGCCCGCACAGTTTTCTACGATGCGCGAACGGTCCGCTTCTTGCGTGGCTTGCGCGGGACTTGCGTGTTTCGTAGGACGGACTGTCCGGATACTCCGGGCGCTGTCCGGATCGTGCGACGCATTCCCCGATAGCGGGAATGCATGCACGGCGCGAGTGCGATCGAGCACGACGGGAGAACTTCGATGGCGCAATTTTTCGAAACCGGCTGGCTGGCCGATGCCGCCTGTTTCAATCACGACACGCTGCTGCTGCAGTCGAACGACGTCGACGAGGTGCGCGCACGCGTGGCCGATGTGTTCAAGCCGCACCGGCTCACGCCGACCGGCGAATCGCGCGCGCTGCACAGCTGCATGCACCATGCGCGCTGGGGCAACCTGTCGTTGAACCTGCTCGATTACGGTGGCGGCGTCAGCATCGAGCCGGGGCCGCTCGAACATTTCTTCCTGCTGCAGATTCCGCTGCGCGGCGACGCCGAGATCGAATGCGGCGCGACGCGCTTCGTGTCGTCACCGGGCACCGCGTCACTGCTTTCGCCGACGCTGCCGTTGAAGATGCGCTGGGGCGACGCGTGCCCGCAGGTAATCCTGCGCATTGAGCGCGAAGTGATGGAGCGTCACGCGCAGCGGCATTTCGGCGACGACCGGCGTGCGAGCGTCGAATTCGAACCGGAATTCAGCCTGTCGTCGCCGCAGGGCGCCTGTCTCGCGCAACTACTGCCGGTGCTCGCCGGCGCGATCGCGACGGACGCGCATCCGTTGCGCCATCCGCTCGCGTTCGAGCAGCTCGAATCGACGCTGCTCAACCTGCTGCTGCACGGCCACCCGAACAGCGCACGCGACGGTGCGCGGCCTCGGCCGACTGCGCTCGCGCCGTTCTATGTGCGGCGCGTCGAGGAATACATTCGCGCGCATCTCGACGAGCCGCTGACGATCGAACGGCTCGCCGATCTCGCCGGCGTCAGCCCGAGCACGCTGTTCGCCGGCTTTCGCAATCGCCACGGGATCACGCCGATGGGCTTCGTGCGGCAGTTGCGGCTGCAACATGTCCGCGAGGAACTGCTGGCCGACGACACGCCGGGGCTCGCGTCGGTCACCGATATCGCGCTGAAATGGGGTTTCGCGCACCTCGGGCGCTTCGCGATCGAGTACAAGCGGGTGTTCGGCGAATCGCCGTCGGCGACGCTCAGGATGCGGCGCGTGCGGGGGTGAACGCGACGGCGGGCGCGCTGTCCCGCCGTGGCGAAGGGCGAAGGGCGAAGGGCGAAGGGCGAAGGGCAATGCGGCCGGCGGCCCGGCGGGGTGCGCCGGGCGCGGCCGCTTGCCGGAACGTCTACGTCACACCGTGCCTTTCTTCAGATCCTCGATACACGGAATGCCCGCGCGCCGTTTCGGCCGCAGGAATTTCGGCACCGTGGGCGCCTGGCCGACGCCCGCGTGGCTTTGATCGGCCTTGGGCTTCAACGCGGCCGGCTTGACCTTGTGCGGCAACCGGCAGCCGCCGGCCGGCAGGTCGCCGTACGGATCCTCGTCGGCCGCCGCCGCGGGGGCCGCCGGCATCGCGGGCGCGGCCGCCGCGACCAGCATCGGCGCGAACGGCAACGCATGCACCCGCTCGCCGGTCAGCACGAACGCCCCGTTGGCCACCGCCGGCGCGATCGGCGGCACGCCGGCGTCGCTCAGCCCGGTCGGCTGAGCGTCCGACGGAACGAAGAAGACATCCACCGGCGGCGCTTCCTGCATGCGTATCGGCGAATAGTCGGCGAACCCGGCGTTGCGGACCGCGCCATGGTCGACGTCGATCGCGAAGCCCGGCTTCGTCGTCGCGAGACCGAACAGCGCGCCGCCCTGGATCTGCGCTTCCGCACCGGTCGGGTTGACGATGCGCCCCGCATACACGCCGGCCGTCACGCGATGCACGTGCGGTTGTTGCGCTTCGATCGACACTTCCGTCACGTACGCGACGACCGAGCCGGCCGTTTCGTGCATCGCGACCCCCCACGCGTGCCCGGCCGGCAGCGTGCGGATGCCGTAGCCGGACTTGTCGACGGCCAGCGCGAGCGCCTGGCGATGCGCGGTGTGCTCGGGGCCGGCCAGCCGCGCCATCCGGTACGCGACCGGATCCTGCCGCGCCGAGTGCGCGAGCTCGTCGACCAGCGTTTCCATCACGAACGCCGTATGCGTGTTGCCGCCCGAGCGCCAGGTCTGGACCGGCACGTCGGCGTCGGTCTGATGGACCGATACCTGCATCGGGAAGCCGTACGGGCTGTTCGCGACGCCTTCGGTCAGGTTGGGATCGGTGCCGCGCTTGAGCATCGTCGTGCGCTCGAGCGGCGAGCCCTTCAGCACCGACTGGCCGACGACCACATGCTGCCAGTCGCGCACCGCGCCGCTGCCGTCCACGCCGATGTCGACGCGATGCAGCACCATCGGGCGGTAATAGCCGCCGCGCAGATCGTCCTCGCGCGTCCAGATCGTCTTGACCGGGCCGAGATGGCCGGCCGCGAGGTACGCGGCGGACACGTGGGCGGCTTCGACCACGTAGTCCGACGTCGGCGTCGAGCGCCGGCCATAGTCGCCGCCCGACGTCAGCGTGAAGATCTGGACTTTCTCCGGCGCGACGCCGAGCGCCTTCGCGACCGCCGCGCGGTCGCTCGTCTGCAGCGACGAGCCGCCCCAGATCTTGATCCCGCACGCGCAGCTCGCCGGCCCGACGTCGACCGTGCAGCTGAGCGGCTCCATCGCCGCATGCGCGAGATACGGAAATTCGTAATCCTTCCGAATGCGCGTGGCCGCCGGCGGCGCGCTGCCCGCGTCGGCCGTGCGCACCACGGTGCCCGGCGTGCCGGCGAGCTGCTTGTACGCCTGCATCTGTTCGGATGACGTGACGGTCGAGCCGGCGTCCTTCCACGTGATCTTCAGCGCATCGCGGCCGAGCTTGGCCGGCCAGTAGCCGTTCGCGATCACGGCCACGCCGGTGCCGCCGCGATCGGTCGGAATCTCGACGACCTCGACCACGCCCTTGACGGCGCGGGCCGCGGCCGCATCGTAGCTCGCGACCTTGCCGCCGAAGCGCGGCGGGCGCGCGACCACGGCCACCATCGTGTCCGGCAGACGCCAATCCATCCCGTACTTGAGCGTGCCGTCGAGCATCCCGCGCGCGTCGATGCGCGGCGTCGGCTTGCCGATGATGCGGAACTGGTCCGGCGACTTCAACGACACCCGCTGCGGTACCGGCATCGCCATCGCGGCCGGTGCGAGTTCGCCGTAGGTCGCGCGGTAGTTGCCGGACGTCACGACACCGTTCGCCGTCCGGCAGGTGGCGGGATCGACGTTCCAGCGCTGCGCGGCCGCGGCGACGAGCATCGCGCGAGCGGAGGCGCCGAGTTCGCGGTACTGCGCGAACGAGTGATTGACCGACGTCGAGCCGGCCGTCATCTGGATACCCGTCACCGGGTCCTTGTACGGCTCGCCCGCCGGCGCGAGCACGGTGCGCACGTTGCGCCAGTCGGCATCGAGTTCGTCGGCCAGCGCCATCGGCAGCGCGGTGCTGACGCCCTGGCCGGACTCGGTGCGGTTGACGGCAACGGTCACGGTGTTGTCCGGCGCAATGATCAGGAATGCTTGAGGTGGCGAAGGCTGAACGGTTCTGCCGGCTTCGGCCCGCGCCCGCGTCGGCGCGATGCCGAGCGCGAGGCAGCCGCTCGCCGCCATCGTCAGCTTCAGGAAGCCGCGCCGGCCGGGCATCGGAGCATCGGCTCCGGTGACGGAGGATGCATCGCGGTGGGGGGCGTTGGCGCTTGCCGGACGCCCGAAAGTGCGGATACGCATGGTCAAAGTCTCCCGGCAGGCTCAGGCAAGCGCGCGAGCCGCATCGTGAATCGCGGCACGGATGCGCTGGTAAGTCGCGCAACGGCACAGGTTGCCGGCCATCGCGCGGTCGATGTCGGCGTCGGTCGGCGCCTTGTTGCCGCGTAGCAGGCCGGCCGCGCTCATCATCTGGCCGCTCTGGCAGTAGCCGCATTGCGCGACGTCGTGCCGGAGCCACGCGTCGAGGACGGCCTTGCCGACCGCATCGTCGGCGAGATGTTCGGACGTCGTGATGCGCGCATTCCCGACCGCCGACAGCGCCAGCGTGCAGCTTCGGGCCGGGCGGCCGTCGACATGCACGGTGCAGGCGCCGCAGTCGCCGGTGCCGCATCCGAACTTGGTGCCGGTCAACCCGAGGTTGTCGCGCAGCACCCAGAGCACCGGCGTCGACGGATCGGCGTCGATCTCGGCCGGCCGGTCGTTGATATTCAACGTCACCATCGTGAAGTTCTCCCTTGGACACCTCGTTATCGCCCGCGGACCAAAAACACAATGCGGCGGATCTGAATCAATTAAAGCAGATCCGGTAAAAAGTCGGCATCCGGGAATTTGAGTTTTTTGCCTTTCTTAATAATTTGCGTGATTAATTTAATAAGAATCGCTTTCATCCTGAATGCAAAATGGTTAATGAAGATGAAAGAGTGTTGAGTTTTGCCAAAAAAATGTCGGCCCCATGGAAAACGTTTGCGAGTCGAGCCTATATTTGACTCGCGATCACTCCTGGAGACACGTGGATCGGACGGCAGGCACCGACCAAACGATAGGCGGGGCAAGGGACGCACGGTTGTTCGACGGCACCGGGGCGGCGTTTGATTGTCGGGCGGGAGGCCCCGTCGCTGCAGGATTTCGGCGTGGAGGCCTCGTTGGCCTGTATAGACAGAGGTGCGAGGAAAGCCGCTCGCCGGGGCAATGCCCTGGTTTGATGAAAAACAATCGTTTCTAATTAGTGGAAAATTTACCGGGTGACGAAGGGGGCTTAAAAGTAAAATATGCCGATTCAATAATTCTCGCCGATTGATTCTCGTTTGTTTTTAATCCAGCCATCCGCTTCGGACTGGTGACGGGACGGTGTTTTTCCAAAAAACATCGAATAGCGTATTCCGGTATTTACCTCCGGCATTTTGAATGCGGCGAGGGAATGCCCGGTGTCGTCGATTCTCTTATGGGAAGGTGTGATTATGCGTATGCGCATGGGCTCGAACAAAAAGCGCGCGGAAGCACGTCCGAAACTCCTCGTGCCGACCGGCATGCTGGTCGCGCTGGTCGGCGCCGGGATCGTTCCCGCCGATGCACTGGCCGCCTGCGTCGGAACCACGACCGTCAGTTGTACCGGAGCCACCACCACCTATTCGAACGGCGCGAACAATCTCAACCTGACCGTCGGGTCCGGCGCGACCGTCTCCGTGGTGCCGCTGATCGGCGGCACCGCGCTGTCGCTGACGGGCAGCGGCGTCACGCTGACCAACAACGGCAGGATCGACCCCGCGTTGTCCGGCTTGAGCCTCGTGTCGAACGGCACGGTCGTCGGCAATATCGCGTCGGCGAGCACGGTCAACGTCACGAACGCCAGCACGGGCGTGATGATGGGCTCGACGAGCTCGCTGCTCAACGGGCCCGCGCTGACGGTCTACAACGGTATCGGCGGCACGACGAACATCACGAACGCCGGCACGATCGGAACGACCGGCCTGCTCGGCTTCAGCGCGGGGCCCACCGCGCAGGTCGTGACCACGTCGGGCGGTGCACAGGTCAACTTCACCAACGCGAGCGGCGGCGCGATCAACGGTTCGGTGGTGCTCGCACCCAGCGGGACGCCGGGCGCGGGGAACACGTTCACCAACGCCGGCACCGTCACGGGCAACGTGTCGCTGGGTGCGGCGCTCGGCACGTCGAACACGTTCAATGCGCAGACCGGGTCGTCGGTCGGGCTCGGCGTCGATGCCGGGCTGGGCGGCAACAACACGCTGAACCTGCAACTGAACCCGGCCGCCGGCAGCTCCGCGAGCGGCACCCTGGCGGTCGATACGTACGGCAATTTCACGCATCTCGCGGTGCAGGGCGGGACATGGAACATCACCGGCGCGTCGAGCGCGGCAGACGCGTCGCTGGCGGGCGGCACCGCGATCATCAACAACAGCGCGGGACTGGGTCTCGGGACGATCGCGGCCGGCGGCGGCACGCTGGAAGCCGGCACGGCCGGTCTCAACCTGCTCAACAACGTGACGCTCGGCGCGGACCTGACGGTGGATGGCGCGACAGGGCTCGCGTTGTCGGGCACGATCGCCGGCGGCGGCGCGCTGAAAGCGAGCGGCACCGGCACGCTGACGCTGAACGGCGCCAATTCGTTCACGGGCGGAACGAACCTGACGGGCGGCGGCGGGCTCGTGGTCGGCACCGACACGGCGCTCGGCGGCGGCGCGCTGAACGTGTCGGGCGCGGGCGGCACGCTCGGCACGAGCGTCGGCGGCACGCTGCTCGGCAACGCGGTCAATATCGATACCGGCGTCACGCTGGGCCTGAACGGCTCGGCCGGTCTCGGGCTGAGCGGCGCGATCGCCGGCAACGGCGGGCTGGCGCAAACCGGCCCGGGCATCACGACGCTGCTCGGCCCGAACACGTTCGCGGGCGGCACGACGCTGAGCGGCGGCGGGATCGTCGCCGGCACGGGCGCGGCGCTCGGCACGGGCGCGCTGCATGTGACCGGTACGGGCGGCTCGCTCGCGACGAACGTCGGCGGCACGCTGCTCGGCAATGCGGTCAATCTCGATGCAGGCGCCACGCTCGGCCTGAACGGGGCGAACGGCCTGAGCCTCGGCGGCACGATCGCCGGTAACGGCGGCCTTGCGCAAAGCGGCACGGGCACGACGACGCTGCTCGGCGCGAACACGTTCTCGGGCGGCACGGCGCTGAGCGGTGGCGGGTTGATCGCCGGCAACGGCGCGGCGCTCGGCACAGGCGCGCTGAACGTATCCGGGACGGGCGGCACGCTCGCCACGAACGTCGGCGGCACCGTGCTCGGCAATGCGGTGAATCTTGGCGCAGGCGCGACGCTCGGCCTGAACGGCGCGGCCGACCTGAGCCTCGGCGGCGTGATCGGCGGGAGCGGCCAACTGGCGCAAACCGGTGCCGGCACGACCACGCTGCTCGGGACGAACACCTTCACGGGCGGCACGACGCTGAGCGGCGGCGGCCTCGTCGCCGGCAACGGCGCGGCGCTCGGCACGGGCGCGCTGAACGTATCCGGCACGGGCGGCACGCTCGCGACGAACGTCGGCGGCACCGTGCTCGGCAATGCGGTCAACCTGGGCGCGGGCGCGACGCTCGGCCTGAACGGCGCGGCCGATCTCGGCCTGAGCGGCGCGATCTCGGGCGCGGGCGGCCTGGCGCTCGGCGGCACCGGCGCCACGACGCTGTCCGGCGCGAACACGTTCACGGGCGGCGCGAGCCTGACGGGCGGCGGCAGCCTGATCGTCGAAGGCGGCAGTGCGCTCGGTATCGGCGGCGCGTTGAACGTGAGCGGCCTCGGCGGTTCGCTGAGCGCGGATCTGGCCGCCGGCGCGGCACTCGCGAACGGCATCAACCTGAACGGCGCATCGCTGACGCTGAACGGCGCGAACGACCTCGGCCTGAGCGGCGCGATCGGCGGCACCGGCGGTCTCGTGCTGAGCGGCACGGGGACGACGACGCTGTCCGGCGCGAACACCTTCGGCGGCGGCACGACGCTGAGCGCCGGCACGCTGCTCGCCGGCAGCAATACGGCGCTCGGCAGCGGCGCGCTGAACGTCGCCGGTACGGGCGGTGCGCTCGGCGCGAGCGTGAACGGCACCGCGCTGGGCAACGCGGTGAATCTCGGCGCAGGCGCGACGCTCGCGTTGACCGGCGCGAACGATCTGGGCCTGAACGGCGTGATCGCCGGGAGTGGCGGTCTCGCGCAAATCGGTTCGGGCATCACGACGTTGAGCGGCGCGAACACGTTCTCGGGCGGCACGACGCTGAGCGGCGGCGGACTCCTCGCCGGCAACGGCGCCGCACTGGGCACGGGGGCGTTGAACGTGACGGGCACGGGCGGCTCGCTCGGCACGACCGTCGGCGGCACCGTGCTCGGCAACGCGATCCAGCTCGGCGCGGGCGCGGCGCTGACGGTTGGCGGCCCGAACGATCTCGGCCTGAGCGGGCTCATCTCCGGTGCCGGCGGCCTGTCCGTGAACGGCCCGGGCACGACGACGCTCACCGCGGCCGAGACGTTCACCGGCGGCACCACGATCGGCAGCGGCACGCTCGCGATCGGCGCGGGCGGCAGTCTCGCCGCGTCGAGTCCCGTCAACCTGACGGGCGCCGGTGCGCACTTCAACATCGGCGGCGCGACCACGCCGCAGTCGATCGGCACGCTGTCGGGTGTCGCGGGTTCGACGATCGATCTCGGGGCGAACAACCTGACGCTGGCCGGCAGCGGCAGCGGCGTCTTCGCGGGCGACATCGGCGGGGCGGGCGGGCTGACGCTTGCCGGCACCGGCTCGCAGGCGCTCACCGGCAACAACACGTATGCGGGCGGCACCGCGCTGACGGGCGGCAGCCTGGTGGTCGGAAGCGGGACTGCGCTCGGCCTCGGCGCACTCGACGTCAACGGCTCGGCTTCGCTCGGCGCGAGCGTGCCGGGCGTGACGCTCGGCAACGCGGTGAACCTCGGCACCGGCGTCACGCTGGGGCTGAACGGCGCGAACGATCTCGGCCTGAGCGGCACGATCGCCGGGAACGGCGGCCTCGCGCAAACCGGCACGGGCACGACGACGCTGCTCGGCGCGAACACGTTCTTGGGCGGCACCACGCTCACCGGCGGCGGGCTGATCGCCGGCAACGGCGCGGCGCTCGGCACGGGCGCGCTGACGGTCGCGGGCACGGGCGGCACGCTCGCCACGAACGTCGCCGGTACCTTGCTCGGCAACGCGGTGAATCTCGGCGCGGGCGCGACGCTCGGCCTGAACGGCGCGGCCGACCTGAGCCTGGGCGGCGTGATCGCCGGCGACGGCGGGCTCGCGCAAACCGGCAGCGGCACGACGACGCTGCTCGGCGCGAACACGTTCACCGGCGGCACGACGCTGAGCGGCGGCGGGCTCATCGCCGGCAACGGCTCGGCGCTCGGCACGGGCGCGTTGAACGTCGCCGGCGCGGGCGGCTCGCTCGGCACGAGCGTCGGCGGCACGGTGCTCGGCAACGCGGTGAATCTGGGCGCGGGCGCGACGCTGACGGTGGGCGGTGCGAACAATCTGGGCCTCGGCGGCGCGATTTCGGGCGGCGGCAATCTGGCGGTGACCGGCCCGTCGATCACGACGCTCACGGGCGCGGGCAGCTACACCGGCAACACGACGATCGGCAACGGCAGCACGCTCGCGGTCGGCGCGGGCGGCGCGCTGTCGGGCGGCAGTGTGTTCGATCTGGCCGGCGCGGGCGCGACGCTCGACCTGAGCGCGGCCACGTCGCCGCAGACGACGGGCGGGCTGGTCGGCGCGGCCGGCTCGGCGGTGAATCTCGGCGGCAACACCCTGACGCTCGGCGGTTCCGGCAACGGCACGTTCGGCGGCACGATCGGCGGTGCCGGCGGGCTGACGATGGCCGGCACCGGCACGGAGACGCTGACCGGCGCGAACACGTACGGCGGCGGCACGACGATCAACAGCGGCACGCTCGCGATCGGCGCGGGCGGCAGCCTGGCCGCGGGCGGTGCAGTGAATCTGGGCGGCGCCGGCGCAACCTTCGACCTGAGCGGCGCAGGGCTGCCGCAGGCGATCGGCGCGCTGTCGGGCGTAGCCGGTTCGACGGTGAATCTCGGCGGCAACGGCCTGACGCTGGGCGGCGCCGGCAGCGGCACGTTCGGCGGCACGATCGCGGGGGCAGGCGGCAGCCTGACGCTGTCGGGCACGGGCAGCGAAACGCTGACCGGCATCAACACGTACACGGGTGGCACGAACCTGACGGGCGGCGGCACGCTGGTCGCCGGCAACGGCGCGGCGCTCGGTACCGGCGCGTTGAACCTCGCCGGCGCAGGCGGCACGCTGGCCGCGAGCGTCGCCGGCACGACGCTGAACAATGCCGTCAATCTCGGCACGGGTTCGGCGCTGACGCTCGGCGGCACGAACGACCTGGGCCTCGGCGGCATCATCGCCGGCGGCGGCAGCCTCGCGCAAACCGGCAGCGGCACGACCACGCTCACCGGCGCGAACCTCTACACGGGCGGCACGACGCTCGGTGCCGGCGGCTTGTCGGTCGGCAACAACACGGCGCTCGGCACGGGCACGCTCAACGTCACCGGCAGCGGTGGCGCGCTCAGCGCAAGCACGGCGAACCTGCTGCTGGCGAACGCCGTCGATCTGGGCATCGGTTCGACGCTGAATCTCGGCGGCGCGTTCGACTTCGGCCTGGGCGGCACGATCTCCGGCGCAGGCGGCGTCGTGCAGTCCGGCTCGGGCACGACCACGCTCGGCGGCGCGAACACCTACGGCGGCGGGACGACGTTGAGCAGCGGCGGACTGAGCGTGGGCAGCAATACGGCGCTCGGGTCCGGCGCGTTGAACGTGACCGGCAACGGCACACTGAGCGCGAGCGTAAACGGCACGACGCTCGGCAACGCGGTCACGCTCGGCGCGGGCGCGACGCTCGGGCTGAACGGCGCGAACGATCTCGGCCTGAGCGGCACGATTTCCGGCAGCGGCGGCCTCGCGCAAACCGGTGCGGGCACCACGACGCTCACCGGCACGAACACCTATGACGGCGGCACCACGTTGAGCGGCGGCGGGCTCGTCGCCGGCAACGGCAGCGCGCTGGGTACCGGCGCGCTGAACGTCACGGGCGCGGGCGGCTCGCTCGGCACGAGCGTCGGCGGCACGACGCTCGGCAATGCAGTGAATCTCGGCGCGGGGGCGACGCTGACCGTTGGGGGTGCGAACGACCTCGGGCTCGGCGGCGGGATCTCGGGCAGCGGCGGCCTGTCGGTCAGCGGCCCGTCGACGACCACGCTCACCGGCGTGAACACCTATACCGGCAACACGACGATCGGCGGCGGCAGCACGCTGGCGGTCGGCGCGGGCGGCAGCCTGTCGGCAGGCAGCGCGCTCGATCTCGCGGGCACGGGCGCGGCGCTCGACATCAGCGCGGCGACCACGCCGCAAACGAGCGGGATGCTGTCCGGCGTGGCGGGCACGAACGTGAATCTCGGCGGCAACACGCTGACGCTGGCCGGTACCGGCAACGGTAACTATGCAGGCACGATCGGCGGCACTGGCGGGTTGACGATGGCAGGCACCGGCACGGAAACGCTGACCGGCACCAACACGTACACGGGCGCGACGACGATCAACAGCGGCACGCTCGCGATCGGCGCGGGCGGCGGCCTGTCCGCGAGCAGCCCGGTAAATCTGGCCGGTGCGGGCGCAACCTTCGACGTCAGCGGCGCGACCACGCCGCAGACGACGGGCACGCTGTCGGGTGTCGCGGGTTCGACGGTGAACCTCGGCGGCAACAACCTGACGCTCGGCGGCGCGGGCAACGGCACGTATGGCGGCACGATCGCGGGTGCGGGCGGCAGCCTGACGCTGTCGGGCACCGGCACCGAAACGCTGACGGGCAACAACACGTACACGGGCGGCACGACCCTGAACGGCGGCGGCACGTTGATCGCGGGCAGCGGTTCGGCGCTCGGCACGGGCGCGCTGAACACGAGCGGCGCAGGCGGCACGCTCGGCACCAGCGTGGCCGGCACGACGCTCGGCAACGCGGTGAATCTCGGCGCGGGGTCGACACTGACGGTTGGCGGTGCGAACAATCTCGGCCTCGGCGGCGCGATCAGCGGCAGCGGCAATCTCGCGGTGAACGGCCCGTCGACGACGACGCTCACCGGCGCCAGCTCGTACACCGGCAACACGACGATCGGCGGCGGCAGCACACTGGCGGTCGGCGCGGGCGGCAGCCTGTCATCGGGCAGTGCGATCGATCTGGCCGGCGCGGGCTCGACGCTGGACGTGAGCGCGGCCACGTCGCCGCAGACGACCGGCACGCTGTCGGGCGCGGCGGGTTCGGCGGTGAACCTCGGCGGCAACACGCTGACGCTCGGCGGGTCGGGCAACGGCACGTTCGGCGGAACGGTCGGCGGCACGGGCGGGTTGACGCTGTCCGGCACCGGCACCGAAACGCTGACGGGGACCAACACGTACACCGGCGCGACGACGATCAACAGCGGCACGCTCGCGATCGGCGCGGGCGGCAGCCTGTCCGCGAGCAGCCCGGTGAACCTGACCGGTACGGGCGCAACCTTCGACGTCAGCGGCGCGACCACGCCGCAGACCACGGGCACGCTGTCGGGCGTGGCCGGTTCGACGGTGAACCTCGGCGGCAACAACCTGACGCTCGGCGGCACGGGCAACGGCACGTATGGCGGCACGATCGCCGGCGCGGGCGGCAGCCTCACGTTGTCGGGCACCGGCACCGAGACGTTGACCGGCAACAACACGTACACGGGCGGCACGACCCTGAGCGGCGGCGGCACGTTGATCGCGGGCAGCGGCTCGGCGCTCGGCACCGGTGCGCTGAACACGACCGGTGCAGGCGGCACGCTGGCCGCGAGCACGCCGGGCACGACGCTCGGCAACGCGGTGAATCTCGGCGCGGGGTCGACGCTGACGGTCGGCGGTGCGAACGATCTCGGCCTCGGCGGCGCGATCTCGGGCGGCGGCAACCTCGCGGTGAACGGTCCGTCGACGACGACGCTGTCGGGCGCGAACACCTACACCGGCAGCACGACGATCGGCGGCGGCAGCACGCTGGCGGTCGGCGCGGGCGGCAGCCTGTCGTCGGGCAGCGCGATCGACCTGTCCGGCACCGGCGCCACGCTCGACCTGAGCGCGGCCACGTCGCCGCAGACGAGCGGCGCGCTGTCCGGCGGCACGGGCACGAACGTCAACCTGGGCGGCAATACGTTGACGCTCGGCGGCGCAGGCAGCGGCACGTATGGCGGCGTGATCGGCGGCACGGGCGGGTTGACGCTGTCGGGCACCGGCACCGAAACGCTGACGGGCAACAACACGTACACCGGTGCGACCACGATCAACAGCGGCACGCTCGCGATCGGCGGCAACGGCAGCCTGTCGTCGAGCAGCCCGGTCAGCCTGACGGCGGCCGGCGCGACGCTCGACCTGAGCGGCGCCGCCTCGCCGCAATCGACCGGCGCGATCTCGGGCGTGGCCGGCTCGACGGTGAACCTGGGCAACAACAACCTGACGCTTGGCGGGTCGGCCAGCGGCACCTACGCGGGCAACATCGCCGGCACCGGTGGCGTGACGATGTCGGGTACCGGCACCGAAACGCTGACGGGCAGCAATACGTACACCGGCGCGACCACGATCAACAGCGGCACGCTGGCGATCGGCGCGGGCGGCAGCCTGTCGGGGACGACGCCGGTGAGCCTGACGGGTGCGGGCGCAACCTTCGATCTGAGCGGCGCGACCACGCCGCAGACGACGGGCACGCTGTCGGGTGTCGCCGGTTCGACGGTGAACCTCGGCGGCAACAACCTGACGCTCGGCGGTTCGGGTAGTGGTACTTACGACGGCACGATCGCGGGTGCGGGCGGCAGCCTGACACTGGGCGGCACGGGCACCGAGACGCTGAACGGGACGAACACGTATACGGGCGGCACGAGCCTGACGGGCGGCGGCACGCTGATCGCGGGCAACGGTTCGGCGCTTGGCTCGGGCGCGCTGAACACGAGCGGCGCGGGCGGCACGCTCGGCACGAGCGTGGCCGGCACGACGCTCGGCAACGCGGTGAATCTTGGCGCGGGTTCGACGCTGACGGTGGGCGGCGCCAACAACCTCGGCCTGAGCGGCCCGATCTCCGGTGGCGGCAACCTGGCGGTGAGCGGCCCGTCGACGACGACCCTCAGCGGCGCCAGCTCGTACACCGGCAACACGACGATCGGCAACGGCAGCACGCTGGCGGTTGGCGCGAGCGGCAGCCTGTCGGGCGGCAGTGCGGTCGATCTGGCCGGTGCAGGGGCGACGCTCGATCTGAGCGCCGCCACGACGCCGCAGTCGACTGGCGCGTTGTCGGGCGTAGCGGGCTCGACGGTGAACCTCGGCGGCAATGCACTGACGCTCGGCGGTTCCGCCAACGGGACGTTCGGCGGCACGATCGCCGGCACGGGCGGCAGCCTGACGCTGTCGGGCACGGGCACCGAAACGCTGAACGGGACGAACACGTACACGGGCGGCACGACCCTGAGCGGCGGCGGCACGCTGCTCGCGGGCAACGGTTCGGCGCTCGGCACGGGCGCGCTGACTACGACCGGCGCAGGCGGTTCGCTCGGCACGAGCGTGGCCGGCACGACGCTGACCAACGCGATCGGTCTCGGCGCGGGGTCGACGCTGACGGTGGGCGGTGCGAACAATCTGGGCCTGGGCGGCGCGATCGTCGGCAGCGGCAATCTCGCGGTGAACGGTCCGTCGACGACGACGCTGACCGGCGCCAGCTCGTACACCGGCAACACGACGATCGGCAACGGCAGCACGCTGGCGGTCGGCGCGGGCGGCAGCCTGTCGGCGGGCAGCGCGGTCGATCTGTCGGGTACGGGCGCCACGCTGGACTTGAGCGCCGCGACGACGCCGCAGACCACGGGCGTAGTGTCGGGCGTGTCGGGTTCGACCGTGAACCTGGGCAGCAACACGCTGACGCTGGGCGGCGCCGGTAACGGCACGTACGGCGGCACCGTCGCCGGCACGGGCGGGTTGACGCTGTCGGGCAGCGGCACGCAGACGCTGACTGGCACCAACACGTACACCGGCGCGACGACGATCAACAGCGGCACGCTGGCGATCGGCGCGGGCGGCAGCCTGTCCGGCAGCAGCCCGCTGAACCTGGCCGGTGCGGGCGCAACCTTCGACGTCAGCGGCGCGACCACGCCGCAGACGACGACCGCGTTGTCGGGTGTCGCCGGTTCGACGGTGAACCTCGGCGGCAACACCCTGACGCTCGGCGGGTCGGGCAGCGGCACGTACGGCGGCACGATCGCCGGCACGGGCGGCAGTCTGACGCTGGGCGGCACGGGCACCGAGACGCTGACCGGTTCGAACACGTATTCGGGCGGCACGAACCTGACCGGTGGCGGCACGCTGGTCGCGGGGAATAACACGGCGCTCGGTACCGGCGTGCTGAATGCGAGCGGTGCGGGCGGCACGCTGGCTGCCGGCACGCCGGGCACGACGTTGAACAACACGGTGAACCTCGGTACGGGATCGACGCTGACGGTCGGCGGCGCGAACAACCTCGGCCTGGGCGGCGCGATCTCGGGTGGCGGCACGCTCGCGGTCAACGGTCCGGCGACGACGACGCTGTCGGGTGCCAACACCTACACCGGTGGCACGAGCGTCACCGGCGGCGGCACGCTGGTGGCCGGCACGCCGACCGCACTCGGCAGCGGCACGCTGAGCGTCGGCGGCAACGGTGGCACGCTCGGCACCAGCGTCGCGGGCACGACGCTCGGCAACGCGGTGAATCTTGGCGCGGGTTCGACGCTGACGGTGGGCGGCGCCAACAACCTCGGCCTGAGCGGCCCGATCTCCGGTGGCGGCAACCTGGCGGTGAGCGGCCCGTCGACGACGACCCTCAGCGGCGCGAACGCGTACACGGGCGGCACGACGATCGGCAACGGCAGCACGCTGGCGGTCGGCGGCAGCGGCGGCCTGTCGGCGGGCAGCGCACTGACGCTGGCCGGCAACGGCGCGACGCTCGATGTCAGCGCGGCCACGACACCGCAGACGGCGAGCGCGCTGTCGGGCGCCGCCGGTTCGACCGTGAATCTCGGCGGCAATACGCTGACCGTGGCCGGTCCGACGGGCGGTTCGTTCGGCGGCACGATCGCCGGCACCGGCGGCTTCGCGGTGCAGGGCGGCGGCACGCAGACGCTGACGGGCGCCAACACGTACACCGGCGGCACGACGATCGGCAGCGGCAGCATGCTCGCGCTTGCCGGCGCAGGCAGCCTTGCGCCGACGAGCCCGGTGATTCTCGCGGGCAGCGGCGCGACGCTGGACCTCACGGGGTCGGCCGCACCGCAGTCGATCGGCACGCTGTCGGGCACGACGGGTTCGAACGTGAACCTCGGCGCGACGCCGCTGACCGTCAATTCCGCCGGCACCAGCTCGTTCGCGGGCACGCTGTCGGGTACCGGTCCGCTGACGCTGGCCGGCACGGGTGCACAGGTGCTGAGCGGGACCAACACGCTGTCCGGGCCGACCACCGTGACGGGCGGCACGCTCGCGGTCACCGGTTCGCTGGCCAACTCGCCGGTGACCGTCGGCAACGGCGCGACCGTCACCGGGACGGGCACGATCGGCGGCCTGGTCGTGTCGGGCGGCGGCACCGCATCGGTCCTCCAGCTCGGGCAGCCGCTGAAGGTCGCGGGCAACGCGACCTTCCAGCCGGGCTCGACGCTGCAGGTCGGCGCCACGCCGCAACAGAGCGGCGGTCTCGACGTGACCGGCTCCGCCACGCTCAACGGTGGATCGGTACAGGTCGTCGCGGCCACCGGGCAATACCAGCCGGGCAAGCTCTACACCATCGTGAATGCCGGTGCGGGCGTGCAAGGGCAGTTCAGCGCGGTGAACTCGACGTATGCGTTCCTCGCGCCGACGCTCACGTATAACCCGGCGCAAGTGCTGATGTCGCTGACGCCGAACGGCACGCCGTTCTCGTCGGTCGCGACGACACCCGACGGGCAAGCGGTGGCGGGTGCGGTCGGCACGCTCGGCGCCGGCAACCCGCTGTTCGATACGGTGCTGACGTCGGATGCGCCGACCGCGAACCGCGCGTTCACGCAACTGGCTGGCGATCTGTATCCGAGTACGCGCAGCGTGCTGTTGTCGGATAGCCGCTACGTGCGCGATGCGGTGCTCGATCGTGCGCGGCTCGGTTCGCAGCCGGGCGGGGCGCTGTGCGGATGCGAGGCACCGGTGTCGGCGGACGATCATTCGGCGGCGCTCGACCGGCGCATGGCCGCGGAGAATGGCTGCACGCCGGCCAAGTCGTACAAGCCCGCGGTGTGGGGCCGGCTGTACGGTTCGCATAGCCGGTTCGACGGCGACGGCGTCGCGTCGATCGATCGCAACCTGTATGGCTTCGTCGTCGGCACGGATGCGGAAGTCAGCAGCCACTGGCGCGTCGGTATCGCGGGCGGTGCGTCGCGCAGCCAGCTCAATACCGACCAGAACGAGTCGGCGAAGGTCAACGGCGAGACGATCGCGCTGTACGCGAGCGGCCGGTACAACGCGTGGAACGTGCGCGGTGGCGTGTCGCAGTCGTGGTACCGCGTGCATAGCGAGCGCAATCCGTCGTTCGGCAGCTTCTCCGATCACGATACCGCCAGCTACGACGCGAACGCGACGCAGGTGTTCACCGAGATCGGCTACTCGACGGCGTTCCGTAACGTCGCGCTCGAACCGTTCGTCGGCCTCGCGTACGCCAGCCTGCACACCGACGGCTTCAAGGAGAACGGCGGCGCGGCGGCGTTGCAGGGCGATTCCGATACGACGGGCCTCGGCTTCTCGACACTCGGCGTGCGGGCCTCGACCGACGTCGCGGTCACGACGAAGGGCAAGGTCACGGCGTTCGGTACCGTCGGCTGGCGGCACGCGTTCGGCAATACGCAGCCGGCGTCGAGGCTGTCGTTCGCGAGCGGCGGCTCGCCGTTCAGCGTCACCGGCGTGCCGGTCGCGCGTGATGCGGCAGTGCTCGAGGTCGGTGTCGATGCGGCCATCACGAAGAACCTGTCGCTCGGGCTGTCCTACAGCGGCCAGATCGGCGGCAGCATCAGCGACCACGCGCTGTACGGCAATCTGTTGTGGAAGTTCTGAGGAGAGGGGCGGCGGCCGCTTGCGATGGAATCGTCGTGAGCGGCCGATCGTTTGACGATCGTTCGATGATCGTCAGATTGTTGATTCGTTTTGCAGAAGTTTCGTGATGCAGATCGATTTTCATGAAGTGCGTCACGCGGTGTCCGGTGTCCGGTGTCCCGTTGTATCGGCGTGTTTAGACCTGTTTCAACGCTTTGCCATATCGGGCAATCCGCGAACGATTCGCGCCCCCTTCGCGGCGGCAGGGTCCACGCGTCATCGCTCGAGCTGTTCCGCGGTTGTCCAACCGAAATGAGGTTACTCATGAAAACGAAAGCGAAAGCGAACGTGAAATTGACAGGCATCGCCTTGTCGGTCGCGGCCTTGTTCAGCCTGGCCGCCTCGGCGTCCCAGGCGGGGGTGCTGGCTTCCCCGCTGGGAAGTGTCAGCAAATCCGACGGCGTGATCGTCGCAGGCGGATCTCCCGCGCCCGGGGAACTCGTCGGCACCGTGGCGGGATGGGGGAACGGGGGGGTGACGGTCGGCAGCCCGAATGCAGGCGGTATCTCGATCGGGCTGGCAGGGACGGGGACAGGAAGCGCGACCATCGATATCGGTAGCGGATTGCTCGAGCCGGTCGCAGGCGTGGCCGGTACGGTGACGGGTGCGTTGGGTGGTATCGGCGGTAGTGGTGGCGGGACCGGTGGTCTTGGTGGCGTGGTTGGCACGGTGACGGGTGCGCTGGGCGGCCTTGGCGGAAGTGGTGGCGGGACGGGTGGCCTTGGTGGCGTCGTCGGAACGGTGGGCAACGCGGCAAGCGGAGCAGTCGGAACGGTGACGGGCGCCTTGGGCGGTGTCGGCGGTGGCGGCGGGACCGGTGGTCTCGGTGGTGTGGTCGGTACGGTAACCGGTGCACTGGGTGGCATCGGTGGCGGTAACCCGACGGGTGGCCTTGGTGGCGTGGTCGGCACGGTAGCGAACACGGCCACCGGTGCAGTCGGAACGCTGACTGGCGCACTGGGTGGTGTTGGCGGCGGGACCGGCGGTCTCGGCGGTGTTGTCGGGACGGTGGGCAACGCGGCAAGCGGTGCAGTGGGTACGGTGACGGGTGCCTTGGGTGGCGTCGGTGATCCGACCGGTGGGCTTGGTGGTGTGGTCGGTACGGTAACCGGTGCACTGGGTGGGATCGGTGGCGGTAATCCGACGGGCGGCCTTGGTGGCGTCGTTGGCACGGTAGCGAACACGGCCACAGGTGCGGTCGCGACGTTGACTGGCGCACTGGGTGGTGTCGGCGGCGGGACCGGCGGTCTCGGCGGTGTTGTCGGGACGGTGGGCAACGCCGCAAGCGGCGCAGTCGGTACGGTGACGGGCGCTCTGGGTGGCGTCGGCGATCCGACCGGCGGTCTCGGTGGCGTGGTTGGCACGGTAACCGGTGCACTGGGTGGCATCGGTGGTGGTAACCCGACGGGTGGACTTGGTGGCGTTGTCGGCACGGTAGCGAATACGGCGACGGGTGCAGTCGGAGCACTGACTGGCGCACTGGGCGGTGTCGGCGGCGGGGCCGGTGGTCTCGGCGGCGTTGTCGGGACAGTGGGTAACGCGGCAAGCGGTGCAGTGGGTACGGTGACGGGTGCCTTGGGTGGCGTCGGCGATCCGACCGGCGGTCTCGGTGGTGTGGTCGGTACGGTAACCGGTGCACTGGGTGGCATCGGTGGCGGCAACCCGACGGGTGGCCTTGGTGGCGTTGTCGGCACGGTCGCGAATACGGCGACGGGCGCAGTCGGAACACTGACCGGGGCACTGGGCGGTGTCGGCGGCGGGACCGGCGGTCTCGGTGGCGTCGTCGGGACGGTGGGCAACGTGGCAAGCGGTGCAGTGGGTACGGTGACGGGTGCCTTGGGTGGCGTCGGCGATCCGACCGGCGGACTTGGTGGCGTGGTTGGCACGGTAACCGGTGCACTGGGTGGCATCGGTGGTGGTAACCCGACGGGTGGACTTGGTGGCGTTGTCGGCACGGTAGCGAATACGGCGACGGCTGCAGTCGGAGCACTGACTGGCGCACTGGGCGGTGTCGGCGGCGGGGCCGGTGGTCTCGGCGGCGTTGTCGGGACAGTGGGTAACGCGGCAAGCGGTGCAGTGGGTACGGTGACGGGTGCCTTGGGTGGCGTCGGCGATCCGACCGGTGGACTTGGTGGTGTAGTCGGTACGGTAACCGGTGCACTGGGTGGCATCGGCGGCGGCAACCCGACGGGTGGCCTTGGTGGCGTTGTCGGCACGGTCGCGAATACGGCGACGGGTGCAGTCGGAGCACTGACTGGCGCACTGGGCGGTGTCGGCGGCGGGACCGGCGGTCTCGGTGGCGTCGTCGGGACGGTGGGCAACGTGGCAAGCGGTGCAGTGGGTACGGTGACGGGTGCCTTGGGTGGCGTCGGCGATCCGACCGGCGGACTTGGTGGCGTGGTTGGCACGGTAACCGGTGCACTGGGTGGCATCGGTGGTGGTAACCCGACGGGTGGCCTTGGTGGCGTTGTCGGCACGGTCGCGAATACGGCGACGGGCGCAGTCGGAACACTGACCGGGGCACTGGGCGGTGTCGGCGGCGGGACCGGCGGTCTCGGTGGCGTCGTCGGGACAGTGGGCAACGCGGCAAGCGGTGCAGTGGGTACGGTAACGGGTGCCTTGGGTGGCGTCGGCGATCCGACCGGCGGACTTGGTGGTGTAGTCGGTACGGTAACCGGTGCACTGGGTGGCATCGGTGGCGGGACTGGTGGCCTCGGCGGGGTTGTCGGGACAGTGGGCAACGCGGCAAGCGGTGCAGTCGGTACGGTGACCGGTGCACTGGGTGGCATCGGCGGCGGGACCGGCGGTCTCGGCGGTGTTATCGGGACAGTGGGCAACGCGGCAAGCGGCGCAGTCGGCACGGTGATGGGTGCCTTGGGTGGTGTCGGTGATCCGACCGGTGGTCTTGGTGGTGTGGTCGGTACGGTAACCGGCGCACTGGGCGGTGTTGGCGGCGGGACTGGTGGCCTCGGCGGTGTTATCGGGACAGTGGGCAACGCGGCAAGCGGTGCAGTCGGTACGGTGACCGGTGCACTGGGTGGCATCGGCGGCGGGACCGGCGGCCTCGGCGGCGTTGTCGGCACGGTGGCGAACACGGCAACCGGTGCAGTCGGAACGCTGACGGGCGCACTGGGTGGTGCTGGCGGCGCGACCGGCGGTCTCGGTGACATCGTTGGCACGGTGGGTAACACGGCAACGGGTGCAATTGGAACGGTGACGGGTGCCTTGGGCGGTGCCGGTGGTGCGACCGGGGGGCTCGGCGGCATCGTTGGCACGGTCGCCAACTCGGCAACTGGTGCAGCCGCGACGTTGGCCGGTGCAGCGGGTGGTCTCGGTGGTGTCGTGGGCGCGGTCGGCAACTCGGCAACCGGCGCAGTCGGGACGTTGGCCGGCGCAGTCGGCGGTGTCGGCGGGGGCGCGACTGGTGGCCTCGGCAGTCTCGGTGGCGTCGTGGGCACAGTCGCTAATTCGGCAACCGGCGCAGTCGGGACGTTGGCCGGTGCAGTGGGTGGTGCCGGCGGCGCGACTGGCGGCCTCGGTGGCATCGTTGGCACAGTGGGTAACACGGCAACCGGCGCAGTCGGGACGCTGGCCAGTGCAGTGGGTGGTGCCGGCGGCGCGACTGGCGGCCTCGGTGGCATCGTCGGCACGGTAGCCAACTCGGCAACTGACGCAGCCGGAACGTTGGCCGGTGCGGCGGGTGGTCTCGGTGGTGTCGTGGGCGCGGTCGGCAATACGGCAACCGGCGCAGTCGGAACGTTGGCAGGCGCAGCGGGCGGTGCTGGTGGCGTGGCCGGCGGTCTCGGTGGCATCGTGGGCACGGTAGCCAACTCGGCAACCGGCGCAGTCGGAACACTGGCAGGCGCAGCGGGTGGTGTCGGCGGCGCGACCGGCGGTCTTGGTGGCATCGTGGGCACGGTAGCCAACTCGGCAACCGGCGCAGTCGGAACGTTGGCCGGCGCAGTGGGCGGTGCAGGCGGCGCGACCGGCGGTCTCGGTGGCATCGTTGGCACGGTGGGCAACACGGCAACCGGCGCAGTCGGAACCCTGGCCGGTGCAGCAGGTGGTGTCGCCGGAGGCGCGACCGGCGGCCTCGGCAGTCTCGGTGGCGTCGTTGGTACGGTCGCTAACTCGGCAACGGGTGCAGTGGGGACGTTGGCCGGCGCAGCGGGTGGTATCGGCGGCGTGACCGGCGGCCTCGGTGGCATCGTGGGCACGGTAGCCAACACGGCAACCGGTGCAGTTGGAACGCTGGCCGGCGCAGCGGGTGGTGTCGGCGGCGTGACCGGTGGTCTCGGCGGCATCGTCGGCACGGTAGCCAACTCGGCAACGGGTGCGGTGGGAGCGCTGACCGGTGCAGCGGGTGGTGTCGGCGGCGCGACCGGCAGTCTCGGCGGCATCGTCGGCACGGTCGCCAACGCCGGTCCGGGCGTCATCAACGCCGTCACCGGTGTCGCGGGCAACGGCGGCGCGCTGATCACGCCGATCACGAGCATCGTCGGCAATCTCGGCGGCGCGTTGCCGGTCGGTGCAGCCACCGGTGCGATCGGCGCAGCGTCCGGCGCGGTAACCGGCCTCGCCGGCAGCGGCACCGCGGCGATCACGCCGATCGCATCGACCGTCACGTCGCTGATCGGATCCGCCGCGAGCGGCGCCGGCAACGTCGTCGGCTCGGGATCCGGTGCGCTCTCCGGAGCAACCGGTGCGGCGGGCTCGCTCGCGACGGTCGCCACTGGCCTGACGGGCTCGCTCGCGCACACCGTGACCGGCACCGCCGGCGCGGTCGCCGGGACCCTTCCGGCACTGAGCGTCGCGCTCAACGGCGGCACGGCAGCCGGTGCGGTCGGCGGGGTGACGAACGCCGCGGGGGCGCTCATCTCCGGCGGCGCGACGATCGCCAACGCGGCGGTGCAATCGGTCGGTTCGGCCGTCGGGTCGGTGGCCGGCGTCGTTCCCGCGCTGGCGGTCTCGCTGAACGGCAATTCCGCGCAAGGGGGCGGTAGCGCGTCGGGCGGTCTGTTGGCACCCGTGACGTCGCTCGTCACTTCGCTCACCGTTCCGGTGATCAAGAAGTAGGCGACGTCGACACCGCGACCGCCACATGCTCCGGGCGGCCGCGAATCTTCACGCGTCAGGCGCGGCACCCGTGACGCCCGCGGAACGACGAACCATGTCGAATCGCGCGGCGTTGCCTCGGTGACGCGCCATTTTGCATTTGGGGAGTCGCGGCATCGGATGCCGCCGTTCCGGACTTCCCGATCGCTTCCCGCCTGCATCGATTCGCCGTGCCTCGAAGGTGGCGATGTGTCGCTTTGCGTCGTGGTCGAACGAGAAAACCGAAACCGCGCGACCGACGCCATGCGAGCCATTCCGACGCATACGCCGCACCCGCAAACGTGAGCACACCGAAGCGTCAGTCCGGCGCCGTCCCGGTCGATTCGCGCACGACGAGTTCGGGTGTGCCGATCGTATGCACGGCCGTGCTCGGCTCGATCCCGTCGATCATGTCGAGCGTCAGCGCGATCGCCCGCGCGGCGATCTGCGACGTCGGGAACCTCACCGTCGTCAGCGCGGGGCGGAACTGGTGCGCGAGCTGGATATCGGTCATGCCGACCACCGACAGATCGGCCGGCACGCGCAGCCCGAGATCGGCGGCGGCCTGCATCGCGCCGATCGCCATCAGGTCGTTGGTCGCGAACAGCGCGGTGAGGCCGGGCTTCTCGCGCAACAGCGCGGCGGCGGCTTCGTAGCCGCCTTCGATCGAGTCGTGCGTCGACGCGGTCGTCAGCGCACCGGCCGGATGGCCGCGGGCCGCGAGTTCGTCGGCGAACCCGCGCAGCCGCACCGACTGCGGGCCGCCCGAGCCCTTGCCGACGAGCGCGCCGAACGCGCGATGGCGCAGCCCGGACAGATGCGCGGCCGCCAGCGCCCCTGCCGCCGCGAAATCGACAGTCACGCACGGCAGCGTGCGCGACGCATGCACGTGTTCCCACATGCACAGCACGATCGATGCGCCGTGACGCGCGATGTCGGCGAGTTCGGCCTCGGCGAGATCGGTGTTCATCACGATCGCACCGGCCGCGAGCGTGCCGGCGATCCGCTCGAGGTAGTTGCGCGTGATCGCCGGATCGTCGTCGGTATTGGATACGAGCAGGTAATGGCCGCGCTTGCGCGCCTCGCGTTCGGCGGCCAGCACGAACTCCGGATAGAACGGGTTCGTGATGTTCGACAGCATCAGCGCGAGCGTCGACGTGCGGCCCTCGGCGAGCGCCCGCGCGGTCAGGTTCGGCCGATAGCCGAGTTCGCGGATCGCGGCCATCACGCGTTCGACGGTGGCCGGCTTCACCTTCTGCGGATTGCGCAGCACGTTCGAGACGGTCGCCGCCGTGACGTTCGCGCGCTGCGCGACTTGCGCGAGCGTCACCATGCGCGGCCTCCGATCGGCCGGTTGGCGGGGTGCACCTGACGTGAAGCGGGGGAGTGTCTGCTCATATTCTGGGAGTGCGTCCCACAAGTTGCACAGGGACGGCCGATACGCTAATTTCTCGACACATCAGAGGAAGGAGACGACATGGTACGGCGAACCGGGCGAATCGCGCCACCAAAATTTAAGCGTTTAAATTTTCCGGTCCGATGCGTGTGACCGGCGAGAGGAGAGCGCGATGACCGCCATTTCAATGAAGGACGTCTCGAAGCGCTACGGCGACCATGCGCCGGTGCTGCGCGACGTGAACCTCGAGATCGCGTCGCACGAATTCTGCGTGTTTCTCGGTCCGTCGGGCTGCGGAAAATCCACGCTGTTGCGGATGATCGCCGGGCTCGAGGACGTGACCGAAGGCGAGCTGCGGATCGGCGGCGCACGGATGAACGACACGCCGCCCGCGGAGCGTGGCGTCGCGATGGTGTTCCAGAGCTATGCGCTGTTTCCGCACATGACCGTGTTCGACAACATCGGTTTCGGGCTGCGAATCGCCGGCACGCCGAAGGACGAAATCCGCCGCCGCGTGACCGAGGCCGCGCGCGTGCTGCAGCTCGAAGCGCTGCTCGATCGCAAGCCGAAGGCGTTGTCCGGCGGGCAGCGCCAGCGCGTCGCGATCGGCCGCGCGATCGTGCGCGAGCCGCGCGTGTTCCTGTTCGACGAGCCGCTGTCGAACCTCGACGCGACGCTGCGCGGCCAGACGCGCGTCGAAATCGCGCGGCTGCACGCGCGCTTCACGCAATCGAGTTCGGTCTACGTCACGCACGACCAGATCGAGGCGATGACGCTCGCCGACCGGATCGTGCTGCTGCATGCGGGCGACGACGTCGCGCGCTTCGGCAGCATCGCGCAGGCCGGTGCGCCGCTCGAGCTGTATCACCGGCCGGCCAACCGCTTCGTCGCGGGCTTCATCGGCTCGCCGCGGATGAATTTTCTGCCGGCCGTCGTCGACGCGGGCGATGCGCACGGCTGCCGGCTGACGCTGGAAGGCACCGGCGAGACGCTGACGCTGTGCGATCGCGCGTTGCCGCGCCACGTCGGCCGCGGCGCGCGCGTGACGCTCGGCGTTCGCCCCGAGCACCTGACGATCGGGGCGGCAAGCGACACCGACCTGCCGGCGCTCGTGCGCGACGTCGCGCTCGTCGAGCAGCTCGGCGAAGCCGCATACGTCCACCTCGACCAGCCCGGCGGCGTGCCGCTGCTCGCGAAACTGCCGGGGCAGGCGACGTTGCGGCGCGGCGAGCGGCATGCGTTCCACGTGCCGCCTTCGCGCTGCCACCTGTTCGACGAAGCCGGCATCGCGGTGCCGGCGCTTCACGCCGAAGCGGCGTTCGCCTAGCGGGCGCGGCGCAGACCGGCCGCGCGCGACGCGGCACCCATCACACCAATACCAGGAGACAACGATGAGACTTCGTGCGAGCCGACTGCTGCTTGCGCTGACGACCGCCGCGGCGTGCGCCGCAGGTATGGCCGACGCGGGCACGCTGAAAGTGAACGTCGCGGCGCGCGGCAACCAGCGCGCGACGTGGCAGGCCGTGTTCGACCAGTTCCACAAGGCGAATCCCGACGTGGACCTGAAGATCAGCTACGTCGGCGAGGAGGCGTACAAGGTGCAGATGTCCGGCTGGCTCGCGACCGATCCGCCCGACGTGCTGAGCTGGAACAACGGCGAGCGGCTCGCGTATTTCGCGAAGCGCGGGCTGATCGAGGACCTGGGCGCGGACTGGCAGAAGAACGGCTGGAACGACACGTATGCGTCCGTGAAGCAGTCGTCGACGTATGGCGGCAAGGTTTACAGCCTGCCGCTCGGCTACGACGCGTACGGCCTGTTCTACCGCAAGGACCTGTTCGAGAAGGCCGGCATCCGCGGCGAGCCGGCCGACTGGCCGCAGTTTCTCGATGCGTGCCGCAAGCTGAAGGCGGCCGGCATCGCGCCGATCGCGGTGGCCGCGCGCGATGCGTGGACGCTCGCCGCGTGGTTCGACTATCTCGACCTGCGGATCAACGGCTATGCGTTCCACCAGAAGCTGATGGCCGGCGACGTCGCGTACACCGATCCGCGCGTGCGTGCGGTGTATGCGGCCTGGAAGAAGCTGATCGACGACAAGTATTTCATCGACAACGCGCTGTCCTATGACGTCGATTCGCTGAGCCCGCTGATCGTGAACGGCCAGGCAGCGATGACGCTGATGGGCACCTGGTATTCGGCAGGACTGCTGAGCGCGGCGCGCAACCCGATCGGCTTCTTCCGCTTCCCGGTGATCGATGCATCGGTGCCGCTCGCCGAGGACGGCCCGGTCAACGTGCTGATCGTTCCCGCGAAAGCGCACAACAAGGCCGATGCGCGGCGCTTCCTCGCGTTCATGGGGCAGCCGGCGGTCAACGGCGAGTTCGCGAAGGGGATGGGGCAACTGCCGTCGAACAACAAGGCGTCCGAGCCGCAGGACCCGATCTCGAAGATCGGCTTCCGCACGCTCGCGACGACGCCCGGCGGCATCGCGCAGTTCTACGACCGCGACATGACGAAGGAAATGGCCGACGAGGGGATGAAGGCGATGCAGCAGTTCCTGTCCGACCCGACGCAGCTCGACGCGATCCTGCAGCGCCTCGAACAGACCCGCAAGCGCATCTACCGCAAGTAGCGCGCGGCCGGGCCGGCGTGGGTGCCGGCCCGGTGCGTCGTTGTCACTGTCACGTTCGTTTCATCGAAGGCCATCTCATGTCGACCAGCCTGTCCGAAAGCGCCGCGCGCCGCGATGCCGGCCCGCGGCGGCCTGCGCGCGCGTCGCTCGCGCGGCGGCGCAACCGCGCGGCCCTGTGGTTCGTGCTGCCGGGTTTCGCGCTCTTCACCGTGTTCGTGCTGTATCCGATCGTCAGCAGCATCTGGCTGAGCTTCCATCACTGGGACGGGATGACGCCGATGACGTTCGCCGGGCTCGACAACTATCGCGAGCTGCTGCAGTCGGACACGTTCACCGTCGCGCTGAAGAACAACGTGCTGTGGCTCGTGCTGTTTCTCGCCGCGCCGCCGCTCGGCCTCGCGCTCGCGCTGTACCTGAACCAGAACGTGTTCGGCATCCGGCTCGTGAAGTCGCTGTTCTTCGCGCCGTTCGTGCTGCCGGGTGTGGTGGTCGGCCTCGTGTTCTCGTGGTTCTACGACCCGACGTTCGGACTGCTGAAGCTGATCGTCGGGCACGGAATCCCGGTGCTCGGCGATCCGCGCTATGCGACCTACGGCGTGATCGCCGCCGCGCTGTGGCCGCAGATTCCGTTCTGCATGATCCTGTACCTGACCGGGCTGACCGGCATCAACGGCGAGATCGTCGAGGCGGCGCGAATGGAAGGCGCGCGCGGCTTCACGCTGCTGTGGCACGTGATCCTGCCGCAACTGCGGCCCGCGACGTTCATGGCCGTCGTGCTGACCGTGATCGGCGCGCTGCGCAGCTTCGACCTGATCTCGGTGATGACGGGCGGCGGCCCGTTCGACAGCTCGACCGTGCTCGCGTACTTCATGGTCGACCAGGCGATCAAGTACTACCGCGAAGGCTATTCGGCCGCGATCGCCGTCGTGCTGTTCGCGATCATGCTCGTCTATATCGTGTGGCAGCTGCGCAAGCTGGTGCGCGTCGAGTCGTAAGGACCACAGCAAGGACCACCAACATGTACCCGATGCCCGTGTCCCGCTGGGGACGTCCCGCCCGCCTGCTGTACCGGTTGTCGTTGCCGTGCGCGCTCGCGCTGTGGCTCGTGCCGCTGCTCGCGGTGCTCGTCACGTCGATCCGCTCGACCGACGAGATCGTGGCCGGCGATTACTGGCGCTGGCCGAAGCAGTTCGCGCTCGTCGACAACTACGGCGCCGCGCTCACGCAAACGCCGATGCTCCATTATTTCGCGAACAGCCTCCTGATCACGGTGCCGTCGGTCGCCGCGTCGATCCTGCTCGCGTCGCTCGCCGGGCATGCGCTCGCGAACTACCGGTTCCGCGGCAATCTCGTGCTGCTCGGCCTGTTCGTCGCCGGCAATTTCGTGCCGATCCAGATCCTGATGATTCCGGTGCGGCAGATCATGCTCGGCGTCGGCCTGTACAACACCGTGTGGGCGCTCGTGCTGTTCCACACCGCGTTCCAGACCGGCTTCTGCACGCTGTTCCTGCGCAACTTCATCCGCGAGCTGCCGTTCGAGCTGATCGAGGCCGCGCGCGTCGAAGGCGCGTCCGAGTGGGCGATCTACTGGCGCGTCGTGCTGCCGCTCGTGCGGCCCGCGCTCGCGGCGCTCGCGATCCTCGTGTTCACGTTCGTGTGGAACGACTACTTCTGGGCACTGTGCCTCACGCAAGGCGACGACGCGGCACCGATCACTGTCGGCGTCGCCGCGCTCAAAGGGCAGTGGACGACCGCCTGGAACATCGTGTCGGCCGGCTCCGTGCTCGCGGCGCTGCCGTCGGTCGCGATGTTCTTCGCGATGCAGAGGCACTTCGTCGCGGGGCTCACGTTCGGCGCGACGAAGGGCTGATCCGTCCCATCCTCTTTCTTCAGCAAGGAATCCACGATGCATCTCGGCGTTTGCTATTACCCCGAACACTGGCCGCGCGAGCAATGGGCGCGCGATGCGCGGCGGATGGCCGAACTCGGCCTGACGCGCGTGCGGATCGCCGAATTCGCGTGGAGCCGGATGGAGCCGGAGCCCGGCCGCTACGACTGGGCGTGGCTCGACGAAGCGATCGACACGCTCGCCGGCCAGCACCTGAAGATCGTGCTCGGCACGCCGACCGCCGCACCGCCGAAATGGCTCGTCGATCGCCATCCGGAGATCCTGCCGGTGGGCGCGGACGGCGCGGTGCGGCAGTTCGGTTCGCGTCGCCATTACGACATCGCGAGCCCGGCGTATCGCGAGCACTGCGTGCGCATCGTCGACGCGATGGCGCGGCGCTACGGCGCGCATCCGGCCGTGATCGCGTGGCAGACGGACAACGAAATCGGCTGTCACAACACGCTGCCGAGCTATACGCGTGCGGCGCTCCACGGCTTTCGTGCGTGGCTCGCCGCGCGTTACGGCGATATCGGCGCGCTGAACCGCGCGTGGGGCAACGTGTTCTGGAGCATGGAGTATCGCGGCTTCGACGAGATCGAGCTGCCGCGCCATACGCCGACCGACGCGAATCCCGCGCATCTGCTCGATTTCCGGCGCTACCAGTCGGACGAGGTCGCGCGGTTCCATGCGGTGCAGGTCGATGCGATCCGCCCGCACGCGCCCGGCCGCGACGTGCTGCACAACTTCATGGGGTTTTTCACCGAATTCGATCATTACGCATTCGCGCGAAGCGGGCTCGACGTCGCCGCGTGGGACAGTTATCCGGTGCCGCGTACCGAAGTGCTGCCGCTCGACGAAGCGGACAAGCAACGCTGGGCCCGCACCGGGCATCCGGACGTCTCCGCGTTCTCGCACGACCTGTATCGCGGCGTCGGCAACGGCCGGATGTGGGTGATGGAGCAGCAGGCGGGGCCGGTCAACTGGGGGCCGTACAACCCGGTGCCGCACGCCGGCGCGGTGCGGCTTTGGACGTGGGAAGCGTTCGCGCATGGCGCGGAGCTCGTGTCGTATTTTCGCTGGCGGCAGTATCCGCATGCGCAGGAGCAACTGCACTCGGGGCTCAACGCGCCGGACGACCGGCTGGCGCCGGGCGGCCACGAAGTGGCGCGCGTCGCACGCGAAATCGCCGCGCTGGATCCCGCGCTCGTCGCCGGCGAGTGTGATGCGGCCCGTGTCGCGCTGCTGTTCGACTACGAGGCCGACTGGATGATCCGGATCCAGCCGCACGGCGCCGATTTCGACTATCAGCAGCATGCGTTCGACTGGTATCGCGCGCTGCGCGAACTGGGCCTCGACGTCGACATCGTCGCGGCCGGCGCCGACGTGTCGCGTTACGCGCTCGTCGTCGCGCCGACGCTGCCGGTCGTCACGGATCGCATCGTCGAGCAGGCCGCGAGCGGACACGCACACTGGCTGTTCGGGCCGCGCACGGGTTCACGCACCGCTGAATTCGCGATCGCGCCGGGTCTCGCACCGGGCAAGCTGCGCGATGTGCTACCGGTGCGGATCGGCCAGGTCGAGTCGCTACGGCCGTCGCTCGCGCCGCGTGTGTCGTTCGACGGCATCGACGGCCATGCGCTGAAATGGCGCGATCACGTCGATATGGAGGCGGCGCACGGCGCAGACGTGCTGGCCGCCTGCGACGACGGCGTGCCCGCACTCGTGCGGCGCGGTCGCGTGACGATGGCGACGGCCTGTTTCGACCGCACGCTGTTGCGCGCGATCGTCGCCCGCTGTGCGAGCGATGCCGGCCTGTTGGTGCGCGCGATGCCGGACGGTGTGCGGTTGCGCCGACGCGGGCGCGTGACGTTCGCGTTCAACTACGGCGACACGCCGTGCATGCTGCCCGCGCCGGGCGGTGCCACGTTCGTCCTCGGCAATCGCGACCTCGGCGCGGTCGACGTCGCCGCCTGGGTCGAGCCGGACTGACGCGATGCAGTCGTTGCGGCCGCTGCTGTTGCATTTCGCGCGCCTGGCGGGAATCGCGCACTTCGTGCCGCTGTCCGCGGCGGCGCTGATGCTCGGCGTCGCGATGTCGTTTACGGCGCCGTACCTGTCGCTGTTCGGCGTCGAGGCGGCGGGCATGTCGCCGTTTCTGGCCGGCATCTTCATGACGTCGATCGCGGCGAGCGGCGTCGTCGCGAGCACGTGGGCCGGGCGCTGGTCGGATCGACGCGAGCGGCACCGGCCGCTGCTCGTGGTGTCGCTCGGGGCGGCCGCGCTCGGCTTCGCGCTGCTGTGCGTGCTGCGCGCGCATGGGCCGGTGATCGCCGCCGGCACGATCCTGCTCGGCGCGGGCGCCGTGTCGCTGTCGCAGATCTTCTCGTTCGCGCGTGCGGTGCTGCCCGTCGCCGACGATGCGCAGCGCGAACTCGCGTCGGCCGCGCTGCGCACGATGCTGTCGATCGCGTGGGTGTTCGGCCCCGCGCTCGGTGCGCTGATTCTCGCGCAGACGGGTTTTACCGGACTCTTTCTGGCGGCTGCCGCGGGCTTCGTCGCGTGCGCGGCGATCGTCGCGCGGATTCCGGAGCCGGCGCGGCGGCCCGCGGCGGCTCACGTGCAAGCCCCGGACCGGGTTGCACCGCCGCCTGACGCTGCGCGTGCAGCGGTCGTCGTCGCAACGCGTGCAAGCGTGCTGCGCACACTCGTCGCGCTGACGCTGATCGGGCTCGCGGCGAACGCGACGATGATCGTGCTGCCGCTCTACATCGTGCACGCGCTCGGCGGCACGCCGGCGAACGTGTCGGCCGCGCTCGGGCTCGCCGCGCTGCTCGAGATTCCGATGATGCTGTGGCTCGGCATCCGTTCGACGCGCCTCGACAAGGCGCGCTGGCTGACCGCGTGCGCGCTCGTGCATGCGGCGTATTTCGTCGGCCTCGCGACGGTGACGCGCGTGAACCTGATCCTGCCGCTGCAACTGCTGAGCGCATGCGTGGTCGCGATCACGTCGTGTCTCGGGATGACGCGCGTGTGCGACCTGATGCCCACGCGCCCTGGCACCGCGACCGCGATGTTCTTCAGCACCGCGCGGGTCGGCTCGATCGCATCCGGTGTGCTGTCGGGCGCGTGCGTCGATCTGTTCGGCTATCGCGCGACGTTCGCCGGATGCGGCGGGCTCGCGCTCGTGGCGTGCGTGCTGCTCGCCGTGGATGCGTACGGCGAGCGGGGCGGCGCACGCCGCACGAGCGGGGCGCGCCGCGGCTTCGATTCACCGCACTGACGCGGCATGCGCCGGTGCGGTGAAGCCGCGGCGCGGTGACGCGTCAGCGCTGCCGGAACGCGCCGAGCGACGGCAGCGCGCGACCGTGGAAATCGAACAGCGTGTTGTTGTCCCACTGGTCGCCCGCGCCGAGCTTCCAGCCGACTCCGGGCGTCGGGATCCATTCCGGTTCCCACCAGAACACGCCCTTGCCGCGATTGCCGGGCACGCCTTTCACGATATCGACGACCGCCGCGAGAAATTGCGCCTGGCCGGCCGGCGACGGCGGGAAGGTCGTCGAGCCGGTGTTCGTCATCGCGTTCGGCTCCGAATCGCCGTCGCTCGTGGTCCACGGATAGGCGGTCTCCACGACGATCAGCTCCTTGTCGTAGCGCACCGCGAGATCGTTCGCGTTGTTGCGCAGATCGTCGAGCGCGCCTTGCCATTGCGGGTAGTACGACAGCCCGATCACGTCGAACGCGACGCCGCGCTGCTTCGCGCTGTCGAACCACCAGCGGCTCTTGCCGTTGTCGCCGCCGCTGTCGATATGCAGCATCACCTTGATGCGCGGATCGACCGCCTTCACCGCGTCGTGACCGGTTTTCAGCAACTGCGCGAGGTTGTCCCACTGATCGTAGCGGCCGAGCGGCCACAGCATGCCGCCCGTGATCTCGTTGCCGATCTGCACCCACTCGGGCCGCACGCCGGCGCGCTGCAACTGGCGCAGCACGTCGGTCGTATAGGCCGACAGCAGCGCGCACGTCTCGGCGAGATTCTTGCCGGCCCACGCATGCGGCGGGTATTGCTTGCCGGGGTCGGCCCACCAGTCGCTGTAGTGGCAATCGATCAGGATGCGCATCCCGAGCGCGGCCGCGCGCTGCGCGAGTGCCACGACGTGCGCGGCATTGTTGTAGCCCGCCGCAGCGCTCTGGTTCGCGGGGAAGAAATCCGGATTGCCGGGATCGTTCCACACCTTGATCCGGATCGAATCGACGCCGTGCGCGCGGAGAATCTTCAGGCAGTCGCGCGGCGCGCCGCCGCCGTCGAAGAAGGCCGCGCCATGCGCTTCGAGTTCGGGCAGCGTCGAGATGTCGGCCCCCATCGCGAAGCCGCCGGCCGTCGCACTGCGCGGCGCGGGTCGTGCGAAGGCAGGGAGCGGGCCAGCCAGGTCGAGGCACGCAAGCGCCGCGCTCGAGATGCTCCAGCGCAGCATCGATCGTCTGTTCATCGTCATCCTCCATGTCATGGACCCCGTCGTGCGTGGGGTCGGCTTCGGTGTTTTTAAGCGCTTAAATTTCGGCCTGCGAGACGAGGCCGAATGGAGCGTAGCGCATCTGTCGCCGCCGATGCAAAGAACCCGCGCGTTGCCTACTATCTGGCGAGCGCCGTCACGCGTTGCTCGTCGTCGCAGTGCGGCTCGACGGACGGCACGATTGGCGCGGACGGCGCTCGCGTGGCCGTCGGCGGACTCCGGCGCTGTGTCGCGGTCGGCCGCTCGCGGCGTACGCGCTCGCAGCATGCGCGCCGCGCTAGGACCGGTCGCGATTGCGAGCGCGCGTCGCTCCGGTGATGACCGCGATGCCGAACAGGATGACGGCCACGATCTCGATGATGTGCTGAGAGACGTGCAGCGTCATCAAACCCCAGGCGACGCCGCCGATGAAGATGATCCATCCGACCAGGTAGATGAGCAGGGTCATCGTTCTTCTCCTTGCAGTGTTGGCCCGTGACGCCGATTGCCGGTCGTGCAAAATTTACCGCTCGCGCGGCGAGGCGCGATGAAAGGCGCGATCCGCGCATGCGGGAGCATGTTGCGAGCCTGGCTTGGCCGCGCCGGCGGCATTTCCCGGCTACGCAGCTCGCCGAGTGTTTCACTCCACCGCATCCTGCGCATGCAGCCCCAGCCGCGCCATCAGCCGCCCGGCATCGAACGGCGCTTGCGTTTTCGTATCGTTGTCGAAGTAGCAGTACACGTCGCGCGTCTGCGCACGCGGCGGTTGCAGCGCCGGTGCGGCGAGACGCGCATCGGCCGGTTGCGCGCCCCGGCTCCACGCGTCGATTCTTTGCGCCCATCGTTCGAGCGCCGCATCGGCGTATTCGCCCGAATACTTCGTTTCGGTGCCGTGCAGCCGCAGGTAGACGAACCGCGCGCTCAGATCCTCGAGCTGCGGCCACGCCTCGGTCGAATCCGACACGACGAGCGCGACCTTGTGGCGGCGCAGCAGCTTCACGAATGCCGGGTCCACGAAGCTGTCGTGCCGCACTTCCACCGCATGACGCAACGGCCGCTTGCGGTCGATCTGCAGATACGGCTCGCGAACCCGCGCATCGTGCCGGCGGGCGAGCGCGAGCGCCGCCTTCGTATCGTGCGGCAGCAGGCTCAGGAAGCGCTCCATGTGCGCCGGGTCGAATCGCAACGACGGCGGAAATTGCCACAGCAGCGGCCCGAGCTTGTCCTTCAGCGCGAACAGCCCCTGAGCGAAAAAATTCGCGCACGCGACCGTGGCCGTTTCGTCACGAAAACGCAGCATGTGCGTCAGGTAACGTGAACCTTTCACGCTGAACACGAACCCCGGCGGCGTGTCGGCGTACCAGCGCCGCCAGCTGTCGGGCGCTTGCAGGCTGTAGTGCGTGCCGTTGATTTCGATCGTCTGCATCCGGCCCGATGCGTATCGCAGCTCGCTGGCCTGCTTCAGGTCGGCGGGGTAGAAGGTTCCCCGCCAGCCCGGGTAGCGCCAGCCTGAAATGCCGATGTGAATCCTGCCCGAAGTGCGTGTCACGTCGATGCCCGGCCGCGCCGGGTTCCTGATGCGGTTCCGGCGACGAGCAATCTGCGTGCCGCGATCGTCGCCGATTTGTTTTCTTAAAGACCGTGCCACGTTCGGCCGGTATGATCGCTGCGCTCGCGAGCGACGCAATCGGCCGGTGCGTACCGATTCATGCGTCACCGGCTGCGCCAGCACGGCAATCAAGACCATGACGACACTACCGGACGGACGCGGCGATGCGCGGTCCGCCGATCCGGCCGAACGGGCCAACCCAGCACGAGACGGAGTATCGACACGATGTGGACGGAGACAGGGACGGGGCGGTGCGCGCGGGCGATCGCGGCCGGCGGGGCAATGTGCGTGGCCGCCGCGGGCGGGGCGTACGCGCAGGCAACGGCGCCGGGCGCCGCGGCAGTCGCGCTGCCGCCGATCGACGTGCGAGGGCCGGCCGACGCTTCGTCCGTCGGGCTCGTCGCGCGGCGCACCGTCACCGGCACCAAGACCGACACGCCGATCGACGAAATTCCGCAAACGATCAACATCGTGACCGCGCAACAGATCGAGATGACCGGCGCGGCCGACCTGAACCAGGCGTTGCGCTACGTGCCGGGTTTCGCGACGTTCGGCGCCGACAGCCGCACCGACTGGTATGCGGCGCTGCGCGGCTTCACGCCGACGCTGTATGTCGACGGCCTGCCGGCGCCGAATACCGCCGTGATCGCGAACTGGCGCGTCGACCCGTACACGATCGACTCGATCGCGGTGCTGCGCGGGCCGACGTCGGTGCTGTATGGCGCGGGCGAGCCCGGCGCGATCGTCGACGCGCACACGAAGCTCGCCGACGGCGAGCGTGTGCGTGAAGCCGGCGTGCAGATCGGCAACGATGCGCGCAAGCAAGCGATGCTCGACGTCGGCGACCGGCTCGATCCGGATGGCAGGTACGCCTACCGCTTCGTCGGCGTCGCGCGCGACGGCAACGCGGTGACCGGCCCGAACGGCGACCGGCGCGTCGCGCTCGCGCCGTCGTTCCGGTGGCGGCCGAACGCGGATACGTCGTTGACATTTTCCGCGACGTTCCTGCAGGACAGCGGCGACATCTCGTCGAACTTCCTGCCCGCGTCGGGTACGGTGCTGCCGAACCCGAACGGCCGTCTGTCGCAGGACCTCTACATGGGCGACCCGTCGTTCAACGACTACCGCAAGAAGCAATGGTCGCTCGGCTACGCGCTGGAACACCGCGTGAATGCGATCTGGACGCTGCGTCAGGACGTGCGCTGGTCGCACCTGTCGCTCGACGACGCGACGGTGTTCGGCAACGGCCTCGCGCCCCGCAGTACGACGAACATGATGCGTTTCGCGGGGCTGTTCCAGCTCAACTACAGCCGGCTCGACATCGACAACCACGCGCAGGCGCGCTTCGGCACCGGGCCGCTCGAACATACGCTGCTGTTCGGCGCGCAATTCGACCGGCAGACGACGACCAACAGCGTATGGCTTGCGCTCGCGCCGTCGCTCGACCTGTACCACCCCGTCTATCGGCCCGTGACGGCCGCGATCTTCTCCGGCCCGACGTCGCTCGGCCACGTCGACCAGTACACGGCGATGAACGCGTTCGGCGTGTATGCGCAGGATCAGATCCGCTGGCGGCGCTGGACGCTGACGCTCGGCGGCCGCGAGGATGTCGTGAATGCGCGGTTCGACGACCGGTCGGCGGGCACGCACGTGCAGCAGGACGTCAGTGCGTTTTCGGGGCGCGTCGGGCTCACCTATCGCGGCGACGCCGGGTGGTCGCCTTACGTCAGCTATTCGACGTCGTTCGATCCGGTCATCGGCGTGCGGATGTTCGGCGGCGGCTTGCCGAAACCGACGCGCGGCGCGCAGACGGAGGCCGGGCTGCGCTGGCAGCCGCCCGGCCGGAACCTGATGCTGAACGCGGCCGTGTATCAGATCGACCAGACCAACGTCGTGACGCCGACGCCGGTGAATCTCGATCCGACCGCCACGACGTCGGTGCAGACCGGCAAGGTGCGCTCGCGCGGCATCGAGCTGAGTGCGGTCGGCAAGGTGACGCGCGAGCTGTCGATCGTCGCGTCGTATCTCTATCAGGACGTCAAGAACGTGCAGGCGAACGACGCGTCGCTGAACCACTGGCCGGTGTCCGTGCCGCTGCCGCGGCAGATGGCGTCGATGTGGGCCGACTGGACCTGGCACACGGGCGCGCTGGCGGGCGTCGGCATCGGCGGCGGCGTGCGCTACCAGAGCGCGTCGGCCGGCGCGCCGGACAATTCGCTGACGGTGCCGAGCGCGACGCTTTACGATCTCGCGATCCATTACGACCTGCCGCGCTGGCGTTTCGCGGTGAACGTCGCGAACCTGTTCGACCGGCGTTATGTCAGCGGCTGCCAGTCGTACGCGGTGTGCGTGTTCGGCAACGAGCGGACCGTGCTGGCCAGCGCGAAATACACCTGGTGAGCATGCGACTTACGCGCGACGTTGCGGCTCGCCGGTCGCGGTGCGCGCACCCGCATGGCCCTGGCGTCGCCATTCGGTCGGCGTGATGCCGAAACGTTCGCGAAAGGCGGTCGCGAAATTGGCCGGCGTCGAAAAGCCGATTTCCTTCGCGATGCTGGCGATGCTGAGCGAGGTCGAATCCAGCAGATCCTGCGCGATCCGCAGCCGCTCGAAGCGCAGATACTCGAACACCGTCTGGCCGAGATTGTCGCGAAACGCGCGCGACAAGCGCTTTTCGTGCGTGCCGACCGCGCGCGCCAGTTCTTCCACCGTCGGCGGATCGTTCAGCGTGCGCGACAGGTGGCGGATCGCCGCGCGCACGATGATGTCGTCGTCGTTGCCGGCCGCGAACGGGTTTTCCGCCGCGTCCGCCTCGGCCGGCCGTTCGCGTTTCGTCCGTGAGAGCTGCACGCGAATCCGTGCGATCACCTCCGCCGGCTCGAACGGTTTCACCACGTAGTCGACGCCGCCGATCTCGAGCCCCTCGAGCCGTTCGTGCAACGCGCCGGCCACGGTCAGGAAGATGACCGGGATCGCGCACGTCAGCGGATCGGCGGCGAGCAGCCGGCACGCGGTGAAGCCATCCATGCGCGGCATGCGCACGTCCATCAGGATCAGGTCGGGTAGCAGCGCCTGCGCGCGCTGGCACGCTTGCGCGCCGTCGGATGCGATGCTGATCCGGCATCCCGTGCCGCGCAGGATGTCGATCAGCAACCGGAGCTGGTCGGGTTGATCGTCGACGATCAGGATATGAGCGTCGCTCAATGCGGAGATCGGTGAAGGCATCATGCACCTGTTGTGAAAAGGCGGTTGGCTGCGTTTCCGCGGGGTGGCCTGCCCGGTGCGGTGGAAACGTCGGAAGCCGCTCTGTGGCGATGCATCCATCGCATCGCACGCCCGCATCGATTCCGGACAGCGCGAAACGGCGCGGCGGGCAACCGCCCGGCGCATCGGACGGCGTGGGTTGTTTTGATCACTGAGCCGGTAAAGATGCGCGGGATTGCCGTGTTTGCGCGAGGAATGACCGCGACTGCCGGAATCGATGCGAGCGGAATTGTAGGAGCATATTTCGAATCCGGCCAGACATGACGACTCCATTCGTGCCATTCCGCGTGCGTGATTATCGAAAATGGCGGTTTGCGACAGGAACGTGAAGCGTCGATATGCGTCGATGCTCGTGGTTTACGCGTATATCCGGTGGAAAAACGCACGGCCGGCCGCGTTTCCCGATTGGCTTTTTCAGACGAAATATTATTTGAATCCGCTTTGGCAAAGTATTTATCCGCTCGATAAAAGATTTTGAATGACGGCGCCGGTGCGAAATCGTTTGCGGAATGCGTGTATTTTGCGTAAGCCTTTGAATAATATAAATTTTACAATCTATAAAGAATGCCGGCTTTAATAATTCAAGTCCGTGTCTCATAATTCGTCCGAACTTTGAACGACGGGTGGCGCAGGGCAGCGGAAGCACCGCAAGCGGTGACGGACGTTGCTTGGTCCGGGCCTCGCGCATCGATTGATGACGGTCCAGGCCGGGGTTCGCTGCACCGAAGTGAAACTCCGGTTGCCGGAGATGAAATAAAAGAAGCGTGGTGGGTCGCGGTCAGCGCGGCGAAAAATCGGGGAAGTACATGACGACGGGTTGAATCTCCGGATTCAGTCGGGGAAAAGCTCGTCCATGACAATCAATACGTATTCCTAAGTCAGTTGTTGAATTAACGAAACGGGACATCGAGCCGACGGCATGCCCCGGGCTTTCGAACGCCCGGTCGAAACGGCTGCTCGATGTGTGCCGTCTCGGCATGGCTTGCCGTGAAGCGCAATCCGCTTCCGAACCGAAGTCGCAATCGAAGTCGAAGCTGTCAATAAAAGTAAGTAGTCCGTATTCAAACCAGACGCTACACAACGGAGCAGAAGACCATGAAGAGGAAGCAGATTTCGGCGCTCGCCGCCGCGATGTTCACGGGTGCGGGTGTGCTGATCGCCGGCGCCGCCCACGCGGACAATTTCGTCGACCGCGGTAACCCCGACAACGCGCTGAACGGCCAGTGTATCGACGGCACCAACCCGCTATGCGTGGCAACGAAGAACGGCAGCTACGTCGCTGTCAGTACCGCGAACGTGACGCAGGGCACCAATGCGAAGGCCGGCACCAGCGGTATTGCGATCGGCGACCAGTCGAATGCGAGCAGCAAGGGCGGCAGCGGCAGCGGCGGCGCGATTGCGATCGGGGTCGGCTCGCAGGCGCTGGCGAACTCGGCCACCGCGATCGGCACGGTGGCGGTCGCCCAGGGCAATACCTCGCTGGCGATCGGCCGCCAGTCGGCGGCGGTCGGTGATTTCTCGATGGCGCTCGGCAACGTCGCCGATGCGCACGGCACGAGCTCGATCGCGCTCGGCCACTCGGCGCTCGCCAGCGGCGACCGCTCGGTCGCGATCGGCGGCGCGAACCCGACGTCGAGCGATGGCGTATCGGCCGGCGCGTCGTACGACGCGGCCACGCAAACGCGTGCCGGCGGCACGCAGTCGGTGGCGATCGGCGCCGGCGCGCAGACGAGCGACAACAACCAGGTGGCGATCGGCTCGGGCAGCGTCGGCGCGAACAACGGCGGCACGCCGGTATTCGGCGGCACGGCCGCGCCGGTGGGCGGCGCGGTATCGTTCGGCGCGATCGGCAGCGAACGTCAGCTCAAGAACGTCGCGGCGGGCGCGGCCGATACGGACGCCGTCAACGTCCAGCAGCTGAAGAACGTGAACAGCACGCTGAGCACGAGCATCGGCAACGTCGATGCACGCGTGACGTCGGTCGGCAACGCGCTGTCGACCTCGATCTCGAACGTCGATCAGCGTGTGACCAGCGTCGGCAACAGCCTCAGCACGAGCATCGTCACGGCCACGCAGAACGTCGTCAAATACACCGACGACTCGCACGCGGCGATCGCGCTCGACGGCGCTACCGGCACGACGATCGGCGGCGTGGCCGCCGGCGTCGCCGATACCGACGCGGTCAACGTCGGCCAGTTGAAGGGCAGCCTCACGCCGCTGCAGACGTCCATTTCGACGGCGGCTTCGAACATCACGAACCTGCAGAACAGCGTGACGGGCATCAACGGCTCGCTGAGCACGGCGGCATCGAACATCGCCGGCCTGCAGGCGGCCGATACGCGCAACGTCAAGTACGACGGCGCGAGCGGCTTCGACTCGGTGACGTTCGCCGGCCCCAACGGCACGACGCTGCACAACGTCGCGGACGGCAAGGACCCGCACGACGCCGTCAACGTCGGCCAGTTGAACGGCGGCCTCGCGTCGCTCAGCACGAGCGTGACGAACAACCTCAGCACGACGCTCGGCAACCTGAGCACGTCGATCACCAGCCAGATCGGCAACGCGACGAAGAACGCGGTGCAGTACGACGACGATGCGCACGGCGGCGTCACGCTCGGCGGCAAGGGCGCAACGGCGCCGGTCGGCCTGCACAACGTGGCGGACGGCGTGGCGGCGGGCGATGCCGTGAACGTCGGCCAGCTCGGCAAGGCGACCGACACGCTCAACCAGTCGATCACGACCGTCGGCAACCAGGTGACGACGAATACCGGCAACATCGCGGCGCTCCAGCAGGATGCGCTGCAGTGGAACCCGGGCCTCGGCGCCTACGATGCGAGCCACGGCGGCCACGGCCCGCAGCTGATCAGCAACGTCGCGGCCGGCAAGAGCGGCACGGATGCGGTCAACGTCGACCAGCTGAACGCGGCGATTCACGACGGCACGAGCCAGCTCGATGCGCTCGCCGTGAAATACGACGATGCGAGCAAGCAGCAGATATCGCTCGGTGCAGGCAACGGCGGCAATCCGGTGCGTGTGACCAACGTCGCGGCAGGCAACGTCGCGGCCGGCAGTACCGACGCGGTGAACGGCGCGCAACTGCGGCGCGTGACCGACGGCGCCGCGGCCGCGCTCGGCGGCGGCGCGACGGCGAACCCGGACGGCTCGATCGGCGCACCGAACTACAAGATCGGCGGCAGTGCGTTCAACAACGTCGGCGACGCGCTGACGAACCTCGACGGCCGGGTCGGCAGCAACACGACGACGCTCGCGAATCACGAAACGCGCATCGACAATGCCGAAACGAATATCGCGGGCAACACGGCGGCGATCGCCGGGCTGCAACAGGATGCGCTGCAATTCGACCCGACGCTCGGCGCGTTCAACGCCGCGCGCGGCGGTGCGCCGACGAAGCTGACCAACGTGGCCGACGGCAACGTCGCCGCGGGCAGCACGGATGCGGTGAATGGCGGCCAGTTGTCGGGCGTGAAGACCGCGCTCGAGCAGCAGATCACGAACGTGTCGAACCAGGCCGGCGAAGCCGTGAAGAACGTCGTCAAGTACGACGTCGACGCGAGCGGCAACCGGCTGAATTCGGTGTCGCTGGTCGGCGGCGACGCCACGTCGGCGGTCGTGCTGAAGAACGTCGCGGCGGGCACCAGCGATACCGACGCGGTGAACGTGAAGCAGTTGAAGGACGTGCAGTCGAACCTGAACCAGCTCGGCGCGCTCGCGGTGCAGTACGACGACAGTTCGAAGAGCACGATCACGCTCGGCGGCGCGGGCGGCACGCGCATCACCAACGTGCAGGCCGGCACGCTCGGCGCCACCAGCACCGACGCGGTGAACGGCTCGCAGCTCTACGCGACCAACCAGCAGGTGTCGAAGAACACCACCGACATCTCGAACCTGCAAGGGAGCGTGACGAACATCGCGAACGGCAAGGCCGGTCTCGTGCAGCAGCAGGACCCGAACGGCGCGATCACGGTCGGCAAGGATTCGGGCGGCGCGAGCGTGAACTTCTCGGGCACGGCGGGCGACCGTGTGCTGACCGGCGTCGCGGCGGGCGTGAGCGACAACGACGCGGTCAACATGGGCCAGTTCAACAACGCGCTGAAGAACGTGGCGGCCAACGACAAGATCCGCGCGGCCGCGACCGATGCGAACACCACGTGGATCGCGCGTGCCGATGCGGGTTCGATCGGCTCGACGGCGACGGCGACCGGCAAGAACGCGGTGGCGGTCGGCCAGGGCTCCGTCGCCGATCGCGACAACTCGTTCTCGGTCGGCGCGAAGGGCAGCGAGCGCCAGGTCACGAACGTCGCGGCCGGCACGGCGCCGACCGACGCGGTGAACGTGCAGCAGTTGAACGACAACCTCGCGACGGCGTCGACGCAGGCGAAGGGCTACACCGACCAGCGCATCGGGCAGGTGTACAACTCGTTCAACGACCTGAAGAAGGACATGTACGGCGGCGTCGCGTCGGCGATGGCGGTGGCCGGCTTGCCGCAGCCGACCGGCGCGGGGCGCTCGATGGTGTCGGCGGCGACGTCGAACTATCACGGCCAGCAGGGCTTCGCGGCCGGCTACTCGTACGTGACGGAGAGCAACCGCTGGGTCGTCAAGGCATCGGTGACGGGCAACACGCGGTCGGACTTCGGCGCGGTGGTCGGTGCGGGTTACCAGTTCTGATGGGGCTCGCGCAGCGTTGAGCGATGCGCGGGTGCCGGGCAACGCATGTCATGCCCGGCGCCCGCGGTCGAGCGGTGGCCCGGGGTTCGTTTGCGAATCCCGGGCCGTCTTCGTTTGGCGTATTCGTTCGACTGGTCATCCCGCATCGACGGCGCCTGTCGCGAATGCGAGTGGCGCTGTCCGCCGCGATCGCCTTCATCGCTCGACGGCCGGCCCCGCAAGGGTTTCGCCCGCGTCCGGCGCAACGTTCAATGCGAGTTGTTGAACGCGAGCCCGCGCTCGTATTCTGAAGTCCTCGGGCGGCACGGCATGGGGCCTCCGCCCACCACCGCATCGGAGAGCGCGACCATGACCGAAACGACAGCCACGATGAAGCTGAACCACCTGAGCTTTCCCTCCGCCGACACGCTGGCCACCGCCCGATTCTTCGAGCGATACCTCGGCTTCACGATAGCGGGAAGCTGGGAAAAATCCTGGATCCTCAAACGCCCGGGCTTCGACGTCGTGATCGATCACGTCGGCGACGGCGTGCCCGCATGGCCCGCCAATTTCCACGTCGGCTTCGAACTGCCGAGTCTCGATGCCGTGCACGCGTTGTTCGCGCGCTTCAAGGAGGAAGGCGTCGCGATGGAGACGGACGTCTTCAACAACGGGCGCGGCTCGCGCTTCTTTTGCCGCGCGCCGGGCGGCGTGATGTTCGAACTGAATACGCGTGCGGATGCCGCGCCGGAATATCAGGGCACCTTCGACGATTGATGCGACGCAGTGCGTGCCACGCTCAATCGCAACGGCTGGCGCGGGCGAGCGTCTCGATGACCGCGCGGGTACGCGACGGCTTGGTGATCTCCGTCCATTGCAGATGCGCGTATTTCGGGTCGTCGCGCAAGCCGGCGAACTTCACGCGGTTTCTCGCGAACGTCGTGTACGACCACAGGAGCACCGAGTCCCGCGAGCAGAACGCCATCCGCAGCGATTCCCGGTTGCCGTGAGAGAGCCGGGTGCGCATGAGCCCGCGGCCGATCGTGCGCCGCAGCACACGGGAAAACACCGTCCATCGCCCGAAGTTGAGCCATACGACGTGCGTGGCCCTCGACCACAGCACGTCACGCACCGCGCTGTAGTTTCCGTCGGCGACCCAGCGGTCGCCGGCCGTCGCCGCCCGCACCGCATGGTCGAACTGCGCGGGCGGCACGGCGGTCCAGCCCGGGCCCCAGTAGAGCCGGTCGAGTTCGATGTACGGGCAGGCCGCGGCGGCGGCCAGTGCGCTGGCAAAGGTGGATTTCCCGGCTCCGCTTGTTCCGACGACGATGACGCGCATGGGTGTGACCACCGGCAAAAAGGTGAGGGCGCGTATTGTGCCCGAAGCGCGCGGGTGGGCCGGTATCCGTAGCGGGAAAAAGCGGACCGCTGGCGAACCCGCGCATCGATCAATCGAGCGGCGGCACCGCACCATCCCGCAACATCTTGACGAGCCTTGCGCGCCGCTTCTCGAGATCGGCGATCTGGCGGTCGATCGCTTCGAGGCGTTCGCGCTGGACGTCGGTGATCTGGTCGCACGAGCGGGCGCCGTCGATCAGCAACATGCAGTCCGGAAAGCCGCGAATGTCGTCGAGGGTGAAACCGGTCGCGATCATGCGCTGAATCTGCTTGACCTGCGTCACAGCCTTGTCGGGAAACAGGCGATAGCCGTTGTCCGCGCGCACCGATGCGAGCAGGCCGTGCTCGTCGTAGTGCCGGATCGAGCGCACGCTCGCGCCGGTGAGCTGCGCGAGTTTGCCGATGGTCAGCAGTGGCTGGGTAGGCGGATTTTTCATGAAGGGCAGGTTAGCACGATCCGCTTGACTCTTACATCAGTGTGAGGGTTGAGACTGGGCGTCCGTTCATGCCTGGAGGAAAACACCATGGATACCCGAGTGCTGATGCGCTGGCTGATTGCCGTGATCTGGTGGGCGATGCCGTTCGCGTGGGCGTACGACGCGGCCGCCGCGCCGCTGAGCTATACCGTGACGTCGACGGACGGCGTGAAGCTGGCCGTTCAGGAAAGCGGCGACCCGGACGGCGTTCCGGTCATCCTGATTCACGGCCTGCTCGGCAGCCGCCTGAACTGGGACGCGCAGGTCCAGAGCGCCGAACTGCGCGGCTTCCGGATCATCACGTACGACCTGCGCGGCCACGGGCTGTCGGACAAGCCGTCCGGCGCGCAGCCGTATCGCGACGGAACCCGCTGGGGCGACGATCTCGCCGCGGTCATCGACGGCACGCATGCGCGCAAACCGGTCGTGGTCGGCTGGTCGCTCGGCGGCGTGGTGATCTCGAACTACCTCGCCCAATACGGCGACCGCGCGATCGCGGGCGCGGTGTACGTCGACGGCGTGGTCGAGCTTGCGCCGGGCCAGATCGTCGATCATCCGGACGTGTACCGCGACATGAATGCGGCGGATCTGAAAACGCATCTCGACGGCGAGCGGACTTTCGTCGGTCTGTGCTTCAACCGCCGGCCGGATGCCGCGACGTTCGAGCGCTTGCTCGCCAACGCTGCGATGGCGTCGTGGGACATGCAAAAGGCCATCCCGACGATGTCGGTATTCGCCGCCGCGGGGCTCGGCCACGCGCGCGTGCCGCTGCTGTTCATCTACGGCGGGCGCGACGCGCTGGTCGACACGCAGGCGACGCTGGCCCGCGCGGCCGCGCTGAACTCACGCATCGTCAGCAAGGTGTACGCGGCATCCGGTCACGCGCCGTTCATCGAGGAAGCCGGGCGGTTCAATCGCGATCTGGCCGCGTTCGTCCGGTCGGCGTCTGCGCAATGAAGTGGCTACGTCACGCCGGCGTGACCGGGATGCCTGTGGGGTCGCGCGCCTCACGATCGTGAAAGCGCTGGAACGCATCGATCAGCCGCGCGCGCTGCGCGGCCAGCGACGGATCGCGCCGATCGCGCGGCCGTGCGACGTCGACGTGGAGTTCATCGTCGACGCGGCCGGGGTTCGGCGCGAGCACCAGCACGCGATCGCCGAGATACAGCGCCTCGTCGAGATCGTGCGTGACGACGATCGCGGCCATCCGGTGCCGATGGACGACCTCGAGCAGCAGCGTCTGCAAGCGCATCCGCGTGATCGCGTCGACCGCGCTGAACGGCTCGTCGAGCAGCAGCAGATCCGGCTCGCCGAACAACCCGCGCGCGATCGCGGCACGCTGCGCCATCCCGCCCGACAACGTGGCCGGCAGCTGCCGCGCGACGCCGGCCAGGCCGACCTCGTCGAGCAACCGCGCGACGCTCGGATCGCGTCCGCCCCGCGCGCCGGACGCGAAACCGACGTTGTCCGCGATCGACAGCCACGGCAGCAGCCGCGGCTCCTGAAAGATCACGCCGACACGCGCGGACGGCCCGGCCAGCGCGCTGCCATCGAGCGTCACGCTGCCGCGGAAGTCCGGGTCCAGGCCCGCGACGATCCGCAGCAGCGTGCTCTTGCCGCACCCGCTCGGGCCGACCACGCAGACGATTTCGCCTCGCGCGACCTGCAACGCGATGTCGGCCAGGATCGTGCGATCGCCATACAGCTTGCGGGCGATCCGCAGGTCGAGCAGCGGCGTGGCGAGGCCGGCGGCCGGCCGGACGGAAGGGGAGGCGCTCATTTGCCGCCCTCGCGCGCCGCGCCGTCGAACGCATCGCGCCAGCCGAGCCAGCGCGACTCGATGCGGCGCATCGCGCCGTCGGTCAGCTTGCCGAGCAACGCGAGCAGCAGGATCGCGCCGAACACGAGATCGGGGCGTCCGGTTTCGCGGCCGTCGCTCAGCAGGAAGCCGAGGCCGCGCGTGGCCGCGATCAGCTCCGCGGCGACCATGAACATCCACGCGAGGCTGAGGCCGGTCCGCAGGCCGGTGACGATCTGCGGCAGCGCGGCGGGCAGCAGGATCCGGCGGAACAGCGCGAGCGGGCCGAGCCGGTACACCGCGCCGAGCTCGACGAGCTTGCGGTCGACGTCGCGAATGCCGGCGACCACCGCGAGATGAACGGGAAAGAACGCGCCGATTGCGATCAGCGTGATCTTCGGCGCTTCGTCGATGCCGAGCCACAGCAGCAGCACCGGCACCCACGCAAGCGACGGAATCGCGCGCAGCGCCTGGAACGTCGGTTCGAACAGCGCATCGACTCGGCGGCTCAGGCCCATCGCCGCGCCGACGACGAGCGCGAGGCCGGCGCCCGCCGCAAAGCCGGCCGCGACGCGCAGCGTGCTCGCGCCGACGTGACGCGCAACCCGCGTGACGCCCATTCGCGCGAGCGTATCGAGAATCTCGCTCGGCGCCGGCACGAGATGTTCGGGCAGCCAGCCGCGCCGCACCACGAACTCCAGCAGCACGAGCGCCGCGAACGGCAGCGCGAGGCCCGCGACCCGCCACGCGCGCAGCGGGTCACGTCGGGCCGCACGCGGCGGCGAAGCGGGTTGGCGGGACGCGAGCGCGTCGCCGCGCGCGGTGGTGTCCGTCATCGGCGTCACGCTCAGTGCGACGCCGCGACGATCGGGCGCGCGAACGACGGATCGAGCAGCGTATCGACGATCTTCGCCGGATCGACGCCCGGCTTGGTCAATTGCTCGGCCGTCAGCACCGGCGCGGCGGCCTTCAGCGCCGCGCGCTGCGTGTCGCCCGGCACCGGGTCGCTGAAGTCGTTGCGCTGAAGCTGCAGCTTCGCGACCGGTAGCGATACCTTCGATTCGTCGGCGACGATCTGCGCGGTTTCGGCCGGATGCGCGACGATCCACTGGCGCGCACGGTCGTAGACCTTCAGCACGCGCGCGACCGCCTGCGGATACTGGCTGGCGAACGCATCGCGCACGTTCAGGAAGCCGTACGTATTGAATGCGACGTTGCGGTACAGCAGGCGCGCGCCGTCGTCGAGCTGCGCGGCGGCCATGTGCGGATCGAGCCCGGCCCACGCATCGACCTGGCCGTTCGCGAGCGCGGTGCGGCCGTCCGGATGCTGCAAGTTGACGATCTCGACGTCGTCGCGGGTCAGGCCGACCGTGTGCAGCGCGCGCAGCGTGAACAGGAACGGATCGGTGCCGCGCGTCGCGGCGATCTTCTTGCCTTTGAGGTCGGCGAGCGAACGGATCGGCGAATCCTTGCGCACCACCAGCGCCGTCCATTCGGGGCGCGAGAACACGTAGACCGTGTGGATCGGGTTGCCGTTCGCGCGCGCGAGCACCGACGCCAGCCCCGCGGCCGAGCCGAAATCGACCGCGCCGCTGTTCAGGTATTCGAGCGCGCGATTGCTGCCGAGGCTCAGCACCCAGCGAATCGCCGTATGGTCGGCCTTGAATTCGTCGTCGAGCCAGCCGAAGTGGCGGATCACGAGACTCTCGGGCGAGTAGTACGCGTAGTCGACGCGGATTTCAGCGGGCGTCGCCGCCTGCGCGTGTATCGACGCGAGGCCGGCAAGCGCGGCAACGACGACGGCCGCGGATTGCCACACGCGGGACCAGAACGACTTCATCGGGAATTCTCCGGAAGAGCGGCAACGCGCCGCGAACAGGCAGGGTAGTGGGCTACTGTAACGAAGCGCAGGCGTTCCGTTAACGAAGAAATCCGCGATTGCACATGCACGCTGCTGCTAAGCGCCTCTGCCGCGCAACTTTATGACGCACGCCGATTAATTTATCGGTTTATATCGCTTGGGATTGCCGGATCGAGGGAACAGAATTTCCGTTGCCGGAACCCGATGACGACGGGGCCGCATTCGCCCGGCGCCGCGATGGTCGCGAACGCACCTGTCCGGTTTCCGGCTCCACGACGACCTTGCCGTGCATTCGGCACAAAACTAAGGAATCCGATGAGTTCGATCGATCTGAGCCCGCTCGCGCCGGCGTCTTCTCCCATCCGCTCGGCCAGCGACGTCGCGCGCCTGATCAATACGGTGGACAGTTCGGTGAGCCACGCACGGATGATCGTGCTGCTGGCGCTCGGCGGCGTGTTTCTCGATGCGTACGACTTGACGACGCTGTCGTACGGCATCGACGACGTGGCGCGCGAATTCGGCCTGACGCCCGCGCTGACCGGGCTGGTCGGGTCGGCGATCATGATCGGCACGATCTTCGGCAGCCTGGTCGGCGGCTGGCTGACGGACCGGATCGGCCGCTATCAGGTGTTCATGGCCGACATGCTGTTCTTCGTGGTCGCGGCGATCGCGGCCGGGCTCGCGCCGAACGTCTGGGTGCTGATCGCCGCGCGCTTCGTGATGGGGCTCGGCGTCGGCATCGACCTGCCCGTCGCGATGGCGTTCCTCGCCGAATTCTCGAAGTTCAACGGCCGCGGCAACAAGGCGTCGCGGCTCGCGGCGTGGTGCCCGATGTGGTACGTCGCGTCGTCGGTGTGCTTCCTGCTGATCTTCGGGCTGTATTTCCTGCTGCCGGCCGAGCACGCGGGCTGGCTGTGGCGCGCGTCGCTGATCTTCGGCGCGGTGCCGGCGCTCGTCATCATCCTGTTCCGCAACCGCTTCATGAACGAGTCGCCGCTGTGGGCCGCGAACCAGGGCGATCTGGCCAATGCCGCGCGGATCCTGCGCGAATCGTACGGCATTCACGCGCACGAAGCGGACGATGCGCGACGCGAGCCGAGCCCGCCGCCGGTGCGGATTCGCGTACTGTTCCAGCGTCCGTATCTGGGGCGCACGATCGTCGCCAGCGTGATGAACCTGTGCATCCCGTTCGAATACACGGCGATCGCGTTCTTCCTGCCGTCGATCCTGTCGCAATTCCTCGGCGCGGGCGTGTTCGAGACGATCGCGGCGTCGCTCGCGTTGAACGTGCTGTTCGCGTTCACCGGGGGCTTGCTCGGCATGCGACTCGCGTATCGCTATCCGTCGCGTCATGTCGCGATCGCGGGGTTTGCGCTGCAAACGGTCGCGCTCGTCGCGCTGGCGCTGGCGGGGCATCCGCACGGCGCATTGGCGGTCGGCGTCGTGCTGCTGATGCTCGGCACCTGGCTGTTCGCCGAAGGTTTCGGGCCGGGCGCGCAGATGATGATCTATCCGACGCTGTCGTATCCGGCCGCGATCCGCGGCACCGGCGTCGGCTTCGGGCGGTCGCTGTGCGGCATCGGCCAGGCACTCGCGCTGTTCGTGCTGCCGATCCTGCAGGCGCGTCTCGGCACCGACATGTTTTGGGTCGTCGCGATCAGCGCGGTCACGCCGATCGTGTTCCTGCTGATCATTCGTTATGAGCCGACGGCGAACGACGTCGACGACGAAAGCGTGGCGTAACCATCGACCCTGGGGGCGCTCGTTGTCCCCCGGCAAATACAAACGGCTTCGTCAGACTGCACGAAACCGTTTGTACTGAAAGCCGGCCGCCGCGTGAATGCGGACAGACCGGCTTCGACGTCGCCCAACGCTACGCGCTCACCGCTTCCCGCTCGGCCGCGCGCTTGACCTGTTCGATATCGCGAAACTGCGCGGCCGGATGCTCGTCCGGCAGCCGCGCCGATCCGCCGAAGAGTTTTTCGCGCAGCGTGCCCGGCGCATACGCGGTCGGATACACGCCGCGCCGCTGCAACTCGGGCACGAGATGGCGCACGACGTCCTCGAAGGTTTCATGCGCGACCGCATACGCGAGATTGAAACCGTCCACGTCGGTCGCGGCCACCCATTCCTGCAGGATGTCCGCGACGGTCGACGCCGACCCGACGAACACCGGGCCCATCCCGCCGATGCCGCCCCAGGCCGCCAGCGCCTCGATCGTCCACGCGGTGTCGCCGCCCGACAGGTGCTCGACCGCCGATACGATCGCGTTCGTTTCGACGCGCCTGACGGGATCGGTCGGCGCGTACTGGCCGAAGTCGATGCCGGTCCAGCCGGACATGAACACCAGCGAGCCGTCGTACGACACGTAGCGCCGATACTCGTCGAACTTCGCTTGCGCCTTCTCGTCGGTCTCGTCGACGATCACCGTGACGAGGTTGTAGATCAGAACCTTCGCCGGGTCGCGCCCGGCGGCCGCGGCCTGCGCACGCACGTCGGCCACATAGCGCGCGAGCTGGTCGCGGGTCGGCGCGGCGACGAACACGCATTCGGCGTGCTGCGCGGCGAACGCCTTGCCCGGGCCCGACGCGCCAGCCTGGAAGAGTACCGGCGTGCGCTGCGGCGACGGCTCGCACAGGTGATAGCCGGGCACGTCGAAGAAGCGGCCCTTGTGGCCGATTTCGTGCACTTTCTCCGGATGCGTGAACACGCGGCCATCGCGATCGCGCACCACCGCGCCGTCTTCCCAGCTACCCTCGAACAGCTTGTACAGCACCTCGACGTACTCGGCCGCGACCGCATAGCGGTCGTCGTGCATGCGCAGCCCGTGATCGCCGACGTTCTTCGCGCCGCTCTCCAGGTACGACGTGACGATGTTCCATGCGAGCCGGCCCTTCGTGTGATGGTCGGCGGTCGACAGCCGGCGGGCGAACGTGTACGGGTGCTCGAACGTCGTCGACGCAGTGATGCCGATGCCGAGATGCTCGGTCGCCATCGCGATCGGCGCGGCCAGTTGCAGCGGATCGTTGACGGGAATCTGCGCGGCCTGGTGCAGCGCGTGATAGTTGCTGCCCTTGTACACGTCGTAGTAGCCGATCACGTCCGCGATGAAGATCGCGTCGAAGATCCCGCGTTCGAGCACGCGCGCGAGGTCGGTCCAGTAGTCGAGATCCTTGTACTGCCACGAGCGGTCGCGCGGATGCGCCCACAGGCCGGGCGACTGGTGGCCCACGCAGTTCATCTCGAATGCGTTGAAGCGGATCGTCTTGCTCATTGCGCGGCCCCCGTTTCCGCACCGGCGCCCGCGTTGGCGTCCGCACCGTTGCCGACGCGCCACACGAACGGCGGCGTGCGGCCGTTGATGATCCAGTCACCGACGATGCGCGCCTTGTACACGAGCGGGTTGTGCGACGACACCGTGCGCGCGTTGCGCCAGTGGCGATCGAGCGCGGTCGTGCTGCGGGTTGCCGATGCGCCGAGCGCATCGAACAGGCGCGTCGCCGCGCGCAGCACGAGTTCGGACACGACGAGCTGGCTCTGCGCGGATTCGATTTCGGCCGCGACGTTCGCGGCCTGCTCGGCCGCTTCGTCGCCGCCGAAGCGCGCTTCGTACGCCTGCTGAAGCGGTTGCGCTGCGCGCAGCGCGAGCGCGTCGGCCGCGTAGGCCCATGACGCGATCTCGCCGATCACCTGCTGCAACTGCGCGTCGTCACCCGCGCGCGGCGCATTGCCGTGGCTGTACACCCGTGTGCGGTTGCGCACGAGTTCGCCCGCGTCGCGCACGATCGCATGGCCGATGCCGGCCAGCGTCGCGACGTGGAACAGCTGATAGAACGCGGTCTGGTACTTGAAGCGGCGCGCGAAATCGATCACGTTGTCCGCATCGACCGCCGCGTCCTCGAAACGCGTCGTACCGCTGCCGGTGGTCGTCTGGCCGAAACCGTCCCAGTCGTCCTCGCGGATCACGCCCGGCTGCGCGGTCGCGACGGCGACGATCACGTCGCTGCCGTCGTGCGCGCGCTGCGCGAACACGTCTATCCAGTCGGCGAACAGGCTGCCGGTGCTGTAGAACTTGCGGCCGTTCAGCACGAGCCGGCCGTTTTGCTCCGACACCTTCGTGACGGTCTGGCCGAGCGGCACGTCGCCGGCTTCCGACCATGCATTGCCGACCAGCTGGCCGCTCGCGAAGCGGTCGAACCAGGTCGTGCGTTGCGGGCCGTCCGGTGCGTTCAGCCAGTCCTCGACGAACGCGAAATGTCCGCGCAACGCCTGCGGCAAATTGGAATCGGCGGCGGCCAGCTCGGTCAGCAGCCGGAACAACTGCGGCAGCGACGCGCCGGCGCCGCCCGCGCTCGCCGGCAGCCGTATCGCGCCGAAGCCCGCCGATTTCAGCCAGCCGATCGCCTCGTGCGGCAGTTCGCGGCGGCGTTCGCGTTCGGCGGTGCCGGCGGCGATACGCTCGAAGATCGGCCGGAACCGGCTCGCGAGCGCATCGTAATCGGTACCAGTGGAAAGGTCGGGGGCTGCGTGCGACGAAGTCATGCGGGTTTCCTCGAAGGGCGTGCGCCGGGAGCCCAGTATAGGAAGCGCGAAGCGGGCGTTCCAATAACGGATTCTCGGATCGTTATCGTCGCTGCGTATTACCGCGACTGCGACCGCAACCACGCGGGGACGCATCGACGTTCATGCATCCGTTGCGACGTCAAAACGCCGTTCCACCTGCGTCAGGCGCGACGTCGTTTGTTCTCCCAAGGAATATCGTTCCGAGAATCGCTCGGTTTTCCGGCCCGCGCGGCGCTGCTAGATTGAATGCTTTCGCCATTCGACAGGAGAGCCCGATGTCAGACACGAGCGCGACGATTCAGGAGCGGCCGGCCGATGCACACCCGCAGGTGGCCCGCGTGATCGCCGACGATGCGCAAGCGATCGCGGCCGCGCATGCGCTGGCGCAACGCCTCGCGCAAGGCGCCGCCGAGCGCGATCGCGACCGCCGCCTGCCGCGCGAGGAAATCGAATGGTTCTCGCAGTCGGGGCTGTGGGCGATCACGGTGCCGAAGGCATACGGCGGCGCAGGCGTCTCGCACGTGACGCTCACCGAGGTGATCAAGATCGTCGCCGCGGCCGATGCGTCGCTCGGGCAGCTTCCGCAGAATCATTTCGGGTTGATCGACGTGATCACGCTCGTCGGCACCGACGCGCAGAAGCGGCACTTCTTCGCCGAAGTGCTGAGCGGCAAGCGGTTCGGCAACGGGTTCTCGGAGAAGGGCACGAAGCACGTGCTCGACCTGAAGACGCGCGTGCGCCGCGACGGCGACGACTACGTCGTCGACGGCACGAAGTTCTACTCGACCGGCGCGCTGTTCGCGCATTACGTGCCGGTGCTCGGGCTCGACGACGCGCAGCAGGCCTGGCTCGCGTACGTGCCGCAACCGACGCCCGGGCTGACCGTGATCGACGACTGGTCGGGCTTCGGCCAGCGCACGACCGCGAGCGGCACGGTGGTACTCGACGCGGTGCGCATCCCGGCGTCGCACGTGCTGCCCGCGCAGCGCGTGTCAGACGTGCCGACGCTCAACGGCCCGCTGTCGCAGATCATCCAGGCGGCAATCGACGCCGGCATCGCAAAGGCGGCGATCGACGATACGCTCGCGTTCGTGCGAACCCGCACGCGGCCGTGGGTCGACAGCGGCGTCGAGCGGGCCACGGACGATCCGCTGACGATTCGTGAAATCGGCCGGCTGCACATCCAGCTGCATGCGGCCGACGCGTTGCTCGAACGCGCGGCGCGCACGCTCGACGAGATCGCGGCCAAGGGCGACGTGACCGAGGACGACGTCGCGCGGGCGTCGGTGGCGGTCGGTGAAGCGAAGGTGCTGACGACCGAAGTCGCGCTGCTCGCGGGCGAAAAGCTGTTCGAGCTGGCCGGCACGCAAGCGACGCTCGCCGAGCACAACCTCGACCGCCATTGGCGCAATGCGCGCACGCATACGCTGCACGACCCGGTGCGCTGGAAATATCACCTCGTCGGCAACTACTACCTGAACGGCGCGCGCCCGGCGCGCCATGCGTGGAATTGAACGTCAGCGCCCGGACGCCAGCAGCGCGCGGGTCAACCCCCGCGCGATGCCGTCGAGCGCGAAACCCAGCGCGCCGATGACGACGATCACCGCGGTCAGCTCCGCATACGCGAGCCGGTCGCGCGTATCGAGGATCAGGTAGCCGAGGCCCGCGTTGACGCCGAGCATCTCGGCCGGCACCAGCACGATCCACAGGATGCCGATCGCGAGCCGGATGCCGTTGAGCAGCGGCCCCGCGATCGCGGGCAGCACGATATGGACCAGCAGCTCGCTGCGGGTGGCCGCGAGGCTCGCGCCGAGCTGCAGCCAGCGCCGGTCGATCTGCTTGACGCCGGCGGCCGTGCTCATCAGCACCGGCCACAACGCGGCGAACCCGAGCAGGAAGTAGATCGCGCGGTCGCCGATGCCGAACGACATGACCGCAAGCGGCATCCACGACAACGGCGACACCATGCGCAGGAACTGGAACGTCGGCGACAGCATCCGCTCGACCCATTGCACGCGGCCGAGCAACAAGCCGAGCGGGACGCCGGCCAGCAGCGCCGCGCCGAGCCCGACGCCGATGCGTCGCAGGCTGACGAGCGCGTGTTCGAGCAGATGATCGTCCGCGCAGAGCGAGCGCAGGCTGGCGAACGCGCTGTCCGGCGCGAACTGCCGGCCGAGCGAGCCAGGCTCGGTCAACGCATGAATCGCGGCCCACCAGACCGCGACCGTCGCCACGAGCCCGGCCACGCCGAGCCAGCCCGCGGCCGCAGGTGCCCGGGAACGGGCGCCGCCGGTCCGGCGCGTGCCGGGTGCGGACGAGCGGCGGGTAGCAAGCGCATCAGACAACGACGATCTCCTCGCGGCGGAACCCGCCCGATTGACCGAACGCGGTCAGCCCGCCGACCGCGTCGATGCTCTTGCGCACGAACCGGTCGTCGACCAGGTCGCGGGCCGCGAACGCCGGATCGAGCGACGCGAGGAATGCGCTGTCGCCGTCGACCACCGTCCGCTTCAGCCGCTGCACCAGCGCCTCGGTATAGCTCGGGAACGGATACGGCTGGAAGTCGATCCGCTTCGCGTGCCAGTCGGCGTGGCGGATCGCGCCGCTCGCGCGATAGGTGTCGACCAGCGACGCCGACGGCACCAGCACGCGGTCCAGCGACGCGAGCGTGTGCGGCGAATAGCGGTGCGTGCCGTCCTTCGACAGCAGTTGCGCGGTTTCCTGCGGATGCGAGCGCGCCCACAGCTGCGCCTTCACGATCGCGTTGACGACCTTTTGCGACCACGCGGGGCGCTGCGTCAGATCCTGCTCGTGCATGAACACGACGCAGCACGCATGGTTCTTCCACACATCGCCGGTGAAACGCAGGATCTTGCCGATCTTCATCAATTCCGCGGTCGCGTTGAACGGCTCCGCGACGATATACCCGGCGATCTGGCGCGCGGCGAGCGCGGGCAGCATGTCCGACGGCGCCATGACGACGAGGTTGACCTCGTTCGCCGCGGGCGTGCCGCGCCGCTTGAGCACGGGGACGAGCCCCTGCCCGCGCAGCATGTCCTGCAGCACGACGTTGTGAATCGAGTACCAGAACGGAATCGCGACGGTCTTGCCGCCGAGATCGCGCAGCGAATCGATGTCGGGCGCGACCGTCAGCCCGGAGCCGTTCACGTGATTCCATGCGACCACCTTCGCCGGCGCGCGGCTGCCGTAGCGTGCCCACAGCGTCATCGGCGAGAGCAGGTGCACGACGTTGACCTGGCCGGACAGGAACGCCTCGACGAGCTGCGCCCAGCTGCGCAGCAGCTTCGGCTGCTCGACCGTCAGCCCTTCGGACGCGAAATAGCCGTTGTTGTGGGCGACCAGCAGCGGGGCCGCGTCGGTGATCGGCAGATAGCCGATGCGAACCGGCGCATCCGGTTCGGCCGCGGCGTGCGCGTTGGCCATCGACAGCAACGGGGCGGCACCCGTCGCGGTGAACAGGGCCGCGAGCTTCAGCCATTCGCGGCGCGACATCGGAATCTGGCACATGGATAGGGAGGTCAGTTCAAGGGATGGGGTTCGGACGCGTGCAGGCGCTTCATGCCGGCCTGCAACGCCTTCAGGATGTCGATGCGCATCGTGCCGAGTTCGCTGACGAACGCGTCGCGCGGATGCGGGTAATCGACCTGCCACGCGTCGATGAAGCGGCCTTGCGTGCCGAGCAGCACGATGCGATCGGCCACCAGCAGCGCCTCGTCGATGTCGTGGGTCACGAGCACCGTCGCGCAGCGCGTCGTCGACACGATGTTCACCAGCAGCCGCTGCATCGCCGCGCGCGTGACTTCGTCGAGCGCCGAGAACGGTTCGTCGAGCAGCAGCGCGTGCGGCCGACGCGCCAGTGCGCGCGCCAGCGCCGCACGCTGCGCCATCCCGCCGGAAAGCTGGGCCGGGCGCAGCGACGCGGCGGCGTCGAGCCCGACCGCGCGCAGCGCCGAGCGGACGCGTTCGCGTTGCTGATCGCGCGTGAGGCGCTCCTGATGCGCGAAGGCAAGCCCGAACGCGACGTTCCGTTCGGTCGACAGCCACGGCAGCAGGCACGGGTCCTGGAACGCGATCGCGATCCTCGGGTGCGGGCCCTGCAGCAGCGCGCCGTCGACGGATACGGTGCCGGATTGCGGCCGCTCGAGCCCGGCCAGTGCGCGCAGCAGGCTCGACTTGCCGGTCCCGCTCGGGCCGATCAACGCGACGATTTCGCCGCGTCCGACCGACAGCGACACGTCGGCAAGCACGGTCGTGCGCGGCTCGTCGCCGTAGCCGAGCGTCAGGTGACGGGCGTCCAGCAGCGGGGGCGTCATGCGGCGATGCTCCGCGCCTGCGCGGCGAGTTGCGCCTTCAACTGCACCACGCTCGGCGTGACGATCGGAATGAACGCCGCTTCGCGCCAGCGTCGCTCGAAGCCGAGCCCCGCATCGCGCAGATAGCCGCGGCCGCCGCTCGCCTCGAGTTCGAGGTTCACGGCGGTGGCCACTAGCGTCGTGAGCGCGATGCGCAGCTCGAACAGGCGGTTCGGATGCAGGCGCAGGCTGCCGTCGGCGATGCCGGCCGACAACTGCGCGCACGCGGCGGCCAGTTCGGCCGCGCACGATTCGACTTCGGGGCCGAGAATGCCGCGCGTCGTCTCCGCCGCGCGCCGCGCTTCGGCCAGCGAGCGCCGCGCGAGCCCGATCGACAGCCCGCACTGCAAGCCGAGGAATGCCGGTCGTACCGCGGGCAGGAAGGTTTGCGCGTCCGGGTGGATCAGCCAGGCGGCGTCGCTCGGCACGGCGTCGAGATGCAGCGCGGCGGTGTTGCTGCCGCGCAGCGCGATCAGGTCGAGATCCGTGCTGCGGGCCAGGCCGCGCGCGTCATCCGGAATCGCGACGATCGCGGACGGGCGGCCATCGTCGAACGCGACGGCTGCCGCCACCACGAACCGTTCGGCGCGCAGGTTCGTCACCCACGCCATCCTGCCCGTCAGCCGCCAGTCGTCGGCGCTGTCCGCGTGCCGCGTCGCGTCGATCTGAAGCGACTCGATGCCGCACAGATACTTCATCGCGTTCGACAGCCCGCTGGCGCCGGCGCAACGGCCGTCGAGCAGCGCCGGCAGCCAGCGCGCGCGCAGTGCGGCGTTCGGGCTTTGCAACAGGTATTCGATGAAGCTGCGCTGGCCCCACAGCACGAATGCCGCGGTCAGCGAATGCTCGGCCACCGCGGCGATGCCGGCAATGGCGTCCGCGGTGGTGCCGCCGGCGCCGCCGAGGCCCGCCGGCACGCCGATCCGGAACAGTCCGGCCGCCGCGAGGCGCGGCACGACTTCCGCTTTCAGCGCGGCGCGCGTGTCGAGCGACGTGGCGTTCGCGTCGAGCCAGTCGACCAGCGACGCGTCGAGTTCGAGCGCCGTCAGGCGGCCTGTGTCCGGGGTTCCCATCGGTATGCCGCCAGTTCGGGGTTGAGTTCGTTGCGCGACAGGTTGTTCGCGAAGTTGCACAGCGTCGCGAGGCTCACGCCCAGCACCACTTCGAGCGCGTTCGCCTCGGTGAAGCCCGCGGCCAGGAACGCGTCGAGCGCGTCGTCGGGCACGCCGCCGCGCGTCGCGATCACGGCGCGCGTGAATGCGGCGACGGCGTCGAGCCGCGGATCGGCGACCGGTTCGCCGTCGCGCAATGCATCGACGGCGGCGTGGTCGACGTGGGCCTTTTTCAGCGCCGCCGCGGTGTGTCCGGCCACGCAGAACGCACAGCCGTGGACGGCGGCCGCGGTGATCTGCACGGCTTCGCGCTCGGCGAACGTGAGGCCCGCGCGGCTGTTGATCTCCGCGACGGTCAGATAGGTTTCGAGCGCGACCGGCGCGTTCGCGAGCGAGCGCACGAGGTTCGGCAGGAAACCGTTCGCGCGCTGCGACTTTTCCAGGAATGGCTGGCTGGGCGCGGGGGCGGTTTCGATGGTGGGCAAGGGCAGGCGGCTCACAGGATTCTCCGGAGGGGCAGTGAGATCATTGTCGAGGCGGCGCCCCCGCCGGACAATGCGCGAACATCCGCGATTCCTGTGCGTTCGTCCCGCGCCGCGCGTTCCGCCGTCGCGCCGTCTCCGGCTAGTGCAGGCGCGCCGCCGATGGCGACGCAGGGCCGCCGCGCCGCCATGCGCCGGGCTGCATGCCCATCGTGCGCTTGAACGCATGCGCGAACGCCGATTCCGACTGATAGCCGACCAGTTCACCCGCACGCGAAATCGGCAGGCCTTGCTGCAACAGGTCCGCCGCGAGTCGCATCCGCACCATCGTGACGAACTGCATCGGCGGATGGCCGGACGCTTCGCTGAAGTGCTTGCAGAACGCGGTGCGCGACATGTTCGCGAATGCGGCCATCGAGTCGGTGGTCCACGCGTCGGCGGGCGCATCGATGATCGCGGCGACGAGCGTGGCGAAACCGGTCCGCTGCATCAGCGACGCGAGGCCGCTCGCCACGGTATCGTGCCCCGCGGCATCCCGCACCGCATAGAACAGCAGCAGTTCGACCAGCTTGTCGATCAGCGGGGAGGGGGCGTCGACGCCATGGCGGCCTTCAGCGCGAATCAGGTCGAACAGCCCGTGGATACCGCGATAGGCGTCGTCGCCGCGCCGCACGATCAGGTACTCGGGAAAGAGCGACACGATCGCGCGCGACACGGTGGAGCGGAATTCGATGAAGCCGCAGGCGAGCCCGACGCTGCCGTCGACCGACGGGTCGAGCGGTTGCATCGACCCGCGTCGCTCGAGCGGGCGGCCGCCCGCGACCGCGCAGGCCTGCGGGTTGACCGGGCTCGGCGACAAGCCGTGCGGCACGTCGCGCAGCAGAAAGACGGCTTCACCGGCGGTGACCGGGATGCTGTCGCGCCCGTCGGCGAAATGCAGCCACGCCGATCCGTGCAGGATCACGTGGAAGCTCGCTTTCGCACGGCCGGCGGTGGACGCCTGCCAGTCGCCGCAATACTGGCCGACATGAAAAAGCTGGCTTCTCGGCTCCAGGCTGGACAGCAGCCAATGGACGACCTTGTCTGTTTGCGCGGACATTCCGATGCTGGAGGATGGGTGACGCGCCCATGCTACGGGCTGCGCCGCGCCGCTCAAACCAACGAATCGTAGAAAGCATTTTCCTGTTTCAGCGATCGTCTCGCTGCCCCGGCTGCGCGCGTGACGGCGTAAATCCGCAGGGGGAAAGCCGACGCGAGCAAGCGGGGCGGCGTGGCGAAGCGTCGACATTCGCGCCGGTTCCCGCCAAGCGACGCTGCCGCCCGCCCCGCGCTACGCGTGAACGCCGACCCGATACCGCGTGGTCTGTCGATAGACGGTGCCCGGACGAACGATCACGTCGTCGCGCAGGCCGTCCATGTTGACCTGGTCCGGAAAGCCGCCGGCCTCGACGCACAGCGCCGCGTGGCGTGCGCACCGCGTGCCGCCGCTCACACGCACGCCGTCGAGATAGTTGCCCGTATAGAGCTGCAGGCCGCGCTGATCGGTCGACACGATCAACTCGCGGCCGCTTTCCGGATCGTAGACGCGTGCGACGGGCCGGACTTCGCGCGCGCCGTTGCCGACGACGAAGCAATGATCGAAGCCGCGCGCCCGCGCGAGTTGCGCATGCGGCCAGTCGAGGCGCGCGCCGAGCGGCGCGCTGTGCCGGAAATCGAACGCCGTGCCCGTCACGTCGGCCGTGCCGGTCGGGATCAGCGCGTCGTCCACTTCGAGGAACGCGTCGGCGTCGATGTGCAGCAGATGGCCGCGCACGTCGCTGCCCGCGCGTCCGTTCAGGTTGAAGTAGCTGTGATTCGTCAGGTTCAGCGGGGTCGGCGCATCGGTCCACCCCGCATAGTCGATCGTCAGCGTGCCGTCGTCGTCGAGCGTGTAGCGCACCTGGACGCTCACGTTGCCGGGGAATCCCGCATCGCCTTCCGGCGAATCGAGCCGCAGCGTCAGGCCGCCGCCGTCGTCGATCACGTCCCACCGCGCGCGATGAAACCCGTTCGCGCCGCCATGCAGCAGGTTGCCGTTCTCGTTGCGGTCGAGCAGGTAGTCGACGCCGTCGAGCGTGAAGCGGGCGCCGGCGATCCGGTTTGCCCATCGGCCGATCGTCGCGCCGAGGTAGACGCCGGATTCGAGGTACTCGGCCGGCGTGTCGTGCGCGAGCACGATATCGGCGAAGCGTCCCGTGCGATCGGGCGCGAGCCACGACACGACGGTCGCGCCGAGGTCGCTGACGACGACACGCATCCCGTGCGCGTTGCGCAGCGTATAGCGCCGCACCGGCTCGCCGTCGGGCAACGTGCCCCACGGCTCGGCGTGCACGCGTGCGACGCCGCGTGTCAGGTAGGAGGAATCGGTATCGATATGCATGAGTGGAGGTCGGATGGGCGGCGGGCGTCAGGGCGTGGCGGCCGCGCGTTCCTGATATTCGCGCGGCGTGCAGCCGAGTTCGCGCCTGAACACCGCATACATGTACTGAAGCGACGTGAACCCGCAACGGATCGCGACTTCGGCGCTGCTGGCCTGCCGGCCGGCAAGCAGCGCCTGCGCGGCTTCGAGCTTGTGGCGCAGGATCTCCTGGTGCACGGTGCGCTGCAGTTCGCGCCGGAAGTGCTCCTCGAGCAGCGAGCGCGACACGCCGACATAGTCGGCGACCTGTTCGGTCTTGATCCCCTGGCACGCGTACTGGCGGATGAAATGCCGCGCACGCATCACGTGCGGGCTCGCCAGCGGCTGGTGGCGCGTCGATTCGAGCACGTTGATGCCGACCGGCGGCACGAGAATGCGCTGCCCGGGAAAGCGCGCGCCGCGCAGCATCCGATGCAGCAGGTGCGCGGCGGTGCGGCCCATTTCCTCGGTGCCCTGGATCACCGACGACAGCGGAATGCGCGTCAGCGTGCGCGTGAGCGGATCGTTGTCGATGCCGATGATCGCGACCTGTTCCGGCACCGCGAGGCCGGCGATCAGGCACGCCTGCAGCAGGTGCCGCGCGCGCGCATCGGTCACCGCGATCACGCCGACGGGCTTCGGCAGCGCATGCAGCCAGCCGATCAGTTGCTCGATCGCGTGATTCCAGCCCGACGCGCTGGTCGACAGCCCGCGGTAGATCGGCGCGTCGAGCCCGTCCGCGCGCGCGAGCCGGTCGAACGCCAGCTCGCGCTGCTGCGCCCAGCGGTTCTCCTGCGCGACCGGCAGGCTGTACATCGCGAAATGCGCGAGCCCCGCGCCGATCAGGTGCGTGTACGCGAGCGACACGAGCTTCGGGTTGTCCGTCGCAATATATGGGACGCCGTCCGGGTACTGCGTCGGGTCCTCGTACGACGATCCGATCGCGACGATCGGCAGCGGCGAGCCGGCGAGCGCGTCGGCCACGGCCGGGTCGTCGAAGTCGGCGATGATGCCGTCGCCGTCGAAGCGCTCGATCCCGGTGAGCCGGCAGCGGAAGTCGTCTTCGAGGAACAGGTCCCACACGACGCGCGTCGTGTGCAGGTACTGGCCGATGCCGCTGATGATCTCGCGGTCGTAGACCTTGTTCGCGTTGAACAGCAGCGCGATGCGGTGCGGTGTCTGGGCGGAAGGGGCGCGTGTCATCTCGGTGTCGGGCGAGCGCGTCGGGGGCGCCGTGCCGTTGTCTCCGGGGCGCGCTCGCGGAGGCGGCGCGCGGTGGTCTGGTGACGGCGATTGTAGGACGGAATGCGTACCGTACGAGCGCCGCTGGCAAGAAACATCAAGCGGGCTGCGCAATTTCGCAATTGCCGGCCGGCAGGCGCGCGGGCACGATCCAGCCAACCGAATCGGCCGCGTGCGTCGCCGCGACGCGCGTTGCGCTGCAACAAGAACCCGCACGGAGACGCCATGTCGTATTTCGAACACATTCCCGCGATTCGCTACGAAGGCCCGCAGTCGGACAACCCGCTCGCGTATCACCATTACGACCCCGACAAGCGCGTGCTGGGCAAGACGCTCGCCGAGCATCTGCGGATCGCGGTCTGCTACTGGCACACGTTCGTGTGGCCCGGTCACGACATCTTCGGGCAGGCCGCGTTCCGGCGGCCGTGGCAGCAGCCGGGCGATGCGCTCGAGCGGGCGCGGATGAAGGCGGATGCGGCGTTCGAATTCTTCACGAAGCTCGGTACGCCGTTCTATACGTTCCACGACACCGACGTCGCGCCGGAAGGCGACAGCCTGCGCGAATACGCGGCCAACTTCGCGCGGATGGTCGACTATCTCGGCGAGCGCCAGCAGGCAAGCGGCGTGCGGCTGCTGTGGGGCACCGCGAACCTGTTCTCGCATCCGCGCTTCGCGGCCGGCGCCGCGACGAACCCGAACCCCGACGTGTTCGCGTGGGCCGCGACCCAGGTGTGCCATGCGCTCGACGCGACCCATCGCCTCGGCGGTGAAAACTACGTGCTGTGGGGCGGGCGGGAAGGATACGAGACGCTGCTCAATACCGACCTGAAGCGCGAGCGCGACCAGTTCGCCCGCTTCCTGTCGATGGTCGTCGAGCACAAGCACCGGATCGGCTTCAAGGGCGCGCTGCTGATCGAGCCGAAGCCGCAGGAGCCGACCAAGCACCAGTACGACTACGACGTCGCGACCGTGCACGGCTTTCTCGTGCAGTACGGACTGCAGAACGAGATTCGCGTGAACATCGAGGCGAACCACGCGACGCTCGCCGGTCACTCGTTCCATCACGAGATCGCGAACGCGTTCGCGCTCGGCGTGTTCGGCAGCGTCGACGCGAACCGCGGCGACCCGCAGAACGGCTGGGACACCGACCAGTTCCCGAACAGCGTCGAGGAACTGACGCTCGCGTTCTACGAGATCCTGCGTCACGGCGGTTTCACGACCGGCGGGATGAACTTCGACGCGAAGGTGCGCCGCCAGAGCATCGATCCGGAAGACCTGTTCTACGGCCACGTCGGCGCGATCGACGTGCTCGCGCTCGCGCTCGAACGCGCGGCGGTGCTGGTCGAGAACGACCGGCTCGACGCGCTGCGCCGGCAGCGTTATGCGCAATGGGACGACGCGTTCGGCCGCAAGATCCTGGCGGGCGGCTATACGCTGGAGTCGCTCGCGGCCGACGCGCTCGCGCGCGGCGTGGACCCGCAACATGCGAGCGGCGCGCAGGAGCGGCTCGAGAACATCGTGAACCAGGCGATCTACGGGTTGCGCTGACGCGATGCCGCGCAGGTGGCCGGCAACGGTCGCGCTGCCGGGCTTTGCAGTGACTCGATGCGGGCGGCGCATGTCGGCTGCCGCCCGGCGTTCGTGAGGTGGTTCCATAACAAGGAGTTTGGAGACATGAAATCCGTAACGCGTCGTACCGTATTGAGTTCGCTGGCCGGCGCCGCCGCGCTCGCGATCCTCGCGCTGGGCACGCCGCTCGCCCATGCGAGCAAGGACAAGCCCGAGATCGGTTTTTGCATCGACGACCTGCGCGTCGAGCGCTGGTCGCGCGATCGCGACTATTTCGTCGCGGCCGCGACGAAGCTCGGCGCGAAGGTGTCGGTGCAGTCCGCCGATGCGAGCGAGGCGCGGCAGATTTCGCAGATCGAGAACCTGATCTCGCGCGGCGTCGACGTGATCGTGATCGTGCCGTTCAACTCGAAGACGCTCGGCAACGTCGTCGCCGAGGCGCGGAAGGCTGGCATCAAGGTCGTGTCGTACGACCGCCTGATTCTCGATGCGGACGTCGACGCGTACATCTCGTTCGACAACGAGAAGGTCGGCGAGCTGCAGGCGCAGGGCGTCTTCGATGCGAAGCCGAAGGGCAACTATTTCCTGCTGGGCGGCGCGCCGACCGACAACAACGCGAAGATGCTGCGCGAAGGACAACTGAAGGTGCTGAAGCCGGCGATCGACCGAGGCGACATCAAGGTCGTCGGCCAGCAGTGGGTGCCCGAATGGAGCGCATCGACCGCGCTGCGGATCGTCGAGGATGCGCTGACCGCGAACAACAACAAGATCGATGCGATCGTCGCGTCGAACGACGGCACGGCCGGCGGCGCGATCCAGGCGCTCGCCGCGCAGCATCTGGCCGGCAAGGTGCCGGTATCCGGGCAGGACGCGGATCTGGCCGCGGTCAAGCGCGTGATCGCCGGCACGCAGACGATGACCGTCTACAAGCCGTTGAAGCTGATCGCGAGCGAAGCCGCGAAGCTCGCGGTCGATCTCGCGAAGGGCGCGAAGCCCGCGTTCAACGCGCAATACGACAACGGCAGGAAGAAGGTCGATACGGTGCTGCTGCAGCCGACGCTGCTGACCAAGCGCAACGTCGACGTCGTCGTGAAGGACGGCTTCTATACCCAGGCCCAGCTGGCGAGCCAGTAACGGCGCGACGCGCGGGCGGCGCTTCACTAGCGCGCCCGCGCGCATCCTGCGAGGCATGAACGAATGACGGAACCCTTGCTGACGATGCGCGGCATCGTCAAGGCATTCGACGGCGTGAAGGCACTCGACGGCATCGACCTCACCGTGCGGCCCGGCGAATGCGTCGGGCTGTGCGGCGAGAACGGCGCGGGCAAGTCGACGCTGATGAAGGTGCTGTCGGGCGTCTATCCGCACGGCACGTGGGACGGCGAAATCCGCTGGGAAGGCGCGCCGCTCGTGGCCGCCGGCGTGCGCGACACCGAGCGGGCGGGCATCGCGATCATCCATCAGGAGCTGATGCTCGTACCCGAGCTGTCGGTCGCCGAGAACATCTTCCTCGGCAACGAGATCACGCTGCCGGGCGGGCGCATGCACTTCGCGGCGATGGTCCGGCGCGCCGAGGCGTTGCTGCACGAACTGCGGATCGACACGATCAACGTCGCGCAGCCGGTGATGAACTACGGCGGCGGCCACCAGCAGCTGATCGAGATCGCGAAGGCGCTGAACAAGCACGCGAAGCTGCTGATCCTCGACGAACCGTCGTCGTCGCTGAGTGCGTCGGAGACGCGCATCCTGCTCGACATCGTGCGCGACCTGAAGCGCCGTGGGGTGGCGTGCGTCTACATCTCGCACAAGCTCGACGAGGTGGCGGCCGTGTGCGACACGGTCACCGTGATCCGCGACGGACGCCACGTCGCGACCGAGCCGATGGCCGCGCTGACCACCGACCGGATCATCGCGATGATGGTGGGCCGCGAGATCCGCGACCTGTATCCGCGCGAGCCGCACGAGATCGGCGACGTCGTGCTCGACGTGCGCCACGTGACGTGCTGCGACGTGACGAACGCGCGCCGCAAGCGGGTCGACGACGTGTCGTTCAGCGTGCGGCGCGGCGAGATCGTCGGCGTCGCCGGGCTGGTCGGCGCGGGGCGCACCGAGCTGATGCAGGCGATCTTCGGCGCGTATCCGGGCGCGTGCACGGCCACCGTGACGATGAACGGCAAGCCGCTGTCGATCCGCTCGCCGGCCGACGCGATCCGCGCCGGCATCGCGATGGTGCCGGAGGACCGCAAGCGCCACGGCATCGTGCCGCAGCTCGGCGTCGGCCACAACATCACGCTCGCGGTGCTGCGGCGCTTCGCGGCGCGCGGGCGGATCGACGCGGCCGCCGAGCTCGATACGATCCGCACCGAGATGCAGCGGCTGTCGGTGCGCGCAGCGCACCCGTTCCTGTCGATCGCGAGCCTGTCGGGCGGCAATCAGCAGAAGGCGGTGCTCGCGAAGATGCTGCTGACCGAGCCGCAGGTGCTGATCCTCGACGAACCGACGCGCGGCGTCGACGTGGGCGCGAAGGCGGAGATCTACCGGCTGATCTTCGCGCTGGCCAGGCGGGGCGTCGCGCTGATCGTCGTGTCGTCGGAATTGCCGGAGGTGCTCGGCCTGGCCGATCGCGTGCTCGTGATCGGCGAGGGCGAGCTGCGCGGCGATTTCGTCAACCAGGGCCTCACGCAGGAACAGATCCTCGGCGCCGCGCTGAAGCCCGCGCGCCTGCCCGCCGAACCCACTGCAGCGAGCGCGATATGAATTCCGAACTTTCTTCCTCGACCCCGGCGACGCCGGATGCAGGCGCCGGCCGCGCGCCGCGGCTGCCATTGCGCCATGTCTTCACGCGCTACAAGGTGCTTGCGCTGCTGTTCGCGGTCGTCGCGATCTGGGCGTTCTTCTCGGTGCTGACGGACGGCGCGTTCGTCACGCCGCGCAACGTATCGAACCTGCTGCGGCAGATGTCGATCACCGGCATGCTCGCGTGCGGCATGGTGTTCGTCATCATCGCGGGCGAGATCGACCTGTCGGTCGGCTCGCTGCTCGGGCTGCTCGGCGGCGTCGCCGCGATCCTCGACGTCAACCGTCACTGGCCGGTCGCGGCGACGGTCCCGGCCGTGCTCGCGCTCGGCGTGCTGATCGGGCTCTTCAACGGCTGGTGGTCGACCTATCGGCGCGTGCCGTCGTTCATCGTCGGGCTGGGCGGGATGCTCGCGTTTCGCGGCATCCTGCTCGGCGTGACCGGCGGCTCGACGATCGCGCCGGTATCCGACGGCTTCGTGTTCATCGGGCAGGGCTATCTGCCGCGCGTGGCGGGGGACGGCCTCGCGGTCCTGCTGTTCGCGCTCGTGACGCTGCTGGTGGTGCGGCAGCGCGGCACGCGGCATCGCTACCGGCTCGCGGTCGCGCCGCTGTGGCAGGACGTCGCGAAGATCGTCGGCGCCGGCGCGGTACTGTTCGCGTTCGTCGCGACGCTCGACCGTTACGGCGGCATTCCGGTGCCGGTGCTGTTGCTGCTCGCGTTGCTCGGCGTGTTCTCGTGGATCGCGACGCAGACGGTATTCGGCCGGCGCATCTATGCGGTGGGATCGAACCTGGAGGCGACGCGGCTGTCGGGCGTGGACACCGATCGCGTGAAGCTCGCGATCTTCGCGCTGATGGGATTGATGTGCGCGTTTGCCGGCCTCGTGAACACGGCGCGGCTGGCGGCCGGGTCGCCGTCCGCCGGCACGATGGGCGAACTCGATGCGATCGCCGCGTGCTTCATCGGCGGCACGTCGATGCGCGGCGGATCGGGCACCGTCTACGGCGCGCTGATCGGCGCGCTCGTGATGGCGAGCCTCGACAACGGGATGTCGATGCTGGACGTCGACGCGTACTGGCAGATGATCGTCAAGGGCGCGGTGCTGGTGCTGGCGGTGTGGATCGACGTGGTGTCGCGCTCGAACCGGCGGTGACGGGCCGCTGGTCGGTCGCGAGTCGACAACGAGGAAGGCCATGGAACGAAACACGATGCGCGTGCAGGATGTTTCCGTGCGGGCGGCCGGGCCGCGCGCGATGCCGGATGCCGGCCCGGTGCTGGGCCTCGGTGATCCGCGCGACCGGCAGGTGATCGCGGATGCACTGCGCGCGCTGCTGCACGAGCGGTCCGAAGCGCTGTCGTTCGCGATGCGGATGGCCGACGCGTGCGGCCGATCCCGGCCCGATGCGGCCGATTTCGCGCTGACCGACATCATTCGGCTGGCGCGCATCGTCGAGCGCATCGAGCGGGACGGCGCGGCGGAGCCCGCTGCGTTTTCCGCAGGGGCGCGCTGACGGCGACGCAAGTCGCCGCGCTCGCGCGGTAGCGCGAACGGGCGCTAGAACGAGTAGGCGAGCGACGCGAACAGGCTGCGCGGCGCGCCCGGCGTGACCCACAGGCTGTTGTACGAACTGACGTAGGTCGTGCGGTTGAACAGGTTGTTCAGCACGACCGACGCGCGCAGGTGCTTGTTGACCTGAAGATAGCCGTTCAGCTGCACGGTCGCGTAGGCCGGCAGCTCGAAGCCGTCCTGTGTGTTGGCCGTGTTGCCCGCGCGGCGCCCGACGTAGATCACGCCGGCACCGGCGCCGGCCTTGTCCGCGAACGGCAGCGTGGTTTCGTACATCAGCAGCGCGCTGCCGCTCAGCCGCGGAACGTCGACGAGGCGCGCCCCGGGCGTGAGCACGGCATCGCGCGTGACCTCGGCGTCGACGTACGCGAGGTTGGCGAGCCCGCGCAAGCCGTGACCGAGATCGCCGCTCCATTCGAATTCGACGCCGCGGCTGCGCACTTCGCCGGCCGCGCGCGAGAAGCCCGCATTCGCCGGATCGGCGGTGAGGACGTTGCGCTTGGTCACGTAGAACGCCGAGACGGTCGTGAGCCAGCGCGCGCCCGCCCATTTCGCGCCCGCTTCGTAGCCGTGGCCCTTTTCGGGATCGAACGCGCGGCCGCCGACGTCGGCGCCGTTGTTCGGCCGGAACGAATACGCGGTGTTCGCATACAGCGACCACGCGGGACTCATTTCATACACGACGCCGATACGCGGGCTCAGCGCGGTCTGGAGCTGGCTCGTCGTCACGCCCTTCAGGCGGTTGTCGATCGACTGGTGGAAGCGATCCCAGCGCAGCCCGGCCAGGATTTTCCAGTGAGGCCCGAACGCGAGCGTGTCCTGCGCGTAGACGCCTTGGCCGTCGTCGCGTTCGAGCAGGTTGGTCGCGGTGCGCGGCGTCGGCGCGGGCTGGCCGTAGACCGGATCGAAGATGTCGATCGCATACGGCGCGGTGGCGGTCGGCGTGGAACGCGTGACGAACTGATCGTAGTTGAAGCGATACGCATCGACGCCCATCACGAGCGTGTGGCCGATGCCGCCGGTGCGGAACGAGCCGGCCGTCTCGAGGCGGCCTTGCAGGTCGTTCGAGTGAAACGCGACTTGCCGGTAGCGGCGCCACAGCGTGCGGCCGTCCGGCTGCAATGCGAACGCCTCGGACGAGCGCCCCGACAGGTCGGTGTTACGTTGCGCGACGCCGGCATTGATCGACCAGCGTGAATCGATGCGATGCTCGAGCGTGAACTGGTGGCCCGTGTTGCGCACGTCGTAGTCGCCGTCGCGCGGCTCGCCGAGAAAGCGCGACGCGGGGATCACGCCCAGTTGCCCGTTGACCGCGAGCACGCCGCGATCGAGCGGCGCGCGCTGACGCGCACTCTCGAACTCGTAGTGGAGCGTCGTGTCCGCGCCGATGTCCCACGTGAACGACGGCGAGAACAGGTAGCGTTTGCTCGACACCGTGTCGCGAAAGCTGCCGTTGTTCTCGTTCATCGCGACGAAGCGGTACGCCAGCGATTGCGTGACGGGGCCGGTCGTATCGAGGGTCTGCCGCAATGCGCCGTAGCTGCCGGCCGACACGCCGACGGTGGTCGCGCGGGCAAACTGCGGCTGCTTGGTCGTATAGCTGATGATCCCGCCCGGATCGCCGCGGCCATACAGCGCGGACGCCGGCCCCTTGAGCACTTCCATCCGTTCGAGGTTGACGGTGTCGCGCGGCACGCTCATGCCGCGATTCCACGAAAAGCCGTTGACGAGGTAGTCGGTGCCGGACGTGTTGCCGTCGCCGGCGAAGCCGCGCACCGCGTAGTTGTCCCACAGGCCGCCGAAGTTGTTCTGGCGCGAGACGCCCGCGACCCAGTCGTAGAGATCGTCGCCGCGCGTGGCGGCCACGGTCTGGATCAGCTTCGTGTCGACGCTGCTGACCGCGAACGGAATCTCCATCACGTCCGCCTCGCTGCGCGTCGCGCTCGCCGATTCGCGCGTGCGAAACGGCGCCGTCGCGCGTTGGGCGGAGATCTCGATGGTGGGCAGCGCCGTCTCCTGCGCGTCGGCGCTGCCCATGCCGGTCGTGCCGACGACGATGGCCATCGGTGCGGCCGCCCAGTTCCTCCTGCTCATACTCCTCCTTTTAGTGTGTTTCGCGTTCGGGCACGGCGGGCGGCCTCGCGCCGACATCTGTGTTCCAAACAGTACATTTGCGCGGCAATTTAATGCAAATGAGAGGCATTTGCAATCGTAATTTTGAGATTGGGAGGGCGAAGCGAAATGGCGGGCCGCACGGCCACGGGCGGGAGGGTGAGCGAAGCCGCGTCCGGTTTCGAGACGGCCGACTTCTTCCCGCCGTCCGGCTGGCGCGTGGCGCCCATGCAGGACGCGATGGGGCTGCGCGACCTGGAGACCGAGCGGGCCTGCGCCGTGGCCCGGCATGGCCGGCCGGCGTGCTCGATATTCTCCGCAACGGTCGCGTGCCGTTGGGGGCGCGGCCCCTCTATTTCTGCGTCTACGTCGAGATGAGGGTGGTGACGTTTGGGTCGCCCACCCCGTTTACGCGTACCGGCACCCTGGCGCCCTGGCTACCGGTCAACGCGACGCACCGAACAACTCGGTCACGAGGCCGCGCAGCCACCGGTTGCCCGCCTCGTGGTGATATCGCGCATGCCAATGCTGCCGTACCGCGAATCCGTCGACCGGGATCGGGCAGGCATGAACCGCCAGGTCGTTCGCGTGGGCCAGCGTCTCGCCGATATGGCGGGGAAGCGTCGTGATCAGATCGGTCGTCTGGACGATCGCCCCCAGACCCAGGAAGCCCGGCAATTCCAGCACCACGTCCCGCTCGATGCGCGCCTGCCGCAGCGCCTGTTCGAGCAGCTGCGCGCCGGTTCCCGCCGTGATGGCGACATGTCCTTCGGAACGGTACTGCTTTGCGCCGAGCCGGCCGCGAATTCTCGGGTGATGCCGATTGGCCAGACAAATCCAGTCCTGGTCATACAGCTTCTGCTGGTAAATGCCGCCGCCGAGCCACGGCACATAGCCGATCGCGAGGTCGGCCTCGCCCGATTCGAGCGCGCGTTCCGTATTGCCGTCGATCCGCGCGGCTTCCAGCCGGACGCCAGGCGCCTGCGCCCTGACATGGGCCAGTAGCCGCGGCAGCAGCGTGATGTGGCTCGCGTCGGTCATGCAGATGCGAAAGCGTCGCTGGGCCGTCGACGGATCGAACGCGATCTCCCACGCGGTGAAGCGCCGCAGCGATTCGAGGATTTCCCGGCAGGGCCCGATCAGCGCATCGGCCTGAGGCGTCGGCGCCATGCCGCCGGGCGTCCGGATGAAGAGCGGATCGTGCAGGTGTTCCCGCAAATGCCCGAGCCAGATGCTGACCGTCGGCTGGCTCTGGCCGAGTTGCTCGGCGACGCGCGTGACGCTGCGCACGTCGTACAGGAGATCGAAAAGCTGCAGCAGCTTCAGGTCGGGCAGATCGGCGGGCATCGGCACATTATTGTCGATTGCAATGGCGTCATTGTATCCATTGCATTGCCGGCATGAGCGGCGACTCCTATCGTGAGGCCATACGTCAAGGAGACAGCATTGAAAATTGCAATTCTGGGCGCTGGCGCGCTGGGGTGCGCAATCGGCGCCACCCTTACCGAAGGCGGTCACGAGACCTGGCTGATCGCTCGCTCGCCCGTGCACGTCGACGCGATGCGTCGCGACGGACTGCGCGTCGACGACGCCCGCGGCAGCCGCCAGGTACGCGTGCATGCGACGACGCAGGCTGCCGAAGTCGGCACGGCCGACCTGGTGGTGGTGCTGGTCAAGTCGTTCCACACCGACGCGGCGATCCGCGGCGCCCGATCGCTGGTGGGCGCGGATACCGTCGTGCTGTCGCTGCAGAACGGCCTCGGCCACGAGGACATCCTGAGCGACGCCGTCGGCCGCGAGCGCGTGCTCGCAGGCAAGACCTACGTCGGCGGCGTGCGGCGCGGCGCGGGCCATATCGAATCCGGCGTGATCGGCAAGTCGACCTACATCGGCGAACTCGACGGCCGCATCACGCCGCGCGTGCGGGCGATCGCCGACGCGTTCGATGGCGCCGGTCTCGCGACGACGATCAGCGACAACATCGTCGGCACGATGTGGGACAAGCTGCTGGTGAACGTCGCGACGGGCGCGCTGACGGGCCTCACGGGGCTCACCTACGGGCAGCTTTACGACGAGCCGCTGCTCAAGGCCACGTCGCTCGCGGCCGTGGCCGAGGCGATCGCGGCGGCCCGGGCAGCCGGCGTGAAGTTGTCGATGACCGACCCCGAACAGGCATGGACGCTGGCCGCTGAAGGGCTGCCCGCGACCTTCAAGACCTCGATGCTGCAAAGCCTCGAGAAGGGCTCGATCACCGAGATCGACTTCATCAACGGTTCGGTCGTGCGCTGCGGGCAGCGCTACGGCGTGCCGACGCCGGTCAATGCGACGCTCGTCGCGTGCATCAAGGGGCTGGAGCGCGCGATGGCCGATCGCCAACGCGAGGAGGCTGCCGCATGAGCGCCACGAAAGCCTATCTCGAACACGTCGCGATCTGGGTGAAGGACATCCGCTGGCACATCCGTTTCTTCGAGGACGTGCTCGGCATGACGCTGCGCGAAGTGGACGGCCCGCTCGACGCCCCGCGACAGTACTGGACGCTCGGCGGCCTGCAGTTCATCCACGCGCCGGAACACGACGGCCCGGAAGGCCGGCTCGCCCATCTCGGCGTGATGTGCGAGGACCTGGAAGCCGCGCTCGCCGCGGCGCGGCGATTCGACGTGACGGAGATGCCGCAGGGGTGCAACTGGCTTCGCCTGCCCGACGGGCTTGCCGTCGAACTGATTCAGGCCAAGCCGGCTTCCTGCGTCGCGCAGGCGCTGGCGATCGACCCGCGCGCGGAGGCATGACCATGACGATCGTCGAGAAATACTGGGACGACGCCCGCGAGGGCGATGCGTGCACGAGCCCGACTTACGTCGTGACCAAGGCGCGCATTCTCGCGTACGCCGACCTCACCGGCGACCATACGCCCGTGCACGTCGACGAGGATTACGCGAACGCCAGCCATTTCGGCTGCCTCGTCGCGCACGGGCTGTTCGGGCTGTCCGTTGCCGACGGCCTGAAGACCCAGAGCGACTATCGCTTTGTGCCCGGCATGTCGCTCGGCTGGACCTGGGATTTTCTGCTGCCGATCAAGGTCGGCGACGTGCTGCACGTGACGTTCCGCGTCGGTTCGATGCGGGCCAGCAAGAGCCGCCCGGACTGGGGCATCGTCGTGCTGCCGTCGGAGCTGATCAATCAGGACGGGCAGGTCGTTCAACGCGGCGAACATCGCCTGATGGTGCCGCGCCGGCCGGAGGCAGCGTGATGCAGGCCCGCCCCCTCGAAGGCATGCGCGTCGTCGACTACAGCCATTTTCTTGCCGGCCCGTATGTCGGGCGCTGTCTCGCGGCGCTCGGCGCCGAAGTCATCAAGGTCGAGCGCCCGGGCGCCGGCGACGCCGGACGTCAGCACGCGACCGTGCTCGACGACCAGCAAAGCGGCTATTTCCTGCAGCTCAACATGGGCAAGCGCGGCGTGAGCGTCAACATGAAGGACGCGCGCGGCAAGGCGTTCATGCAGCGGCTGTGCGACTCGGCCGACGTCTTCATCGAGAACTATCGGCCGGGCGCGCTGGACAAGCTCGGGCTCGGCTATGAAGAACTGTCGGCGCGCAATCCGGGCCTCGTCTACTGCTCGATTTCGGCGTACGGGCACACCGGTCCCGATGCGCATCGCGCCGGCTTCGGGCTGATCGCCGAAGCGAAGAGCGGGATCATGCAGATGGTCGGCACGCCCGGCGAGCGGCCGCCGCTGCTGCGCATTTCGCTCGGCGACATGTACACCGGGATTCATGCGGTCGCGGCCATCAACGCCGCGCTGCTCGGGCGCGTGAAGAGCGGCCGCGGGCAGCATATCGACATGGCGCTGTACGACACGCTGGTATCGATGCACGAATATGCGGTGCAGTGCTACACGCTGCAGGGCGTGCTGCCCGAGCAGACCGGGCACGACATGCCGACCTCGACGCTCTATGGCGTGTTCCGGGCCGCCGACGGCGATCTCGTGATCGCCGCGCAAGTCGACGACGCATGGAAGCGCTTCGCGCAACTGATCGAAGCGCACGGCGGCCCGGCCGGCTTCGGCGCGGACACACGATTTCACGACAGCACCGGCCGCAACGCGCACCGCGCGGAAATCCTGGCGGTGGTCGAGCCGTGGGTGGCCGCGCGTTCCGTCGCGTCGGTACTGGAACTGCTCGACGGCATCGACGTGCCGTGCGCGAAGGTGCAGCGCATCGACGAGGTGTTGAACGATCCGCAGATCCAGGCCAGAGGCATGGTCGTCGAGCAGCAGCATCCGCGCTACGGGACGCTGCGCCTGCCGAACCTGCCGTTCCGGTTGTCCGATTGCGACACGACGATACGCGACGTCGCCCCCGATCTCGGGCAGCACAACGCGGAGGTCGCGCGCTCCCTCGGGTTCGATTCGGCCGAAATCGATGCGATGCAGGCCGACGGCGTCCTCTATTCAAAAGCGAGCCAACGATGACGGACCAATACGCGGTGATCGGTTATCCGATCGGGCACACGAAATCCCCGCTGATTCACGGTCTGTTCGCGCAACAGACGCGACAGGACATCCGCTATACGGCGATCGAGGGGCCGGTCGAGCCGGCAGGCGCCTTTGCTGCAGCGGTTCGCGCATTTTTCGAGGGGGGCGGCAAGGGTATCAACGTGACCGCGCCATTCAAGCTCGACGCATTCGCGATGTCCGACGAGCGAAGCGCGCGCGCGACGCTGGCGGGCGCAGCCAATGCGCTCAAGTTCGACGGCGACCGCATCTGGGCGGACAACTTCGACGGCATCGGACTGGTTCGCGACATCGAAGTCAATCTCCGGCTTCCGATGGCGGGCAAGCGCATCTTGCTGCTCGGTGCCGGCGGCGCGGCACGCGGCGCGCTGCTGCCGTTCCTCGATGCCGGGCCGGCCGAACTCGTTATCGTGAATCGCGACGTCGACAAGGCGCGCGCACTGGCCCTGGAGGTCGCCGGATGCGGAACGCTCATCGCGGGCGGCTATGCGGACCTCGCCCGGATGGGACGTTTCGACCTGGTGGTCAATGCGACGTCGGCCAGTCTGACCGGCAACCTGCCGCCTGTCCCGCCGAGCGTGTTCAGTCCGACCGGCACGGCCTATGAACTGGCCTACGGCAAGCGCCTGACGCCGTTTCTCCGACTCACGAAAAATGCCGGCGTGCACGGTATCGCGGATGGCGTCGGCATGCTGGTCGAGCAGGCGGCCGAGGCGTTCGCCTGGTGGCGCGGCGTCCGGCCCGAGACCAGCGCGGTGATCGACCGGCTGGCCGTGCCGTTCGACTGAGTGCGCGACGGCGCGCGGCCCGCGATCCGGCTACGTCAACGCAGCGGCCGGACCGTCGCGCTTCGTTACGCTGAACGGTCGACCATGACGCACACGGCGCGCGAATGCCGGATGACATGCGTGGACCGACGTGGCTCGCGCGTCGCAAGCATGCGCGCCTTCGTCGATCCAGCATTCAATTCATTGCGGCTTCCGGTACGCAATGCGGCAGCGACGAGGTTCTCCAACGGCGTCGCGAGGCGACCGAGCAGTCGCGCGAGCGCGCTGCCGTCGTCGAACCGCGCACGGCAACCGCGCCGCCGGGCGCGCTTCTCATGCCGGCGACGCCGAACGCCGCACCGTCCCGCCTTTGCGATACAGCGACAGGGTCGCGAGCAGTCCGCAGCATGCGGCGAAGCTGAGCCAGTATCCGGGTGCGGCCTTGTCGCCCGTGATCTCGATCAGATAGGTCGACACCGCGGGCGTGAAGCCGCCGAAGACCGCCGTCGCGAGGCTGAAGGCCAGCGAGAAACCGGCCACGCGAACGCTGGCGGGCATGATTTCGGTCAGCGCCGCGACCATCGCGCCGTTGTACATGCCGAAGAAGAAGGAGAGCCACAACAGCACGGCCAGCATGCGGCCGAAGCTGGGGGCGGACGCAAGCCACGCGAGCGCGGGATACGACGTCACGATGGCCGCGACCGCGATGGCCACGAGAATCGGCTTGCGTCCGATGCGGTCCGACAGCGCACCGCCGACGGGCAGCCAGAAGAAATTCGACACGCCCACGCACAGCGTGACGATCAGGCTGTCCGCCGTCGACAGTTTCAGTACGGCCCTGCCGAACGTCGGCGTATAGACCGTGATGAGGTAGAACGTCGTCGTGGTCATCGCAACCAGCAGCATGCCGGCGAACACGGTGCGCCAGTTCCGCAGCATCGTCGCGACTACCTCGCGTGCACGCGGACGATGGGTGCGCGCCTTGAATTCGTCCGTTTCCTGCAGCGTTCGGCGAAGCACGAAAATGACCGGGACGATCGCGCAGCCGATGAAGAACGGGATGCGCCAGCCCCATGCACCGATTTCCTGGCTCGTCAGCAGATGATTCAGCAGATAGCCCAAGGCCGCCGCGATGACGATCGCGACCTGCTGGCTGGCCGACTGCCAGCTCGTATAGAAGCCGCGGTGCCCGGGCGTCGCCATTTCCGCCAGATAGACCGACACGCCGCCCAACTCGGCACCGGCCGAGAAGCCCTGCAGCAGGCGCCCAAGCAATACCAGCGCCGGTGCGGCGAGCCCGATCGTCGCGTACCCCGGCACGCACGCGATCAGGATCGTGCCGCTCGCCATGATCGAGAGCGTCACGATCAGGCCTTTGCGCCTGCCCACTTCGTCGATGTAGGCGCCGAGCACGATCGCGCCGAGCGGGCGCATCAGGAAACCGGCGCCGAAGACGGCAAACGTCAGCAGCAGCGACGCGAACTCGCTTGCCGCCGGAAAGAAGACCCGCGAGATGCTGGTCGCATAGAAGCCGAACAGAAAAAAATCGAACTGCTCGAGAAAATTGCCGCTGGTCACGCGCAGGACCGCGCCGAGCTTCGACGTGCGTGCGGCCGTGCCGTCCGGCGCGGTTGACGGTGAGGGATGCATGGGGTGTCTCCGTTGGATGTATGGTGCGAAGCGGCCCGAAAGCAGGACCGCTTCGGTTGGCCCGGTTCAGTCCGAGCCGAGTTGCAGGCGGTTGGCCTGGCGCTTTTCGATCGACGACTTGAGCAGCGCCGCGCAGCGGAAGATTCCGTGGGCGAATTTTCCGTACGGCAACGTTGCGAACAGCGCCATCACGATGCCGAGATGAATGGCGAGCAGCGTCGCCATCGCGCTCGTGTCGCGCCACGCGAGCAACGCCAGTCCCGATGCGCTCACGAGCATCAGCAGCGCAATGAAGCCGCGGTCCATCGGACGTTGTGCCGGATCGGTCCGCGCGGGGTCGCGCCGCAGGTTGAGCCACAGGAGGCCGGCAGGCCCGATCAGCAGACCGATTCCGCCGACGGTGCCGAGCAGCACGGGCAGGCTCAGGAACGCGTACGGCGCGTGCAGGTCCAGCGCGTAGTGATAGAAGGTCGCCACGAGCGTGGCGGCAAAGCACAGCATGAAGCCGTAGAACGTGAAGTGGTGAAACCGGCGCCGCGCGCGCGTGAACGCATCGTCCGACTCGTTGCAGCCGTCACCGTGGCCGCCGTCGAGATAGGTCAGCACGAGCGCGTGTTTCGCCGCCTCGGCGACCGCGGGCAGGCTCGCCGTACCCGTCGACACGTCGCGCCAGAAGCGCGTCACGCCGACCCCGAGCGCCAGAACGGCGAGGCCGAACACCGAGCCGAACATCGCGGCGAGCAGGTTGTGCGGAAAGATCGCATAGAAACGGCCGCCCGACGGGCCATTCAGCAGCGAGCCGTGCATCGCGACGCCGAGCATCAGGAAAAGCGCCAGCCCGATCGCGAGGGCAAGCGCGACGGCCAGGCCGTTGCGCCTGTAGAGCTGGCCCAGCGCGGCGGGCCACGCATACTCGACATACGTGTCGAGCCGGACCTGCGCCATCGCCTTCGGCACGTTCACGGCGAATTCGTGCGGCGGCGCATATTGGCACGCGTGATAGCACGCGCCGCAGTTGTGGCACAGGTTGGCCAGGTAGTTGACGTCCGCCTTCGCGAATTCGAGCCGGCGCGTCATCGCCGGAAAGACCGCGCAAAACCCTTCGCAGTAGCGGCACGCATTGCAGATCTGCATCTGGCGCGCGACTTCCGCTTCGTGGTCGGTGACGGGCACGATGCGGATCACGGCGGCGCCGCTTGCGCGTGTCGACGGCCGGCCGGCGGGCGCGAGCGCGTGGGCGTCGCGAACGTGTTCTTCAATATCGTGCATGTTGAACTCCGGTCGTTTGCGCGGCCTTCGCCGCCTCGGTGCCCGCGATACGGCCGAACGCGGTGCCGATCGACATCCCGACGCCCGCCGTGTAACCCTTGCCCAGCACGTTGCCGGCCATCATCTCGCCGGCAACGAACAGGTTGCCGCTCGGTCGTCCGCCGAAGTGGACCTGCGCGCGCTCATTGACCTTGAGCCCGAGATACGTAAACGTGATGCCGGGACGCAGCGCATAGCCGAAGAAGGGCGGCGTATCGATCGGGCGTGCCCAGTGGGTTTTCGCGGGATGGACGCCTTCGGTGCGACAGTCGTCGAGCGTCGTGTGATCGAACGTGCCCGCCCGGCATGCGGCGTTGTACGCGCGCAGCGTCTCGACGAACGCTCGCTCGGGCAGGCTCAGCCCGCGCGCGAGTTCCGGCAACGAATCGGCGCGGACCCCGGGGAATACCGGCGGCATGAAGCGTCCGACGGCCTTGGCATCGATGATCGAGTAGGCGGTCTGTCCCGGTTGCTGCGCGACGAGGCGGCCCCAGATCGCGTAACGCTTCGGCCAGAAATCTTCGCCTTCGTCGTAGAAGCGCTGCGCATCGCGGTTGACGACGATACCGAGCGACACGCAATCGATCCGTGTGCAGATGCCGCCGTCGTAGAGCGGCGCGCGCGCATCGATCGCGACGCAATGCGACTGCGACGGGTCGCCGATCGCATCCGCGCCGGCGTCGAGCATGGCCTTGAGCAGGACGCCCTGGTTGAAGCGCGTGCCGCGGATGAGGAAATTGTCGGCGGGCCACTCGCCACGCTCGTTTTGTCCCCACGCTTCGCGCAGCCATTCGCGGTTGGATTCGAAGCCGCCCGCCGCCAGCACGCAACTGCGCGCCTCGAAGCGCCGGCTCCCGCTGCGCGCGGCGACGAAGCGCTCGCCGTCGAGCTCGATGGCGTCGACGGGCGTGTCGTAGCGAATCCGTACGCCCAGCGCTTCGGCGCTGCGGTAATACGCGTTCACGAGCGCTTTGCCGCCGCCCATGAAGAATGCATTGGTCCGCGCCACGTGCAGTGCGCCGGACAACGGCGGCTGAAACCGCACGCCATGTGCGTGCATCCACGGACGACAGTTCGCCGACGCGCGGATCGCGAGCCGGGCCAACGCCTCGTTCGTGATGCCGCCCGTGACCTTCAGCAGGTCTTGCCAGTACTCTTCTTCCGGATAGGCGCCGACCAGCACGTCCTGCGGGCCGTCGTGCATGCAACGCAGGTTGCGCGTGTGCTGGGAGTTTCCGCCGCGCCATTCGCGCGGGGCCGCTTCCAGCAGCAGCACCGACGCGCCGGCTTCGCGCGCCATCAAGGCCGCGCACAGCGCCGCGTTGCCGCCGCCGATTACGAGAACATCGATCATCTGAGTCGTCTCCTTTGAGACGCACTCTACGGATCGGCCTCGCCTGCCGCCATCAGCGACGCGGCAACACGTCTTCAGTTTTTGTGAAGAGGCAGCTCGCGCAGCGTGGCGCCGGGCCACCCGCCTGCCGCGACGATCTCGCGCGCGACGTCGGCGAGGACGACCCGCGCGGCGAGCCCGGCGGGCGACAACTCGTCGTCGGAGACGCTCGCGATCAGGTTCGGCCTCGTCGCGTGGGCGTCCGCGACAGGGACGCTCGCGAGCGCGGCGTTCTCGAGCCGTGCGAGCGCCGCGCCCGGTTGAATGGTTGCACCGAGCCCGCCGCGCACCGCATCCATCAACATCGCGAGGCCGTCGACTTCGGCGGCGATGTGCGGGGTAAAGCCGGTGCGGGCGAATGCGACATCCAGCAACGCGCGCAGACCATGCGGGCCGCTCGGCAGGATCAGCGGCACGGCGCCGAGGTTCGCCAGGCGGACGCGCGGCCCGTCGGGCATGCCCGGCAGGCCGGGGGCGCCGATCACGAACAGATGCTCGTCGAGCAACGGCATCACGCTCCAGCGCTGCGCGGGTTCTTCGCGAAACAGGATCGCCAGGTCGATCTGCCGCGCACTCAGCATCGCACCGAGATAGCCCGACAGGCTCTCGACCATGCGCAGCCGGACGTCCGGATAGCGCCGTCGCATCGCCTGCATGAACGCGAGGCCGAGTACGCCGGTCGTACTGGGCGCAAGCCCGACGCTGACGTGCCCCGACAGGCGCGCCTGACGCGCGGCGAGCGCCGCATCGTCGACGTGGCGCAACGCGAGTTGCGCCTGTCGCCAGAATGCAAGGCCGGCGTCCGTCGGCACGACGCCCGTGGAGGTGCGTTGCAGCAGGCGCGTGGACAACTCGCTCTCGAGCCGGCTGATCTGCTGGCTCAGTGCGGACGTCACCACGCCCAGTTCCAGCGCGGCCTTGCCCATGCTGCCGTGTTCCACGACGCAGACGAAATAGCGCAGTTGCCTCAGTTCCATCGACACCTCGAATTGACTCAGCCGCGGTATTGTCGCAGCCGACGAGGCGCCGGTGGAGCGAATCGCGTCCACCCGACCCGTGGAGCGCCGCCGCAAAGACGGTCGAGCCGGCGGCACCGCTCAAGGCGGCCGTTCCGGCTCGGCGAGTGTTCAGGTCGCGCAGTGAAGGCTGGCTACATGCGCGCCGGCGCGAACGGCCGTTTCATACGCCTTCGCTTATTGTCCGTCGACGTCGTTCGCGCAGGACTTCATGTCGCCGCGTCTTCCGCTTTCATTCGGCAAGAAGCCCGCGCGCGGCCAGGTTCGCATACAGCGCGCGCACGCCGAAGGTCCACGGCGCGATCTCCGTGCAAAGCCGCACGGTATTGACGAGTGCGCCGAGCGCGGGCGTCGAGATCGTGACACGGTCGCCCAGGTGATGCGTGAAGCCCGCGCCGGGCGCGTCGCGATCCTGGATCGGCGAGAACATCGTGCCGAGGAACAGCATGAAGCCGTCCGGGTACTGGTGATGCGCGCCGCAGGTCTGCGCGACGAGGTCGGCCGGGTCGCGGCTGATCTCGCGCATGTGGCTGATGCCGTCGAGGACGAAACCGTCGTCCGCGCCTTCGACGCGCAGCGACACGCTGCATTGCCGCACGCCGTCGAGCGTGAAGCCGTCGTCGAACAGCCGCACGAACGGGCCGATCGCGCACGAGCCGTTGTTGTCCTTGCATTTGCCGAGCAGCAGCGCCGAGCGGCCTTCGATGTCGCGCAGGTTCACGTCGTTGCCGAGCGTCGCACCCACCGGCCGGCCGTCGCTGGCGACCGCCAGCACGATCTCCGGCTCCGGGTTGTTCCATACCGACACGGGCAGCAGCCCGACGTCCGCGCCGAAGCCGACCGCGGACATCGGCTGCGCCTTGGAGAACACCTCGGCATCCGGGCCGATGCCGACTTCCATGTATTGCGACCACGCGCCGCGGCGCTCGAGTTCCGCCTTCAGGCGCAGCGCGGCTTCCGAGCCGGGCACGATCTTCGACAGGTCGGTGCCGATGGTCGCGGCGATGGTGTCGCGTACCTCGCGCGCCCTGGCCGGATCGCCGCCGGCCTGTTCCTCGATCACGCGTTCGATCAGGCTGACGGCGAACGTGACGCCGCACGCCTTGATCGCCTGCACGTCGCACGGTGCGAGCAGGTGCGTCGCGCCGGGCGTGCCGTCGAGCGCCGCCTGCAGCAGCGGTTCGACGCGGCCCAGCGATTCGCCGACGGCGGTGCGCGCGATGGCGACTGCATCGGGGCGGTCGAACAGGTCCGCGGTGGTCGGCACGGTGCGCGTGATGTCGAACACTTCGCCGCCGCGCACGGCGACGACGCTCGGGCCCGCGTGGGCGCCGTCGTGCCGCCAGACGCGGCCGATCAGCAGCGCGTGGGCGAGGTCGTGCGGCAGGCAGTCGGAAACGGAAGGAGTACGCATGGTCAGCTCGGCAAGAGTCGTGGACGGTGAAATCAGTGCGAATGGCGCGGATTGCCGCGCTGCTCGATCACCTTCAGGTACAGCGTGGCCGGTTCGAGGCAGCCGCCGGTGGACAGCTGGCCGACGAAGCGGCGATAGAGTTCCTGCCACGGCGTTTGCGCCTGCGGCACGGTGAAGCTTGCGCTTTCGCGACGTCGCGCGAGTTCGTCCTCGTCGACGAGCACGTCGACGCTGCGGCGATTCAGGTCCACGCGCACGCGGTCGTTCGTGCGCAGCAGCGCGAGGCCGCCGCCGACCGCCGCTTCCGGCGACATGTTCAGGATCGACGGGCTGGCCGACGTGCCGCTCTGGCGCCCGTCGCCCATGCACGGCAGCGACGTCACGCCGCGCTTCACCAATTCGGCGGGCGGCGCCATGTTCACGACTTCCGAACTGCCCGGATAGCCGACCGTGCCGCAGCCGCGGATCACCAGGATGCAGCGCTCGTCGATGTCCAGCGCGGGATCGTCGATGCGCGCGTGGTAGTCCTCGGGGCCGTCGAACACGATCGCGCGCGCCTCGAACGTATTCTCCGCGCCCGGTTCGGAAAGATAGGTCCGGCGGAACGCGTCCCCGACCACCGACATCTTCATGATCGCGCTGTCGAAGAAGTTGCCCGACAGCACCATGAAGCCGGCGCCATGCTTGAGCGGCGCGTCGGGCGTCCGGATCACGTCGCGGTCGGCGTCCTGCGCGGTGTCGGCGATCGCGCCGATCGCGCGACCGGATACGGTCAGGCAGTCGCGTCGCAGCAGGCCGGCCGCATCGAGCTGGCGCAGCACGGCAGGCACGCCGCCGGCGCGGTGGAAGCTTTCGCCGAGGTAGTCGCCGGCCGGCATGCAGTTGACGAGCAGCGGCACGGCTTCACCGAAGCGCTGCCAGTCGTCCAGGCTCAGCTCGACGCCCATGTGGCGTGCGATCGCGATCAGGTGCGGCGGGCAGTTGGTCGATGCGCCCAGCGCGGACGCGACGACGATCGCATTCTCGAATGCCGCACGCGTCATGATCGTCGACGGGCGAAGATCTTCGCGAACGAGCTCGACCGCGCGCTTGCCGGTCGCGTAAGCCATCTGGCCGCGCTCGCGATAGGCCGCGGGAATGCTCGCGCAGCCCGGCAGCGACATGCCCAGCGCCTCGGCTAGGCTGTTCATCGACAGCGCGGTGCCCATGGTGTTGCAATGGCCGATCGACGGCGACGAAGCCGTGGTCAGCTGCATGAAGCCTTCGTAGTCGATCTCGCCGGCCGCGAGCAGGTTGCGCGCATGCCAGATCACCGTGCCGGAGCCGACCCGCTTGCCCTCGTGCCAGCCGTCGAGCATCGGGCCGCCCGACAGCACGATCGCGGGCAGGTCGACGGTGGCCGCGGCCATCAGGCACGCGGGCGTGGTCTTGTCGCAGCCGGTCGTCAGCACCACGCCGTCCAGCGGAAAGCCGTGCAGCACTTCCACCAGCCCGAGGTAGGCGAGATTGCGGTCGAGCGCGGCGGTGGGCCGGCGGCTTTGCTCGGCCAGCGGATGCACGGGGAATTCCATCGGAATGCCGCCCGCGTCGCGGATGCCGGCCTTGGTCCGCTCGGCCAGCTCGAGGTGGTGGCGGTTGCACGGTGCCAGGTCGCTGCCCGTCTGCGCGATGCCGATGACGGGGCGGCCCGACTGCAGTTCCTCGCGCGTCAACCCGTAGTTCATGAAGCGCTCGACATAGAGCGCGGTCATGTCGGCGTGCGCGGGGTCGTCGAACCATTCCTGGCTGCGCAGGCGGCGAGCGGTGTGTGACATGGCAGGCTGTCTCCTAAGGGGCCTTTCTCATTTTGCGTGCCGGATAGTTACCGGTAACATCGGTGGGATGTTAGCACGGGGTTTTTGCATCGCGGAAGGGATTTCGTGCGCGATTTCGTGCGCGAGTGGCGCAGCAGAGGGCGGCGGAAACCGGTACGGAGCCGCGCATCCCGCGGGTCGGGATGCGCGCGGGCGCCGGCCGTCAGGCGCTTTCCCGCGGGATGATCGTGTAGTCGATACGAATGCTTTTCGATTCGGTCCGCTCGCCGCCGTCGCGCGCCTGCAGCGCCGCCAGCAACGCTTCGCCGGTGCGCAGCCCGATACCGTACGCATCGACCGACACGGTCGTGATGGTCGGATGGCAGCAGGTTGCCACTTCGAAGTTCCCGAAGCCGGCCACCGCGATGTCGGCGGGCACGGCCAGCCCGCGCCGATGACATTCCATGATCGCGCCGAACGCCGACATGTCGCTCACGCACATCACCGCATCGGTATCCGGCCATTGCGCCAGCAGGGCCGCCATCGCCGGGCCGCCGTGGCTCATCGTGATCGGCGATTCGCCCAGCCGCACGACGCGCGGTTCGCCGAGCCCCAGCGCCTTGATCTCCGCCTGGTAGCCCTTGAGCCGGTCCAGGCCGCGGCGATCCAGTTCGCTCGCGCCGACCAGAAAGCCGATGCGCCGATAGCCGCGCTCGGCGAGGTGCCGCACCATCGCACGGGCGGCGCGCACGTTCGAGAAGCCGACGGCGGTGTCGATCGGGCGGGTGGGCAGGTCCCACATCTCGACCACCGGAATCGCCGAGCGTTCCAGCACCTTGCGCGTCGCGTCGGTGTGCTGCGCCCCGGTCAGCGCGATGCAGCGCGGCTGGTGCCGCAGCATCGAGCGCACCAGCCGTTCTTCCCGTTCGAGGTCGTAGTCGGTATCGCCGAGCAGCAACTGCAGGCCATGCGGTTCGAGCGCATCGGTCAGCCCGCGCACGGTGTCCGAGAAGTTCGAACTCGACAGCGACGGCACCAGCACCGCGACGAACTCCGAGCGCCCCGACGACAGCGCGCCGGCGGCCGCGTCGGCCACGTAGCCGAGCTGCTCGATGGCCTCGCAGACCCGTGCGCGCGTCTCGGCGGCCACGCTGTGCCCGGCGAGCACGCGCGACACGGTCATCTTCGAGACGCCGGCGAGGCGCGCCACGTCGGACATGCGGGGCGGCCCGGCAGGCCGGACGGCGGTGGGACTGGGCATCGGAATCGCGATCGTGAGAAGGCCGGAAAGGCTACATCATACCGGTGCGGCGTACCGGGCAGGCCGGCCGACGCTCGCCCGTCGCGGCGACGCCCGTACTAGGGAAACCACGCGTGCGGCGGACCTTGTACGCGCCGGTCGCAGCGTGCTACCTTCCGGTGTGTTACCGGTATCAGTGTGCCGATCGCTCCCGTCGCCTCGCCGGCTTTTTTTTGCCACGGAATGTTATCGGTAACATCGATGCGTCAGAGGACTCGCCGGTACGAAGAAGACCTACACGAACAGGAGACAGACCGATGCCATCCATCACGCAGGCCGCTGCCGCACCGGCCGCGGCCGATTCGTCCGAAGACGCCCTTTACCGCAAGGTCATGCGGCGCATCCTGCCGTTGCTGTTGCTGTGCTACGTCGTGGCCTATCTGGATCGCGTCAACGTCGGCTTCGCGAAGCTGCAGATGCTCGACGACCTGAGCCTGAGCGACAGCGTCTATGCGCTCGGCGCGAGCATTTTCTTCTGGGGCTATTTCCTGTTCGAGATGCCCAGCAACCTGTTGCTGCACCGCTACGGCGCGCGCTTCTGGATCGCGCGGATCATGATCACGTGGGGCATCGTGTCGTCGTCGATGGCGTTCATCGTGCCGCTCGCGCAGTTCTTCCACGTGCAGACCACCACCATGTTCTACACGCTGCGCTTCCTGCTGGGGCTGTGCGAAGCCGGCTTTTTCCCCGGCGTCATCCTGTACATGAACTACTGGTTCCCGGCGCGCCGCCAGAGCGTGGCGATGTCGGGCTTCCTGGTGGCGATCCCGCTGAGCCTGACGCTGGGCAGCGTGGTGTCGGGCTGGCTGATGGAGCAGACGCACGGCCTGTCGGGCATGAGCGGCTGGCAATGGATGCTGCTGCTCGAAGGGCTGCCGTCGATCGTGGTGGCGTTCATCGTGCTGGCCTGCCTCGGCGACGGCCCGCAGTCGGCGAAATGGTTGTCCGCCGACGAAAAGGCGGTGCTGTCGCGCAACCTCGAATCCGAAGCCGCGCACAAGTCGCACAGCATCGGCGCCGCGCTGCGCAGCCCGCGCGTCTGGCTGCTCACCTTCATCCTGCTGACCTTCAATACCGGCTTCTACGGGCTGGCCTTCTGGCTGCCGTCGATCATTCGCGCGTCGGGGGTGCACAGCCCGCTGCACATCGGTGTACTGACGGCCATTCCGTACCTGACGGCGATCTTCGCGATGGTGTGGAACGCGTCGCACTCGCGCAAGACCGGCGAACGCCGCCTGCATGCGGCGATTCCCGCGCTGATCGGCGGCGTCTTTCTGATCCTGAGCGCGGCGTTTGCCCACAACGTGGCGCTGTCGATCGTATTCCTGACCATCGCCACGTGCGGCATCCTCGCGCTGATGCCGATCTACTGGACCTTTCCAGGGCAGATCCTGTCCGGCACGGCCGCGGCGGCCGGCATCGCGCTGATCAACTCGGTGGGGAACCTGTCCGGCTTCACGGGCTCGATGATCACCGGCGTCGCGAAGCAGATGACCGGCGACATCAACAACGGGACCTATGCGCTGGGCGCCTGCCTGCTGATCAGTTGCGTGCTGATCGCGTCGATTCCGCGCGACATCCTGCGGCCGCCGGCGGGGCGGTAGGGCGTTCGCCCGGCGTCAGGTCCGACCGGGGCCGGGGCATCGCGCCGCCCCGGCGCCGGATGGATCGCGTCACGTGGAGTGATCTCGCGTGAGTGTGCTCGACCATCACGGACGGACTTCCGGACACCTCCAACCGGCGACGCGCTGCGCGCGATTCCGCTTTCTCGTGAGCAGCCGTCAGGCGCCGTCCAGTGCGAAGCGCACCTTGTCCCCGAGCGTGCGCAACCGCTCGACCGGTTCGTTCGCGAACACGAAACGGATATACGCGTCGCCGTGGGCAACGCCCCATCCGGCCATGGCCGTCGCGCATACGCCGTGGCGCAGCAATCGCTCCGACATCTGCGACCCGGTCAGGCCGAAATCGGACACGCGCAGCAGCATCGACCAGCCGCCCGCCGGCATGCCGAACGGGAGCCCCGACAGTTGGGCGGCGACCGTATCCCGCCGCCTCTCGAGTTCGCTCACGTAGCCAGGCAGATCGGATGCGGAATGGTCGAGCGCGACCGCCGCGGCCTCCTGCGCAATGCCGACCGGCACCACGACATTGGCGAGCGACACGGCCACGAGATCCGGAATCAGCCATTGCGGCGCGACGATCCAGCCGACCCGCCAGCCGATCATGCGCAGCTCTTTCGACGCCGCGCCGACCGTGACCGTACGCTCCGCCATGCCGGGCAGGCCGGCGGGATGGATGACCGTGCGTCCATCGAAGAGCAGCCGTTCCATCGCGCTGTCGAGGATCAGCAGCAGATCGTTCTGCACGCACAGGCTCGCGATCAGTTGCCAGTCGGACGCATCGAAGAAGCCGCCCGAAGGCATCGACGGAGACATCAGCAGCATGGCCCGCGTCTGCGGACCGATCGCTGCCCGCAGCGCGGCCTGGTCCAGCTTCCATTCGCCGCCCGGCGTGAAGACGAACGGTACTTGCCGGGGTACGCCGCCCGCAAGGCGGACGCGGTTCAGCAGACCTGCGTAGGTCGGATCGGTGACGATGACTTCGTCGCCGGTCTCGACGGTGGCGAGCAGCGTGTTCAGAATGCCGGAGAGTCCGCCCGCCGACACCACCACCTGGTCGGCCGTGAAGCGCTGCCCCGACAGCGCCGACACGTGGGCGGCAGCGCTCGCGCGTAGCCGATCCTGACCGACGAATGGCAAATAGGAGTTGGCCGAGTCTCGCTGGATGGCCTCTCGGGTGACGGCGAGCGCCTCCGAGGTGGGCGGGATGTCGGTATCGAGATTTTCGAGTCGCAAAAGGTCGACGTCGGCATGATCGGCGATCGAACCCATGCGATCGACGCCGATGCCGGCGATGTGCTGCAGGCGCACAGGACGGTGGTGGCGCATCGGAGCCTCCGATTTTGTTACAATTTAATAGATAATATATGCATGGTGGTCGGGATGAACTTTGAAGTCAAGGACGATCGCTCGCTGGCCGATCGGATCGCCGTCGCATTGGCGGACCGCATCATCTCCGGCGTCATCGCGCCGGGAGAGTGGCTGCGTCAGGACCACATCGCGGCAGAGTTCGGCGCGAGCCATGTGCCGGTACGCGAGGCGTTCCGACGGCTGGAAGCGCAGGGGCTGGCCGTGGTGGAGCCGCGACGCGGCGTGCGGGCGGCGCCGCTCGAGCCGGCGGACGTGCTCGAAATGGCCAAGATGCGCGCTGCTTTCGAGGCGCTGGCGCTGCGCGAGGCAATGCCCGCGCTCGACGCACGTGCGCTGGAGGAACTCGATGCGATCCTCGATCAGGAGTCGGCAGCGCACGGCATAGCCGTGCTCGGCACGCTGAACCTGAGGTTTCATCGCGCATTGACCGCGCGGTGCGGGATGCCGCGGCTCATCGACGCAATCGGCGACATGCATCGGGCCAGCTCACGGCATCTGTACGCGACGTGGCAGCAACTTGACTGGCAGGATCGCTCGAACGACGAGCATCGAAACATCGTTCGCGCGATACGCGATGGTGACGTGGACGCAGCGTGCGCGGCTTTGTCCGCGCACGTTCTGGCGGCGGGAGATGCGCTGGCTCAGGCGTTGCGTAGGCGGTAAGGACACGGGTCAAACCGGCGTCGACGACCGGTCCGAAAAGCCGGTTCCGGGAATGGCTGGCGTCTTCTCCGGGCGACCTCAGCCAAACGCGTCGGAAGGCATTCGTTGACTGCAAGCACGGCGATGGCGACCCGCAGTGCGACATCTTCACTCTGACCGACGACTCACGACACGCTGCGCCGCATCCCCCGCACCTGCAGCCAAATGGCGGATATCAGGAAATAAAGCGCACCGACTCCCGCGTAGCCCGCGATCTTGACGATCGCGGGTGGCATCGGCGCATGGTTTTGGACAATGAAGAATAGCCCGGCCAACGCCGATTGCGTTCCGCTCAGGATCATCACCCACTGTGCGCCGGCATGCTTCCAGCGCCGCACGGCGGTGCCGAGCTGCAGCGCGCCGGAGACCATCGCCCAGACGCCGAACACCGCAAGTACCGCGGACAGGCCCGCATTCAACGCCGGAAATACGGCCAGTGTCGTGACGGCGCTGATCGCGACGTTGACCGCCTGCGTGCGGTTTGCCGCCATCCCGCCGCTGCGGGACAGGTCGACGAAATTGGCGAGCGCATCCCAGGCCGGATAAACGACCAGCAGCACCGCCGCGCCGGCTGCGCTGTGCCGGCCGACGGAAAACGCCAGCGCGACCCAGATCAGCGAGAACACCGCGCGGGAAAAGTAGTACCGTTTCAGCCAGTGTTCGTCGGCAGGGGGACGGAATTCGGGGTAGCGGCCAATCATTTGCATTCCTTCGTATATTGAATCGTCGTTCCGGCCGGCATGCAGGGCGTCCGCCATGCGGATTCGGATGCGGCGCCGACCGGATCTCCAGTGCGCCGAGTATCGCAATCGCCGGGGCCGGCCGCCATCGGTCAGATGTCCGATGGCCCATTCCACCGGCGGCAGGCTCTGGTCCAGGCGAACATCGCATCGGGGCGGCCCGCGGCGCGGCGCCGACGCGCATGCTCGTGCATGCCGCGACGCCGTCGCGTATGATCGTTTTCCCGCTCCCGCGAATGTCTCCACCGCCCGATGTCCGACGCCGAAGCCCGTCACGCCCCGCTGCGCATCGTCGACGCCGTACGCGCGCTGGCCTTCATCGGCGATCTCAGCATGGGCCAGCCGACCGACCATTCGCCACGCACGAGTTGGTTGGCGGCGCAGCTCGCGCACGCGGCGCGATTCGATGCAGCGGTGTGCGATACGGCCCGCGAGGTGGCGCTGTTGCGCTGGTCGGGCTGCACCGCGAATGCGGCGGGTTTCGCGCAGGTATTCGGCGACGACGTCGCGATCCGCGCCGCGATGCTCGAGAGCCGGCCCGGCATGGCCGAAGCGATCGGCGGCGCGGGCGTCGCGATGATCCCGCTCGCGCAGATTCATTGCGAAGTGTCGGGCGAGGTCGCGCGAATACTCGGTCTGTCCAACGCGACGGAAACCGCGCTGCGGCACATTTTCGAAAGCTGGGACGGCAACGGGCTGCCTGCGCGGCTCGCGCGGGAACAGGTGCCGGCCGCCGTATCGATCGTCGCGCTTGCGGGCGACCTCGACGTGTTCAGCCGCACCTACGGCATCGAACGGGCGCTCCAATTGATCGGCCAACGCGCGGGGGCGCGCTATCCGGCCGTGCTCGTCGAGACGGCCGAGCGTGACGCACCGCGCTGGCTGGCGGCGCTCGAGCACATGGCGCCCGCCGAGCTGGACGCCGCATTGGCCACGCCGGACATGCAGGGCGCGACGTCCGCCGAATTGATCGCGGACGTCATCGATCTGAAACTGCCGTGGATGACGGGCTTCTCGCGTTCGGTCGCCGCGACGGCGGCCGCGTGTTACGGCCGTCTCTCGCCGGACGAGGCCGCGCGCGAACGCGTGTACCGCGCCGGCCTGATTCACGGCATCGGCCGGGCCGCGGTACCGAACGACGTGTGGAACTTGCCGACGCGGCTGCCTGCGAGCGCCTGGGAAAAGGTGCGACTCGTGCCTTACTGGACCGAGCGCGCCGGCAGGCAGACCGGCGCGCTCGGCGAAGCCGCGGTGCTCGCGTCGTATGCCTACGAGCGGCAGGACGGCTCGGGTTATTTTCGCGGCGCGCGCGATGCGGCACTGTCGCTGGAAGCGCGCGTGCTCGCGGCGTCGCTGGCGTGGGTCGCGTTGCGCTCGGCGCGTCCGTGGCGCGCGGCGCTGAGCGATGCGGCCGCCGCCGACCAGTTGCAGGAAGAAGCGGCCTGCGGCCGGCTATGCGGCGACGTGGTGGCCGCGCTCGTGACGGGCGGAGCGCCTGTGCCCCGGCGCATCGCGCCGCGCGCGTCGGGCGCTGGACCGCGCCTGTCCGCGCGGGAAATCGACGTCCTGCGGGCGATCTCCCGCGGCGCGAGCAACAAGCAGGTCGCGCAGGCGCTCGCGATGAGTCCGAGCACGGTGCGCACCCACGTCGAGAAGGCATTCCGCAAGCTCGAATGTTCGACACGCGCCGCGGCGACCCTCAAGGCGTCGGCGCTGGGGTTGCTCTGACGCCATCCACGACGCGGATTCGCTTGCGTGCGCGCGCGGATGCGTGAGAACACCTGCGTGATGTGCCGATCGGGTTCGATATCGGTGAGCGCATCGATATCGGCCATGACATCTGCCGTCTTCGCGGCAGCGAACGCGGCGTCCAGCGCCGCGCTGTTTACAGGCGACGACGGGCGATTACGGCCGTTTGCGTTCAGGGCCGAAGCCCGGACGGACGGCGGCCCGCATCGACGGGTGCGCGGCGGGTGCGCGGGCGAGCGAGATGCCCAGCGCGGCGCCGATGGCGAGGAACAGCGAGATCGACAGGAGTGCGACGATGAACGCGTGCGCGATGGCCGCCGGGTCCTGGCGCGTGCCGAGCGTCGTATAGAAAATGCCGCCGATGATCGCCACGCTGAGCGACGTGCTGACCTGCAGCGTCGAGCTGGCGATGCCGGCGATCATGCCGGACAGCGCCGGTGCGACGCGCCCCGTCACCATGCGCATCAGCGTCGGCAGCGCGAGCCCTTGTCCGAACCCGATGACGAAGAGCGCGGCGGCGAGCGGCACGGCAGCGAGCGGCATCCCGACCGGCGTGGCATCGATCAACCCCGCGAGGCCGACGAGCCCGACGATCTCCAGCCCCATGCCGAACGGATTGACGTAAGCGCCGATGACACGTGTGCAGAACGGCGTCGACAACGGGCCGAGCAGGAACCCGACGCCGAACGGCAAGAACACGAGGCCCGCGCTCAGCGCGTCGACGTGCAACGCATTCTGCAGATACACCGAGAACAGCAGGAAGAACGCGCCGATCGAGTACAGCAGCAGCGCGATCAGCAACGCGCGGCCCAGCCCCGGTGCGCGCAGCGCGGCCGGATCGAGCAGCGGTGCGCCGCCGCGGCGGCCGAGCCGGCGCTCGTAGCGCCAGAAGAACGCGGCGAGGGCGGGCACCGCGAACAGCGACGCCCATGCCCATACCGGCCAGCCTGCTTCGCGCCCCTCGATCAGCGGCACGATCAGCGCGCCCAGCGTCAGCATCGACAGCGCGGTGCCGCCGAAGTCGAGCTTGCGCGCATGCTGCGCCCGCGTTTCCTTCAACAGCGGAATCCCGAACAGGACGACCAGCATCGCCAGCGGCAGGTTGACGAGGAAGATCGTGCGCCAGCCCAGGTTCAACAGATTCAACGAGATCAGGATCCCGCCCAACGCCTGCCCGACCACGGCCGCGAGGCCGAATACCGCGCCGTACAAGCTGAGCGCGAGCGGCTTTTCCGATTCCGGAAAAATCGCCTGGATCGACGCGAGCGCCTGCGGCGCCATGATCGCGGCCGTCACGCCCTGCAACGCGCGGCCGACGATGAGCGTCCACGGCGAACTCGCGAGGCCGCACAGCGTCGAGGCGATCGCAAAGCCGATCAACCCGAGGAAAAACACGCGGCCGCGGCCGAACAGGTCGCCCAATCGCCCGCCGGTGATCAGCGTCACCGCGTACAGGCCCGCATACGATGAAATGACGAGTTGCTCGGCCGACGACGAGGCGCCCAGTTCCGCGCGGATCGACGGCAGCGCGACATTGACGATGAAGAAATCCAGCGGCGGCAGGAACGCGCCGACGAGCAGGACCGAAAACATCGCCCAGCGACGCGGGTCGGGTGAAACGGGGTCATTCCGTGACATGGGCGGCTCTCCATACGGAACCAATCGGTTCCAAATTGGGTAAAAAAATATCAGTCGAGAATGCGCATCGTGCGATCGACCAACGCGAGCACGTCGGGCTCGGACATACCGGTTTTGCCCAGCACGCGCATGCCCTCGATCTGGCAGACGAGCAAACGCGCCAGCACCTGTTCGTCCTGCTCGGCGATCTCGCCGCTCGCCTGGCCGCGGACGATCGCACCGGCATAGAGCTGCTGCAGCCGCCGGAACATGCGCCCGGTGCGTTCCGCGACATCCGCGTCGCGCGCGGCCAGTTCGGTGGTCATCGCGACCGCGAGACATCCGCGCCGGCCCGCGTCGCCAACGGACAGGCGCGCATAGCGCAGCAGCGAATCGCGAATCGCATCCTTCACGGCACCGGGTTGCGACAGGATGTCGGCGGTCGCCTTGAGCCCGTCGGCCATGTACAGGTCGAGCGCCGCCAGCAGCAGCGCCTTCTTGTCGCCGAACGCCTTGTAGAGACTGCCGCGCGACAAGCCGGTGCCGGCGATCAGGTCGGGCAGGGACGCGCCTTCATAGCCGCGATCCCAGAAAACGTCCATCGCGTCGCGCGCGGCGTCGCCCAGTTCGAATTCGCGGGGACGGCCCACGCCAGCCGGATTTGCCATTGATCGGTTTCGCCATCGATGCGGTGCCAAAGTTGGATGCATTATATGGACCGATCGGTTCCGATGTCAACGCGCGCAGCTTGACGGAACACGGCGACGGCCATCGTCGCGGACGGCGCGGGTTCATCCGCTCAGTCGAGCCCGCCCTGGCACAGGTACTTGATGGACAGGTAATCGTCGAGGCCGTAGCGCGAGCCTTCGCGGCCGTAGCCCGATTCCTTCACGCCGCCGAACGGCGCGGCCTCGCTCGCGAGCGCGCCTTCGTTGATGCCGACGATGCCCGTTTCGAGCCGCGCCGACACGCGCGCGATGCGCCGCACGTCCTGCGTGTAGAAATAGGCGGCGAGCCCGAACGGCGTGTCGTTCGCGGCGGCGACCGCTTCGTCCTCGGACGCGAAGCGAAACAGCGCGGCGATCGGGCCGAAGGTTTCCTCGCAGGTGAGCTGCATGTCGGCGGTCGCGTCGACGAGCACCGTCGGCGCGTAATAGTTCGCACCGAGCTCGGTCAGGCGCTTGCCGCCCGTGAGCACGCGCGCGCCGCGTTCGATCGCATCGCCGACGTGGCGTGCGATCTTGTCGACCGCGCGCGCGTTGATCATCGGGCCGATCTGCGCGGCCGGGTCGGTCGCCGGCGCGACCTTCAGCGCGGCGACGCGCGCGGCGAGCTTCGCGGCGAACGCGTCGTAGACACCGGCCTGCACGTACACGCGATTCGGCGACACGCAGGTCTGCCCGCCGTTGCGGAACTTGGCGGCCATCAGCCCGTCGACCGCGGCATCGAGCTCGGCGTCGTCGAACACGATGAACGGCGCATTGCCGCCGAGCTCCAGCGACAATTTCTTCAACGTCGCCGCCGATTCGCGCGCGAGCAGCTTGCCGACCGGCGTCGAGCCGGTGAACGTGATCTTGCGCACGCGGCCGTCGGCGAGCCAGTCGGCCGCCGCGTCGACGCCGCGCTCGCGCGACGCGGCGATCAGGTTCAGCACGCCGGCCGGCACGCCGGCTTCCTGCGCGAGCAACGCGAGCGCGAGCGCGGTCAGCGGCGTGTCCTCCGCCGGCTTCGCGACCACCGTGCAGCCGGCCGCGAGGGCCGGCGCGATCTTGCGCGCGATCATCGCGAGCGGGAAATTCCACGGCGTGATCGCGGCGACGATGCCGATCGGCTCCTTCACCGCGCTCAAGCGCTTGCCGCGCTGCTGCTGCGGGATCAGGTCGCCGTACGTGCGCGTCGCTTCCTCCGCGAACCACAGCACGTACGACGCACCGTACGCAACTTCGCCACGCGCCTCGGCCAGCGGCTTGCCCTGTTCGCGCGACATCAGCTTCGCGAGATCGTCGGTGTGCGCGACGATCGCCGCATGCCAGGCACGCAGGATCGCGGCGCGTTCGCGCGCGGGCGTCGCACGCCACGCGGGCAGCGCGCGGGCTGCCGCGTCGGTCGCCGCGCGTGCGTCGGCGGCGCCGCTGTCGGGTACGTGGGCAACGGTTTCGAGCGTGGCGGGATCGGTGACGGCGAAGCGGCGGCCGTCGAGCGCATCGCGCCAGTTGCCGTCGATCAGGTTGGCGGTGCGAACGAGTTCGGTGCGGGACAGCGTAAGCGGCATGACAGATCCTTGAATGAGGCGGTTCGGTGACGCTGGTTGAGCGGTGTGGGCGCGCGGCTACCCCGCGCGGACAGCAGGCTGCCGCGTTCGGGGGGGACGCACGCCGCGTGTCAGTGACGTTCGCCGAACAGCGATTCGAGCGGGTAGTGCCGTTTGACGAACGGCGACTTGATGATCACGTAACTGAAATACTTCTCGATGCCGATGTTCTGCTCGAGCAGCCCTTCGACGATCGTCTGGTAATGGCTCACGCTGCGCGTGATGAACTTCAGCAGATAGTCGTAGCCGCCGCTCGCGAGGTGGCATTCGACGATCTCGTCGACGGTGCGGATCGCCGCGACGAAGCGGTCGAAATCCTCGCGCCGATGATCGGCCAGCGTGACCTCGGTAAATACGACCTGCACGTCGCCGAGTTTCTCGAGCTGGATGTGCGCGCCGTAGCCGCCGATGTAGCCGGCCTTCTCGAGCCGCTTCACGCGGATCAGGCACGGACTGGGCGACAGCCCGACCGCATCGGCCAGCTCGACGTTGGTCATGCGGCCGCGCTTTTGCAACTGGGAGAGGATGCGCAGGTCGATGCGATCCAGCTTGCTGTCCGTCATGTTCACGTGAAAGAGCAAAAATGGAATGTCCGGTTACTTTAGAGACGAACGATGACCGCTACAAGCCCGGCTTTCCCTTGGCCCGTCAGGCCGGTTGCGCATGCGCGGCGTCGAGCGCGCGCTGCACGCCGGAATCCGCCAGCACGTCGTCGAGCGTCTTGCGCACGCGTTCGAACATCAGGTCGAACTCGCCGGCAGTGAAGCTCAGCGCCGGCGCAAAGCCGAGCACGCCGTCGCCGAACGCGCGGAACACCACGCCGTTCGCGTAGGCGGCGGCCGCGATCCGGTCCGGCACGTTCAGCGCCGGGTCGAAGCGCGTCTTGCGTGCCTTGTCGGCGACCAGTTCGAGCGCGCCGAGCAGGCCGACCGAGCGCGCGTCGCCAACGAGCGGATGCGCGCGCAGCGCGTCGAGTCCCGCGGCGAAGCGCGGCGCCAGCGCCTGGCCGTTCGCGAGCAGCCCGCCTTCGTGATAGAGCTTCAGCACTTCGAGGCCGATCGCCGCGCTCACCGGATGCGCGGAATACGTATAGCCGTGGCCGACCGCGGGCGAATCAGCGCGGTGGCCCGCGATCCCTTCGTAGATTTCATCGGACATCAGCACCGCGCCCATCGGCGCATAGCCGGCGGTCAGCCCCTTCGCGACGGTCATCAGGTCCGGATCGACCTGTTCGGCCTCGCACGCGAACAGCGGGCCGGTGCGGCCGAAGCCGGTGATCACCTCGTCCGCGACGAACAGGATGCCGAGGCGCCGGCACGCGTCGCGCATCGCCTTCAGCCAGCCGGCCGGCGGCACGATCACGCCGCCGGAACCCTGCACCGGCTCGCAGAAGAACGCGGCGACATTGTCCGCGCCCAGTTCGGCGACCTTCGCTTCGAGCGCGGCGACCGACGCGGCGATCAGCGCCTGTGGATCGTCGCCGAGCGGATGGCGGTACGGGTAGGGCGACGGAATATGGTGCTGGTCCGCACGCGGCAGGTCGAAATGACGGTGAAACGCCGGCAGCGCGGTGAGGCCGGCACCGATCGACGACGAGCCGTGATAACCGCGCTCCAGCGCGATCATCTGCTTTTTCGACGGACGGCCGGTCGCGTTGTAATAGTGCGTGATGAAGCGCACGGCGGAGTCGATCGCGTCCGAGCCGCCGAGCGTGAAGTACACACGGTTCAGCGACGGCGGCGCGAGCGCGGCGAGCCGTTCGGCGAGCTCGATCGCCGGCTGCGAGCCGAAATGGAAATAGCCGGTCGCGTAGGGCAGCTTGGCCAGCTGGTCGGCGGCGGCTTTCACGATGCTGTCGCGGCCGTAGCCGACGTTGACGCACCACAGGCCCGAGAACGCGTCGAGCAGCGTATGGCCCGCGGCATCGCGCAGGAACACGCCGTCCGCGGATTCCAGCACGGTGACGCCGCGCGCCTCGTGCGCACGGTAGTTGACGACGGGGTGGATCAGGTGTTGACGATCGGCTTCGATCAGCGCGGCTTGGTTCATGGGAAGGCGGGACTCTCGTCAGGTGTCAGCGGTGAGTTCATGCTAACGGGCAAGCCATCCGCATGCGCCTTCAATTTGCGGTCCGAAACGTATGCGCGCGGCGTTTGCACCGGGCGCTTCGGCATTTTCTGCTGCGCGCCCCGCAGGCCGGGCCCGCACGTCAGTAGCCGCGTGCGCGATCGACGACGCCGATCATCGGTTGTCCCGCGCGATGGCGCGCGAGATTCGCGAGCACCGCGTCGACCGCGGTGTCGGGTCGCGTCGCGCTGGCGATGTGCGGCGTGATGCGAATGCGCGGATGCGTCCAGAACGGATGGCCGGCCGGCAACGGTTCGGGGTCCGTCACGTCCAGGATCGCGCTGTCGAGCCGGCCGCTCGCGAGCGCCGCGAGCAGCGCGGGCGCATCGAGCTGCGGGCCGCGCCCGACCTGCACCAGCGACGCGCCGGCCGGCAGCGCGTCGAACACGCGCGCGCCGAGCAGGCCGCGCGTGCCGTCGGTGAGCGGCAGCAGGCAGATCAGGATGTCGGTACGGGCGAGGAACGCGTCGAGCGCGGCATCGCCTGCATGACAGTCGACGCCGTCGAGCGTGCGCGGCGTGCGGCTCCAGCCCGCGCACGGGAAACCGAAGCGCCGCAGCGTGTCGAGCACGGCCTGGCCGAGCGTGCCGAGCCCGAGCACGCCGATGCGTCGCGACGCGGCCGCGCGCACGGGGCGCTCGCGCCACACCTGGTCGCGCTGCTGCGCCGCGTAGTCGAACAGGTCGCGATGGATCGTCAGCACGGCCTGCGTCACGTATTCGACCATTCCTTCGACGATACCCGGCTCGATCATCCGCACGACGGGGATGTGCGGCGGCACGCGCGACAGGTCGAACTGATCGATGCCGGCGCCGACCGAGAACACGACTTCGAGGTTCGGCAACAGCGCGACTGGATCGTCCGGCGGCTGCCATGCGGCGAGATAGCGGACGGCGTCGGCGTCGCCGAGGTCCGGCCAGATCCGGAACGGCAGGTCGGGCGCGCGTTGCGCGAAGCGCGCCGCCCACTGCGCGCCGCGCACCGGGTCGGCCTTGTAGAGAAAACTCATCGTGCGCCCCGCTCAGCCGAGCGCCTGGTTCACGATCGCGAACGCGCGCAGCGCCGAGTCGCGTGGCGGCGTCGTGCCGCGCGCCATCGCGACGACCGTATCGACGCGCGGCAACCCGAGCCCCTGCAGCCAGTCCGACAGCCCGCTGTCGCCCGGCACGTCGAGCCGCACGAACATGCCCTCGTGCAGCGCGAGCCAATGGCTGATCAGCGCTTGCGCGCGCAGCGCATCCGGCGCGATCACCGGGCCGATCACGTGGCCGCGGCCGAACCGGCGGAACAGCGCGAAACCGAGCAGCTCGCCGTCGCGGTCGAGCGCGATCCCGTTCGCGACGTCGAGCAGCGCATCGATCACCGCACCGCGTTCGTAGCCGGCCGCGCGCGACGCGAGCGCGGCGAGCCGCGGGCCGTCGTTGGTGCCGAGCGGGCGCAGGCGCTCGCCGGGCGGCAGCGAGATCAGCGGCGGCTGGAACGCGGCGCCCTGGTGCTGATCGATCGTATCGATGACGTCGAAGCCGAACTTCGCGTACAGCGGCTCGCCGGCCGGCGTCGCATGCAGAAATACGGTCCGCGTGCCGAAGCTGTCGACCACGCGGGTGAGCAGTTCGCGGCCGATGCCGCAGCCCTGGCGCTCGGGCGACACGATGACCATGCCGAGCGACGCGTGCGATTCGCCGAAGCGCCAGCCGAGCGCGGTGCCGACGATGCCGGTTTCGTCCTCGGCGACGAAGCCGCTGCCGAGCTGGAATACGAAGCGCCAGTCGTCGAGCCGGTGCGGCCACTTGACTGCTTCGGACAGTCGATGGGCGGCGGGCAGGTCGGCTTCGGTGAACGGGCGATAGATGAGCGTGCGGGAAGGATTGAGGTCGGACACGCCGGACTCCGGATGGGTGGAAATGACCTGTTCACTCTGCCAGCGCGGCGGCGGCACGGATAGGACGATTCGCCTGTTTTCCGGCGGCGGCCCGGCGCGCGGGATCGATGCCGATCCGCTCGGCCGGCACGAACGCATCCGCCCGTCGTGCCGACGCGTCACATGAACTCGATCGTTCCTGCCGCGAGCGTGCCGCTACGACCAAAGCGCGGTATCGCGGCCGTTCGCGGCGGGCTGCGGCGGCCGGGCGCCGCATATCGTGCTGCCCGCGCCGCGCAACACGCGACGATTCTGCGTTTCGGACGGCGCCAAACGACGCGCGCGGGGCTTTTTGCCCTGATTCAATTTCGTACAACCCAGCCCGTCCCCGGCCCGCCGGGGCTTCACACCGACAGGACGTCATCATGATCCAGTTTGAACCGAAGTACATCACCTTCGACTGTTACGGCACGCTGACCCATTTCCGGATGGCCGAGACGGCGCGCGAAATCTATGCGGACCGGTTGTCGCCGGCCGCGATGGAGGCATTCGTGCGCGCGTTCGCCGCTTATCGGCTCGACGAGGTGCTCGGTGCGTGGAAGCCGTATCGCGATGTCGTCGTCAGCGCGATCCGCCGCACCTGCGCGCGGGTCGGCGTGACGTTCGACGAAGCCGAGGCCGAGCTGTTCTATCGTGCGGTGCCGACCTGGGGCCCGCATCCGGACGTGCCGGCCGGGCTGTCACGGCTGGCGACGAAGTACAAGCTCGTGATCCTGTCGAACGCGATGGACGAGCAGATCATGAGCAACGTCGACAAGCTCGGCGCACCGTTCCACGCGGTGTTCACCGCGCAGCAGGCGCAATCGTACAAGCCGCGGATGCAGGGCTTCGAATACATGTTCGACAAGCTCGGCTGCAAGCCCGAGGACGTGCTGCACGTGTCGTCGAGCCTGCGCTACGACCTGATGACGGCCGAGGATCTGGGAATCAGGCACAAGGCCTTCGTGAATCGCGGCCACGAGCCGGGCACGCCGTTCTACAACTATTACGAAGTGTCGGACATCGGCCAGCTCGCGACGCAGCTCGGGCTGTAAGCGACGCGTTTCCCCGGTGCGGTGCCGCGCACGCCTGGTGCCGCCCGTCGCGATCCCGGGAGAAACACGCGCAATGCGGCAGGCGGCCGGTGTCGCCACGTCGCCACGTCGCGCGAGCCTGCACGCATTCGCGTCGCGCCCGCGGGATCAACGCGTCGATGCCGGCGAACAATCCTCTGAACTTTCACTTACGCGCCGGCATGCGGCCGGCACCCGCCGACGGTCCCCGGCGCACGCAGCAAATCATGCTGCGCAGGCTACCCAAAACGGTCGATTCGTATCGTGAGGGCGGCCCGAATCGGGACAACCGGCATTTTGGCGATGCTTAAATGAATTGCATGTGCACGGCGTCGCGCCCGCCACCAGCAAGCGGGCGCGGCGGGATCGAACAACCACGCTGGACCCTATGACCCACTTTACACAGTCAGGAGCAGTTCGGATGAGCGACGATATCGACAATGGCGGCAAGGGCGGCTTCACGCGCCGCGACATGATGCGGGTCATGGCGGCGAGCGGCATGATGGCCGTCGGCGGCGGCGGATTGCTGACGAGCGCGCAGTCGGCATTCGCCGCGCCCGCGCCGAAGCGCGGCGGCAAGATCCGGGTCGCGAACGAATCCAGCTCGACCGCCGATACGCTCGACCCGGCCAAGGGCTCGACGGGCGCGGACTACATCCGCTTCTTCATGTTCTACAGCGGCCTCACGCAGCTCGACGGGAGCCTCACGCCGCAGATGAATCTCGCCGAGTCGCTGCACACGACCGATGCGAAGACCTGGATCATCAAGCTGCGCAAGGGCGTCACGTTCCACGACGGCAAACCCGTTGGCCCGGCCGACGTGGTGTTCTCGCTGATGCGCCACAAGAACGCGGCCACCGCGTCGAAGGTCAAGCCGCTCGCCGATCAGTTCGCGGACGCGAAGGCGAGCGGCCCGGACGAGGTCACGCTCACGCTCGCCAGCGCGAACGCCGATCTGCCGGTCATCCTCGCGACGCCGCAACTCGTGATCGTCAAGGACGGCACGACCGATTTCGCGACCGGCATCGGCTGCGGCCCGTACAAGCTCAAGTCGTTCAAGCCGGGCGTGTCGACCGTCGGCGTGCGCAACGACAGCTACTTCAAGCCGGGCATGCCGTATCTCGACGAGATCGAACTGATCGGCATCAGCGACAGCGCCGCGCGCCTGAACGCGCTGCTGTCGGGCGACGTGCACCTGATCAACGCGATCGACCCGCGCTCGACGCAACGGGTCGCGTCGACGCCCGGCTATGCGCTGAAGGAAACCAAGTCGGGGCTCTATACCGACCTGATCATGCGCAGCGAAAGCCCGATCACCGCGAATCCCGATTTCGTCGAGGGGATGAAGTACCTGTTCGATCGCGAACAGATCCGCTCGGCGGTATTTCGCGGCTATGCGGTGATCGGCAACGACCAGCCGATTCCGCCGGGGCATCGCTACTTCAACGCGTCGCTGCCGCAGCGGCCGCACGATCCGGACAAGGCGAAATTCCTGTTCCAGAAGGCCGGCGCGCTCGGCACGGCGCTGCCGCCGATCTATGCGACGTCCGATGCGAACGGGTCGATCGAAATGGCCGTGCTGCTGCAGCAGGCCGGCCAGAAGATCGGGCTGAACCTGCAGGTCAACCGCGTGTCGCCCGACGGCTACTGGTCGAACCACTGGATGAAGCATCCGCTCGGCTTCGGCAACATCAACCCGCGCTCGAGCGCCGACGTGCTGTTCACGCAGTTCTTCAAGTCGGACGCCGCGTGGAACGAGTCGGGCTGGAAGAACGCGAAGTTCGATCAGCTGCTGCTCGCCGCGCGCTCGGAGACCGACGATGCGAAGCGCAAGCAGATGTACGGCGAGATGCAGACGCTCGTCGCGCAGCAGGGCCGGGTCGGCATTCCGGCGTTCATCAGCTTCCTCGACGGCTACGACAAGCGGCTCGCGGGCCTCGGGTCGATCCCGACCGGCGGGATGATGGGCTTCATGTTCGCCGAGTATGTGTGGTGGAACGCCTGACGTCGATACGTGACGCCGCCGCGCGGCCGCAGCGGGCCACCGCCCCGGTCGCGCGGGATCTTTCCCGGAGTGCCGTTTCATGAATCGAATCCTGCTTGGGCTGATCGGCCGACGCATCGCGGTCACCGCGCTGACGCTGCTGATCGTGTCCGCGATCATCTTCACGATCACGAACCTGCTGCCGGGCGACGCCGCGCAGGCCGCGCTGGGTCAGTCGGCGACGCCGGAGACGGTCGCCGCGCTGCGTCAGCAGTTCGGGCTCGACATGCCGGCGCACGTGCGTTACGTGCACTGGCTCGGCGGGCTGCTGCACGGCGATTTCGGCCGTTCGCTGTCCGGCGACATGCCGGTGTCGGAGCTGATCGGCGGGCGCCTGCCGAAGTCGCTCGCGCTCGCGGCGATCACGACCGCCGTGTCGGTGCCGATCGCGCTGCTGCTCGGCATCCTCGCCGCGGTCAAACGCGAGTCGGTGGTCGACCGCGTGATCAGCCTCGGCACGCTGTCGCTCGTCGCGACGCCGGAGTTCCTGATCGCGACGGTCGCCGTGCTCGTGTTCGCGGTGAAGCTGCGCTGGTTGTCCGCGCTGTCGTACAGCGGCCCGATCGACAGCCTGCACGATTTCCTGCGGGCGTATGCGATGCCGGTGCTGACGCTGTGCGCGGTCGTGATCGCGCAGATGGCGCGGATGACGCGCGCCGCGGTGATCGAGCAGCTGAGCGCGTCGTACGTCGAGATGGCGATGCTCAAGGGCGCGAGCCCCGCGCGCGTCGTGCTGCGCCACGCGCTGCCGAACGCGATCGGTCCGATCGCCAACGCGATCGCGCTGAGCCTGTCGTATCTGCTCGGCGGCGTGATCGTCGTCGAGACGATCTTCAACTATCCGGGCCTCGCGAGCCTGATGGTCGATGCCGTCGGCAACCGCGATTTCCCGTTGGTCCAGGCATGCACGCTGATTTTCTGCGTCGCGTACCTGATGCTCGTGCTGTTCGCCGATCTGTGCTCGATCGTGTCGAACCCGCGACTGCGGACCTGAGTGTCCCGTTCTTCTTCCGAGATGCCGCCCATGCACCCGACCGAACCCGTTCATCGCAGCAGCGCGCTGCCGCCGTCAGGCGAACCGCGCGCGCCGTGGGGAGGCGCGACGCCGCCCGCCGCGCCGTCCCCCGACCAGCCCCGCAAGCGCCGCGGCGCACGCATCAGACTGACGACCGGCGGCCGCGTCGGCCTGTCGATGGTCGGCCTGATGCTGTTCATCGCGGTGTTCGCGCCGCTGCTCGCGCCGCACGACGTCGGCGCGATCGTCACGCCGGATGTATTCGCGCCGTTCGGTGCGAAGCTGCCGTTCGGTTCCGACTTCCTCGGCCGCGACATGCTGAGCCGCATCCTGTACGGCACGCGGCTGACCGTGCTGCTCGCGCTGGCCGCCGTGCTGCTCGCCGCGCTGACCGGCACGACGCTCGGGCTGCTCGCGACCGTGTCGGGCCGCGCGGTCGACGAGACGATGAGCCGGCTGCTCGACGCGCTCACGTCGATTCCGTCGAAGATGTTCGCGCTGATGTTCGTCGCCGCGTTCGGTTCGTCGCTGCCGCTGCTGGTGCTCACCGCCGCGGTCAGCTACATGCCGGGCTCGTACCGGATCGCGCGCGCGCTGGCCGTCAACATCAGCACGCTCGAATTCGTGCAGGTGGCAAAGGCGCGCGGCGAGAGCGCGCTGTACATCGCGTGCGTCGAGATGCTGCCGAACATGATCCACCCGATGCTGGCGGATACCGGGCTGCGCTTCACGTTCGTCGTGCTGCTGCTGAGCGGCCTCAGCTTTCTCGGCCTCGGCGTGCAGCCGCCGTATGCGGACCTCGGCTCGCTTGTGCGCGAGAACATCGCGAGCCTCGGCGACGGCTCGGCCGTCGCGATCATGCCCGCGGTCGCGATCGCGATCCTGACGGTGGGCGTCAACCTGTTGATCGACGGTCTGCCGCATCGCGGCCGCCGCAAGGGCGCGGCCGGCGCCGCCGGAGGACACTGATGCGACACGAATCGAACCCGCTCGTCGAGGTGCGCGGGCTGCGCGTGGTCGGCGGCCGGCCGGGCGGCGAGGAAACGACGATCGTCCACGGCGTCGACTTCGACATCGGACGCGGCGAGGTGCTCGCGCTGATCGGCGAATCGGGCTCCGGCAAGACGACGATCGCGTTGTCGCTGATGGGCCATGCGCGCGCCGGCTGCCGGATCGCCGGCGGCTCGGTGAAGCTCGACGGCTCCGACGTGTGCACGCTTTCCGCCGCGGAGGTGACCGCGCTGCGCGGCCGCAAGGTCGCGTATATCGCGCAGAGCGCCGCCGCCGCGTTCAATCCGTCGCGCACGATTCTCGACCAGGTGATCGAGAGCGCACTGATCCACAAGACGATGACGAAGCGCGACGCGCAGGCGAAGGCGATCGAGCTGTTTCGCGCGCTCGCGCTGCCGGAGCCGGAGACGATCGGCAAGCGCTATCCGCACCAGGTCTCGGGCGGGCAGTTGCAGCGGCTGATGGCCGCGATGGCGCTGATCACCGATCCGGAACTGGTGATCCTCGACGAGCCGACCACCGCGCTCGACGTGACCACGCAGATCGACGTGCTGCAGGCGTTCAAGCGCGTGATCCGGCGCTACGGGATGAGCGCGGTGTACGTGTCGCACGACCTGGCCGTGGTCGCGCAGATGGCCGACCGGATCGTCGTGCTGAGCGACGGCGTGATCCGCGAGGCGGGTGCGACCGAACAGATCCTGCATGCGCCGACGCATCCGTACACGCAGAGCCTGATCGCGGCGGTCACGCCGAACGATGCCGAACGTGGCGGGGAAGTGCAACGACCGGCCGCGCCGGCGCCGCTGCTCGACGTGCGCGGCGCGATCGCCGGTTACGGCGGCCGCGCGGCGAACGGCTGGCCCGCGAAGGTGATCCTGCATGAAGTCGACCTGCGCATCGGGCGCGGGCAGACCGTCGGCGTGATCGGCGAATCCGGTTCCGGCAAGACGACGCTCGCGAAGGTGATCGCGGGCCTCGTGCCGGCGACCGGCGGCGAGATCCTGCTCGACGGCGTGCCGCTCGCGCGCGATATCGGCAAGCGCACGAAGGAGCAGCATCGCCGCGTGCAGATCGTGTTCCAGAACGCCGATACCGCGCTCAATCCGGTGCATACCGTCGAGCGCACGCTCGCGCGGCCGCTCGCGTTCTATCACGGAATCAAGGGCGCGCGTGCGCGGCAGCGCGTCGCGGAACTGCTCGAACTCGTGCGGCTGCCGCCGGCGGTGGCCGCGCGGCGTACCGGCGAATTGTCCGGCGGGCAGAAGCAGCGCGTGAATCTCGCGCGGGCGCTCGCCGCCGAACCCGACCTGATCCTGTGCGACGAGGTCACGTCGGCGCTCGACACCGTGGTCGGCGCCGCGATCATCGAACTGCTGCGCGACCTGCAGGCGAAGCTCGGCGTGTCGTACGTGTTCATCACGCACGACATCGCGAAGGTGCGCGCGATCAGCGACGACATCGTCGTGCTGTATGCGGGCCGGCGCGTGGAGACGGGCAGTCGCGACGCGCTGTGCGCGCCGCCTTATCACCCGTATTCGCATCTGCTGGTGTCGTCCGCGCCGGAATTGCGCGCGGGCTGGCTCGACGATGCGGCCGAGCGCTGCCACCGGCCGCTGGTGCCGATCGGCGAGCGCGAGCACGAGGCCGAGCTGTGTCCGTTCCTGTCGCGCTGCGCGATGCGCGTGGACGGCGTGTGCAACCGCACGGCCCCGTCGCTGCGCACGCTCGGGAACGGCGCGCAGGTGCTGTGCCATCGCAGCGAGGAGGATCTCGCGCGCTTTCAGGCGGAGCCGGCGCCCGCGGGTGTCACGCCGGTGCAGCTGTAGTCCGTGGCGCGCGAACCGTGCGTCGCGCGGCGCGGTGAACGGCCCGCCGCATAGTCTGCTGCGGCGGTCGCGCAAAACGGCGATTTGTACGCGTGCCGCGCGCGAATACGCGGCAACTGCGGTTTTTGACGGTGATTAAATGATTCGCATTGAACGATCGCCGATCGTCGTTGCGGGAATGCTCGAGAAGAATCCGATGAAACTGGAATCGTACTGGCTGGATACCCGTCCCGCGTTTCGCGCGGGCAGCGTCGGGCCCGTCGAAGGGCGGGCCGACGTGGTCGTCATCGGTGGCGGTTTCACCGGCTTGTCGGCGGCGCTCGCGCTCGCGCAGCGCGGCGTCTCGGTGGTCGTGCTCGAAGCCGCGCAGGTCGCGGGCGAAGCGTCCGGCCGCAACGGCGGTCAGTGCAATACGGGCGTCGCGCAGGACTACGCGTCGCTGGCCGCGCGCATCGGCGCCGCGCAGGCGAAGCAGTTTTATCTCGCGTACGAAAGCGCGGTGAAGAGCGTCGAGACGATCGTCACCGAACAGGCGATCGACTGCGATTTCCGGCGAACGGGCAAGCTGAAGCTCGCCGCGAAACCGCAGCATTTCGCGGGGCTCGAAAAGACCTTCAATGCGTTGCGGCGCGACGTCGATCCGGACATCGAGCTGATCGAGCCGTCGCGGATCCGCGATGAAATCGCGTCCGACGGCTTTTACGGCGGGCTCCTGCAGCGCAACGGCGCGCAGATGCACATGGGCAAGTTCGGCGTCGGGCTCGCGCAAGCGGCCGCGCGGGCCGGCGCACGCGTGTACGAGCAAGCGGCCGTCACACGGCTCGACCGGCTGGACGGCGAGCGCCACCGGATCACCTGCACGCGCGGCACGATCGTCGCCGATCGCGTGCTGGTCGCGACCGGCGCGTCGCAGCACGGGCCGTTCGCATGGTTCCGGCGACGCATCGCGCCGGTCGGCAGCTTCATCGTCGTGACCGAGCCGCTGCCCGACGCGCAGTTGAACCGGCTGTTTCCGCAGCGCCGTGCGTACGTGACGTCGCGCCAGATCGGCAACTATTTTCGCGTGACGCCCGACAACCGGCTGCTGTTCGGTGGCCGCGCGCGTTTCGCGATGTCGAGCCCGCGCTCCGACGCGAAGAGCGGCGACATCCTGCGCGCCGGCATGGCCGGCTATTTCCCCGAGCTGGCCGGCGTGCGGCTCGACTATTGCTGGGGCGGGCTGGTCGACATCACCGCCGACCGGCTGCCGCGCGCGGGCCAGCACGACGGGCTCTATTACTCGATGGGCTACAGCGGGCACGGCGTGCAGATGTCGGTGCACATGGGCCGCGTGATGGCCGACGTGCTGTATGGCGCGGCCGCGTCGAACCCGTGGCGCGCACTCGACTGGCCGGCGATACCCGGCCATTTCGGGCACGCGTGGTTCCTGCCGCTCGTCGGCGCGTATTACCGGATGCAGGATTTCCTGCATTGAAGCGAGCGCCGGGAGAATTCGACATGACAGTGCAATTCGTGGGCTCGCCGCGTGTCGCGCGGCCCGTGTCGCCGGCGATCGGCGACGTGCTGCGCACGATCGACGCGTCGTTCGCGCAGCCGCTGAACCTCGACACGCTCGCGGCGGTGGCCGGGTTGAGCGTGTCGCGTTTCACCGCGCGCTTTCGCAGCGAAACCGGTCTGTCGCCGCACCGGTATCTGTGTCTCGTGCGAGTGCGGCGGGCGCAGGACCTGCTGCGCGCGGGTCTCGCGCCGTCGATCGTCGCGACCGACGTCGGCTTCTTCGATCAGAGCCACCTGTGCCGGCATTTCCGGCGCGTGCTCGGGATCACGCCGCGCGACTACGTGGTCGCCCGAACGGCCGGCGCGCCGGTGCGAGCGCCATCGACGCGCGTGCGCGGCGAACGCCGCGAAGCGTCGTGTCACGCGGCATAGGCGCACGCATGGACGACATGCGCCGCCGAGGCGTTCCGGCAGGAGCGCCGGCGAACGACGATTTCCGATATCGCGTGACGGCTTCGAACCAGGTCGCCACGCATTGCACAGGAGCAGAAATGACCGCAGTTTTCGTGTTGCACCGGGCCGACGGCGCACCGTCTTCCACCGCCTTCCGCCAGCAGGGGTTCGGCGCGAGCGATCCGTTCGCGGCGCATCGCGAGATTGCGTGGGAAGGCCCCGACGCGATGGCCGCCGGGCGCATCGCCTTCGTGGGCGCGCTGGACGTGGCGAGCTTTCCGCACGTCGAAACCCTCGTCGTCGTCGAAGGCGAGTTGACGCTCGAAGCGGCCGGCGCCGCGCCGCTGGTGCTCAGTCCGCGACAGGGTGCCGTCATCGGCTGCGGCACCGCGTTGCGCATCGCCGCGCAAGCGCCCGTGCGGCTGACGTTCTGCGCGGCGGCGTGCGAGACACCGACGAAGCAAGGTCTCTTCGCGCTGTACGCCGACGCGGACTTCAAGCCGTCCGCGACGCTGCCGGCCGAGGTGCTGCTCGGCCCCGCGCCGCAATGCCGCAGCGACAACGTGTTCACCGACGACGCAGCCGGGTACTGCGCGGGCACGTGGGATTCGACGCCGTATCACCGGATCGTCCGGCCGCATCGCGCCAACGAGTTCATGTTCCTGCTGGACGGCGGCGTACGGTTCGCCGCGCCCGACGGCAGCGTGCTGGCGCTCGGCGCCGGCGATGCGCTGTTCGTGCCGCGCGGCGCGTCGATCGGGTGGGAAAGCAGCGAACGCGTCGCGAAGTTCTACGTGATGCAGACCGTCAACGCCCCCGTCGAGCGAGACTGAACATGTCCCCTCCGTTGCGTCATATCGAAACCTTGTCCACGCCGCCGGCCGCGGCCGACGTCGTCGTGATCGGCGGCGGCATCATCGGCGTCTTCACCGCCTACTATCTGGCCCGCCGCGGCGTATCGGTCGCGCTCGTCGAGAAGGGCCGCATCGGCGCCGAACAGTCGAGCCGCAACTGGGGCTGGTGCCGGCAGCAGAACCGCGACGCGCGCGAGTTGCCGATGGCCAGCAAGAGCATCGATCTGTGGGAACGATTCGCCGCCGAATCCGGCGAAGACACGGGCTTTCATCGCTGCGGGTTGCTGTATCTGAGCAATGACGACGCCGAGCTGTCCCGCTGGGCCAGCTGGGGCGAATTCGCGAAGACCGCGGGCGTGACCACGTATATGCTCGACAGCAAGCAGGCCGCCGAGCGTGGACGGGCGACCGGGCGGCAGTGGAAGGGCGGCGTGTTCTCGCCGACCGACGGCACGGCCGACCCCGGAAAGGCCGCGCCGGCCGTGGCCGCCGCGCTGATCAAGCTGGGCGGCAGCGTCCACCAGCACTGCGCGGCGCGCGGCATCGAGCTGGAGGGCGGCCGAGTCGCCGGCGTCGTCACCGAGGCCGGCGTCATCAAGACGCGCACGGTCGTGATGGCCGGCGGCGCATGGGCGTCGTCGTTCTGCCGGCAGCTCGGCATCCGGTTTCCGCAGGCGTCGATCCGTCAGTCGATCCTGAGCGTGTCACCCGTCGAAACACCGCTGCCGGAAGCGATGTACACATCCGGCGTGTCCGTGACGCGACGCAGCGACGGACGCTATGCATTGGCGATCAGCGGCCGCGCGCGCGTGGACCTGACGCCGCAGTTCCTGCGCTTCGCGCCGCAATTCGTGCCGATGTTCGCGAAGCGCTGGCGCAACCTGCTGCCGGGCGGTCTCGAAGGCGTGCGCGGCGGCCACGAAACGCTGAAGCGCTGGCGCCTCGACGCGCCGACGCCGATGGAGGCGGTGCGCATCCTGGATCCGAAGCCCGACATGCCGACGGTCGCCGAAACTTACCGCCGCGCGGCCGAACTGTTGCCCGAGCTGCGCGGAGCGAAGATCACGCACGCGTGGGCCGGCTTCGTCGACAGCACGCCGGACGGCGTGCCGGGCATCGGCGAAGTGCCGGGCGTGCCGGGGCTGATCCTCGCGGCCGGGTTTTCGGGGCACGGCTTCGGGATCGGCCCGGGCGCCGGGCACCTGATCGCGGATCTCGCGACCGGTGCGCAACCGCTCGTCGATCCGGCGCCGTATCGGCCCAGCCGGTTCGCCGAATCCGCGTGGGGCAAGGTGGCGGATTTCTAGCGGGCGGCCGCGACGCGTTCCGGCCGCTGCTTCGGCCCATCACGGCTTTCGCCGTGCGTCGACGCACGGTATCGACTCAAGGATATTCCTGCCATGCATTTCCCCGTCAATTCCCCGGTTCATCGCCTGATGCAAGCCGGAAGGCTGGATCGGTTCTTCATCGACGGCGACTGGGTCATGCCCGACGGCCGTGACCGGTTCGCAGTCGTCAGCCCGTCCACGGAAGACACGCTGTGCGAGATCCCGCTCGGGAACGCACATGACGCCGATCGCGCGGTGCGGGCCGCGCGCCACGCGTTCGAACGCTGGTCCGCGACTTCACCCCAGGAACGCGCCGCGCGGCTCGACCGCATCCATGCGTTGATGCTGGAACGCGCCGAGTTGTTCGCCACGGCACTCGCGCTGGAGATGGGTGCGCCGCTCGGCTATGCGCGCGGCGCGCACGTGCCGCTCGCGGCCGAACATATCCGGGTCGCACGCGACAACCTCGCGCGCTACCCGTTCGTCGAGCGGCGCGGGACGACCGCGGTCGCCCGCGAGCCGATCGGCGTGTGCGCGCTGATCACGCCGTGGAACTGGCCGATCTACCAGATCACCGCGAAGGTCGGCCCGGCGCTCGCAGCCGGCTGCACGGTCGTGCTCAAGCCGAGCGAGCTGTCGCCGCTCAGCGCGCTGCTGTTCGCGGAAGTGATTGCCGATGCGGGCGTGCCCGCCGGTGTCTTCAATCTCGTGAGCGGCAGCGGCGAAACCGTGGGGGCCGCGCTTGCGTCGCACCCGGAGGTCGACATGGTGTCGATCACCGGATCGACGCGGGCCGGCGTGCTGGTGGCGCAGGCGGCCGCCACCACCGTCAAGCGCGTCGCGCAGGAGCTGGGCGGCAAGTCGCCGAATATCGTGTTGCCGGATGCGGACCTGTCGCGCGCGATCCCGCCCGGCGTGGCCGCCGCGTTCCGCAACATGGGGCAGTCGTGCAGCGCGCCGACCCGCATGATCGTGCCGCGCGCCGTGCTCGGCGCGGTGGAGGCGCTGGCCGTCGCGGCGATGCAGGGACTCGTCGTCGGCGATCCGTTCGACGACGCAACCACGCACGGGCCGCTGGCCAATCGCGCGCAGTTCGGCCGCGTTGCACAGATGATCGACGTGGGCATCGACGAACGCGCGAAACTGATCGCCGGCGGCCCCGGCCGACCCGCGGGGCTCGACCGCGGCTTTTATGCGCAGCCGACGATTTTCTCCGACGTGCGCACCGACATGGCGATCGCGCAGCAGGAGATCTTCGGCCCGGTGCTCGCGATCCTGCCTTACGACACCGTCGACGAAGCGGTCGCCATCGCGAACGACACGGTCTACGGGCTGGGCGCGCATGTGCAAGGCACCGACAAGGAACACGTCCGCGCGGTGGCCGCCCGCATCCGGGCGGGGCAGGTGCATCTGAACTACCCGGCCTGGGATCCGCAGGCGCCGTTCGGCGGGTACAAGCAGTCGGGCAACGGCCGCGAGTACGGGATCGAAGGGATGGAGGAATACATGGAGATCAAGTCGATCGTCGGCTGTTACGACTGACCCAGCCGCCGCGCGCGACACGCGCCGGCATGACGGCTGCAAGCCCGCTACTTTCCGAAGGTGCCTAAATTGGACAACCCCGTCACTCCCGTCCCGTCGCTGCACGCGCATCACGCGCACTGGGCAAAGCTGCGCCGCGACCTGCATGCGCATCCCGAGTTGCGATTCGAAGAACACCGGACCGCCGACGTCGTCGCCCGCGAGCTGGAGGCGCTCGGCTATGCGGTGTCGCGCGGGCTCGGCGGCACGGGCGTCGTCGCGAGCCTGCCCGGCACGGACCCGCGCCGCGGCATCGTGCTGCGCGCCGATCTGGACGCATTGCCGATCCACGAAGCCAACGACTTCGCGCATGCATCGTGCACGCACGGAATCATGCACGCGTGCGGCCATGACGGCCATACCGTGATGTTGCTCGGCGCCGCGCGCGTGCTGAAGGCAATGCCGCAGTTGCCCGGCACCGTCCATTTCGTGTTTCAGCCGGGCGAAGAGGGCGGCGCGGGCGCGCGCCGGATGATCGACGACGGGCTGTTCGAGCGATACCCGACGGAAGCGGTATTCGGCATGCACAACTGGCCCGGGTTGCCGGCCGGGCATTTCGGATTGCGTACCGGCCCGATCATGGCCGCCGGCTCGCGCTTCAGGATCACGGTCACGGGCAAGGGCGCGCACGCGGCGCAGCCGCATCTGGGCATCGATCCCGTGCCGCTCGCGTGCTCGATGGTGCTGCAGTGCCAGACCATCGCCGCGCGGCACAAGGACCCGGTGGACCCCGCGGTCATTTCCGTCTGCATGTTCCATGCGGGCACGACCGACAACGTGATTCCCGACACCGCCGAGCTGCGCGGCACGATTCGCACGTTGTCGTCGGCATTGCAGCAGCAGTTGCAGCGCGACGTGCGGCTTGCGTGCGAGGGGTTGGCGCATGCGTATGGTGCGCAGGTCGACGTCGAGTTTTTTCAGTACTATCCGGCGACGGTCAATACGCCGGCCGAGACGGCGCTGTGCGAAGCGGTGATTCGCGCGACGTTCGGCGACGAACGCCTGTCCCGCGACGTGCCGCCGAACATGACGTCCGAAGACTTCGGCTTCATGCTGGAGGAGCGGCCGGGCGCGTACGTGCTGATCGGCAATGCGCAGGACGGCGCGACGGCACCATCGCTGCATCATCCGAAATACGACTTCAACGACGACATCATTCCGGCCGGGGTCCGGTACTGGGTCGAGCTGGCGCAGCATTACTTCATGCGCTCGTCGTGATGCGTCGGGGCGGGGGGAGGACCGGTTGACGGCTGGTCTGTCGGGCGTCGTCTGGTCGCGGCGCACCGCCAGGCGAACGCCACGCGCCGATGCCTTTTCCCCGCTTCACGCCGGCTGCGCCTGCGCGCGACACACACGATTCCTTCCTTCGCGCTTCGCTCGGTAGAGCGCCATGTCCGCGTCGTGCGTCAGCGCATGCACCGACACATGCCGTGCGCGCCGGCTGGTCGCGCAGCCGATGCTGACGGTGAAGGGCGGAACCGTTTCCGCAAACCCGTCGAGCCGGTTGCGTTCGACTTCGCGGCGAATCGCGTCGGCGACCCGCGCGGCCCCGTTTTCATCGGTATCCGGCAACACCGCGACGAACTCCTCGCCGCCGTAGCGCGCGGCGAGGTCGCCGCGCCGCCGCGTATGCGCGCGGATGCATTCGGCGAGAAAGCGCAGCGCCGTGTCGCCCAGCGCGTGCCCGTGCCGGTCGTTGTACTGCTTGAAGTGATCGGCGTCGATGAACAGCACCGAGAGGCTGCCGCCGCTGCCGCGCTGCAGCCGTTCCCATTCGTCGGCCAGCGCGGTATCGAGCGCGCGGCGATTGTGCAGCCCGGTCAGCGGATCGGTGCGGGTGAGGTCGGTCAGCAGCGTCTGCTTGCGGAAGTTGTCCCGCAATGCGAAGGCCAGCAGCCAGACCACCGCGCAGAACGATGCGCCGATCACGGATGCCGACACGCCGACCGTCCACGACAGGCGCCGGATGCCGGCCAGCACGTCGCTTTCGGCCGGCGCGACGACCGCGATCAGCGGGGTGCCCGGTATCCGCTGGTAGGTATACAACCGCATGGTGCCGTCGATGCTCGATCGCGCGGGATAGAAGCCCGATTCGCTGTTCACCATCCGCTTGAAGGATGTCGAACGACGCAGGCGGCTCATCTGGCCGTCGTTCAACGACGGATTTCTCGCGAGGATCGTGCCGTCCGCGCGCACGATCGCGCTGACCCCGTTCGGCCCGACATCGAGGCGGGACAGAAGCTGCTCGAAATAGGCGAGATCGATGGCGACGACCGCGATCCCGTCGAACCCGTGATCCGGCCGCTCGATGCGCCGCGACAGCGCGATGGACTCCTTGTCGCCGCGCGAGCGCGCGCGATACGGCTGGGAGACGTAGAGACCGAGATTGTCCGCATCGCGATGGACCTTGAAGTAATCGCGATCGCTGAAGTCCCAGCGATGGGTCGCGCTGCAGCAGCCGTCGATCAACCGGCCGTGCCGGTCGGTCACGCCCATGCCGGTCACGTACTGCGTCGCGGTGCGCTCGAACAGCAGGTCGTGCCGCAATCCGGCGTCCATCCGCTGTACGGACGGCTTGCCGAGATCGACGGTCAGCGCGATCAGCGCGTTGTTCGACGTTTCGACCGTCCTCGAGATCTGGCTCGCCAGCACGGCCGCAACGTTGCGCGACGTCTCGTGCGCGTGCTCGACGACCTCGCTGCGCGCGGCCCACAGCGTCACCGCGCTGATCCCGAGCGCCGCGAGCGACATCAGCGTGCCCAACGCACCGACGACGAGCGGGTTGCGTCCGGCCCAGTCGGCGATTTTCTCGATCGAAGTGAATGCGGGCATGCTCGCGCTCGTTTGGGACGCCGGCTGCAATGGCGCCGGCGCGGGTCAAATTCTCGTTAACGGCACGGTTAACAAAAAATCGAGGCCCGCGTGGTGGCCCGCCGACGATGGCGGCATCGCACGGCGACGCAAACGTATGCGGCCTCGCAGCGAGATGCCCGATCGCCATCCGGACCTGCGCAGCGTCTGCCAATTGATAACGACACTGCATCAATCGTTCCAAAAATCGCACTTATCGTTTGAGCGATACCGCGCCAACATGCCGGAAAACGACAATCAGACCAGTCCCTCCCGCGTATTCCAGGATTTTCAGGAGACACCCTCGATGCATCCCTCGTCCAGCCTTCCGGCCGAACGCTCGAAGGCCGCCGCGATCTTTCGCGTCACGGCCGGCAATTTTCTCGAGCAGTTCGACTTCTTCCTGTTCGGCTTCTACGCCACGCAGATCGCCAACGTCTTCTTCCCCGCGCAAAGCGAGTTCGCGTCGTTGATGATGACCTTCGCCGTGTTCGGCGCCGGCTTCCTGATGCGGCCGCTGGGTGCGATCGTGCTCGGCGCGTACATCGACGAGGTCGGCCGCCGCAAGGGCCTGATCGTCACGCTGTCCATCATGGCGAGCGGCACCATCCTGATCGCGTTCGTGCCGGGCTACGCGACGATCGGGCTGCTGGCGCCCGTGCTCGTGCTGATCGGCCGGCTGCTGCAGGGCTTCTCCGCAGGCGCCGAACTGGGCGGCGTCTCGGTCTATCTGGCCGAGCTGGCGACGCCCGGCCGCAAGGGCTTCTTCACGAGCTGGCAATCGGCGAGCCAGCAGGTGGCGATCGTCATCGCGGCGGCCCTCGGTTTCGCGCTCAATCAGTGGCTGAGCGCATCGCAGATCGCCGCCTGGGGATGGCGCGTGCCGTTCTTCGTCGGCTGCATGATCGTGCCGTTCATCTTCATGCTGCGCCGCAACCTGGAGGAAACCCAGGAATTCAAGGCACGCAAGCATCGTCCGGGCATGAAGGAAGTGTTCGGTACGCTGGTCCAGAACTGGGGCGTCGTGGTCGCCGGCATGATGCTGGTCGCGATGACCACCACGAGCTTCTATCTGATCACCGTCTACGCGCCGACCTTCGGCAAGACGGTGCTGCACCTGAGCACCGCCGACAGCCTGCTCGTGACGCTCTGCGTCGGCGTGTCGAACTTCGTGTGGCTGCCGATCGGCGGCGCGCTGTCCGACCGGATCGGCCGCCGGCCGCTGCTGGTCGGCATGACGATGCTCACCGTCTTGACCGCCTACCCGGCGCTGTCGTTCCTTGCGCACGCGCCGTCGTTCGCCCACATGCTGATCGTGCTGCTCTGGCTCTCGTTCATGTACGGCATCTACAACGGTGCGATGGTCGTCGCGCTCACGGAGGTGATGCCGGTGCAGGTGCGGGTCGCGGGCTTCTCGCTCGCCTACAGCCTCGCGACGGCCGTGTTCGGGGGCTTCACGCCGGCCATCTCGACCGGGCTCATTCACATGACCGGCGACAAGGCCGCACCGGGCTACTGGATGAGCTTCGCCGCGGTGTGCGCGCTGCTGGCGACGTTCGCGCTCTATCGCCGGCACGCCGCGACGTTGACGCCGGCGCATTGATGTCCGGCCCGGCCGGAACGTTCATCCCACCCACGCATTCGTACGACCACGACCAACCATGAGAAATCTGCTCCTGAAATGCTGCGCGACCGCGCTCGTCGCCACCGCGGCGGTGGCGGCCAACGTCCAGGCCGCCGAGCTGCACGTGATGAGCTCGGGCGGCTTCACCGCCGCCTACAAGGTGCTCGGCCCCCGGTTCGCGTCGACGACCGGCAATACGCTCGACACCGCGCTGGGTCCGTCGATGGGCAAGTCGCCCGAAGCGATTCCGAACCGGCTCGCGCGCGGCGAGCCCGCCGACGCCGTCATCATGGTCGGCTACGCGCTGGACGATCTGATCAAGCAGGGCAAGGTGATCCCGGGGTCCCGCGTCGATCTGGCCGACTCGCGCATCGGCATGGTCGTGCGCGACGGCGCGGCCAAACCCGACATCAGCACGGCCGAAGGCCTCAAGCAGGTGCTGCTGCACGCGAAGTCGATCGCCTATTCGGACAGCGCGAGCGGCGTGTATATCGAGCGCGAACTGTTCAAGAAGCTCGGCATCGACGAGCAGGTGAAGTCGAAGGCGAAGATGATCCCGCGGATTCCGGTGGCGTCGGTGGTCGCGAACGGCGACTACGAAATCGGCTTCCAGCAGGTCAGCGAGCTGCTGCCCGTCAAGGGGGCGACCTTCGTCGGCAAGATTCCCGAATCGCTGCAATCCGTCACGCGCTTCGCCGCCGGCATCCCGGTCGGCGCGCAGCATCCGCAGGAAGCGAAGGCGTTGCTCGACTATCTCGCATCGCCCGACGTGCAGGGCGACGTGAAATCGACCGGGCTCGATTCGGTTTCGGCTCATTGAGCCGGAGAGACGGGAAGGCTTGGGTCAGCGTACCTTCCCGTCCCCGCCCGCATGAGCCGCGATACCGTCTTCATCGACTCCGTTCGGCGAGGCCGGCCCGGCCATCGCGAGCGTCCGCACAAGCCGCGCACGATCGCACGCCCCTTCCCACGACGACACGAAAATCACCGCGCACGCATTGCTGATCACGCTGGTCAGCGCGCGCGCCTCCGACATGAAGCGGTCGATCCCGACCAGCAGCGCCACGCCGGCGACCGGGAGGTCGGGCATCACGGCGAGCGTCGCGACCAGCGCGACGAGCCCGCTGCCGGACACGCCGGCCGCCCCCTTCGACGTGAGCAGCATGATCGCGAGCATCGTCGCGATCTGCGACGCGGAAAGGGGAACGTCGCACGCCTGCGCGATGAACAACGCCGCGAGCGTCAGGTAGATCGCGGTACCGTCCAGATTGAACGAATAGCCGGCCGGCAGCACGAGGCCGACGACGCCCTTGTCGCAGCCGAGCGCTTCCAGCTTGACGATCATGCGCGGCAGGACCGGCTCCGTGGACGAGGTCGCGAGGACGATGAGCAACTCTTCGCGCAGGTAGCGCAACAGCCGCCACAGCGCGAAGCCGTGCAGTCGCGCGAGCGGTGCGAGCACGCCCGCGACGAACAGCACGCAGGCCACGTAGAAGGCCATCATCAGCTTCGCCAGCGAGCCGACCGAGCCGATGCCGAAGCGGCCCACCGTGAAGGCCATCGCACCAAATGCGCCGAGCGGCGCGAGCCGCATGATCATCGCGAGCACGCGAAAGACGACCTCGGCGAAGCCGTCGATCAGCGCGAGGACGGGCCGGCCGGCCCGCGGGTGCGCGTTCAGCGAGAAGCCGAACAACAGCGACAGCAGCAACACCGGCAACACTTCGCCGTTCGCGAACGCGCCGAGCATCGTGTCCGGGATCACGCCGAGCGCGAACGCCACGAGCCCGTGCGGCGCCGCATGCTTCACATACGGGGCGAGGAGGCTCGCATCGAGGTGATGGACATCGATGTGCATGCCGGCGCCCGGTTGCAGCACGTACGCGGTGACGAGCCCGAGCGCGAGCGCGGCGGCGGTCAATAGATAGAAGAGCGCGAGCGCCCGCACGATCGTGCGGCCGATGGCCTGCCCGTTCGACAGCGACGTGATGCCCGACACGATCGTGCAGAAGACGATCGGCGCGATGGTCATCTTCACCAGCGCGACGAACGCGTCGCTGAGCGGCTTGAGCATCGCGCCCGCCGCCGGCCACACGTGGCCGATGCCCATGCCGAGCATCATCGCGAGCAGGACCTGCACGTACAGCGATTTGAGCAGCCGGGCCCGCCTCACGATGCGGTCGTCCTTCGTTTCCGTTCCGGCGCCGTCATGCCGATGTACCGCTGTCGGCGGTGCTGCCGCGCTTCGCGTCGACGACCATCCGGTGAAACGCCTCGGCGGCGGGCGTCAGCGCGCGCCCGCGCCGCTTGACGATGCCCACGCGCCGTTTGACGACCGGTTCGACGAGCGGCACGCTCGTGATGACAGGGTGGTCGTGCCCCGGCATCGCCATCGACGGCACCGCGGCGACGCCGAGCCCCGCCTCGATCAGCCCGAGCAGGGTCGTGACGTGGCGCGTCTCGCAGACGCTCGGCGTGCGCGGCGCGACGGCCGCCAGCGCCTGGTCGAGCAGCAGGCGGTTACCGGACGTCTTGTCCACCGATACGTAATCGTGCGCGTAGAGTTCGTTCCAGGTCACGCGTTTCTTGCGCGCGAGCGGATGGTCGCGGCGGCAGGCGGCGACGAACCGTTCCTGGAGCAACACCTTGAACTCGATCTCCGCCTCCTGGCTGCCGATGAAGCTCACGCCGAAATCCGCCTCGCCGCTGATCACCGCGCCGAGCACCTCGTTCGCGCTGGCGTCGAGCAGTTTCACGCGGATGCGCGGAAAACGCTGATGATAGCGGGCGATGATGGGCGGCAGGAAGTAGTAGGCGACCGACGGTACGCAGGCGATCGTCACATGGCCGAGGCGGCTCGATGACACGTCGCGGATGCCGAGCAGCGCGGCGTCGAGATCGTCGAGCAGTTGTTCGGCGCTCTGGGCGAACACGCGGCCGACGGTGGTGAGGGTCACGCGGCGCGTGGTGCGCTCGAAGAGCCGCACGCCGAGCGCGTCCTCGAGCTTGTCGATCCGGCGGCTCAATGCGGGCTGGGACAGGCTGATCGCATCGGCGGCCTTTCGGAAACTGCCCGTTTCCACGACCGCGCGAAACGCCTGCAAGTCCGTCAAATCGAAATTGATGCCCACGGGGTCACGCTCCGCCACTCGGATTTCAGATGCGGAGCATTTTGCATGATTCCGCCGGTAGCCGGCGGATTGCGTCGTTCGCGCGGCAGCGATGGCGCGGCGCGGTGTGCCGCGCGGCCGGCGGTAATCCCGCTGGCCGCGCCGCTTCCGGACACTCAGCGAGCCGGATCGGACGGAGGTTTCGTCTCGGACAGGTCGTCCTCGTGAACCTCCGCCTGGCGCACCGTGGTGCCGTCGTCGCCGGTTTCGGAAATATCGGTTTCGAAGGTCCGCTGCCCGTCGTCGGGCTTCTCCGCGGGCTTCGCGTCGCCGGTTTGCTTGCCTGTCTGTTGCTGTTGACGTGTCATCTCGCTCTCCTGATCGCAACCTGGAATGTTGCGCACCGTTCAGGCGAGCAAGGCGCGGGCCACGCCGGTGTTGCACGGCAGAATCATTTTCCGTTGATGCCCGGCGCGCTTGCCGATGCCCGACGCGGCCGGCAGCGAGCGCGAGCCCCGGCCGACACAGCGCCAAATAGCGTCACATCGTCCATCTTGCCCGCGGCCGTCGGCTTCGCTCCATTACGCGCGACATGCGCCGTATCGACGCTGCAACGTTTTGCGCTCGATTTTCGCGTCCCGGATGCTCGACCTTGCCCATGGCCGGCCCGACGGCGCGGTTGCGAGACTGGCACGTTGTTCGCTTCACCGGTCGTAGTGGGAACGATAGCCGCCGAGCACCCGTGATCGTCCGACCATTCGACGCGCATGCGTCGCGGGGTGTCCGACAACACGGCACGTTCGCGCTTCGCCGCCAGCCGACGGCGCCACCCGACCGACGCAGACCGCCCGCTGACGATGAGCGGGACGCGCGGGCCGTGACGCGTCGAGCATCGGCGGTCGTCCCACCTTCTACGGGGAGATAAAAATGTTGGCCAAGTCAATCCGGACCCTACGAGCCGTGCTGATCGTCTTCTCCGTTTGCCTGATGACGCTGGCACCCGGGCGGGCGAGCGCGCTGTCGAACCAGTTGCTGTTGCTGCTGCCGGACAACTTCACGCTGCCGGACCCGCGGGTGTCCGCGTGGCTCGATTCGGCGGCGGAAGAGGGGCTGCAGATCGCGCTGATCAGCGACACGCAATTCAAGCAGGGCGGCACGTCGCTGCAGCAGTACCAGGGCCTCATCCTGCCCGACCAGGTGCATACGGTCGCCGACGATACGCTCGTGAGCGCCATCCAGACCTACGCGTTGAACGGCGGGCGCGTGATGCTCGTCTATGATTTCGGCGTACTGAACGCGGCAGGCTTCTATCCGGCCGGGCAATCGCGCTTCAGCTCGATGGCCGGCGTCAACTACGTGCTCTACGATACGCTCGGCGGGAACATGATCGGCCTCGGCAGCGTGACCGGGATGGGCAGCACGTTGCGCGCGCTGCAGATTCCGCCCGGAAAGTCGATGACATGGCCTGGCACGACGGCGGCCGCGACCGCGTCGGCCACCACACTGTCGAGTACGTCGACCGGCTCGACGACGAATCCGCCGCTCTACCTGCAGCCGAGCACGTCGAACCCCGGCGGGCTTGCCGGTTACAACCATCAGGCGTACTTCACGTACAAGACGGTGAACGGACGCATGACCGGCGTGCCGCTGAATCTCGGGCGCGTGTCGACCGGCGCAAGGGTCGGCTCCGGATCGTACTGGCCGAGCTCGACGAGGCCGTCGTCGGCATCGACGTCGACATCGACGTCGATGAGTGGCGCGACGTCGTTCGCGAGCACGTCGCCCGCCGCGACGACCGATGTGCTCGAAGGAATCTCCGGCTACGTCTACGGTTTCCTCACCTATCCGAGCTACGTCACGCAAGGCACGTATACCGGCACGACGCTGCTGACGTCGCCGAATTTCGGGCTCGTCGCCGGCTATCAGGCGTATGGAAACGGCGGCGTGATGTTCGTCAACCTGCCACTTGCGTATCTCGACGGACAAACCGACAGCATGCCGATCCACGGCTTCCTGCGTTACTTCACGACGAACGTCCTGTCGATGCCGCGCCTGTCGCTGCAGCCGCGTGCCCAGGCCGGGATGGTCCTGAACTGGCACTTCTGCGCGGAGGACCAGATCCAGCCGGCGCAGTATCTGAAGAATTACGGTATCTGGAACAGCGGCCCGTATTCGATCGTGATGACGGCCGGCCCTGACGACGTGACGATCGGCGATGGTCTCGGCATCAACCTGACGAACAACACGCAGGCGAAGCAACTGGTCGCGTTCCTGCTCAAGCGCGGCCACAACGTCGGCAGCCACGGCGGCTGGGCGCACGACTACTGGGGGGCGAACGCCAGCGAAACCAACGCGAGCACGTTCACGCAGTACCTGGTGCTGAACCGCAATGCGGTGCAGTCGGTGACGGGCAAGCCGGACATCGAATGGGCGGCGCCGGAAGGCAATACGCCGACGTGGGCGGTGAACTGGCTCGAATCGAACGGTTACTCCGGCTACTACTTCACCGGCCATACCGGCAATGCGCAAACGCGTGCGTATCGCAACGGTTCGCTGCTGAATCCCGGCATCTGGGCGTTTCCGGTGATGCCGTTCGGCAAGTACGCGACGTTCGAGGAGTTCCAGGAGTTCGCGGTACCGACCGCGGACGTGCAGAACTGGTATCTGTCGCTGATGGATTTCGTCGTCGCGAACCGCACGAGCCGGCTGATCTACATGCATCCACTCGGCGCGTCGTGGTATCCGAACGTCGTCACGACAATCCTGAGCCGTGCCGCGTCGCTCGCGAAGACCGGCCAGTTCAAGTGGTTCACGATGGATCAGCTCACGCAGTTCGACCGGCGCCGTCTGCTCGTGAACTGGACGGCGACCGACACCGGCACCGGCTGGACGATCAGCGCGACGCACCCGAGCAGCCTGCAGGACATGACCTGGCTGCTGCCGAAGAGCACGTACCAGATGCCGAGCGTGAAAAGCGGAAGCGCAACGATCGTGAGCACCGATCCGGTCAACTGGCTGGTCATCGCGGGCACGGGCAAGTCGCTGTCGTTCACGAGCACGAAGGCGCATTGACGCGCGCCGGCGCCTTGATCAACGGGGAACATCATGAAGCGAGCTTCGTTTGCGCGTGCGCTGCGGATGCTGGTCGTTTCGGCGAGCATCGCGCTCTTGTGCGGCGTGTCGTTCGCCCAGTCCTCACCGCGCGCGCCGCGCGGGTTTGCACGGCCGCCGCTCCATCTGCACGGCGCCGCGAAACGGAATCCGGCCGGCCTGTCACCGCAGCAGATCCGCCGTTTCTACGGGTTCGATCAATTGCCGGCGCGCGGCTACGGTGGCGACGATCAGGTCGTCGCGATCGTCGATGCGTACGACAACCCGAACGTCGAGGCGGATCTGCGAACGTTCAGCCGCACGTTCGGCCTGCCGCCGTGCGCGTCGCCGCGCTGCTTCACGAAGGTGTACGCGACCGCCGACAAGCGTCCGCCGCCGCCCGACGCACTGTGGGCGCTCGAGAGTTCGCTCGACGTGCAGTGGGCGCACGCGATCGCACCGAATGCGCGGATCGTGCTGGTCGAAGCCGCATCGAGCTCGCTCGATGACCTGATGAGCGCGATCGCGCTCGCGACGAGTCCGGCCCCGGGCGGGGTCGGTGCGAAGGTCGTGTCGATCAGTTGGGGGACCGGGGAGTTCCTGGCCGAAACGCAATTCGACGGGCAGTTCGCCAGCGCGAACGGCGTGTCGTTCGTCGCAGCATCCGGCGACGGCGGCAACGGGATCGACTACCCGGCCGCGTCGCCGTACGTGCTGAGCGTCGGCGGCACGTCGATCGCGACCGATGCGAGCGGCGCCTATGCCGGCGAAACGGCATGGGCCGGCAGTGGCGGCGGACAGAGCGCCGTCGAGACGGAGCCGACGTATCAGTCGAACTTCCGGATTCCGTCGGATAGCCTCGGCTTGCGCGGGCTGCCCGACGTCGCCTATGACGCCGATCCGGCATCCGGCTTCGCGGTCTACGATTCGTACGGCTATGCGGGGCAGGGCGGGTGGTTCGTGGTCGGCGGCACGAGCGCGGGCGCACCGCAATGGTCCGCGTTGATCGCGATCGCGAACAGCTTGCGCATCGCGCACGGCAAGACGACGCTGAATGCGGTGAGCGCGCTCCAGACCGTGCTGTACGGGCTCGCCGCCAGCGCCTACGCGGCGAACTTCCGCGACATCGTCAGCGGTTCGAACGGCGCATGCGGCGCGCTTTGCACTGCGACAACCGGATACGACTACGTAACCGGCCTCGGGCGCCCGATGGCCGCCAATCTGGTCCAGGCGTTGATCGCCGCGCCGTGACGCGTACCGCAGCGGAAGAGCGCGGGCTGGCTCCATCCCTCGCGGCCTCCTATAATCGCCATCAGCTTGTCCGGGAAGTCGCGGTTATCAAGGCGAGGGAGGGCAAATGGGACCGTACCGTCGCATCTATTCGCGCGTCATCCTCACGAGTTCGATCGCCGGTCTGGCCATGCTTGCTGGCCCGGGCAACGCACATGCCGAGGACAGTGCGTCGAGCTTTCCGATCGACTTCAAGCCATCGGAAAGAACGATCAACGCCTATGCGGTGTATGGCGACGGACGCGCGACCGAGGGGGGCGACATGCATTGGCGCGCCTACGAAGTCGGCTTCGGCGACGTCCTGAACGACTACCTGTCGGTCTACCTCGCGTATCTGAACGAGGGGCATCCGCTGGATCACCACCGTGACGGCTTCGCCGCGCTGGGCTCGTTTCGTTGGCCGGTCGGCAGTCGCGTGGCGCTCGAACTGTCGGCCGGGCCGTATTTCAGCATGGACACCACGCATGTCGACAATCAGGCGCGCAATGAAAAGCGCTGGGGCGTGCGTGCGTCGGCAGCGGTGCGGTATTACCTCGTGCCCAATCGCTTCTTCCTCAAGCTGCAGTACAACCACGTCCAGATGTTCAGCGGATTCAATTCCGACGCGGTGCTGTTCGGCATCGGCTCGGATTTTGGCGGTGATCCTGGCCCGGCGCTGTCGGACGGCAAGACGCAGGTGAGCGTTTGGGCCGGGACGTCGCAGACGAACCGCCCCCAAGTACCGATCGAAAAGGGCTACATGATCGAAGTCAAACGACCGTTCGGCAATGCGTGGGCCTATTCGGCGAGCTTCGTGTACGAAGGCAACAATGGCGTCGCGGGCCGAAGGGGCGTGGCCGCGCAATTCTGGTACGTCGCGCCGATCAAGAGCAAATGGACGCTTTCGGCCGGTGTCGGTCCGTATCTGTCGCATGACCGGGACGAGGTCTCGCGCAAAACGAGGCTCAATGCGTTGCTCAGCGCGCTGGTGACCTATCAGGTCACGAACGATTGGGCGGCGAGCTTGCGCTTCAATCGCGTCGCAACCGGTAACAACAAGGACCAGGACATGTTCATGGTCGGCCTGGCGCGCAATTTCTGACGGTGTGACGTCCGCGACTTCCTCGGGCCGATCGACGATGCGCGTCCGACGCGAAGACGGCGCGGGTGTGTCGCGACCATCACGCGCGGCGGGCTTTTTCAAACCGCCGTTTGCCGTCAGTGTTATGTCGTCCTGCTTATCACGATCGCTCGAACGCTGACTTCCGTTCCGGCCGCCTTTTACGCGTCTTCCAGCCAGGGCATTTCCACGGGCGACACGATCAGTTGCCGGAATTCGCGCTTCAGATCGAAGATGAAGCCGACCAGAATCATGGAATCGGCGTAAGGAATCGGGAAAACATGCGGATTTTCCGGCGTACGCAACGGGCGCTCGGGCGTGTCCGCTGCCGCCGCGGCGTTCTCCCGAACGCTTTCCAGCTCGTCGGCCATGGCCGGGCCGTTGACTTTCAGCACACGGCTGCGCAGCTCGCTCAAGGGCTCGATACGCGCAGCGTCTTCGTGGTATTCGGGCACTTCGTAAACGAACCAGGACATTTTCGTCTCCTGTGAGAAGGGGCGCTATTCTAACGCTGCGCGCGGATCCGCTCGTGGCGCATGCCGCATCGGCGAATCCGGGGCGAGATCGGTGGTCAGTTCGCGTCGGAGATGGATCAGCGTGCCGACGCGATCAACCAGCGGAGCGTAGGGAGCCGAAAATACTTCCGCAACACGCACTCGCTTGCGCTCGGGTACGGCAATGGGCGCCTGGATTCTACAAGTGGTTCAACGACATGGCGATTGCGGTGTCAGGGACAGACACACAATCTCTGCCGATCGCAATGGTGACGTCGACAGGGGTGATATCCGTCCCCGCCCACCCCCGCGCTTACGCTGGGAGCCGGTGCTCGTAGTACGGCCGCTCGCGGTCGATCAGGATCTCGCGCAACTGCGCGCGCCGGCTTGGATCCGGTGCGAGCAACGCGTCCACGTTCGAAGATTTTTAATGGCGACAGATAAATCTGTCGTGGCCGACCGCCGCCACGTCCGGCGGTGGGTCATCGGTGATCGCCGCGAACGACCATGAGTCATCGTCGCCCGGAATCTCGGTACGCGTCCACTGACAGGCGACTTGCATGGGCCGTGGGGACTCGGGTTGTAGCCCACCATCGCGTTGTGGACTTCGTCTTCTTGCTCGCTTTGAGCGCGACAGCGTGTTGGTTTTCAATCGCGGTGGACATGATTGTACTGCCCACCGCGAAGCAGCAGCCCTGCCGTTTGTCACATTCGATCTCATGTAACGACGAAATGCGCTGGCAGGGTCCCTCTATTGGAGTACTCTGAATGATTAAAGATAATTGAGAAGGACGACCATCATTGCATTCACAAGGCCCGGTTGCATGATTGGCGCCGTCTGAATGTAGGATGCCGACATCCGAATCGCATAGCTGCCACCGGTAGAGCGATCGTAATCTGTGAGTGGAAGCGAAATCTCGAATGGTACGGCACGCCCGCCTTCATCTGCCACCTTTACACCGATTCCGGATGCGGTCGCGCCAGGCGCAGGCTGCAACGTCCCCGGCATTCCCGACACAGGTCTCTGGGCGGGATGCAACTCATATCTAATCCGATTGAAACCTGCCGGACAATTGTTGATGCGTATCACAAATGAAGTTTCCCCTGATGTTGAGTCAATACCGTTGAATCGTGCGAGATTGGTCGTAGACATCTGAATTGTCTGTTCAGGAACATTACACGAACCGGCGATAGCGTGGATGCTTCCGGCCAGATAGATAGATTAATTTCCGCCAAGGATCCCATCTTTATATCTCAGAATGTAATACGCATTAAATGAGCGCTGACGAATCACCCGATCGGAATAGGAGCATTATTTTTTATCAATTGAAATTCGCCGCTAGTCGCGAAACGCTCCGAAAATCCATCGCCAACAACTCGGCCGTCTAGTTTCACCAAAACCGACACGCCTGATACGTTGGTTTCAAGCACATCTCCAGAACCGCCACCTTCCGAAAAGCTCCCTTTGTTGTAGCGGATCACTTGCGTAATATCGCAAACAACTTTGCCGCACAAATCGTAGGGTGTGAACATGTGCCGGGAAAATGCGGCGCCGACAGCAATGCTGGTCGGTGACGCGATTTCCGAATTTCCGAAAGCATAAATATTTTTCGCCATGCCATGGGGTAGATTGCCAAATACAGCAAATGCAACCACTAGGGAAACGCTGATTTATTCGGCTCGGCGGTCATCGCAGACGTAGCCGAGGACGTTTAGAAGACAGCTCACGGAACGGACCCACGACGATGAA
>NZ_QKZF01000019.1:0-169510 GCF_003253915.1 Burkholderia sp. 28_3
GCAACAAGGCCGGATATAGAGCTGCAGCCCATCCTGTCTGTCTGAACACACGAAAACTGTTGCAAACGGGACGCGTTCATATAGATCACGATGAAACACACGGCCACCCTGAAACTCGCGTTCGCACTCGCGTGCGCCATCGGCTCCGGCGCGGCGCTCGCCGATGCGCCGACGCTGCGCTTCGGCCTCGAAGCGCAATATCCGCCGTTCGAATCGAAGGCGCCGAACGGCGACCTGCAGGGCTTCGACATCGACGTCGGCAACGCCGTCTGCCAGACGGCGAAGCTGTCGTGCAAATGGGTCGAGACGTCGTTCGACGGGCTGATCCCGGCGCTGAAGGGCCGCAAGTTCGACGCGATCAACTCGGCGATGAACGCGACCGAGCAGCGGCGCCAGGCGATCGACTTCACGACGATCATCTATCGCGTGCCGACCCAGCTGATCGCGCGTACCGGCAGCGGACTGCTGCCGACGCCCGAATCGCTGAAGGGCAAGCGCGTGGGCGTGCTGCAGGCGTCGATCCAGGAAACCTTCGCGAAGGCGCACTGGGAGCCGGCCGGCGTCGCGATCGTCGCGTACCAGGACCAGAACCAGGCGTATGCGGATCTGGTCGCGGGCCGCCTCGACGCGACGCTCGTGCTCGCGCCGTCCGGCCAGCGCGGCTTCCTGTCGCGCCCGGACGGCAAGGGCTTCTCGTTCGTCGGCCAGCCGGTGCACGACGACAAGATCCTCGGCAGCGGCATCGCGTTCGGCCTGCGCAAGGGCGACGATGCGCTGAAGGCGAAGCTCGACGCGGCGATCGACAAGCTGAAGGCGGACGGCACGGTGAAGTCGCTCGGCCTCAAGTATTTCGGCGATATCGACATCTCGACGAAGTAAGCGGGGCCGCGCACGATGCCGACCCCGAACCCGACCGTCGCGGGCCGCGCACCGGACGGCAGGCCGTTGCCGGACGACGCCGTCGATGCGGTGCTCGCCGCCGAACTGGGCGACGCGCTCGTCACGCGCGCGGCCGATATCGATCCACGTTACTTCACGGCGTACAACGAGCCGGCCGGTGTGCGGCCGCGTGCGCTGGTGCGCCCGCGCAGCGTCGACGACGTGTCTCGCGCGCTCGCGCTGTGCATGCGGCTCGGCCAGCCGGTCGTGCCGCAAGGCGGGCTGACCGGGCTCGCGCGCGGGGCGGTCGCGCTGGGCGGCGAGGTCGTGCTGTCGATGGAGCGCTTCGCGGGCATCGAGGCGCTCGACGCGGCGGCCGGCACGATCACCGTGCGCGCGGGCACGCCGCTGCAGACCGTGCAGGACGCCGCGGAAGCGGCGGGCTTCACGTTCGGCGTCGATCTCGGCGCGCGCGGCTCGTGCCAGATCGGCGGCATGCTCGCGACCAACGCGGGCGGCACGCGTGCGATCCGCTACGGAATGATGCGCGAGCAGGTGCTGGGGCTCGAAGCGGTGCTCGCGGACGGCACGGTCGTGTCGTCGATGAACCGGATGCTGAAGAACAACGCGGGCTACGACCTGAAGCAGCTGTTCATCGGCAGCGAAGGGACGCTCGGCGTCGTCACGCGCGCGGTGCTGCGGCTGCATCCGTTGCTCGCGGCGCCGGCCACGGCGCTCTGCCGCGTGCGCGACTACGACGCGGTGGTCGCGCTGTGGAACCGCGTGCGCATGCTGCCGGAAGTCGTCAGCTTCGAGGCGATGTGGCCGGCGTTCTACGACTACGTCGCGCGGCATACGCCCGGTGTGTCGGCGCCGTTCGTCGGCGACGGCGGTTTCGTGGTGTTGATCGAATGCGCGACGAGCGCGCCGGGCGGCGATGCGCATCATGCGCTCGAAACGGCGCTCGCCGCGGGGGTCGATGCAGCGCTCGTCGACGATGCGGTACTCGCGACTTCCGAGCGGCAGGCGCGCGATTTGTGGACGCTGCGCGAAGGCCTCGCGATCGATGCGCTGCCCCATCTCGTCAACTTCGACGTGAGTCTGCCGACCGGCGAACTCGGTACGTTCGCCGAGCGCTGCGAGGCGGCGTTGCGGACGCGCTGGCCGGCGCTCACGTGCCTGTTCTTCGGCCATGTCGGCGACGGCAACGTGCATATCGGCGTGTCGCTGGCCGCGATGACCGACGCGGACGCCGATGCGCTCGATCACTGCGTGTATGCGGTGGTGCGCGACATGGGCGGTTCGGTATCGGCCGAGCACGGGATCGGCGTGCTCAAGCGTCCTTATCTCGCGCACACGCGCAGCGACGCGGAAATCGGGCTGATGCGACGCCTGAAGGCCGCGCTGGACCCGCGCGGCATCCTCAATCCGGGCAAGGTCCTTTGACGCGGCCGCCGCCCGTTGCCGACCCGCATCGGGCGGCGCGACGCGTCAGCCGTCCACCCAGCGCAGCGCGCCGATCTTCAGGTGCTCGACGACGCTGCGCGCCCAGTCGAGCTCCGCATTGAGCAGCACGAGCGCATGCTCGTTCTGCAGCAGGAACAGGCGCGGCACCTGATCGGCCTGCGCGGTCGCGCGCAGCGCTTCCAGCCGCTCGCGTTCGGCGTCGAGCCGGGCGATGCGCAACTCGAGCTGGTGGCGTGCGTCCTCGGCATCGAGCAGCGGCAGGAACGCGAGGCCGGCGCCGAATGCCGGAAATTCGCGCGCGGGCTCCGCGAGCAGCGCGTGCAGCCACGCCTGCCCGGCCGTGTGCCCGGCTTCGGTCAGCGCATACAGCGTGCGCTCCGGAAACGCGCCGTCGCGCTCGGTGTCGTGCACGGCGATCAGCCCGTCGCGCAGCAGCCGGTCGATCGTCTGGTAGAGGCTCGTGCGTTGCCGCACGTTGACGACTTCGTCGTATCCGCGGGCCTTCAGTTGCTGCAGCATCCCGTACGGATGCATCGGCGTTTCGGTGAGCGTCGCGAGGACGGCCAGCGCGAGCGGGGACGGACGGCTCGTAGACATGAATAGTTAAAGTATATCTAGTAATAATATAACTATTCTCGATCAGACTATCAGATTTGACAAGCGTTTCAGCCGAGGTGCGAGCGCTTCGCGGCCGGCGCGACGGTTTCCATCGTCGCGAGGCCATGCACGATCCCGCAATCCTCGACCGAATGCTCGCCGACGCACTGGCGCCGCAATTCGGTGAGCTGGTCGCGCAACTGCGTGAGTTCCGCGAGGCGCGCATCGACGTGTCCGATGTGATCGTCGAGCAGCGAATTGATCGAATCGCAGCGGTCGGCCGGCGTGTCGGTGAGTCGCAGCAGTGCGCGGATCTCGTCGTGCGCCATGTCGAGCGCGCGGCAGTTGCGGATGAAGCGCAGCCGTTCGACGTGCACGTCGGTGTAGTTGCGGTAGTTCGAATCGGTGCGCTCCGCGTCCGGCATCAGACCCTCTTTCTCGTAGAAACGGATCGTCTCGGGCGTGCAGCGGGCCGCTTTGGCCAGTTCGCCAATCTTCATGCCTTTCTCCCGTGTAAGGGTTGACCTTGTAGTGGCTTCAGGGTGTTAACTCTACACCGTCAAGCCACAAAGGAGGTTGTCATGACCGACGCCAAGCGTCCCCACGACCCACGACACCGTCATGCCGGCGGCGCCGACGCGTGCTGCGCCGAGGCGCGCGACACGCAGACGGCGACCGTTGCCGACGCGGCGCCGGCGGCCGGCGAGCGCGCGCACGGCCATGACCACGATCATGGGCACGATCACGTCGCGCATGGCGAGGCCGGTCATGACCACGATCACGGCCATGCGGGCGACGACCAGCATGTGCACGGCGCGACGTGTTCGCACGACCACGCCGCGCATGACCATGCCGGCCACGACCACGACCACGACCACGACCACGACCACGACCACGACCACGACCACGACCACGACCACGCGGCCGGCGACTGCTGCGCGCCCGCCGCGCTGACGCTCGCGCCGCTGCCGGTCGCGCGGGCGACCGCGTCGGGCCACGTGCGCTCCGCGTTCCGGATCATGCAGATGGACTGCCCGACCGAGGAAACGCTGATTCGCAAGAAGCTCGGCGGGATGAGCGAAGTGTCGGCGCTCGAATTCAACCTGATGCAGCGGATGCTGACCGTCGAGCACGCGCCCGGCGCGCAGCCGGCGATCGAAAGCGCGATCCGCACGCTCGGGATGACGCCGGAGGCCGCGACGGCCGGCGCCCCGGCGGCGCGCGTCGCCGACGCGCCCGCGAAGCCGTGGTGGCCGCTCGCGCTCGCCGGCGTCGCCGCGATCGCGTCCGAAGGCGCGACCTGGGCCGGGCTGCCGGTGTGGCTGTCGGCGGCGCTCGCGCTCGCCGCGGTGCTCGCATGCGGGCTCACCACGTACAAGAAGGGCTGGATCGCGATCCGCAACGGCAACCTGAACATCAACGCGCTGATGAGCATCGCGGTGACGGGCGCGATGGCGATCGGCCAGTGGCCGGAAGCCGCGATGGTGATGGTGCTGTTCACGATCGCGGAACTGATCGAGGCGAAGTCGCTCGACCGCGCGCGCAACGCGATCCAGGGGCTGATGCAGCTCGCGCCGGACACCGCGACCGTGCAGCAGGCCGACGGCGCGTGGCGCACGATCGAGGCCGCGCAGGTCGCGCTCGGCGCGGTCGTGCGCGTGAAGCCGGGCGAACGGATCGGGCTGGACGGCGAAGTCGTCGCGGGCCGCTCGACGGTCAACCAGGCACCGATCACCGGCGAGAGCCTGCCCGTCGAAAAGGCGAGCGGCGACGCCGTGTACGCGGGCACGATCAACGAATCGGGTTCGTTCGACTACCGCGTCACGGCCGTCGCGGCGAACTCGACGCTCGCGCGGATCATTCACGCGGTCGAGGAAGCGCAGGGCGCGAAGGCGCCGACGCAGCGCTTCGTCGACCAGTTCGCCCGCGTCTACACGCCGATCGTGTTCGCGGTCGCGCTGCTGGTCGCGGTGGTGCCGCCGCTCGTGATGGGCGGCGCGTGGCACGACTGGATCTACCGCGCGCTGGTGCTGCTCGTGATCGCGTGCCCGTGCGCGCTGGTGATCTCGACGCCGGTGACGATCGTGTCGGGGCTCGCGGCCGCCGCGCGGCGCGGGATTCTCGTGAAGGGCGGCGTCTATCTGGAAGAAGGGCGCAAGCTCGCGTGGCTCGCGCTCGACAAGACCGGCACGATCACGCACGGCAAGCCGGTGCAGACCGACTTCGACGTGCATGCGGACGACGCCGATGCGGCGCGCGTGCGGCACCTCGGCGCGAGCCTCGCGGCGCGCTCCGACCACCCGGTGTCGCAGGCGATCGCCGCCGCGGCGCGCGACGCCGGCACGACGGCATTCGCCGACGTGCAGGACTTCGAAGCGATCGTCGGGCGCGGTGTGCGCGGCACGATCGACGGCACGCGCTACTGGCTCGGCAACCATCGGCTCGTCGAGGAACTCGAACGCTGCTCGACGGCGCTCGAGGCGAAGCTCGACGCGCTGGAGCGGCAGGGCAAGAGCGTCGTCGTGCTGGTCGACGAAACGCGCGTGCTCGGCCTCTTCGCGGTGGCCGACACGATCAAGGACACGAGCCGCGACGCGATCGCCGATCTGCATGCGCTCGGCATCCGCACCGCGATGCTGACGGGCGACAACCCGCATACCGCGCAGGCGATTGCGCAGCAGGCCGGCATCGACGACGCGCGCGGCAACCAGTTGCCGGAAGACAAGCTCGCGGCGGTCGAGGAACTGTCGGCGGGCGGCGCGGGTGCGGTCGGGATGGTCGGCGACGGGATCAACGATGCGCCGGCGCTCGCGCGCGCCGACATCGGCTTCGCGATGGGCGCGATGGGCACCGACACGGCGATCGAGACGGCCGACGTCGCGCTGATGGACGACGACCTGCGCAAGATTCCCGCGTTCGTGCGGCTGTCGCGCGCGACGCATCGCGTGCTGGTGCAGAACATCGGCTTCGCGCTCGGCGTGAAGGTCGTGTTCCTCGGTCTCACGGTCGCGGGGCTCGGCACGATGTGGATGGCGGTCTTCGCCGATGCGGGCGCGAGCCTGATCGTCGTGGCCAACGGCTTGCGGCTGCTGTCGTCCTCCGGGGCGTTCGGCGGCGCCCGGGCCCAGCGTTGAGGAGCGGACGATGAGCTTTCTGAAACGGATTCTCGGCGGCCACGGCGGCGGTCATGGCAGCGGGCACGGCAATAGCGGAAACGGGGGGCACGGTGGCGGGCATCACGGCGGGTCGCGCCAGGGCGGCCATGGTGGCCACGATGCGCGCGGCCGCGATCGCCACGGCTGGGGCTGGCAGGCGCCGGCCGATGCGGCGAACGGTGGTCGGGGCGGGAATCTGGCGCTGAGCCAGCTCGCCTGCGCCGGTTGCGGCGCACTCAACGCAGCCGATGCACGCTTCTGCGCGCAATGCGGCACGGCGCAACGCGGCAAGGCTTGCAGCCGCTGCCATGCGGCGCTGGCGGCCGACGCGCGGTTCTGCCCCGGCTGCGGGACGCCGGCGGCTTAAGGATCTCCGCGAATTCGCGCCGGCTACGCATACGCACGGGCCGGCGCGCTTCGTTCAAGGCCGGCGCACCGGCATGCCCGGTGTCGTCCCGGGCATCGTCGCACCCGCAATATCGTCGCGGTTCGTCAAGATACACGGCTGCGCGGCACACCCGTCGCTCAGCGCAACGGCAGGTGAATTTCGGTGCGCAGATCGGCCGGCGCCGTGTCCATCGGCGTATTGAGGTACAGCTCGAACGGCGGCGCGTCGGCGGCTTCGCGGCCCGAATGACGCAGCCAGTCGCCGTAGAGCCACTGGTAGGCCGTCTTCAGGTCCGCATACGGCCCCGTATGCAGCAGCACCGCGTATTCGCCGCCCGCGATCGTCGCGCGCTCGACCGGCGGCACGGGCGCCACGTCCGGCGCGCCGTCGGCCGGCATCAGGCAGGCCTTCGCGCGCAACTGCGCTTCGGGCGTCGTGTCCGGATCGTCGTAGAAGATCCCGATCATCTTCGCGCCCGGGCCGATCAGCCCGTGCTGCCCGGCCCACGCGCCGATGCGCCCGAACGCGTCGCCCACCTTCATATACGCACCGGTGTGCGCCACCGCGTAGCCGCGCAGTGCCGGCAGACGCCGGATCTCGACCTCGTGCTTGAACATGTCTTCCTCTCCTCGCTGTAGTGGATAAATCGGCCGGTGGCTGCCGGTGCGCCGGTGCTGCGCGGGCAGCACGCCGTACGTGTCGCGAAACGCCCGCGCGAACGCGTGAGTCGACCCGTAGCCGGCCCGCCGCGCGATCTCGTCGAGCGGCCGCGTGGTGCAGACCAGATCCTCGGACGCCCGCACGATCCGCATCCGCCGCACCGTCAGCACGATCGACTCGCCGTACAGCGCGCGATAGACGCGCTGCCAGTGATACGGCGACAGGCACGCGACTTCGGCGAGCCGGTTCAGGTCGAGCGGGCCGTCGAGATGCGTGCTGATGTACGCGTGAACGCGCGCCACGCTCGCCGCGTAGCGGGCCCACGCGGGCGGCTCGGGGTTGGTTTCGGTGGGGGGCATCGACGTGTCCGGGGCAAGCACCGACGCCACGGTAGCACGGCCCGAATGGATAAATCTTGCGGAAATGCGGGACCCCGAATCATCGATCCCTTTTTAATTTTGACGAAATGGGGTCTTGCCCCTCCGGGATCTATGACTAAAGTTAAAGACGGTGAAATCGGGTGAACGCGTCATTTTTCTCAGGTAAGTTGCTCCGGCGGCAACGCACGTTTTTCGAAGTACGCAGGTAGTTCGTCGATGTTCAATCGCAACGCCACGTTTTCGGGAGAAGAAGAAATGGATGCTTCCAGCTTCATCACGTCGCTGCAGACCACGCTAGGCGGATACCTGCCCAAGATCGCCGGCGCGATCGGCATCCTGGTGATCGGCTGGCTGATCGCCGTGGCGGTGCGGGCCGGCGCGTTGCGCCTGCTCAACGCGCTGAAGGTCGATCAGCGGATCACCGACAGCACCGGCCAGGGCGCGTGCGTCGAACGCATCATCGCCGGCGGCCTGTTCTGGCTCGTGCTGCTCGTCACCGCGGTGGGCATCTTCAACGTGCTCAACCTGTACGCGGTCTCCAATCCGTTCTCGCTGCTCGTCACGCACATCGTCAACTACCTGCCGAACCTGATCGGCGGCGCGGCGCTGACGCTGATCGCGTGGCTGATCGCATCGCTGCTGCGCAGCCTCGCGAACCGCGCGCTGAAGGCGAGCAAGGTCGACGCCACGCTGTCCGAAAGCGCCGGCATGCAGCCGATGAGCGGCTATCTCGGCGACGTGCTGTTCTGGCTCGTGATCCTGATGTTCCTGCCGGCGATCCTCGCGTCGTTCGCGCTGTCGGGGCTGCTGTCGCCGGTGCAGGGGATGGTCGACAAGCTGCTCGCGATCGTGCCGAACATTTTCGCGGCCGCGGTGATCGGCTTCGTCGGCTGGGTCGTCGCGCGCGTGCTGCGCGGCCTCGTGACCAACCTGCTGGTCGCGGCCGGCGCCGACCGCCTCACGCAAGGAATCGACAGCCCGACGCCGGTGCGCGTGTCGAGCCTGGTCGGCACGATCGTCTACGTGTTCGTGTTCGTGCCGACGCTGATCTCCGCGCTCGACGCGCTGAAGATCGACGCGATCTCGATCCCCGCGACCAACATGCTGAACCAGTTCCTCGGCGCGGTGCCGGACATCGTCGCGGCGATCGTGATCGTGCTGGTCACGTTCTACTTCGCCCGCTTCGTCGCGTCGCTCGCGCAGAAGCTGCTGGAAGCCGCCGGCGTCGACGGGCTGCCGGCCGTGCTCGGTGTCGAGCGCGTGTTCTCCGGGATCCTGCAGCCGTCGGTGCTGGTCGCGCGGCTGATCGTGTTTTTCGCGATGCTGTTCGCGTCGGTCGAGGCCGCGAACCGGCTCGGTTTCTCGCAGGTGCGCGACGTCGTCACGCTGTTCATCGAATTCGGCGGCCACGTGCTGATGGGCGGCGTGATCCTCGTGATCGGCGTGTGGCTCGCGGGCCTCGCCCGCCGCGTGATCGAGCAGGCCGACCGCGAGCACAGCGTGCTGTTCGCACGCATCGCGCAATTCGCGATCCTCGGCCTCGTGTTCGCGATGGGGCTGCGCGCGATGGGCATCGCCAACGAAATCGTCCAGCTCGCGTTCGGTCTCGTGCTCGGCGCGATCGCGGTGGCCGTTGCGCTGTCGTTCGGCCTCGGCGGTCGCGAGGCGGCCGGCAAGCTGCTCGACCGCTGGTTCAACCAGCGCGGCGGCGGCCAGTAAGCACGGACGATCGGGCCTGCGTCGCGCGGGCCGGGATCGACGTCGCAACGGACGCGGCCGGCGTTTCCGCAAGCGAAACGTCAGCCGCGATCTTTGCCGAATTTCGATAACACGTCGTTTAATGACTCTCTAGCATCGATTCTCAGTCGCGCTGGTCCGCAGGCCCGGCGCCTTTGAGGAGAGAGTCCGATGAAAGCAGAGTCGAATGGCCGGCCCGCCGCCGGCGCCAAGCTGTCCGGCCAGCCCGCGCTGCAGCAGACGCTCGGGACCTGGCAACTGTGGGGCATCGCGGTCGGCCTCGTGATTTCCGGCGAATACTTCGGCTGGAGCTACGGCTGGGCGAGCGCCGGCACGCTGGGTTTCGTGATCACCGCGCTGTTCGTCGCGGCGATGTACACCACCTTCATCTTCAGTTTCACCGAGCTGACGACGTCGATTCCGCATGCGGGCGGCCCGTTCGCGTATGCGCGCCGCGCGTTCGGCCCGACCGGCGGCTATCTGGCCGGCGCCGCGACGCTCGTCGAGTTCGTGTTCGCGCCGCCCGCGATCGCGCTCGCGATCGGCGCGTACCTGCACGTGCAGTTTCCGGGGCTCGAACCGAAACACGCGGCGATGGGCGCGTATCTCGTGTTCATGGCGCTGAACATCGTCGGCGTGCAGATCGCGGCGACCTTCGAGCTCGTCGTCACGCTGCTCGCGATCTTCGAGCTGCTGGTGTTCATGGGCGTCGTGTCGCCGGGGTTCGCGTGGAGCAATTTCACGAAGGGCGGCTGGTCGGGCGCCGATCACTTCAGCCTGGGCGCGTTCCACGGGATGTTCGCGGCGATTCCGTTCGCGATCTGGTTCTTCCTCGCGATCGAAGGCGTCGCGATGGCCGCCGAGGAAGCGAAGAACCCGAAGCGCTCGATTCCGATCGCGTACGTGGCCGGGATCCTGACCCTCGTGGCGCTCGCGATCGGCGTGATGGTGTTCGCCGGCGGCGCGGGCGACTGGACCAAGCTCGCGAACATCAACGATCCGCTGCCGCAGGCGATGAAGTACATCGTCGGCGCGAACAGCGGCTGGATGCACATGCTCGTGTGGCTCGGGCTGTTCGGGCTCGTCGCGTCGTTCCACGGGATCATCCTCGGCTATTCGCGCCAGATCTTCGCGCTGGCCCGCGAAGGCTACCTGCCCGAATGGCTCGCGAAGGTGCATCCGCGCTTCAAGACGCCGTACCGCGCGATCCTCGCGGGCGGCGTGGTCGGGATCGCCGCGATCTACAGCGACGAGCTGATCCAGTTCGGCGGGCAGACGCTCACCGCGAATATCGTGACGATGTCGGTGTTCGGCGCGATCGTGATGTATATCGTGAGCATGGCGGCGCTGTTCAAGCTGCGCCGCTCGCAGCCGAACCTGGAGCGACCGTTCCGCGCGCCGCTGTATCCGATCTTCCCGGCATTCGCGATCCTCGCGGCGCTGGTCTGCCTCGGTACGATGGTGTATTTCAACGGGCTGGTCGCGCTGGTGTTCGTCGGCTTCCTCGCGGTCGGTTACGCGTACTTCCTCGCGACCCGCGCGCAGCGCGCAAGCGCGCCCGGCGACGCGCTGCTCGAGGAGTGAGCGATGCCGACGGTGCAGGCGAAGGTGAAAGTGAAAGGCCGTTCCTGACGGCATCCGGCGCGCCCCGTCGAACGGGCGCGCCGTCGGCTTTTGATCGGGGGCGTGAACCGGCCCCGGGATGGACAAGGAGACTCGCACGATGTCCTATACGGAGACGATCGGTCCGCGCACGTACCGCTTCGCGGACCTGAAGACGCTGCTCGCGAAGGCGAGCCCGCTGCGTTCCGGCGACCAGCTCGCCGGCGTCGCGGCGGCGAGCGAGGAGGAGCGCGTCGCCGCGAAGATCGCGCTCGCGGGCGTGCCGCTGAAGGCGTTCCTGAACGAAGCGGTGATCCCGTATGAAGACGACGAGGTCACGCGCCTCATCATCGACGATCACGACGCGCAGGCGTTCGCCGACATCTCGCACCTCACCGTCGGCGATTTCCGCAACTGGTTGCTGTCGCCCGCGGCCGACGGCGCGGCGCTCGAGCGGATCGCGCCCGGCCTCACGCCCGAGATGGTCGCGGCCGTGTCGAAGCTGATGCGCAACCAGGACCTGATCGCGGCCGCGAGGAAGCGCCGCGTCGTCACGCGCTTTCGCAACACGGTCGGGCTGGCCGGCCGGATGTCGGTGCGGCTGCAGCCGAATCACCCGACCGACGACGTGAAGGGCATCGCCGCATCGATGCTCGACGGGCTGATGTACGGCTGCGGCGACGCGATGATCGGCATCAACCCGGCCACCGACAGCCTCGCGGCGATCGTGAAATTGCTCGCGATGATCGACGGCTTCCGCGAGCGCTACGGCGTGCCGACCCAGTCGTGTGTGCTCACGCACGTGACCAACACGATCGCGGCGATCGAGAAGGGTGCGCCGGTCGATCTCGTGTTCCAGTCGATCGCGGGCACCGAGAAGGCCAATGCCAGCTTCGGGATCTCGCTCGCGCTGCTCGGCGAGGCGCGCGAGGCCGCACTGGCGCTGAAGCGCGGCACGGTCGGCAACAACCTGATGTACTTCGAGACGGGCCAGGGCAGCGCGCTGTCGGCGAACGCGCATTTCGGCGTCGACCAGCAGACCTGCGAAGTGCGCGCGTATGCGGTCGCGCGCAAGTTCGAGCCGTTCCTCGTGAACACCGTGGTCGGCTTCATCGGGCCCGAATACCTGTACGACGGCAAGCAGATCATCCGCGCGGGCCTCGAGGATCACTTCTGCGGCAAGCTGCTCGGCGTGCCGATGGGCTGCGACATCTGCTACACGAACCACGCGGAAGCCGACCAGGACGACATGGACACGCTGCTGACGCTGCTGGGGGCGGCCGGCATCAACTTCATCATGGGCATTCCGGGCGCGGACGACGTGATGCTGAACTACCAGAGCACGTCGTTCCACGACCAGCTCTACGTGCGCGAGGTGCTCGGGCTGCGCCGCGCGCCCGAGTTCGAGGAATGGCTGGAGACGATGGAGATCGCCGACGCGCACGGCGCGCTGCGCGCCGCGACGGCGCGCGTGCCGCTGCTCGCGGGGGCGAACGACTGGATGGGGGTGTCCGCATGAGCGACGCCGTCGAAAAGAACCCCTGGGCGCAGCTGAAGTCGTTCACGAACGCGCGGATCGCGCTCGGCCGCGCGGGCAACAGCCTGCCGACCGCGCCGCTGCTGGCCTTCAACCTGTCGCATGCGCAGGCGCGCGACGCGGTGCACCAGCCGCTCGACGCGGATGCGCTGCGGCGCGAGATCGAGGCGGCCGGCATGCTGCCGACGCTGCGCGTGCAGAGCGCTGCGCCCGACCGTGACCATTACCTGCGCCGGCCTGATCTCGGCCGCAAGCTGTCGGACGACAGCCGCGGGCTGCTGGCGGGTTACGGGGCGGCGCTCGACGAGGCGCCCGACGTCGTGTTCGTGGTCGGCGACGGGCTGTCGGCGTTCGCGGCCGCGAAGCAGGCGCTGCCGCTGTTGCAGGCCGTGCGGCCGCGGCTCGATGCGGATGGCTGGCGGATCGGCCCGGTGGTGGTCGCGACGCAGGCGCGCGTCGCGCTCGGCGACGAGATCGGCGAGCTGTTGCGCGCGAAGGTCGTCGCGATGCTGATCGGCGAGCGGCCCGGGCTCAGCTCGCCGGACAGCCTCGGCGTGTATCTGACGTGGGCGCCGAAGGTCGGCTGTCACGACGCGCTGCGCAACTGCATCTCGAACGTGCGGCCCGAAGGACTGCCGCACGCGGCCGCCGCGCACAAGCTGCATTACCTGATGACGCATGCGCGCAGGCTCGGGCTGACGGGCGTCGGGCTGAAGGACGACAGCGACGCGCTGTTGCCGGCGGCGGAAGCGGAGCGGATCGGCGTGACTACCTGAACAGCCGCTCGCACAGGAAATCGACGAACACGCGCAGCTTCGGCGACAACTGCCGGCTCGACGGCCACACGATCGAGAACTGCCCCGGCGCGATCCGGTAGTCGTCGAGCACGGTGACGAGCGCACCGTGTTCGAGTGCGTCGCGCGCGAGGAAGTCGGGCATGTAGCCGATGCCCAGCCCCGCGAGCACGGCGCCACGCAGCGCCTCCATGTTGTTGCAGGTCATCGCGGTGCGCAGCTTCAGCGGTGTGCCGTCGTCGGCCGCGAGCGCCCAGTCCTGCAGCTTGCCGGTGGTCGGAAAGCAGTAGCGCACGCAGTCGTGCGCTTCGAGCTCGCGTGGCGTGCGCGGCGTGCCGGCTTGCGCGAGATACGCGGGCGTCGCGCACAGCACGAACGCGAACGGACCGAGCCGCCGCGACATCAGGCTCGAATCGGACAGCGGGCCGCTGCGGATCACCGCGTCGAAGCCGCCTTCGACCACGTCGACCATCCGGTCGTTGAAATCGAGATCGAGTTCGACGTCCGGGTAGCGCTGCCGGAATTCGGGCAGCACCGGCAGCAGGAAGCGGTAGCCGATCACCGGCAGGCTCACGCGCAGCTTGCCGCGCGGGCGCTGCGCGGACGCCGTCACGGTCGCCTCCGCGTCGCGAAAATCCTCGAGGATGCGCTGGCAACGCTCGTAGAAATGCCGCCCCTCTTCGGTGAGCGTCACGCGCCGCGTCGTGCGATTGAACAGCCGCACGCCGAGCGACTGCTCCAGTTTCGCGATCGTCTTGCCGACCGCCGACGCCGAGATGCCGAGCGCGCGGCCGGCCGCGACGAAGCTCAGCGCTTCGGCGGCGCGGACGAACGCGACGATGCCGGTGAGATTTTCCATCGAATCGAACGACGTGCAGCGACGCACGCTGTCAGGTGAATTACGGAATTTTAGTCCGTTATATGTGGAGCTTCGCGGGGTTTTTCGCGGATTGAATCGGATTTATCGTCTGTCGCTCTGATGGCGCATCCGCGCCGGCTTTTCGAGGAGCGATGATGGATCACCCTGTTTCAGCCGTTTCGGCCCTGGCGGCGCGTCGGCGCGCGTGGGTGCTGGCCGCCGTCTGCATGGCCGCCGTCGCGCTGCCGCTGTCGTTTTCGGGCGGCGCGGTCGCGACGCCGGCGATCGGCCGCGACCTGCACGGCAGCCCGGTCGCGATGAACTGGATCACCAACGCGTTCATGCTCGCGTTCGGCAGCTTCCTGATGGCGTCGGGCGCGCTGGCTGACCAGTTCGGCCGCAAGCGCCTGTTCGCGATCGGCGTCGGCGGCTTCACGCTGATGTCGGTCGCGCTCGCGTTCGCGCCGTCGATGCTCGCGGTCGACTTGCTGCGCGCCGCGCAGGGGCTCGCCGCCGCCGCGGCGCTGGCCGGCGGCACGGCCGCGCTCGCGCAGGAATTCGACGGCGCGGCGCGCACGCGCGCGTTCAGCCTGCTCGGCACGACGTTCGGGATCGGACTCGCGTTCGGGCCGGTGCTCGCCGGCGGTTTGATCGGGCATTACGGCTGGCGCGCGATCTTCGTGACGAGCGCGGTGGCCGGCGTGCTGTCGCTCGCGTTCGGGCTGCCGCGCATGCACGAGTCGCGCGATCCGCACGCGACCGGGCTCGACTGGCCCGGCACGGCGGCGTTCACGACCGCGCTGACGCTGTTCACGTTCGGCGTGATCGAGGCGCCCGCGCGCGGCTGGTCGAGCCCGCTCGTGATCGCGCTCCTGGCCGGCGCGGCGCTCGGCGCGTGCACGTTCGTGACGATCGAGACGCGCGTCGCGCGGCCGATGCTCGACCTGTCGCTGTTTCGCATCGCGCGCTTCGTCGGCGTGCAGGTGCTGCCGGTGTCGACCTGCTGCTGCTACATCGTGCTGCTCGTCGTGCTGCCGCTGCGCTTCATCGGTATCGACGGTTTCAGCGAGATCGACGCCGGCTGGCTGATGCTCGCGATTTCCGCGCCGATGCTGGTCGTGCCGCTCGTCGCGGCGACGCTCACGCGCTGGCTGTCGGCCGGCGTGATTTCAGGGCTCGGGCTGCTGGTCGCGGCAGCCGGGCTCGTGTGGCTCGGAATCGCGTTGCGCGGCGGCGCGGGGCCGGCGGCGATCGCGCCGATGCTCGCGATCGGTGTCGGCGCCGGCATGCCGTGGGGGCTGATGGACGGGCTGTCGGTGAGCGTCGTGCCGAAGGAGCGCGCGGGGATGGCGACGGGCATTTTCAGCACGACGCGCGTGGCCGGCGAGGGGATCGCGCTGGCGATCGTCGGCGCGGTACTGGCCGCGCTCGCGCAAGCGGGGCTCGCGCACGCGGCAGGGGCGGCCGGTGCTGCCGATGCGCCGGATGCGACGCTGCGGGCCGCCGCGCGGCTCGCGACCGGCGATCTCGCGGGCGCGGCGGCCGCGTTGCCGGGCGTCGGTCGGGCAGCGTTGATCGCGAGCTACACGCACGCGTTCGACCGGCTGCTGATGGGGCTGGCCGTCGTCACCGTGCTGTGCGCGGTGGTGGTGTTCGGGTTTCTCGGCCTGCGGCCGGCCGCCGATGAAACGGGCGACGATGCGGACGGCCGCGCGCCCGCCGATGCGTCGGCGCGCAGCCGGATCGAGCCGGCCTGCGCGGAGACGCACGGGCGGTGAGTGTTGCATCGCGACGCGTCGACGCGTCGGTACTTCGACGCGTTGGCACATCGGCACATCGGCACATCGGCACATCGGCACATCGGCACATCGGCACATCGGCACATCGGCATTTCGGTCGATGCAGCCGCCGTGCCCGCATGGTTGGCTGGCCAGCGCGTCACCCGTCGCGCATCACGCCAGCACGAGCGGCGGCAGCGCCGCATCCGCGCGCGCCTGCGCACGTTCCACATCGATCACCAGATAGCGCAACGCGTCCGGCCACAGGTGCGCGCGCGCTTGCGCATCCTCGTCGAGCGTCGCGTGGCCCTGCACGAGCCAGGTCGTCTGGCGCACGAAATCGACGAACAGCAGCGCGATGGCCGGATTCACGAGCAGGTTGCCGATCGTGTTGAGCAGGTTGTTGCCCGCGAAATCGGGCAACACCAGCGTGCGGCGATCCGGGATATCGACGAGCGGCGTGAACGAGCCGTCGGCGCGCGGCTGGCGGCCGCGGTACGAACAGTCGGCGTTGCCGGCCGCGTCGGCGGTCGCGACGATCAGGAAAGCCTGCTCGCGGATGAATGCGATGGCGTCGTCGGTCAGGGGGCCGCGATCGTTCATGGTGTCGGTCGGCGCGTGCGCCGTGGCGTGGGGATCGGTGATCCGCACGCAAGCGACATGCCACGCGCGGCGGCGCGCCTCCACGGGCAGCGCCCCTGCGCGCACTGTGGAAATTCCGAACAGCGATCCCGTCGCTGCGCAATAGCGGTGTTCAGAATCGGTACACCCGCCGTGTTGCGTGCGTGAACACCGCACGGTGCGAACACGGGCCGGCCGCGATCGACGTGCCCCCGGTCCGTTTGGCACGCATGTTGCGTAAACGGGACCAGCGCATTCCAACCGGCGCTGTACTCACACAAGCACGATGAACAGGAGACATGTATGAACCCGTTTGACCTGAAGCAACTGGGCCTCGACGTCGAATACCCGTACCGTCAGCAATACGACAACTACATCGGCGGCAAGTGGGTGGCGCCCGTGAAGGGCGAGTATTTCGAGAACGTGTCGCCGATCAACGGCCAGCCGTTCTGCCGCATCCCGCGCTCCGGCGCCGACGACATCGAGCTGGCGCTCGATGCCGCGCATGCCGCGCGCCGCAAGTGGGGCAAGACGTCCGTCGCCGAGCGCGCGAACCTGCTGCTCGCCGCCGCCGACCGGATGGAAAAGAACCTGAAGCTGCTGGCCGTGGCCGAGACGATCGACAACGGCAAGCCGCTGCGCGAGACGATGGCGGCCGACCTGCCGCTCGCGATCGACCACTTCCGCTACTTCGCGGGCTGCATCCGCGCGCAGGAAGGCGGCATCTCCGAAATCGACGACAACACCGTCGCGTATCACTTCCACGAGCCGCTCGGCGTGGTCGGCCAGATCATCCCGTGGAACTTCCCGCTGCTGATGGCCGCGTGGAAGCTCGCGCCGGCGCTCGCGGCCGGCTGCTGCGTGGTGATGAAGCCGGCCGAGCAGACGCCCGCGTCGGTGCTCGTGCTGATGGAGCTGATCGGCGACCTGTTCCCGGCCGGCACGATCAACATCGTGAACGGCTTCGGCAAGGAAGCGGGCGAAGCGCTCGCGACCAGCAAGCGGATCGCGAAGATCGCGTTCACGGGCTCGACCCCGGTCGGCAAGCACATCCTGCGCGCGGCGGCCAACAGCCTGATCCCGTCGACGGTCGAGCTGGGCGGCAAGAGCCCGAACATCTTCTTCGCCGACGTGCTCGACCAGGACGACGCGTTCCTCGACAAGGCGCTCGAAGGGCTCGCGATGTTCGCGCTGAACCAGGGCGAGGTGTGCACGTGCCCGTCGCGGATCCTGATCCAGGAATCGATCTACGAACGCTTCATCGAGAAGGCCGTCGCGCGCGTCGAGCGCATCAAGTCCGGCCACCCGCTCGACCTGCAGACGATGATCGGCGCGCAGGCGTCGCAGCAGCAGCTCGACAAGATCCTGTCGTACATCGACATCGGCCGCGGCGAAGGCGCGCAATGCCTGACGGGCGGCGAGCGCGCGGCGCCGGCCGCCGACCTCGGCACGGGCTACTACGTGAAGCCGACGATGCTGCTCGGCAACAACAAGATGCGCGTGTTCCAGGAGGAGATCTTCGGGCCGGTCGCGTCGGTGATGACGTTCAAGGACGAGCAGGAAGCGATCGAACTCGCGAACGACACGTTCTACGGGCTCGGCGCCGGCGTGTGGACGCGCAACGGCACGCGTGCGTACCGGATGGGCCGCGAGGTCGAGGCCGGCCGCGTGTGGACCAACTGCTACCACCTGTACCCCGCGCATGCGGCGTTCGGCGGCTACAAGCAGTCGGGGATCGGCCGCGAGACGCACAAGATGGCGCTGTCGAACTATCAGCAGACGAAGTGCCTGCTGGTCAGCTACCAGGCCGAGGCGCTCGGGTTCTTCTGATCGCCGACGCCGGCGCGACGTGTCGGGGGCCGGTTGGGCCCCGTACGTCGCCCGGTTCGATTTCCCTGTTCGACAGTCGGCGCGGGCTGCGTTGTTGGCGGCCGGCGCCGGCCACGCTGCCGACCGCCGCGCATGCGCGGCGGTACGGCGCGCCGATGCATACGACGACCCCCAGCATGGCAGAACCGCCCCGATCCTTTCCCCGTCACCCGGTATTTCATCCGGGCGAACTCGACGCGCAACACCGCTTCGGCGTCGCCGACGAAGCCGAGCGGATGAGCGACGCCGTGACGACGCGGTTGAGCCTCGGCGTGCGGCAGTTCGTCGAATCGCAGCCGTTCATGTTCGTCGGCATGGCATCCGGCGCGGGTGCGTCGATGACCTGCGACATCGTGCAGAGCCGATGCGACGCGAACGGCGATCTGCTGCCGGTGGTACGCGTGATCGACACGAAGACGCTGCGGTTCGCGTTGCCCGCCGCGCATGGCGGCGACGGCGGCCGGATCGACGCGGCCGCCTGCGACGGCAGCGGCGTCGGATTGCTGTTCGTCGATTTCGTGCGCGGCCTGCGCTACCGGATCAACGGTCGCGCCACGCTGCGCGCCGATCTGCCGGAAGCGGACGCGGCGCCGTGGGCGGCGGGCAGCGCGATCGTCGAGCTGGCGATCGCGCACGCATACGGCAATTGCGGCACGCGGGTCGTGCGGCTGAAGCCGGCCCGGTAGCCGGCATCCGGGCGCGGGCGGCGGCGCGCATGCGCGGTCGCCGCGCGGATCGCACCGGCGGCGTGCGCGGCATGCCGCCTTCGGGTGCGCCCGCATGGCGCGCGGCGGCCGGACAGCGTGGAATGGCGGGTTGCTCGCCGGGCCGTGCGGTTCGGCACGGGACTTGCGTGGCACGCAGGGTTCCGCGCAGGTGAGGGAGGACACGATGGATCAACACGTGGTGAGTACGGAAGAACCGACCGCCGAAGACACGCGGCGCAGCGCGCAGGGCGACGATGCGTTCGCCGGGCAGGCCGTCGTCAGCGTCGCGCACGATGCGGACGAGCAGGCGCGCAACCTGATCGGCTGGCGGCAGACCTACGACCAGCTCGCCGCCGGCCGCTTCGTCGGCACGCTGACCGAGCTGCCGCTCGACACGATGAAGCTGTTTCGCGAATCGACCAGCCATCTGCTGCGCCAGGCGTGCGAAGTGCGCGGCGATGCGTACTGGTTCGGCATTCCGCTCGTGTGCGACGGCTCGGCGCGCGTCGATGCGTGCCGCATCGGCCCCGGCGCGCTCGCATTCCGGCCCGGCAACGTCGAATTCGAACTGGTGACGCCCGCGCAGTTCTCGATCTACGGCGTCGTCGTGCGCGGCGACGTGCTGCGCCGCTATGCCGAGGACGTCGAGCGCCGCGCGCTCGACGAGCGGTTGTTCACGCAGCGCGTGATGCAGGTCGGCGATGCGCGGCTCGCGCGGCTGTGCGCGCTGCTCGGCCGCCGGCTCGACGGCGCGGTGGCGATGGCCGGCCCGCTGCCCGATGCGCAGCGCGACGACCTGCAGGCCGAAGTGCTGGCCGCGCTGTTCGATGCCTGCGCGCAGCCGGCCGACGACGGCAGCGGCGGCGCGCCGTCGACGCGCCGCTGGCTCGTCGACCAGGCGCGCGACTACGTGCTCGCGCACCGCACGCGCCCGGTCGGCGTGCCCGAGCTGTGCGAGCAGCTGCACGTGAGCCGGCGCACGCTGCAGTACTGTTTCCAGGACGTGCTCGGCATGGCGCCCGCGACCTACCTGCGCACGCTGCGGCTGAACGGCGCGCGGCGCGACCTGTGCGGGCGCGCGGCGGGGTCGGTGCAGGACGTCGCGGAGGCGTGGGGTTTCTGGCATCTCAGCCAGTTCGCGACCGATTACCGGCGCCTGTTCGGCAAGCGGCCGTCGGAGACGCTGCGCGATCGCGCGTGAGGGGCTTGGCGGGAAGGCGGGCGGCAGTGGTGCTGACGCGGTGGGCGTGCCGCTACTGGCTTGATCGTTCCGCCCGCCGCTGCGCAGGCTTCGCTCAGATGGCCTGTGCAGTCACGTCGCGCGGTGCGGGCCACGCGAGCGCGTCCCAGTCGATTGCGCGGTAAGCGGCTTCGACCGCCGCCAGATCGTCCGGCCGCTCGCTGCGATGCAGCCCGTGCAATGCGGCCGGCACGTCGAGCGTGACGGGCACGCAATGCGGATAGTCGCGCACGCGCAGCGCCGGGCCGATCGTCGTGAAGCATGCGAGCGTCGGCACGTCGAAACCGTCGGCGAGATGCAGGGCCGCCGTGTCCGGCGCGAACAGCAGGCTCGCGCCCTTGATCCAGGCGATGAAGCGCGCGGTGTCGGCCGCGTCGCTGCTCACATCCACGTAAGCCGGATGCGCGAGCGGACCGAAGCCGACTACCGGCAATCCGTAACGCTGCGCGAGCCGATCCACGAACGCGACGCGCAGCGCGGGCGGCACGCTGCGCACCGCGGTGCTCGCACTCGGGCAGAACAGCACGTACGGCCGCTGCCATTCGGCCGGCAGTGCGGGCAACGGCAGCCGCGCGAGCCAGCGGTTGCGCTTCGCGGCGGCCGGCACGGCGGCCGGATCGACGCCGAGCGCGTCGAGGAAAAAGTCGATCATCGGCAGTTGCGCGAACGCGGGCCAGTACAGGTGATTGCCGACGTCGATGCAGTGCGTCTCCGTGGCCAGCGCTTCGGCGGGGTACGGCAGCGCGCGCGACGGCGCGACGACGTCGGCCGCGAGCGCGTACAGCGCATCGACATAGCGCGGTGCGCGCGCCGGCCGGTACAGCGTGAAGCGCAGGCCCGGATGGGCATCCCGCAACGCGGCGAGGGCCGTCATCCCGATCACCGAATCACCGAGCGTGACGCCCATTCCGTTGATCACGTGCACGTGCCGCGCCGCGCCGTAGTCGAGCCGGAACGGTCGGGACGCGGCGTGCCGCAGGCCGAGCGCGGGCGCGGCCGCTACATGGCCTTCGGTGCGCGCGTCGCCCTGCTCGAGGTCGTACGGCGCGACGAGCGTGCCGTCGGGCGCGAGCAGCGTGCCGGGGCAGGTCAGCGCGCCGTCGTGCGACAGCGCGGCGACGGGCGGGGTGGCGTGCATGTCGCCCGACGTCATGCGCCGCGCGCGCGGCGGCCCTGCTCGCGGATCTGCTCGAGCGTCGCGGCGGGTGTGCTGGCGTCCTGCGGGATGCGGATCTCGATCACCGCGGGCAGCCCGCAGGTCAACGCGCGTTCGAGCGCGGGCGCGAAATCGGCGGTGCGCTCGACCGTCTCGCCATGCGCGCCGAACGCACGCGCATACGCGGCGAAATCCGGATTCGTGAGCCCCGTGCCGTGCACGCGGCCCGGGTAGTTACGCTCCTGATGCATGCGGATCGTGCCGAAATGGCCGTTGTTGACGACGATCGCGACGATGTTCAGCCCGTATTGCATCGCGGTCGCGAGCTCGTTGCCGGCCATCATGAAGCAGCCGTCGCCCGCGAGCGCGACGACGGCGCGCTGCGGATACAGCGACTTCGCGGCGAGCGCGGCCGGCAGCCCGTAGCCCATCGCGCCGCTCGTCGGCGCGAGCTGCGACCGGTAGTGCCGGTACGCGAAGTGGCGATGCAGCCAGATCGCATAGTTGCCCGCGCCGTTGGTCAGGATCGCGTCGTGCGGCAGGCGCTCGCGCAACTGCACCATCACGTCGCCGAGCTGCACGTCGCCGGGCATCGGCAGCGGCGCATGCCATTCGCGGTATGCGCGGTGCGCGTCGGCGGCCGCGCCGGCCCACGCGGGCCGTTCCGGCGGTTCGAGCGCGGCCAGCGGCGCGGCGATCTCGGGCATGCCCGACACGATCGGCAGGTCGGCGGCGTACACGCGGCCGAGTTCGTCCGCGCCCTGATGCACGTGGATCAGCGTCTGGCGCGTCTTCGGGATGTCGAGCAGCGTGTAGCCGCCGGTCGTTGCTTCGCCGAGGCGCGGCCCGATCACGAGCAGCAGGTCGGCGTCGCGGATGCGTTTCGCGAGCGCGGGGTTGATCCCGAGCCCGACGTCGCCCGCGTAGTTCGGGTGCGCGTTGTCGATCGTGTCCTGGAAGCGGAACGCGCACGCGACCGGCAATTGCCAGCGTTCGACGAAGGTGCGCAGGTTCGCGCACGCGTCCGGCGTCCAGCCGCTGCCGCCGACGATCGCGAACGGTCGTTCCGCGCGCGCGAGCCGCTCGCGCAGCTCGTCGAGCTGCGCGGCCGACGGCGCCGCCGCGATGCGTTTCGCGGCCGGCACGACGGGCTGCGGCGCGCACGCGTCGGACAGCACGTCCTCCGGCAACGCGAGCACGACCGGGCCGGGCCGGCCGGACGTCGCGACGTGGAACGCATGGCTCAGGTATTCGGGGATGCGGCGCGGGTCGTCGATCTGCGCGACCCATTTCGCCATCTGGCCGAACATCCGGCGGTAGTCGATTTCCTGGAAGGCTTCGCGGTCGAGGTGTTCGCGTGCGCACTGGCCGACGAACAGGATCATCGGCGTCGAATCCTGGAACGCGGTGTGCACGCCGATCGACGCATGGGTCGCGCCGGGCCCGCGCGTGACGAACGCGATGCCCGGGCGGCCGGTCAGCTTGCCGACCGCTTCGGCCATGTTCGCGGCGGCCGCCTCGTGGCGACAGACGACCGTCTGGATGCGGGCAGTGTCGTCCGCGAGCGCATCGAGCACGGCGAGGAAACTCTCGCCCGGCACGCAGAACACGCGTTCGACGTGATTGGCGAGCAACGCATCGACGAGCAGTCGCGCACCGGTGGTGGTGCGCGGCTCGAGATCCTTGGAATGCGACATGGGCTGCCGTCTCCCTGGGTAGCGGGACGTACAGCTTACGCCGGATGGCCGGCCGCCGGTATGCCGGCCGGTGAAAAGTGTCGGACCGGTGGGTGGGCGAGTGCGCGCCGGCTTCGGTTGGCCATCCGGCCAGCTTGTGCACGCTTGTGGGAGAGCGGAAAGTGAGCGCTACGGATGGCGGGCTGACGCTTGTCTCGATCCGAAAGAGGGGACGACCCGCGTGCGTCGATTCCGGACGCCGAAGTCAGCACCGACTTCGCGCCGCGCCGCGCGGCGCCGCGTGAGCGACTCGCGGGCAGGCGCGGGGATGCTTCTTGACGCTCGCGCTGCACTGAAACTCGAAGGCGTACGAGGATCGCGCCGCGATCATGGAATACAGCGCCGAGGACGACCCGCTGGCCGCGCTCGAACTCGACGAACTGCTGGAAGAAAGGGCGGGGGCGTTACCGGCCCACGCGAGTGGGTGATCGTGCTGAACGATGTACTCGTGTACCGCATTCGGCCGGCCGGGGGCATCGTGGAGGTTCTCCGGGCGCTGCATGCGCGACGGCAGTGGCCGTGATGCGCGTATGCATTGCCGGCTCGTCAGCCAAGGAAGACTGTTATGTACACACATGGATTTACATCTCGGCCCGCATCGGATAATGTACATACAGAGTACATCCGGACGGAGATCAACATGCATACCACGAGGGTATTCAGGAACGGCAACTCGCAGGCCGTGCGAATTCCTGCGGACCTTGCCTATGAGCGCAGCGATATCGAACTGGAAATTGAGCGCGTCGGTGACGAAATCCGCATTCGGCCGATGCGGCGGCCTTTGACTCAGGTACTGGCGAAGTTCGCGAAATTCGGGCCGGACTTCATGGCCGATGGGCGTGGCGACCACGAGCAGGCCGAACGCGAGGGTTTGTGATGCCGCGCTTCATGCTCGACACCAATATGTGTATCTATCTGATGAAAAATCAGCCTGAGCAGGTCGCGAGACGGTTTGCGCGGTGCTACACGGGCGACGTCGTCATGTCGGCGATCACCTATGCGGAGCTCGAGTACGGCCTGACCGCTTGTGTGAATCCCGCGCGGGAGCGCCGCCATCTCGCCGCATTGATCGAGGATATTCCCGTCGCGCCTTTCGACGCGGCTGCCGCGCAAGCGTATGGCCCGGTTCGCGAGGCCACCCGCGAGCGGAAGAAGGATCACCTCGACAAACTGATTGCCGCGCATGCGGTGTCGCTCGATGTCGTCCTTGTCACCAACAACGAGCGCGATTTCGTCAGCTATCCGGGATTGCGACTGGAGAACTGGCTGAACGATTAGCGTCGGGCGCCATGTCCGGCGGCAATGCAGGGTATCGATCCACTCCGCACTACCGCCGGTCGGGCATCAGCACTCGACGATATTCACCGCCAGCCCGCCGCGCGACGTTTCCTTGTACTTGGTCTTCATGTCGGCGCCCGTCTCGCGCATCGTCTTGATCACGGAGTCGAGCGACACGTAGTGCGAGCCGTCGCCGCGCAGCGCCATGCGCGCCGCGTTGACGGCTTTCACCGACGCCATCGCGTTGCGTTCGATGCACGGGATCTGCACCATCCCGCCCACCGGGTCGCAGGTCAGGCCGAGGTTGTGCTCCATCCCGATCTCGGCCGCGTTCTCGACCTGCTGCGGCGAGCCGCCGAGCACGGCCGCGAGTGCGCCCGCGGCCATCGAGCACGCGACGCCCACTTCGCCCTGGCAACCGACTTCCGCGCCGGAGATCGACGCGTTGAGCTTGTACAGGATGCCGATCGCGGCGGCCGTCAGCAGGAAATCGATCACGCCCTGTTCGTTCGCACCGGGCGTGAAGCGCGTGTAGTAGTGCAGCACCGCCGGGATGATGCCGGCCGCGCCGTTGGTCGGCGCGGTGACGACGCGGCCGCCAGCCGCGTTTTCCTCGTTGACCGCGATCGCGTACAGGTTGATCCAGTCGATCATCGACAGCGGGTCCTGCAGCGCGCGCTCAGGGCTGCCCGTCAGCGTGCGGTACAGCTGCGGCGCGCGGCGCTTGACCTGGAACGGGCCGGGCAGGTTGCCGTCGGCGTCCGGGTTGCCGATCCCGCAGCCGCGCGACACGCACGACTGCATCACGGCCCAGATCTTCAGTAGCCCGTCGCGCGTTTCTTCCTCGGTGTGCCACGCGCGCTCGTTTTCCCACATCAGTTGCGCGATCGACTTGCCGGTCGACGCGGTCAGCGCGAGCAGCTCCGCGCCGGTGCGGAACGGATGCGTCATCTGCTCGGCCGCGCTCAGCACCTTGGTGTTCGGCGCGCCCGCCGTCACGACGAAGCCGCCGCCGACCGACAGATAAGTGCGCTCGACCAGCACCACGCCGTTCGCGTCGCTCGCGCGCAGCTTCATCCCGTTCGGATGTTCGGGCAGCGCCTGGCGGTAGAACGCGATGTTGTCCTTCAGCACGAACGGCACCGGATGCGTGCCGAGCAGCGCGAGTTGCTTCGTCTTGCGGACGTCTTCGAGTCGCGCGTCGATCGTGTCGGGATCGACGGTGTCGGGCGCGTCGCCGAGCAGGCCGAGCATCACGCCGCGGTCGGTGCCGTGGCCCTTGCCGGTGGCGCCGAGCGAACCGTACAGCTCGACCTTCACGTGGGCCGTCGCGTCGAGCAACCCGTCGCGCTCGAGGCCCTGGACGAACATCAGCGCCGCGCGCATCGGTCCGACCGTGTGCGAACTGGACGGACCGATGCCGATCTTGAAGAGGTCAAACACGCTGACTGCCATTTCGATACCTGCCTTGCGATAAGAATGATGCTAGCGCGCCTGCAATGGCAGGCACGCGGCGAGCCATGCGGGCGGCGTTGGGGAAAGCTGCTGCGCGACGCGGGCATAGCGCCCGTCGAGCCGCGCGGCCAGATGAAAGAGTTCGGTGGCGTTTTTCGGGTCCCACTGCCCCGTGTAACCCGGCAAGCCGGCCTCGCGGCGCTTCGCGTCGAACGGCACCGGTGAATTCACGAATTCCTCGTGCGTCTTCTCGCCGAGCGCATACGGCACGAGCCAGTCGAGCGCGGCCGCGAGCGTCGCGCCATTCGCGCCGCGCTCGCGCAGCCAGTTGCGGTTGAAGCGGCGCGCGGCGAGCGCGGCCGTTACCAGCGGCTGCAGATCGTAGACCGCGTAATGCAGCGCATCGCGTTCCTCGAAATCCCAGGTCTTGCCGTCCGGGCCGATGTTGTCGGCGAGATGCTCGACGAACAGCCGCTGCGCGGCGTTCATCATCTTGCGGTCGCCGAGCGTGAACGCGGACAGCGCGATCAGCTTGATCCGGTGGCTCTGCCAGTTGTTGCGCCAGGTGCCGGTGAGCGGGCGCTTCTGCGCGTCGACCTGCGCGACATAGCCGGCGCCGAGCTTCGCGATGAACGCGGCCGTCGCGTTGCGCGTTTTCACCGGCAACGCGCTCGCGGTCATGTCGTACGCTACGATCAGGCTCTCGAAGCGCGTCTCGTCGATCGGGTTGAAGCTCGGCTGGTAGGTCGAGACCCACGCGGACAGGAAGCGGTCGACGAGTTGCAGGTAGCGCGGCGCGTTCGTCACGCGCCACGCGAGCGCCGCGTCGCGCATCAGGTCCATGTCCTTGAGCGCGGCCGCGCTCTGGTCGTAGATGCCTTCGTGCGGCAGCGTGCCCTCGGTGTGCACGCGCGCCATCGCTTTCGGCTGCTCGCCGATGCGCGCGTCGACGCTGCGGATCAGCGCCTGCACGCCCGGCTCGGCCTGCGTCGTCTCGCTCGTCTGCAGCGCCGGCGCCGCGCAGAAATTCATCGCCGCGCGCGCACTGCCGGCGACGCCGAGGCCGGCGGCGGCCAGCGACAGCGACGCGACGAGCATCGGCACGTAGCGGCCTGCGCGGATGCGCGGCCGCCGCTCGGTTGCACCATGGCCCGGAAACATCGGACGCACCATGCGGAACTCCTTCATTGGCTGGATCGCGTGTGATGTTAGCCGGATTGGCGGATGAACGTGAACCGGTCGGCCCGGCGAACGCAAAAACCGCACGCAACCCCGGGTTGCGTGCGGTGCGGTCACCATTGGTCGGCTCCGGGCCTGGCGCGCGTTATGCGTAGTCCGACATCGGCACGCACGAGCAGAACAGGTTGCGGTCGCCGTACGCGTTGTCCGCACGGCCGACCGGCGGCCAGTACTTGTTCGTGCCGAGCGATGCGACCGGGTACGCGGCCTGCTCGCGCGAGTACGCGTGCGGCCATTCGTTCGCGGTGACGACGGCCGCCGTGTGCGGTGCGTGACGCAGCGGGTTGTCCTCGCGATCGGCGCGGCCTTCCTCGACCGCGCGGATTTCCTCGCGGATCGCGATCATCGCGGCGATGAAGCGGTCGAGCTCTTCCTGCGATTCCGATTCGGTCGGCTCGACCATCAGCGTGCCCGGCACCGGGAAGCTCATCGTCGGCGCGTGGAAGCCGTAGTCCATCAGGCGCTTCGCGACGTCGTCGACGCTGATGCCGCTCGTTTCCTTGATCGGACGCAGGTCGAGAATGCACTCGTGCGCGACGAGCCCGCCCGGGCCCGAATACAGCACCGGGTAATGCGGCGCGAGGCGCTTCGCGATGTAGTTCGCATTGAGGATCGCGGTTTCCGTCGCGGCGGTCAGGTTCTTCGCGCCCATCATCGCGATGTACATCCACGAGATCGGCAGGATCGACGCCGAGCCGTACGGCGCGGCCGACACCGCGCCGATGCCGTCTTCCGTGCGTGCGTAGCCGGTCGAGCGCTGGTTCGGCAGGAACTTCGCGAGGTGCGCGCCGACCGCGACCGGGCCGACGCCCGGGCCGCCGCCGCCGTGCGGGATGCAGAAGGTCTTGTGCAGGTTCAGGTGCGACACGTCGCCGCCGAACTGGCCCGGCGCGGTCAGGCCGACCATCGCATTCATGTTCGCGCCGTCGACGTACACCTGGCCGCCGTGCGCATGGACGATTTCGCAGATCTCGCGGACGTTCTGCTCGAACACGCCGTGCGTTGACGGGTACGTGATCATGATCGCCGCGAGGTCCTTCGAGTGCTGTTCGGCCTTCGCCTTCAGGTCGGCGATGTCGACGTTGCCCTGCGCGTCGCAGGCGACGACCACGACCTTCATGCCGGCCATGTGCGCGGACGCCGGGTTCGTGCCGTGCGCGGACGCCGGGATCAGGCACACGTCGCGATGGCCTTCGCCGCGCGATGCGTGGTACGCGTGGATGATCAAGAGACCCGCGTACTCGCCCTGCGAGCCCGCGTTCGGCTGCAGCGACACGGCCGCGTAGCCGGTGGCCGCGACGAGCATCTGCTCGAGCTGGTCGATCATCTCGCGGTAGCCGACGGTCTGCTCGGCCGGGGCGAACGGGTGGATCCGGCCGAACTCGGGCCACGTGACGGGCAGCATTTCCGACGTCGCGTTCAGCTTCATCGTGCACGAGCCGAGCGGGATCATCGAGCGGTCGAGCGCGAGATCCTTGTCCGACAGGCTGCGCAGGTAGCGCAGCATTTCGGTTTCGGAATGGTGGCGGTTGAACACGTGGTGCGTCAGGTACGCGCTCGTGCGCTCGAGGCCGGCCGGCAGCGCGGCGACGCCGGCGAGGCCCGCGTCCAGCGCATCGACGGCCGGCGCGGTGCCGCCCGCGGCCTGCGCGAACACGTCGAGCAGGTCGGCGAGATCGTCGCGCGTCGTCGTTTCGTCGACCGATACGCCGACTTGCGTGGCGCTCACGCGGCGCAGGTTGATGCGCTTCGCCTTCGCGAATTCGTGGACCTGCGCGGTGCGCGCGCCGGTGTCGATCGTCAGCGTGTCGAAGAACGTGTCGTTGACGGTCGCGAAGCCGAGCTGTTTCACGCCGGCGGCGAACAGCGCCGCGATGCGGTTCACGCGCAGCGCGATCGTCTTCAGGCCGTGCGGGCCGTGGTAGACCGCGTACATGCTGGCCATGATCGCGAGCAGCGCCTGTGCGGTACACACGTTCGACGTCGCCTTTTCGCGGCGGATGTGCTGTTCGCGCGTCTGCAGCGCGAGGCGCAGCGCGGGCTTGCCCTGCGCGTCGACCGTCACGCCGACGAGGCGGCCCGGCATCTGGCGCTTGAATTCGTCGCGCACGGCCATGTAAGCGGCGTGCGGGCCGCCGAAGCCCATCGGCACGCCGAAGCGCTGCGTGTTGCCGACCGCGACGTCCGCGCCCCATTCGCCGGGCGGCGTCAGCACGGTGAGCGCGAGCAGGTCGGCCGCGACGACCACGTGGCCGCCGGCCGCGTGGATCGCCTCGGTGAGCGCGCGGTAGTCGCGCACGTCGCCGTTCACGCCCGGGTATTGCAGCAGCACGCCGAACGCGTTCGCCTGCGCGGCGTCGGCCGCCGGGCCCGTCTTGACTTCGATGCCGATCGGCAGCGCGCGCGTGCGGATCACTTCGAGCGTTTGCGGCAGCACATCGTCGGCCACGTAGAACACGTTCGACTTCGGCTTGCCGGTACGCTGCAGCAGCGTCATCGCTTCGGCCGCGGCCGTCGCTTCATCCAGCAGCGACGCGTTCGAGATCGCGAGGCCCGTGAGGTCGGCCACCATCTGCTGGAAGTTCAGGAGCGCCTCGAGGCGGCCCTGGGAAATTTCGGGCTGGTACGGCGTGTAGGCCGTGTACCACGCCGGGTTTTCGAGCACGTTGCGCAGGATCACGGCCGGCGTGTGCGTGTCGTGATAACCCTGGCCGATATAGGAGCGGAACACCTGGTTCTTGTCCGCGAGCGCACGCAGCGCGGCGAGGGCTTCGGCCTCGCTCTTCGGCTGTGCGAACGGGCCGAGCGGCAGCGTTTCGGCGCGGCGGATCGAGGCCGGGATCACGGCGTCGATCAGGGCGGCGCGCGACGCGAAGCCGAGCGTGTCGAGCATGGCCTGCTGGCTGGCGGCGTCGGGGCCGATGTGGCGTTCGGCGAACGCGTCGTGCGTTTCGAGCACGGCGAGCGAGAGGGGCGTGCGGTTCATCAGGCGGTCCGGGTGTTCGAGCTTCATGGCGTGACTCTGGTCCCGCGCGCGCCGAGGCCGGCGCCGCGCGGTTCGGGTAGGGAAATTAGTCGATCAGCTTGCTGTAGGCGTCGGCGTCGATCAGCTTGTCGGTCGCCGCGCCGGCCGCGAGCTTGATCTTGAAGAGCCACACGCCGTACGCATCGCCGTTCACTTCTTCCGGCGCATCGGTGGCTGCTTCGTTGATGGCGACGATCTCGCCGGACACCGGCGAGTAGATGTCGGAGGCCGCCTTCACCGATTCGACGACGCCGACGGCGTCGCCCGCGTTCACCGACTTGCCGACTTCGGGCAGCTCGAGGAAGACGATGTCGCCGAGCGTGCTCTGCGCGTGATCGGTGATGCCGACCGTCAGCGTGCCGTCCGCCTCGGTGCGGATCCACTCGTGTTCGTCGGTGTATTTCAGCTCGGCCGGGACGTTGCTCATCGGATGCTCCTGGATAAAAGGGTGTGTTCGTTCTGCTGGCGCGCCGCCATGGCACGCCGGATAGGGTTGCGCCGGGCGCCATCTCCCGGCTTGCCGGGAGGCGGCCCCGCGGCCGCTTCTCGGTCGTTACGCAGCGAGGACCTTGCCGTTGCGCACGAACGGCAGTTTTACCACGCGCGCGGGAAGATTCTTGTCTCGAATTTGCACCTGGACGGTGTCGCCGATCTGGACGGCCGCCGGCACCCGCGCGAACGCGATCGATTCCTGCATCGACGGCGAGAACGTGCCGCTCGTGATCTCGCCTTCGCCGTGCGGCGTGACGACCTTCTGGTGCGCGCGCAGCACGCCGCCCGCCTTGCCGTTTTCCTTCTGCAGGATCAGGCCGACGAACGCGGCGCGCGTGCCGTTGGCTTCGAGTGCGGCGCGGCCGACGAAGTCGCGCGGCGCGGCGAGGTCGACGGTCCATGCGAGGCCCGCGTCGAGCGGAGAGACGGTGTCGTCCATGTCCTGGCCGTACAGGTTCATGCCGGCCTCGAGGCGCAGCGTGTCGCGCGCGCCGAGCCCGCACGGACGCACGCCGTGTTGCTGCAGCGCATTCCACAGCACTTCGACGTGCGCGGCCGGGACGATCACTTCGAAGCCGTCTTCGCCGGTATAGCCGGTGCGGGCGATGGTGAGATCGCCGAACGGCGTGCCGGCGACCTGCGCGGCGTTGAACGGCTTGAGTTCGCTGGTGGCGGCGCGGGCGGAAGGCACCGTCGCCCAGACCTTTTCGCGGGCGTTCGGACCCTGGACGGCGACGATCGCGAAATCGCGGCGCGGCGCGATCGTCAGGCCGTAGCCGCCTTGCTCGTTCAGCTGGTTGAACCACGCGATGTCTTTCTCGGCGGTGCCGGCGTTGACGACCACGCGGAAGAATTCTTCGGTGAAGTAGTAGACGATCAGATCGTCGATGACGCCGCCCTGCGGGTTGAGCAGGCACGAGTAGAGTGCCTTGCCGGGCGTCTTGAGCTTGCCGACGTTGTTCGCGATCGCATGCTCGAAGAACGCGCGCACGCGGCTGCCGGTGAAATCGACGACGCACATGTGCGACACGTCGAACATGCCGGCGTCGGTGCGCACGGCAGCGTGTTCTTCGATCTGCGAGCCGTAGTTGACGGGCATGTCCCAGCCGCCGAAGTCGACCATGCGGGCATTGAGCGCGCGGTGCGCGGCGTTGAGCGGGGTGTGATTCAGTGCAGTCATCGAGGCCTCAGGCAAGGCGCTTGCGCGCGGATCAGAACGGCCATGTGCCGACCGCCGCGGCCGATGGCCTCACGCGATCCGGTACATGCCCCTCTGTCCTCGATACCTGAGAGATTGCGCTGCGGGCCAAGCCCGGCGAACGCGCGCCCCTTCGGTGGGCAGCCTGCCCGCGCAGCCAATGCGCTGCGGGCTACTGCCGCTCTCCAGAGTGCGGGAAACGTATTGCTCGCGCGGTGCGCGGATGCGGTTTCCCGACGCGGTCGGTCCTTTTGCCTGAGAGTTTGCGGGTGTGCCCCTTCGGCGGCGCAACCGGTGTCGGAACAACCCGGTCACACGCTCTCCCGACGCGTGCGGGCGACTGTACGCGAGCAGGTGGGCATTGTCAATTTGAGCAAAAGAATGTCGCTTCGCGACAAGCGGCGGCGGCCGGCGCCGCCGCTTCATCCGCGCCGGCAGGTGCCGGCGCGTTACTCGCCGATCGCGCGCGCGGCCGTGTCGAGTTCCTGGTTCAGCACGCGCTGCTCGTCGCCGGACAGGCCGCCGTTGTGCTGGGCCGACATGTCGTTCGCTTCCTGGCGGATCACGTCGAGGCGATGGTGCAGCTGCGCGCCATAGGGCGGCGGGTAGTAGCCGCCGTTCACGCGCGCGTCGATCCGGCGATGCAGGTTGTCGATCCGTCCCTGGACCTCCTGCATGCGGTCGTTCGCGACGACCTGCGGATTCGGTCGCGGCGGGGGCGCCTGCCGGGCCGGCCGCTGCGGCTGCACGATACACGCCGCGAGCGAGGAAACCAGGACGCAGCATGCCGCTGCGCGAATCAACCGTTGCATCACATTCTCCTGACGGATGGGTGTCGGATCGACTTTTTGAGAAACGCGTCAGACCGAACGACCGCTGACTTTCGTTCCCGCACCATTTGTAACGGAATGTTCGGCGCCGAGCGGGCGGGCGGCGCAGGGAGGAAGAGGCAGCGCTGCCGCGGGCGTGTGGCGCGGGAGGGCGGCCGGGTCGGCACCGACCCGGCCGGCGGCGTCAGACCGGGCGACGCACGAACGGCACCCGGCGGCCGTCGTGTTCGCTCTGCGCGGCGAGCTCGATGATCGTCATCACGTCGACCGCGTCCTGTGCGGTGACGGGGAACGGCGCGCCGTCGCGGATCGACGCGGCGAGCGCGCGGTAGAACTCCGCGTACTGGCCGTCGAGCGTCGGCACCGGCCGCTCGACCTCGACGTCGCCGTCGAGCACGCGCAGCAGGCCGGGCGGGTTGCCGCCGCCGAATTCGACGTCGTCCGCGGTGAGGCCGGCCTTGAGCTGGTCTTCCTGCGTGTCGAGCCCGAACTTCTGGTAGCTGCCGCGCGTGCCGTGCAGCGTGAAGCGCGCGGGTTCGATCGCCGACAGCGCGCTCGCATGCAGCGCGACGTCCTTGTCCGGATAGCCGAGCAGCAGGTGCACGAAATCGGGCGCCGTACCGTGGTCGCGGCGCGTCTTGACGGTGGCGCTCACCGTTTCCGGCGTGCCGAACAGCGCGAGGGCCTGGTCGATCAGGTGCGGGCCGAGGTCGAGCAGCAGGCCGCCGCCGCGGGCCGGCTCCTCGCGCCAGCGCGTGCGCGGCGTCGGCCGGAAGCGGTCGAAGTGCGACGCGAAGTACGTGAGGCGGCCGAGCTCGCCCGATTCGACGATGCGGCGCACGGTGAGGAAATCGCCGTCCCAGCGGCGGTTGTGGAACGGCGCGAACAGCCGGCTGCGCGCGTTCGCGAGCCGCGCGAGCGCGAGCGCCTCGTCGGCGGTGAGCGTGACGGGCTTGTCGACCACTACGTGGCGGCCGGCTTCGAGCACCTGGCGCGCGAGCGCGAAATGGGTGTCGTTCGGCGTGGCGATCACCACGCATTCGATATCGTCGAGGCCGAGCAGCGTGTCGAGGTCGGGGACGATGCGCGCGCCCGGATAGGCGGCCTGCGCGCGTTCCCCCTGGCCCGTCGCGATCGCGGCGACTTCAGTGCGGCCGCTCGTGGCGATCACGGGCGCGTGGAACGTCGCGCCGGCGAAACCGAAACCCATCAAACCAATCCTGAGCAATGACGACATGGCAATTCCTGGCTGCGAAGGAAACTAAAGGATGGCGCGCCGGAGCGGCGCGAAGACGACCGGCTATTTTGGCATGGCGCTGCCGCTTGCACAGACGCGTCGGGCGAAATGCACGGAGCGATGCGACGCTTGCGCAAGGAATACCGGCATTTTGCGCAGGAGCGGGGGCGCGCGGTGCGACTGTCGAACGCGCGGCACCCGGCTCTTGGCTCTTGGCACCCGGCACCCGGCACCCCGCCCGGTGAGCCGGGGCGGCCAACCGGCCTCGGCATGTGCCGCATCATCCGTCCATCCGCTGCCGCACCGCAGCCGCAACCTGCGCGGCCCACACCGCGCAGGCGGCTGCGCCGGGGTGGAAGCCGTCGGCGGCCATCAGGTGCCGTTCGAGCGGCAGGTCGACCCGCAGGAACGTGCAGTGCGGCTGCGCGCCCGCCCAGCCGGCGAGCGCCGTGTTGAGCCGTTTCGCGCGCCGCCCCAGATACCACGCGAGCGGCTGCGGCAGCGCCGGGAAGCGCTCCATCGGCGGCACCGCCGACAGGATCGCGTGCCCGACCTGGAAACGCGCGGCGAGCAGCCGCACCAGCTCGGTCTGCTGCGCGAGCCAGCGTGCGGGCGGCACGCCGCCCGTCACGTCGTTGACGCCGAGCGACGTCACGGCCACGTCGAACGGCTCGGCCGGCTCGGCGGCGAGCCAGTCGACGAGCTCGCGCGTGGTCAGGCCGGTGCGCGCGAGCAGTTTCCAGCGCACTCGGTGCGTGGCCGCCAGCGCGCTCGCCAGTTGCCCGGCGAGCGCGTCGTGCTGCGTCGCGACGCCGACCCCCGCGGCGGCCGAATCGCCGACCACCAGCACGCGCAGCGGCGGGCCGTCGCCGACTGAGCCGTCGCGCGGCCCGGCCGCTTCGGGCAGCCGCGGCGTGACGCGGCGCACGTAGCGCCCTTGCGCGAACAGCAGCGGGCCGAGGGCGGCGGTGGCGAACGGGTATCCCATGAGGTCGATCCGGCGGTGGTTGAAACGCATTGAAGCGGGCCGGCGCGGGTGGCGCCAGCGGAGTGCGTATTGTGTCCGATCACGGCGCGGACCGGGCCCGATTGGCCGAACGGACGGCCACGACAACGCCGAACGGACGGGGGGCGCCCGCCCGGCAAGCCTGCGCGCCCCGTCCGGCGGCGCGCCCGAAATACCCGCCGCCGACGTGTTAACATGCGCGTCCTGCCTGCGTGTCCGCCTGCTTCGCCAGCCTGCCGCGCACGGCATCCTCCCGGCGTTCCGCCGTCAACCCGCAACACCATCCGCCATCATGTCAGCAGGCCTCAATCCCGCTCAGAACGAAGCGGTGCGCTACCTCGACGGTCCCTGTCTCGTGCTCGCCGGCGCGGGCAGCGGCAAGACCCGCGTGATCACGCAGAAGATCGCGCACCTGATCGAAGCGAAAGGTTTCGAGCCGCGCCACATCGCCGCCGTCACGTTCACGAACAAGGCGGCGGCCGAAATGCGCGAGCGTGTGTCGAAGCTGCTGGAAGGCAAGACGCTGACCACGCCGGGCAAGGAAGGCCGCAAGGTGCCCGTCAACCAGCTCACCGTCTGCACGTTCCATTCGCTGGGTGTGCAGATCCTGCGCCAGGAGGCCGAGCACGTCGGCCTGAAGCCGCAGTTCTCGATCATGGATTCGGACGACTGCTTCGGGATGATCCAGGAGCAGCTCGGCACGACCGACAAAGGGCTGATCCGCAAGATCCAGAGCATCATCTCGCTGTGGAAGAACGGCCTGATCATGCCCGACGAGGCGATGGCGATCGCGGCGAACGAGGACGAACACCAGGCCGCGCTGGTCTACCGCAACTACGTGGCGACGCTCCACGCGTACCAGGCGGTCGACTTCGACGACCTGATCCGCCTGCCGGCCGAGCTGTTCGCGAAGAACGAGCAGGTGCGCGACCGCTGGCAGAACAAGCTGCGCTACCTGCTGATCGACGAATACCAGGACACCAACGCGTGCCAGTACGAGCTGCTGAAGCAGCTCGCGGGCCCGCGCGCCGCATTCACGGCGGTCGGCGACGACGACCAGGCGATCTACGGCTGGCGCGGCGCGACGCTCGAGAACCTCGCGCAGCTCGGCAAGGATTTCCCGAAGCTGCACGTGATCAAGCTCGAGCAGAACTACCGGTCGACGGTGCGGATCCTGACCGCCGCGAACAACGTGATCGCGAACAACCCGAAGCTGTTCGAGAAGAAGCTGTGGTCCGAGCACGGGATGGGCGATTCGATCACCGTCACGGCGTGCAACGACGAGGAACACGAGGCCGAATCGGTCGTGTTCCGGCTGTCCGCCCACAAGTTCGAGCGGCGCGCGCAGTTCCGCGACTACGCGATCCTGTACCGCGGCAACTTCCAGGCGCGCATCTTCGAGCAGGTGCTGCGGCGCGAGCGGATTCCGTACGTGCTGTCGGGCGGCCAGTCGTTCTTCGACAAGGCCGAGATCAAGGATCTGTGCGCGTACCTGCGGCTGATCGCGAACGCCGACGACGATCCCGCGTTCATCCGCGCGGTCACCACGCCGCGCCGCGGCATCGGCAACACGACGCTGGAAGCGCTCGGCTCGTTCGCGGGGCAGGCGAAGGTGTCGCTGTTCGAGGCCGTGTACATGGGCGGGATCGAGGCGCGGCTGTCGGCGCGCCAGGTCGAACCGCTGCGGATGTTCTGCGACTTCATCCAGCGCCTGACCGAGCGCGCGGACAAGGAGCCCGCGACCGTCGTGCTCGACGACATGATGGAGGCGATCCACTACGAGGCGTACCTGTACGACGCGTTCGACGAGCGGCAGGCGCAGTCGAAGTGGCAGAACGTGCTCGAATTCCTCGAATGGCTGAAGCGCAAGGGCACGAAGCCCGAGACGGAGGCCGTCGACGGCGAGGCCGACGGTTTCCACAACGCGGACGGGCTCGCCGACACGGGCAAGAACCTGCTCGGCCTGATCCAGACCGTCGCGCTGATGTCGATGCTCGAGGGCAAGGACGAGGACCCGGACGCCGTGCGGCTGTCGACCGTCCATGCGTCGAAGGGGCTCGAGTATCCGCACGTGTTCCTGGTCGGCGTCGAGGAAGGCATCATGCCGCACCGCGGCGGCAGCGAGGACGACGGCCCGATCGACAACGAGCGGATCGAGGAGGAGCGCCGGCTGATGTACGTCGCGATCACCCGTGCGCAGCGCAGCCTGCACCTGAACTGGTGCAAGAAGCGCAAGCGGGCGCGCGAGACGGTCGTGTGCGAACCGTCGCGCTTCATCCCGGAGATGGGGCTCGACGAAGCGCCGCCGCCGACGCCGGAAGAGGCGCCGATGTCGCCGAAGGACCGGCTCGCGAGCCTGAAGGCATTGCTGCAGAAGTGACGCGGCTCCGCGCGCACGATGGCGCGGCGAACCGGCAACCCAAAAAAGGAAACCCCCGCGATGCGCGTGCGTCGCGGGGGTTTTTGACGGATGGCCGGGCGACGTCGTTACTTCGCCGCGTTGACCATGTAGTCGACGGCCGCCTTCACGTCGGCATCCGACGCGTTCGACCCGCCCTTCGGCGGCATCGCGCCCTTGCCGTGCAGCGCGTAGTTGTAGACCGTATCCATCGAGTCCTTCAGGCGCGGCGCCCAGTCTTCCTTGCTGCCGAACTTCGGCGCACCGAGCACGCCGGCCGCGTGGCAGGCCTGGCAGGTCGACGCGTACAGCGCCTTGCCGGCCGTTGCCGCATCGGCGCCGGCCGGGGCGGCCGCGGGCTTTTCGCCGGCCTTCGGGATCGCGGCGATCGCGGCCATGGCGGCCGCGGCCTGCGCGTTCGACGCATCGGCGCCCGACGCGGGCGCGCCGCTCGCGGGCTGCGCCGCGTTGGCGGCCGGCGCTGCCGGTTCGGGGAAGTTCGCGCCGTCGTTGTTCGCCATGTAGACGATCGCGCGGGCGATTTCATAGTCGCTGACGTCGTCGGGGCTCGTGCCGCCGCGCGCCGGCATCGCGCCCTTGCCCGCGAGGGCCGTCTTCAGCAGCGTGTCGAAGCCTTGCGAGATGCGCGGCGCCCAGTCGTCCTTGTTGCCGAACTTCGGCGCGCCGGCGGCGCCGGTGCCGTGGCAGGTCACGCAGACGGCCTTGTAGACTTCCTCGCCGGTCTTGTACGTGCGGGGCGCGTTGGCGTCCTTCACGTCGACCTTCGCGATCGGGGCGATCCGTGCGGCGACCTGCTCGTCGGATAGCGCGTCCGTGCCGGCGCCGGAACGGAACGCATGGTTCGCATAATTGGCGAACAGGACGATCAGGATGATCGGAATCGCGAACGACGCGATGATGACGGCAATCAACTGCCCGGGGGTTTTGACGGGAGATTCGTGGGGTGCTTCGCTCATGCTTGCCTCGTCTCCATGAATAGGAATTGTGAGCGCGGTGCAACGGCAAAATGGCAGTCCAATGAAGCACGGACGATTATAGACGGAACGTTTACATCACGGCGAGCGGCGCGATGGCGCGTGTTTACCCGCACGCAGCACGGCCCGGCGGCGATTCGGCAGGCAAGGTGGACGCGTCATGGGAAACCGGGTATCCTTGCCGTCTTGCCAATCGTGGGCGGCCTGTATATGGGGTCGCTTCACTGTCACACGCGCCCGTAGCTCAATGGATAGAGTACTGCCCTCCGAAGGCAGGGGTTGCTGGTTCGATCCCAGCCGGGCGCGCCAAGCCTGATCAGGCTCTCAGCGGTTTCCTCCCATCGTCGTGCAGTACCGTTGCAGCTAAATTGCAGCCGGAATCGGTGCGGGCTCGGCCGTCAGCGGCGCGACCCATTGCGCCAGATGCGCGGCCGACAGATGCGCGTACCGCTGCACCATTTCCATCGTCTCCCAGCCGCCCAGCTCCTTCAGCACCTGCAGCGGCGTGCCGCGTTGCACGTGCCAGCTCGCCCAGGTGTGGCGCAGGTCGTGCCAGCGGAAATCGTGCAGGCCGGCGCGCCGCAGCGCCTTGGCCCAGGCGGCCGTGGCCGTCTGGTAGACCGGCTTGCCGCGATAGACGAACACGCTGTCCGCGCATGCCGGCGCCCGCGGGTTCGCGCGCTGGCGCTGCAGCACGGCGATCGCGGTATCCGACAGCGGCACCGTGATCGCCTTCCTGGCCTTGGCCTGGTCGGGGTGAATCCACGCGACGCGCCGCGCGAGGTCGACCTGCGACCACTGCAGCCCGGTTACGTTGGCGCGCCGCAAGCCGGTTTCGAGACTGAAGCGCGCCATGTCCGCGAGGTGCGCGGGCAGCTCGGCGAGCAGCCGCTCCGCCTCGGCCGGCGTCAGCCAGCGGATGCGTTTCGAGACGACCTTCGCGCGCTTCGTGACCGGCGCGCGCGCCAGCCATTCCCATTCGACGGCCGCGTTCAACACGGCCTTCAGCACGCCGATCACGCGGCGCACCGTGGCGTCGCTGACGGGCCGGTCGGTCGCGACGACGCCGTGCCGCGTGCGCACCGTGCGCGGTTCCCGACGCTTGGCGAGCGCGATCGCATCGATGCGGCTCCGGTCGATGTCGGCGAGCGCGACGCCGGACAGGTGCCGGTCGAGCCAGCGCAGATGGATCTTCGAAGTCTCCAGGCTCGCGAGACCCGCTCGTTCGCCGACATAGCGGACGACCGCGTCGTTCCACGAATGGCGCGGCTGGGTGCCGAGCCGCGCCTGGTTCCACAGGTCGACCTTCAGCCGGTCGTGGAATTCCTGGGCCTGCGCTTTGTCGCGGGTGCCAGTGCTTCCCTGTACCGGCGTTCCGCCGCCAGGGGGGTACAGCTTGTATTGCCAGTTCGGGCTGGTTTTTCGTTTGTAGAGCGACATGGGTGGGTTTCCTCGTGCTGATCGGCCTGCGCGGCTCGCGGGAGCCAGTCCCCGGCGAGGTAGCGCTGCAGGGCCATGATGGAAAAGATCCAGCGCTTGCCGACCTTGCGGCCGGGCAGCATGCCGGCGCGGGCCTTCAGGCGCACCGTTTCGGGGTGCGCGCCGAGCAGGGCCGCTGCGCCGGACAAGTCGACGGTCGCGGGGGGCGCGTCGTCGGCAGGCCGCGCGCCGGGCGGGCACGCAGCGCAACTGATGGCATGGTGGATCGCGTGTGAAGGGCGCATAACACGTTGATATTCAAGAGTTTTGTTTGCCATGGGTTGCCATCATTCAGACGTGGCGGCCGCGTGGAACCCATGGCGTGAAGTCGCGCTACCGCGCGCGACCGATGGCGGCGCGCGCCTGACTCGTGGTGCGCGACGGCGGCCGGCTGCTGCGGCTTCCCGGTACGCTTTCTTCTTTTCTTTCAATGCTTTGAAGAGAGAAGAAGAGAGGCGCATGGCGGCCTGCGGGCAAGCCGGACCCGTGGCAAAAGCGGCCCGACTCGTGGCGATCCTCGTGCAACGCGCGGCGGCACTTTCCTCAACAATCAAGGACTTGCGCACCTCGACCGGCGAAATCCACGACTCCCGCGTGTCGCCCGCCCGCTCCCCGCGACGTCCGGAACGCTCCAGCCGGTTGGCCCGATCGCGGCTCATGCGCGGCCTCCGTGCAGCGCGTCGGTCGCCAGGTCCTCGCGCACCGATACGTGCAGGCCGAAGGTGGCCAGGCGCTCGAGTGACACCGGCGTCAGGTACGGCACGCGGCGCATGTAGATGCGGCGCTCGACCTCCTTCTCGCCGACCACGACGCCGGCATGCTTCAACTGGGCCTTGAACACGCGGTCGGACTTCACGGGCAGGCCGTTCCACTTGTCGCGCAGCGCGCTCGTGTGGGCGAGGTGATCCATCACGTGCCCGGTGCGCAGCAGCAGGCAGAACTCGCCGTCGACGGTGTCGAACGTGTACGGATGCTTGTAGTTGCCGCCGTCGATTTCCGACAGCACCGTTTCCATGATCCAGACCCACGGTTCGCGGTCGGCGCTCGTTTCGGCGACGTGGCCGTTCATCTCGGCGAGCAGATCGCGCGGGAACTCGCCTTCGCCCGGATCCATTCCGGCGAATTCGCACAGGTAGCGCCACGCCAGCCCGAGCGCCGCGTAATTGGCGGCCATGCGCCGCGCGCCGTCGTCCTCGCCGCTTGCGCGGCAGCCGGCGAGCGCCTGGTCGCGCAGCGTCGCGTACTGATCCAGCGCCGTGCGCCGGTCGAGCCCGGTCAGGAATTCGAGCCATTGCCGGACCGGGAAGCGCGGCAGGTCGTCGGGCAGCAGCGGCCCGCGCTTGCCGGTCAGCGTCGTGCGCACCAGCTTGCCGAGCAGGCTGCGCACCGGCACGTCCTCGCCGGCGAGCATCACGGGCGCGCACAGCAGGTATTCGGTCATGTCGGTGCCGCGCCGCGTCACCGTGTATTGATAGTTCTCCTGCAGCAGCCCGACCGCCTTGTCGATCACGTCCTGCCGGCGTGCCGACAGTTCTTCCCAGCCGACCGGATGGCTCGTGTGACTGATGCTGGTCAGCAGCCGGAATTCGGTCTGCAGCGACTGCCCGGAGAACATCGTGAACGCGAGCGAGCGCTCGAGCCGCTTGATCAGCGTCGACTTGCCCGCGCCCTTGTTCGCCTGGATCGTCAGGTGCGGCCAGAAGCCGAGCAGCGCCTTCAGGTGGCCGCCGAGCGCCCAGACGAGCGGGATCGTCGCGGCGTTCTGCCGGAACGTCGTCTGGTAGGCCGCGATCACGCGGCGCGCGTCGCTCACCGGGCCGCCCGGGAACGTCAGGTTGTGATACGGACACTGCTTGTCCGCTTCGGTGAAATAGCAGTCGGGGCCTTCGTTGACGATCAGCCGGCCGTCGCGCCAGGCGAGCCCGACGAAGTTCGCCGCGCGGCGCGCGCCCAGGTCGGCGCCGCGCTCGAGGATGTTGACCATCCGCTTGAACGGCGCGGGCGCCCAGATCGGACCGAACTTGCCCCACTGATCGACGTTGTGCAGCTGATCGTCGAGCATCACGCGGCGGATCAGTTGTGCGCCGTGCCGCGGCGCCTGCACCGATACCGCGAAGTAGACGGTGGGCGCCTGGTCGGCGTCGCCCGTCATCGTCGAGGTCGCGCTCGCGACGGCCACGCGGCTGATGCCGGCGATGCGAAAGCCGCACAGGTCGGTCATCACCGGCGTGTCGACGCCCGATTCCTCGTTGCGGTCCATCCGGGTGATGTAGCTGGTGAAATCCGGCCGCACGCGAAACCGCCAGTATTGCGCGAAGTCGTGCGGCGGCAGGAACAGGCGCGGCCGGCCGCGCCGCGATGCGTCGCCCGGCAGGCCGGCGACCAGCCACGGCTCGAGCTGGTCGAGCGCACGCGCCAGATCGGCCGGGCCGCGCAGCTGCAGGTAGTCGTTCACGTCGTTGATCGGCTTGCGCGCGGTGTCGCCGTCCGCCAGATCCGCGAACCAGTCCGACTGGTCGACCAGCACGGCGCTGATGTCGAGCGCCGTCAGCCGTTCGTAGAGCGCCCACGCGGCCTCCGGGCCGGGCCGCTGGCCGGCGCGCGAATGGCCGTCGGCGAACGGTTCGTCGTTGTCCAGGCAGATCGTGACCTGCTTGCCGCGCAGGAACGCGAAGTCGATGCGCTCGACGTTCGCGAGGCCGCGCAGCGCGAGCGCGGCCGTGCCGGGCAGCGCGCAGGTGTCGATCGACAGCGCGTTGATCGCGCTCTCGACGATCACCACGCGTTTCGCGCGCTCGAGCCGGCGTGCGTCGGCGGTCCACGCATAACCGGCCTTGTCGCCCTGGGTCTGCGTCTTGACCCCGCCGTTGAGCGCGGGATCGACGTAGCGCATGTCGACCGCGACGACGCGCGCATCGCCCGGCGAGCGTACGACGAATGCGGCCGCGGGGCCGCCGTGGCCGACTTCGCCGGCGGCGACCTTCGGGCTCGTCCACGTATTGAAGCCGAGCGTGCGCGCGGCGAGCGCCGCGTCGATCGCGGCGGCGGCGATGCCGCGGCCGCCGAGGTAGTCGCGCACGCGCTCGCGCTCGGCCACGCAGCGATCGGCGATGTATTCGACGGTCGACTTCTCGCGGCGCTCGAGCGGCGCCGGCCGCTCGGACGGGAGACCGTATGCGTCGTGGAGATAGCGGACGGCGTCGGCGACGGTGCCGCCGCGCGCATGGATCACGAGATCGATGCAGGATCCGCCGGCATCGGCGCTGTGGTCGCGCCAGCCGGTGCCGTACTTCGGGTGGTTCGCATAGATCGACAATGACGGGCTGCGGTCCGCGTGCTGCGGCGAGTGATAGAGCGCGCGGTCGCCGCCGCGGCCGCGCTTCAGGCCGAGACGGCTCGCAAGATCGTGCAGGTCGATGTGTCGTTTCAGTTCGTCGATCGAAGCCATCTTCGTTATTGCTGTGGTTCAGGTTGGGCGTGCCGTGCGGGACCGCCGGCGCAGGCCGGCGGCGCGACGAGCGCGTGCAGCGCGGCGGCGGATTGCGGGAAGCCGAGCGCAAGGCGATCGGCGAGCGCCGACACGAAGGGGCCGAGCGCGGGCTGGCGTGCGGCGCTGCCGGATGCGGGGTCGCCGCGCAGCGTGTCGGCGGCGGCCGCGATGGCGGCGCGCAGCGCGACGTCGTGCGGTGTGGGTTCGGCGTAGCGGTTCATGTGAGCACCTCGGGGCCATGGCTCGCGCGGTTCGAGATCATGAGGAATCCTTTCAATGGCAAAAACGATCCCTCGCGCCGCTCGGGCACGATGCGAGGGAAACGGGAGAGGGTGACGGGTTAGGGCGTCAGACGGGCAGCTCGAGCTGCGCGGCGAGGCGTTCGCGCACGTGCGGCGAGAGCGGCAGCTGCAACGTCAGGTTCGGGATCGCGGACGGCGACAGCGTGCGCGCGAATTCCATGTTGACGACGTACGTGTGGCCGCACTCGGGATTCGAGCACTGGAACGTGATCTCGCGGAAGGTCAGCGACATTTCACGGCTGCTGCGCGCGGTGGCGCGGGTGCGGCAGTGCGGGCAGCGGTTCAGGATTCGCATGAGGGCTCACTCCGGACGAAAGACTGCCGATGGCCGGGCCAGTCGCGGGTCGCGCCGGTGGCCAGCGTGCAGCCCTGGCCGATCGGCGAATGGTTGCGGGCGCACACACGGCTCACAATCGATGCTGCGGGCCCGGACGGTCGGGTGCGTTCGAAAGCGGCGAACATGAAGACGCTCCGGCTCACGGGCGCGCGCTGCGCGAGCGCGGCGCGGCGATCGCGCGCAGGTGGCTGGCGCCGAGGCGGATCAGTTCGCGCGCCATGCTCGAGATCGAGCGATTGCGTTGCGCGGCAAGCTGCTCGAGCTCGCCGCGCTCCACAGGCGTGAGCCCCACGTAAACGGGCTTGTCCGACATCGTGCCGCGCGGCGAACGGCGTGGGCCTTTGGGAGTAGTCATGGTCGGTATACTTTGCGGAGATAGTCTTGCGTTACGGTGAGGCTAGTCTAATGAGCAAAAAACGGCGCGTCAATTGTTAATGGGTAATTTATGACACAAATCGGGAGTCGCTTGCGGGACGAGCGCTTGCGGATCGGGCTCAGCCAGGACGAGTTTGCGACCGTGGGCGGCGTCGCGAGACGCTCGCAGTCGGCGTACGAGTCGGACGAGCGCGCTCCCGACGCGGCCTATCTGCTGGCCGTTCGCGAGATCGGCGTCGATATCGGCTACGTGCTGACCGGCGAGCGGTTCGCCGCGGGCGAAGCGGCGCCGGAGGCCGGCGCCCGCGACGCGGACGAAGCCGAGGTGCTCGCGATGTACCGGCAGCTCAACGACACCGGCAAGGCGTCGCTGCATGCCTTCCTCGCGAGTTGCATCAGCACCGGCGCGATGGTGCAGACCGCGACGCCGCGGCGCGCGAAGCGTGTGCCGGAGAAACGTCGCGCGGCGCTCGATCAGCGCACGGCGGAGAACGTCGATCGCGCGATGGCCGAGATCGAACGGCTGAAGGCCGAACGCGCGGCGAAGCAGCCGAAGAAGTAACGCATCCGCGGGGTGGCGCCCCGCCCCATCACCCGGCGCGCATGCATGCGACACACCCCGCGCGGCCGTCCCTCTGCCCGGTTCGAACCGTTGCGTGTGCGACGGCGGGGCAGCGCAGTTCCCGTTTTCCGATGTTGCCCGGGTGCGCTCGGCGCACCGCACAAGGGCATCGGATAAAATCGGATGAAACACTGTATATCCATACAGTATTGGTTTAGCATTCTGAAAGCCGGTGAGCTGGCGGCGGGGCGTTCCGAGGCGCCCCGTCGTGTCAGGCGGCCCCCCGGTTGATGACTGAGTTTGCGGAGACCGGAAAAATGGACACCAACAGGAAGCACGACAACGGGACGATCGGCGCGTCGGCGCACGCCGACCATCGCGCGGACGCGCGTGGAGCGACGATGGGCCCGCCGCGATATCGTTCGGACCTGACCGACGACGAGCGGGCCGATGCGCACGCAGCGATCGACAACGCGATGCTGTCGGTCGGGCAGGTGCTCGAGGCCGCGCTGCAGGCGATGGCCAATCTGCGCGATGCGCGCGCCACGTTGCAGCAATGTGGCGACGCGCGCGACCTGCGCATGACGCTCGGCGGGCGTCAGCAATCGAGCTGAACCGCCCCCCACACTGATCTCCCGCAGGCCGGCATTCGCTCCGGCCGCTGCAACGAATCCGGGCCGCGCCCCCTCGCGCGTGGCCTCACTCCCCTCCCGCGACATCCTGCCTTCGCCACCGCGATCGACGCCCTGCGATCGCGCGTCGCGGCGTGGTCGCGCATCGGTCGCCGGCGCAGCCTTCCGGTCAGCGCTGGCCGGTGCGACGCGTCTTCTTCGGCGCGTCGCGCACCTCGAGCTCGAGCGCGGTCGTGAAGCCGCCGTCGCCGATCGTATGCGTCGCTTTCTTCACGAGCCACGGCGTGTCGTCGATGTCGGGCTTGAACCCGGTCACGGTGACGGGCATCTCGGGAAACAGCTCGGGCCGACCGAGCGCGAGCGTGTAGCTCAGCGTCGACTCGCCGCGCTGCGTGCGCGCATATTCGGCTTGCGCGGCCGCGCGCGCCTCGGCCTCGGTCGCGTAGTCCTCGGGCAGCACCTTGACGTTCTTGCCTTTGGCGTCGCCGACGACCACCGGGAGCCGGCGCGCGCTGCCGTTCGAGTGATAGTGCGCGCGCACCGACGTGTAGCTGTCGCGCTGCGCGACGTGATAGCGATGCTGGTCGCCGCTCGCGCGCGTGATGGCGAGCACGTCGAGCGGCTTGCCGCTGACCGTCTTGCCGCTGCCGATCGGCGTGAACAGCAGGTGCTTGTCCTTCACGGTCATCACCGCGTCGTAACGTTTCGCGAGGCGTGTCAGGAACGACATGTCGGACTCTTGCGTCTGGTCGACGTGGTCGATCCGCGTCGCGGCGAGCGTCGCGTCGACGGCGGCCGTGAGCCCGTAGCGCGCGGCGATGGTGCGCACGATCGCGCCGATCGTCTGGCGGTGCCAGCTTTTCTCCCGGCGCTCGTGCATGTCGTTCGTCATCGATGCGGAGCGGGCGCGGATCGTGATGACGTCCGGTGCGCCGCTGTGCTCGACTTCGTCGACCGTGAACGCCCCCTTGTCGACCAGCGGCTCGCCGACCCAGCCGATCGACAGCTTGATGCTCGCGCCGCGCTTCGGAATCGCGAAGGTGCCTTGCGCATCGTCGAGCACCAGGTCGAGCATGTCGGCCTCGTCCGCACGCGATTCCGACAGCGACAGGCTGATGAGGTTGGGCGCGATCAGGCGCGACAGGTCGCGGCCGTCGAGCGTGATGCGGTAGTCGGCCTGCGGCTGCACGCGGCCCGCGCGGGCCGGTGCGTCGGCCGGCGTGCGTTCCTGCGTGCTCATTGCTCTGCCGCTCCGCTGTCGTCGTCCTGCTGCACTTCGGCGAGCACGCCGTCGTCGACGCGCTTCAGCGTCAGCGTGAACGCGATCTTGCGCGCCATGCCTTCCTTCGTGTGATACGTGGCCGTTTCGTTGAGGCTGTCGATGACGTACGCGCCGTACACGTTGCCGTTGCCGTCGACGAGCACGTACGCGTCGCCGGCATCGCCCATGCGGGCGAGCGCCTCGATCGACGCGATCTCGCCGATGCCGTTCTCGGGCGCGACGATGCCGGTGAGGGTGATCGTGTCGTCGCCGGCGCCGGTGAACTGGCTCGCGTCGCGCACGCCGATGCGCGAGCTGGTGCGATGCTTCCAGTTGCGCTGACGCTGGAGCTCCTGGTACGGCGTGGTCGCCAGGCTGAAAACGAACTGATCGAGCGACATCATCATGGGCGGGTTTCCTCCAGCGGAATCAATCGGACAGGCGCGACGCGGTGCGCGACGCCTTCGCGCGTTCGGCGCGTTCGAGCTCGGCGCGCACCATGCGGGCGATTTCGGCCGCATCGGCACCGGGCGGCGGCGCGATGTTGATGGTGACGGGGCCGGCCGCGGGCGCGGCGCTTGCCACGGCGGCCGGCGCCGTGAGCGGCGGGCGATAGTCGAGCGACAGGTTGTAGCGTTCGAGCGGCGCGGCGGCGGCGATCGCCGGGCTCGCCGCGAACGCGGGCGGGCCGACCAGCGCGGCGGCCGACGTGAGCGCGGCGGCGGTGCGCGTCATGCGGGTCGGGGTGCCGGTGGTGGCGCCGCCTGGCCCGTTGTCGGGCGTGGGCGACGCCTGCATGCCGAGCTTTTCCTTGAGCCAGCCGAGCGTCGAGCTGCCCAGGTTGCCGGCCGTATCCTTCAGCGCGCCGAGGCGATTCGTGATGCCGTCGACCAGGCCGGACACGATGCTCGCGCCGATTTCCTGGAAACGCGTGCCGATGTCGCCGAACCAGTCGCCGATGCCGCCGAGCGAGGTCTTCACCCACTCGACGGTGGCGTCCCATTTCGCGGCGATCCAGTCGCTGGCCGCGCCGAACGCGCCCTTGATCGTTTCCCACAGCGCGATGAACTTCGGCCCGAGCGTGTCCCAGTTCTGCCAGACGTAGACGGCCGCCATCGCGATCAGCCCGATCACGGCCAGCAGCGGATTCGCCATCGCCAGCCGGCCGAGCATCAGCAGCGCCTGCCCGACGAGCCTGAACGCGCCGACCATCGACGTCGCGAAGCGCAGCACGTTGACCGAGCCGAGCAGGCCGCCGAAGACGCTCGCCAGTGTGCCGGCGACGGCGAGTGCGCCGCCCAGCGCCGCGAAGGTCGTGACGAGGATCCGGGTGGCCGTGCCGTGTTCGCGCACGAACCGGACGATCTTCTCGAGCATCCTGGCCGTGACGTCCAGCGCCGCGTTGTAGACCGGCGTGATCTTCTCGCCGATCTCGAGCTTCAGGTCGCGCAGCTGCGCGAGCACGGCGAGCTCGCGTCCCGCGGTCGAATCCGCGGCCTTCGCGCGCATCCCGGTGACGCCGTCGGCGGCGGCGCTCTGCCTCTCGGTGTCGTGGATCTGCTCGCGTTGCTCGTACATCGTCGTGAGCAGCGTGCCCGCGGCCTTGTCGGGGAACAGCTTTGCCAGCGTGGCCTTCACCTCGTCGGGCTGGGTGATGCCCTTCGCGGCGAGCTTCGGCAGCAGCACCTTTTCGAGCCATTCGAGCGGCGAGGCCTGCAGCATGTCGCTGCCCGCCAGCGCCCCCGGCCCGAGCCCGCGGATCGCGCCGTTCCTCGCATGCAGGACCCGCTTCGGATCGACCAGGCCGAGCGCCGTCAACTGCCGTGCGGCGGGCGCCGTCACCTTGCCGCCGAAGAGGCTGCCGGACAGCGCGGCGAGGCCTTCGCCGGCCGCCTTGCCGCCGAGCATCTCGATGAGCGGCTGCATCTGGTAGTAGAACGCATCCGTGCGCAACTTCCTGGCCGCGCTGCCCCCCGATTCGGCGAAACTGTTCCACTCGTCGCCGCTGACCTTGCCGCCGGTCGCCGTCTGCATCTTCTGCACGATGTTCGCTTCGGCGCCGAACGCGGCTTCGTTCTTCGTGCCGCCGCGCAGGTCGATCACCTTCAGCATGGCCATGAACTTGTCGACGTTCGCCTTCGCGTCGTCCTTGCCGAACAGCGCCTCGTTCGCCGATTTCATGTTCGCGAGCATCGGCATCACGACGCGCGCGCGTTGCTCGTCGCCGCCGAGCGCCGCCAGCGATTCGCGCATCAGCGCCAGGTTGTCGACGACCGACTGGCCGCCGACCTGCTGCGCGCGCGCGAATGTCACGGCGTCGGCCGACGCGCCTTGCGCCCGCAGGCGCAGCGTTTCGCTTTCGGCCTGCTTCGCGACGTCGAGCGGCTCGGACAGCATGCCGAACATGCTCTTGCCGGCGCCCGCGATCGTCTTGCCGCGCTCCGCCCATTGCTTGCCGACGCCGCTCAGTGCGTCGATCTTCGCGCGCCGGGCCTCGGCGCGCTTGCGGCGCGCGTCGTCGAACGCGCGCACGTCGGCCGTCATCTTCGCCTGGCGTCGCGCGCTGTTCGTGGCCAGCGCGAATTCGTGCAGGTCGAGGCGGCGCGTGTCGATGCCCGCGCCGACGAGCTGCGTGCGCAGTTCGCGGATGCGCGCGACCTGCCGGCTTTGCGCGGCCGTCAAATCCGTGGCCGTGCGTTCGAGCTTGGCGAGGTCCTCGACCATCTGGCGTGACGGCGGGCCGGACGCACGCAGCGCGACGCGCAGCTCCCCGGCACGCAGCTTCGCTGATTTGAGTTCGGTCGCGGTTTTCGCCACACCGCTGCGCAAGTCGCGAAACTCGCCGATGCGCTTCTGCGTCTTCGCCATGTCATCCAGCTCGCGGCGGGTCGCGCGCAGCGAGTCGGCCAGCCCCTTGTTGCCGGTCAGCATCATTTGCAGGGGCTTCGTCATGTTGTCGATCATGTCGACCATGACGCGCAGTTTCAGGGTGTTGTCCATCGTCGATCGTTTCGCTCATTGGGCGCCGGCACGCACTCGCGCGCGTTCGCGCCAGTCCATCAGCTCGGCCAGGCTGAAGGCGTCCATCACGGGCGGTGTCCAGCCGAACACCGTCGCGATGTCCGCCATCGGGTCTTCTACGCGGTCTGGGAGGCCAGTCGGGATTTCACGGCCTTCGGCATCAAAAAACCGGCGAAGATGCCCCCCAGTTGTACGAGGTCGGCTGGATCGATGCTGGCGACGTCGGCTTCGGTCAGCATCGGCGAGCTGATGCGCGGCAGCACTTTCGACAGCGCGACCACGTCGAGGCTGACGAGGTCGGACAGCGATACGCCGCGCAACTCGCCCGACTTGGGCTTGCGCAGCGTGATCGACGTGATCGTCTGGGTGCCGCGCACGAGCGGCGTGTCGAGCGTATGCGTCGCCGGATCGTCCTGCGCGGGTGTCGCGATGGCGGCCGCATCGGCCTGCAGGTCGGGCGCGGCGGCGTCGGATTGGATCGGATTCATGGTGGTCCTGTGCGTGTGATCAGTCGGAAGGAAGGGGAAGGCGGCCCCGGCCGGCGTCACCGGCCGGATGGCCGGTTACAGGCCGATCGCGTTGCGCAGCGCCGCGAACAGGTCGTTGCCGTTGACCTTCTCGATCATGTTGACGAAGTCGATTTCGATCACGTCCTGGCCGTTCACGGACAGCTTGTAGTAGCTGGCCACCGTCGTGACCTTGAACGCGGTGTCTTCCTTCGACTTCGCGGTGCCCGGGTCGATTTCGCTGTGACGGCCGCGGATGACGATCTCGATCGCGTCCACGTTGGTCGAATCCTCGGCTTGATAGCCGCCGGCGAAGCGCAGCAGCACGCCGTCGTGCTTCGTGATCGCGTACTGGCCGAGCACGGAGCGCATGAAGCCGCCGCAGGTCCATTCGAGCTGGATCCCCTCCTGCCCGAAGTCGACCTTGATCGGGCCGCTCATGCCGCCGCCCTGGTAGTCCTCCATCTTGCGCGTGAGCTTCGGCAGCGTGACTTCGACGACCTGGCCGACGAAGTTCTCGCCGTTCTGGAACAGGTTGAATCCCTTGAGTTTGCGAGGCATACCCATCGTGTTTGACTCCTGGTGAGGCCGGTCGTTACGCGCTCACGCGCGCGGCGAAATCGGCGAGATAACGGTCGGTGATGCGCTGGCGCAGCATCAGGTTTTCGAGCGGCGGAACCGGCGTGTATTCGTAGTCGAGATACGCCTTGCCGGACTTCAGCACGTCGGTCGTGTTCGGCTCCGGGTCGTACCAGGCCGAGCCGCCGATCAGGTAGCCCTGCGAGATCCACTCGCGGAACTTGGCGTTGATCGTCTCGATGATGTCGCGCGGCAGCGACGGGTTGAGCGGGCCGTCGATGATGGCCATCTGCGCTTCGGCGATCGAATCGGCGATGACCTGCGCGGTGCGCGTGTAGTTCTCGAACGCGAACAGCGGATCGTCCGAGCACGTGCGCGAACCCCAGAAGCGGAAACCGTTGCGGTTCACGAGCGTGGTCACGTCCTGTTCGTTCAGGAAGCCCGCGTCCGTCGCCGGATCCTGCAGGTCCCACGACACGTCGGCGCTGATGCCGGTGACGCCGTTCACGCCGACGTTCGACAGCGTCTTGTGCCAGCCCGTGTCGTTGTCGATCTTCGCGCGCAGGCCGGCGGCATACGCGGTGGCCGGCACGACGACGGTCGTGTTGGTCGTGTCGTCCCACGCGAGGAAGTCCGGCCAGACCACCATCAGCTCGCGCTGGCTGAACTGCTTGCGATAGGCGACGGCTTCTTCCTTCGTCTTGCAGCCGTTGGCCGACACGTACGCGAACGCGCGCAGCGATTGCGCGATCGATGCGAGCGCGGCGGCGACCGGTTGCGTGTCGAGGCCCGGCGTCGCGAGGATGCGCGGCTTCACGCCGAAGCGTGCCTGCGCGCCGAGCAGCGCCTTCATGCCGGTGTACTTGCCGTCGGCGGTGACGCTGCCGATCACGTTGGTCGCCGTTTCGCCGGCGTCCTTGCCTTCGGCGACGCGCACGACGATCGTGACGGGCTTGGTTTGCCGGCCGATCGCGTCCAGCGTGCGGCGCAGCGTGCCCTTGGTGCCGGCCTTGCCGAGCGCGGCAACGACGTTGGTCAGAAGGACCGGCGTGTCGAGCGGGAAGGCGGTGGCGTCGGCGTCGGATGCCGTGCAGACGATGCCGACGACGGCCGTCGACACCGTGCGGATCGGGCGGCTGCCTTCGTTGATTTCGATGACGCGTACGCCGTGGTGATAATCCTGCGGCATGGTGTGCGACTCCTATGTGATCAAGTGAGAGAAACGGGAGGATTCCCGGGCGGATCAGGCCGCGCTATCCGCGACCGGAACTGCAGGTGTGGCCGGGTCGGCCGGCGGCGACGATGGCTCGGTCGGAGCGGGCGACTCGATCGGCTCGGACGGCGCAGGCGGCACGGGTGTCGGCGGCGGCGGCACGTAGGGCGCCGGCGTGGCGGGCCACGCGATCGCATCCGGGAACGTGTCCGCCTGGATGACCCTGACGAGCGCCATCTGGTAGGCCGACCAGGCCTTGAAGTAGTAGACGCCCTCGTCGTCGAGCAAGCCCGCGGCGTACGCATCGGCCTTGCCGGCGTTCGCCTTGCGCGCGGTTTCCAGGCGCTGTTCGAACTCGGCCATCGCGGCGTCGCGTTTCTCGCGCTCGAGCAGCTCGGGCGGAACCGTCCATGCACCGTCGAGCCATGCATGGCGTGGCGACGGCCGCGGTTCGGTCGTCAGCCCGAGCTCGTCGGGCGTCTTGCCGGCGGTCGCGATCTCGACGGGCTCGCCGGTATCGGTGCGATAGCAGATCCGGCCGCGGAAGTCCGGCAGCAGCGTCCAGACATCGTTGCGGTAGAACGGCCAGGTCGTCGGCGTGCGCGCCGGCGGCGCGTCGAGCGTGGCCGAGGCCGGGATGAGCCAGCGTTCGGGGTTGCGCGGATCGGCGTCGGGCTGGCTGCTGCTCAGGTATTCGCCGGTCGACGGGCTGTAGTGGTGGATCAGCATGGTTCGGGGTCCTGGTTAGTAGGCGCGGATCATGGCGAGCAAGGCGACGTTGCGCGGCCGTGCTTCGTTGGCGCCGTCGCCGTTGACGGTGATCGCGTGGCTGTGATTGCCGGCGGCGCCGATGCTGACGTTGTGGCCGTGATTGCCGGCGCCTTCCGTGTTGAATTCGTGGTTGTGCCCGCCGGCTCCGGACGTGAATGCCCACGGGTTGTCGTTGTCGACGCCGCCGTGCGAGCCGACTTGATTCGTCGAATGGGTGCCAAAGGGCGCGATGCCCGATTCACTGTATGGCGCGACGTGCTGGTGATCGCCCACGCTGGCGGTCCAGCCGTGGTGACCGTGCCACCCTTGCACGTCGGTCCAGGCCGAATGCACGTGGTCCCCGCTCGCCGCCGCGGAGGCGCCGTGCGCGTGCCACGCATTGGCGAAGTTCTGCGATGCGCCGAGACCGCGATTCGGGTCCACCCCGCGGGTGTCATCCCAGCAGCGCACGAACTCGCCGCGCAATTCGGGGATGCGAAAGGTCGTCGTGCCATCGCCGGTCGAGAACGTGCCGGACCATCCGGCGGCCCAGTCCGTTTCGGTGGAGAGCGCGCCGCTGGCCTGTGCATAGGCCCAGAGTGCGGGATAGTCGGCGCGCTTCAGCAGCGCGCCGTTGAGCTTCAGGAAGCCGGCGCGAGCGGTCGTGCGTGGCTCGAAAACGACCGTGCCGATCGCGGCCGACGCAATCGCGGCGACCACCCATTCCGTCGTCGCGAGCCGCGTCGAGCGATCGCCCGCCGGGGGCGTCTGGCCCTGAACGGGCGTCTGGAACGTGGTGCCGCCCGGCGTGAACGAGACCTGCGAGACGCTGTTGCACGTGATGCCGAACGACCCGTCGCTGATGTGGTACAGGCCCGTGTCCGGCGCGCCGTCGTTGGTGAACGTCAGGGACGGCGCCTGCGCGCTGCCTTCCGACAGGTAGATCCGCTTGCCCGGGTCGAACCAGAGATCGCCGGACATCGTGCCGCCCTTCGTGCGATCGAGCGGCGACAGGTTGCCGGAGTGCCACACGGGATTGTCGTTGATACGAAAGGTGTGGTCGTCGAAGATGTACTGGAACGCGTCGGCCTTGCCCCACCAGCCGACCGAACGGGCATTGGCGTAGAAGTACCCGTCGACCGGGCCGAGCCGAATGTGCCCTTCGTTCGTCGTGCGGCCGATTTCGACGTCGCCACCGATGTTCGTCACGGCACCGGTGCCATTGATGCGGACGGTCCCGTCGGCGAGCGACCACGAGAACGGGCGGAGACTGGTCCACGAGCCGTCCGGATCGCCCTTTCCAGTCGACAACAGGTAGGCATCCTTGCCGTCGTTGCGAAAGAATGCACCGTAGTCGCCGAAGATTGCTCGGAAGTGCGCACCCTGGGCGTCCATTCCGCGGGCGGTTATGCCGCCGTTGAAAGTCGCGCCTCCGCCGGCCTGGATCACGTTGCGGCCGTCGTCGTTCTTGACGTCGCCAATGAGCATCCGGCCGCCATAGGTGACACGCACGGCGCGCGCCTGGTACGCGTCTGTCTCGGCGTCGTTGGCCGTTTTGTTCAGCCACAGATCGACGTATTCACGGCCCCAGGCGCCGTTGTCGAAACCGGAGCGGATCGTTGCGACCAGGCGCGATCCCGTATCCGGGTTACCGCCGCCGAACGTGCCGTGCAGACGCACGCGACCTTCGCGGCCGTTCTTGCCCGACGGAGGGCGAATCGACACGTGTGCGGTGTCCGGACCCGCATCGAATTCGGTGACGACCGGACCGGTGAATTTCGCGCCGGTCAGCGCCGCGTATCGCGACGCGGCGGTCTTCGGCGTCAGCACGCGCGTATCGTCGGCGCCGGTATTCACTTCCCCCTGCGTCGCCAGCTCGACCACACCCTGCCGCTCGGTGGTCGCCGGCGGATTCAGGAACGACGCGTCGCCGAACACGAGCTGCGTCGCGTCGATCGTCGCGAACTGCATGTCGGACGACAGCAGCAGCAACGCGGCCGGCGATTTCTCCATGATCGGCGTCGCCTGGCCGTACGCGGCCAGCAGCACGCCGTTGTCGAGATAGAGGCCGAATCCGTACAGCGAATACTGGTCTGTCGAGTCGTCCTTCAGCGTCGTGTGGATCGTGTCCGGCGCGACGTTGGCGCCGCCGAAGGACTTGATCCGCTTCAGCTCGTTCGGCAGCTTGGTGAGCCCCTTGTCGGCGACGAACGGGGCGTTCGCCAGGCCGATTTCCACGACCTGGTGGGCGTTCGTGCCGCCGTTGCCGGCGGCGACGAGCGCCGCGCGGCCGGCGTCGGTGATGATGATCTGGGTTGCCATGTGCGATCAGTAGTCGGTGAAGTTGACGCGGCGATAGGCCGCCACGCGCGCGGCGGCGCCGATCGGTTGTCGGCCCCGCATCTCGAAGCCCTGCGTGAACGTGTAGTGCGCGCGGACGGGTTTGGTGCGATCGATCTCCGCGAGGATGTCGGCCACGTATTCGGCGGTCGGCGGTTCGCCCTCCTGGCCACTGACCGTCATCACGAGGTCGAACGTACCGGGCGCGCCCGGCGGCTGTTGCTCGAACCATTCACGCAGGACGATGTTTCCGCCGAACGCCGCGACGACCTCGCGCACCGACGCCGCGGTGCCCTTGCGGCGGGCGATCGGAATCGCCTGCCCGACGCGGGCGCGCTTCACGTATTCGGGCCAGTAGTCCTTCCACGCATCGACCCCGAGGTGCCAGGCGAGCCACGGCAGCAGGTCGGACCGGATGGTGTCCGGGTTCGTCAGCGTCGCGAGCGGCGTCGGCACGTCGTCGATACGGGCGTTCGTCGCGGCGAGCCTGCGCTCGAGCCGCGTCGCGTTCGGCGGCAGGATGTCATTCATTGCTGTACACCCCGCCGTCGATCAGCTCGATCCCGGTGCAATAGGGCGCCTGCTGCTTCGTCGCCGGCAGGCCGGCAAGCGGGCTTTCGAGGATCACCTTCTGCACGCCGGCTGCGCGGGCGGCCGCGTAGATGCCGTCGAGCGTGACTTCCATCCCGAGGCGGTGCATGGAATCGGTGTACTGCTTCATCGCCCGGTTGGCCTGCGCGAGCGCCACGGCGCGATCCGGGCCGGCGAAGAACACCAGCCGCGCGCGCACCTGGTAGCGCAGGATCTCCGCGCCGCGTACGGTGACCTTGTCGGTGAGCGGCCGTACGTCGTCGGCCTGCAGCGCGGCGGCCACCGCATCGATCAACGCCGGCGCCGCCGTGCCGTCGCCATCGCGGGCGAGTACCGTGACGAGCACCTCGCACGGGGCCGGGCTGACCGCCGACGCGTCGAGCACGCGGCCATCGGCATTGCGTGCATGCGAGACGTACGCGCCCTCGGGGCCGGCGACCGAGAAACTCTGCGGGGCGAGCTGGGTGCGGGCGCGCAGGTCGGCATCGCTTTCCATCACGGCCGCGAGGTCGTGAGCCGGATCGGCAGGCGAGATCGTCAGGCGGCGGATGCCGAACAGCGCCGCGAGGTGATCGAGGTCGGTGCCGACCGCGTACGCGAGCATCACCGCACGCGCGGCGTCGTTCACGCGCTGGCGCAGCACGATCTCGCGGTACGCGTTTTCCTGCAGCAGCTTCACGAGCGGCTCCGACTCGAGCGCGAGCGTCGCGGCGATCTCGGCTTGTTCGGCGGCCGGGTAGAGCGACACGAGCCGTGCCTTGCGTGCGGCCAGCAGCGTCTCGTAGTCGAGCGTTTCGACGATGTCGGGCGACGGCAGCTGGGAGAGGTCGATCGGCGTCACGCTCATGCCGGACTCCCGTTCGCAACCGGCACGCGGGTCGACACTGCCGTGCCGTTCTCGCCGGTCCAGCCTTCGATGTCGAGATAGAGCGAGCCGGCGGCCGCGTTCGCGTCGTCCGCGGCGAGCACGACGCGGGTCAGCGTCAGGCGCGGTTCCCAGCGCATCAGCGCCGTGGCGACGGCGGCATACAGCCGCGTGCGCACCGTGCCGTTGCCCGGCGCGTCGATCAGGTCGGGCAGCTCGGAGCCGAAGGTACGGCGCTTCACGCACGACGCGAGCGGCGTCGTCACGATTTTGCCGATCGACTGATAGAAATGGTCCAGGCCCGAAATCGAGCGGCCGGTGTTCGCGTTCATGCCTTTCATTGCGGTTCGCTCACGAGTTGTCCATCGCCTTGTTCGCGATGCGTGTGATGCGGGAGGCTGATGCCCCGGGAGGTCACTTCGCGGGTAAAGGTGGCCGCGCCGTCGATCTGCATCGTGGCGCCGCCGCCGGCCCCGCCCGTGCCGGTCATGCCGGCTTCGAACGCGAACGGCCCCTTGACGGTCATCGCGCCGGTGCAGATGGTCTGCGGTGCATCGAGCGTGATGCGCTCGGCCTGCACGGTGGCGTCCCGGGTCTGCACGACGACCGACCCGGGCGCGACGACGCGCACGGTCGCGCCGGCCGGCAGCTCGACCGTGAGCGCATGCGCGGCATGGTCGTACGTGATGCGGGCGCCGTCCGGATAGACCCGTGCATGGGTATCCGGGCTCGAGGCCGGTGCCGGCGCGGCGTTCGAATAGACGCCGCGCAGCGCGACACCCTGCGCCGGGTCGCCCATCGGGCAGAGCAGCACGACCTGTTCGCCGGGCGTCGGCGGCAGCCAGTCGCGGGTCGCGCCGGCGGTGCCGGCCACCCACGGAATCCAGTTGGTCTGCAGTCCGCTGCCATCGGAATCGGCGTCGCCGACCGAGACGCGGCACAACGCAGCCGCATGGTCGACCGCGAGGATCGTGCCCTTGCGCACTGCGTTGCGTGCCTGCCGTTGAATTTCATTTGCGTCCATGCAGCCATGGTGCCGGCGGGGGGCGCGCGGCGCGAGCGATGGCCTGTGTCGTCGCGGCGGGGACAGTGCGCGCCGGATGCCGGCATCGAGTCGTGCGTCGACAATCGCAGCACCGGTTCGCATGAGGATGGAGTCGTGCGTCTGCGCGACGTCGTCACGCGGTCTGAATGCGTGGATGCCGATCGATGTCGGGACGCGGCGATGGGACGGGCGCTCGATGAATTGCGCCGCGGCGACGGGCGAACGGATGCCGCGTGAATGGCTGGACGGGCGTGCCGCAGAGACATCGTGCGGGCCGTCGATGCAGGTTATGCAGCGAGGCTGTCGTCAGGATGCCTGTCGTCGGCGATGGCCGAGTCGACGGGAAGACGGGACCGGATGCCCGGCAAGGGCGATCGGCGGGGGGGCTCCGCGGTGGCGGGCCGAGGCGAGAGGGTTGGCTGCGACGAGCAGCCGTTGCCGGGCGCGATGCCGCGGCGTGAGCGAAGGCGGGCCGATGCCCGCCCGGCTCAGCGGATCTGCGGCAGCGCGACCCAGGTCAGCGTATCGGCCGGGTCGACCCGTGTGTCGTCGACGTGCGTGATCACCGGCCGTCCGTCCGGGCCGGTCGTCACGACGACGCTTTCCGTCAGCGCCAGCCGGATCGACAGGTCGACCGCGGTCTGGTCGCGAATGCCGATCTCGAAGGTGATGCCGCTCGCGCGTGCGGCCGGGTTCGTCACGAGGTCCGGCTGGTTCGCGCACACCCATTCGATCAGGGCGACGAACACCGGATCGGTGTCGCCGGAGAAGTGGGTCGCGAGGACGTGGGCCGTGTACCGGTATTCGAACGATGGCGTCAGCGTGCCGGTCGTCGCGATCGAGCCTTGCTCGACGAGCACGGTCAACGCGCCGGGTTCGTCGTCGATCGACGGGATGGCGGCGGCAAGCGCCCGCCGCAGGCTGTCCGGCTTAATCATGCGAATGGGCTCCGTGGTCGGGGGCAGCCGCGCCGGCCTGGCACGCCGCGATCATGTCGACGGTCGCCGCGCACGTCGCCCACGCGGCCTTGACCAGCGTGAGCGCACCGTCGAGCTCACCGTTGGTCCGCGGCGCGAGCCTCGGCAGCGTGCACGGCTTCACCGTCTGGCACGTGTTCGACATAATCGCCGGCGCCGGTGAGAGCGGGACTGGCTTGCAGGCGGACAACGTCGTCAGGCAGGCGAGTATCAGCCCAGGCGCGAAGCGCGGCGTTTTCATCGGTTAATCTCCGGTTTTCAAATCGAATGGCGTCGAGCTTCGACGCGATGGCGGTTTGCGCGTGGTCGAGCCGCGCCTGCTGTTGCGCGCGTTCGGCGGCGTCCTGCCGCAGGCGCGCAATGATGCCGTCGCGCGCGGCGAGCGCCTGTTGCGCCTCGACGCGTTGCCGTTGCGCGGTCGCGCGCTCGGCGCGCAGCCCATGCACGTACAGCGCGACGACGGCGCACGTGGCGAGCGCGACGATCCACGCGATGATTTTCGCGGCGAGTCCGTTCATGCGCGGGACGCGACGGTAGCGTCGGGCGATCCGGATGCGGCCTGCGTCGCCGCAGCCGCTTGCGACGCATAGCGGTCGAAAGCGCGTGCGAGCTTCACGTCGTACAGGTTCGCCGCATAGTCGGGCCCGTTGTACGCGCGGGCGAATGCGGCCCACTGGCGTGCGCCGAGTGCGCGGCGCAGTGTGTCGTCCGCCGCGATGTAGCGCATGAACGCGTCGAGGTGCTGCGCTTCGCCGTCTTCCATGCACGAGACGAATGCGTCGATGCCCGCGTAGCCGAGGCGTTCCCAGTGATAGCCCATCACCTGGAACGCGCCCCAGCTCGCGGATTCCCACGCGGCGCCGGCATCGATCGACTCGGCCGTGGCGAGACGCACGTATTCCGCGGCGCTGCCGCGATAGCCGCCGCGCGTGCGTGACACGATGTCCGGCTGCCGCGCCGCGAATGGCGCGGGATCGATCCCGCGCGCCTGGAGCCGCTTCCAGAATACGTGGCGTTCGAACAGGATGACGGGCCGGCCGTCGGGCAGGAAGCCGGCGCCGCGCGACTCGACTTCGTTGACCGCGCGAATGCACGCGAGCGGCACGTCGAGCGTGCGCGCGGCGCGCTCGAGATCGGCGAGCCCCAGGTGTTTCGGATCGCGCAGGCCGGTGGCCAGCGCGGCATAGGTCTTCGGGCCGGCGATACCGTCGTCGACGAGGCCGGTCTTGCGTTGCAGCGCGATGACGGCGGCTTCGGTCGCCGCGTCATAGAGGTGCGTGATCTGCACCGCATAGCCGGCGCGGATCAGTCTGCGTTGCAGCAGGCCCACGTCGTCGCCGTGATCGCCGAGGCGGCGGGTTTTCATCGTCATTCGCTCCTCAGGAGGCGCGCGACGTTGCCGCGCGTGCCGCAGACGAACATCGCCAGGAAGACCGCGGTGGCCGCGTCGAAGAAGCCGACGGCGCCGGTATGCAGCAGCCACTCGATCGACGCACCGCCGGTGACGGCGACGAGCATCCACGCGAACCATGATGCGTGGCGCCGGTGCCGTGCGCCGTTGCGTCGATAGGTGAGCACGCGCACGAGCACGGCGAGGTGGGCGGCGAGCGCGATCAGCGCGAACGGGAACGCCACGTCACCCTCCTTTGCGGAACAGCGCCAGGAGATCGAGCGTCTTGATCCGCTCGATCAGCTGCAGCGTGACGGCGATCACGAGCGCGGCCGCGAAGAACGCGGCGACGCCGGTCGAGTGGATCGGCGTCGCGCCGACGATTTCCGGCGCGGCGAGATAGCCCATCACGAGCGAGATCAGCAGATAGGCCGCACGCCGCGCCACGCCGATCTCCTTCGACGTGACGACCACGAGCGCCGCGCCGGTGAATGCGCCGATCAGCGCGTTGCCGTCGATGCCGGGCGCGAGCCCGGCGACGCCGATCGCGGTGGACAGCATCGCGGCGGTAGTGAGGTTCGGTTCGGCCATGACGGCGATTCCAGGGTCAGTCAAACAGTTGCAGCAACGGGCGCGCGCTCGTCACGGTATCGAACGGCGGCAGGTAGACGGGCGTGCCGGCGGGCAACACGACGCCGAGGCTGGCGAGTCCGGTGTTGGCTTCGAGCACGGTCTCGACGGTGCCGTCGGTCCGGCCGTAGTGGCGCCAGCACAGCGTGTCCACCGTGTCGCCCTGCAAGGTGCGCGCGATCATGGCCGGGCCTGCCGATGTCGAAGGGGCCGGTGGTCGGCGGCGGTGCCGGCCGGCGTGCCGCGAACGCGTATCGAAGTCGTGCTGCTTGCCATGGCGAGGTCTCGGGCCGTGAGGCAGTGAAGATGGCTCTCATGGTCGAGCTTCGCGGGGCGGGGTTCAACGAGATGCGTGCGTGGTCCGGGCGGACACGCAGCGCGACGCGTGTCGTGGCGTGCGGCGCGCCTTACGCTTCATGGACGGGTGCCGAGGGTCACGGGTGGGGCCGTGCGTGCCGTGCAGCCAGATTGCAGCCTGGGTGAACCGGGGCGGGCTTGGGTGATCTTGTGCAACCTTGGTTTTGCCGCGGGAGATGCCGGCGGAGCCTTGCCGGGCAAGGGTTCGGCACGCGCAGATAAAACTCCGAAGGCAGGGGTTGCTGGTTCGATCCCGGATGCGCTCGCGATTGCCGCACGGCGATTTTGCGTGGGCGTGCCGACGCATTTGCCGGTGTGCGAGAATCGCCCACAACGACCACTCCAAGCGTCGATCGCGGCGGCCGTCCGCGCATCGCGCCGACTCCCGATGGCTGCCATTCCGTCTACCTCGACCGCAGTCGCTGCCTGCCCGCTGACCGATGCGCAGCAGGCGCTGCTCGCGCGTCTGCACGCGTATTCCCCCGACGATCCCGACGCGCCGCTGCCGTACAGCCGGCGCCTCGCCGACGCCGAAGGCTGGTCGCACGACCACGCGCTGGCCGTGATCGACGAATACAAGCGCTTCGCGTTTCTCGCACAGGTGGCCGGGCATCCGGTCACGCCGTCGGTCGCGGTCGATGCCGCGTGGCATTTCCATCTGCAATACACGCTCGAATATTGGGACGTGTTCTGCGCCGGCGTGCTGCGCGCGCGGCTGCACCACATGCCCGGCACCGGCGCGCCGGACGAGGCCGCCGTGTACGCGCAGCGCTATCGCGACACGCTCGACAGCTATCGCCGGCTGTTCGGCTGCGAGCCGCCGGCATCGATCTGGCCGCGTCCCGTCGACCGGGCAGTCGAGGGCGGGGCGGAGGTCGAGACGCAGCAGCCCGAGCGCATGGTCGCCGTGGCGCCGCGCCGTGCGTGGCGCGACCGTCTGCCGAAACTCGTGTGGCCGGCGGCCGCCGCCAGTGTCGCCGCGACCTGCGCATCGGCGCAGGATCTCGACGTGCTCGACTACACCGGGCCGCAGTTTCTCGCGTTTTACGTCCCGGCCTGCGTTGTCGCGTTGTCGTTGATCGTCGCGTTGCATGCCATCGAATTTCGCATCCGGCGCTGGGGCCGGCGCACGCGCAAGGCTTCGTCCGGGCTGAGCGCCGACGAAGTCGCCTATCTCACCGGCGGCGAAGCACGGGTCGCGCAGGTCGTGACGATGTCGCTCGCGCATGCGGGCGCGGTCGATCTGTGGAGCGTTCACCTGCAAGGCAGCTACGTGAAGATCGCGGATCTGGAACGCGCGGGCCGATACGACGACTACTGCGCGTGGCTCAACGAGCAACCGTCCGGCACCGTGCGCTACGGCGTGTTTCGCGAGCGGCTCGCGAGGTATGCGCAGGAGGTCGTCGACGGGATGCGTGCGCAGGGCTGGTTCTGGGCGCCCGGCGAGTTGCGCGCGTCCCGGATGGCCGCGCGCGCGATCGCGCTGCTCGTGTTCGGCACGGGCGCCGTGAAGCTTGCGGTCGGTTTGAGCCGCGGGCGGCCCGTGCTGCTGCTGTGCATCTGCATGGCGGTGTTCGCGATCGCGTACCGGATCGTCGCTGGAAGGCTGACCGGCTTCCGGCGCGGCGGCCCAACGGCGGCCGGGCGCGCCGCGCTGCTCGAGCGCAGGAACGCGCACGATCCGCGGGCTGCGCGCGACGCGCGGCACGTACGCAGCGCGCAGGGAGCGTCCGGGATACGCGACGCCGAACGTGACGATCCGGATCCGTTGCTGTGGACCGCCGCGCTGTTCGGCGCAGGCGCGCTGGCCGGTACCGTATGGTCGGCGTATGCAGGCCCGGTGCTGGCCGCGTCGCGGATGCCGTCGGTCGCCGCGGCGAAAGCGGGCGGTGGCACTTCGTTCGACTCGTCCGACGGCGGCGGCGCGTCGTCGAGCTGCAGTTCGTCGAGTTCGTGCAGTTCCAGCTCGTGCAGTTCGAGCAGTTGCGGCGGGTGTTCGTCGAGCTGAGCGGCCGGCCGGTGTCGTTCAGCGAGGTCCCGCCACGCACGGGGTGACGGGGCCATCGCCCGAACAACCGCATGGAATGGGCTCAGATCGTCGCATCGCGTGCGTGCATGCTTCGGTAACCTGTCAATCGACGCTCTCCGTGCCGAAACGGTCGCCCGGGCGCGACACGCGTCGCGCATGCCGGGCTGCCGCCGTGGCGGCCGGACGCGATGACTGTCCGCCGCTTTGCCCAGCCCTCCATGACGACGCCAGCTTCCGACGTATCCGCGTGCGTTCGACACGCCGCGACCTTGTGCCAGAACGGACAGTTTGCCGACGCACTGTCGCTTGTGGCGCCGCAGCTCGACGCGTCTGCGGTGGACGTCGCGGTGCTGCACGTCGCGGCCGTCTGCGCGCTCGGCCTGAACCATCTGGCGGACGCAGAAGCCTCGTGGCGGCGCGCGATCGATGCGATGCCGGCGTTCGAGCCCCCCTACGACGGCCTTCACGCGCTGCTGATGTCGCAGGGCCGCTTGCCCGACGCCGAAGTGATCCTGCGCCGGCAGCTTGCCTGCGTCGCGCCGTTGCGCGCGTCGCACCATCACCGGCTCGGCAAGGTGCTCGAAGCGCTCGGCCGGCTCGACGAAGCCGAGCAGGCGTTCGGGCAGGCCCTGTCGATCGAGCCGCGGTCGCCCGACGTGCTGACCGATTTCGGCAACCTGCTTCGCGTCCTTGCCCGGCCGGCGGAGGCGGAACTCGCGTACCGGCTCGCGATCGCGGTTCGCGCCGACCACGTACTCGCGCACGCGAATCTCGGCGCGATCCTCGTCGACATGCAGCGGCTGCCGGAAGCGGAGGCGGCGAGCCGGCAGACCATCGCATTGTGTCCCGATCATCCGGAAGCGCATTACAACCTCGGCGTCGCGCTGCAGAACCTCGATCGCCTGCCCGAAGCGGAAGCGGCCTATCGCGACGCCATCCGCTGCCGGCCCGGCCTGCCGCAGGCGCACAATAATCTCGGCTGCGTCCTGCGTGCGCAGGGCCGCCACGACGAAGCGGCCGTCGCGTTTACCGACGCGCTGGCACTCGCGCCGCAGATGGCCGAGGTGCACTACAACCTCGGCACGACGTTCGCGCATGCGGGCCAACTCGACGAAGCCGAACGCGCATACCGTCGCGCGCTCGAACTGCGTGCCGATTATGACGACGCGCGCTTCGGGCTGGCGACGCTGCTGCTCAGCCGTGGACGATTCGAGGAAGGCTGGCGCCGCTACGAATCGCGCTACGAGCAGTCGACGTTCGTCCACCGACGAACCCGCGAGGTGCTGCGGTGCGCACAGTGGCGAGGCGAGCCGCTGGCCGGCAAGACGCTGCTCGTGTGGCAGGAGGATGGCCTCGGCGACATGCTGCAGTTCAGCCGTTATTTCACGGAATTTCGCGCGCGGCAGGCGGCGCGGGTGGTGTTTGCGTGCCAGCCGGCGTTGCATCGGCTGATGGAGACAGTCGATGGCGTCGACGCGGTGCTCGATCACGAGGCGGCTACCGCGCAGGCCGCGCAATTCGATTACTGGACGAGTCTGTTGAGCGCGCCGATGCACGCGGGCACGACGCTCGACACGATCCCGCCACCGGTGCGGTTCGTACCCGATCCGGCGCGCGTCGCGCACTGGGGCGCGCGCCTCGATGCGCTGCCGCCCGGCCCGCGCGTCGGACTCGTGTGGAAAGGCAATCCGAAGCATCACAACGACGCGCACCGTTCGCTGCCGTCACTGGCATTGCTGACGCCGCTGTGGAGCGTGCCGGGCGTGAATTTCGTGAGTCTGCAGAAAGGGCAGGGCGAGGACGAAGCGCGCCAGCCGCCGGGCGGGCTGCCGTTGCTGCACCTGGGCTCGGAACTCGACGATTTCGCCGATACGGCCGCGATCGTCGCGCAACTCGATCTCGTGGTGTGCGTCGACACGTCGACCGCGCATCTGGCCGCATCGCTCGGCAAGCCCTGCTGGGTGCTGCTGCCGAATCAGGACGTGGACTGGCGATGGATGCACGACCGTGAGGATTCGCCCTGGTATCCGGGCACGGTGCGGTTGTTCCGGCGCGGGCGCGGCGACAGCTGGATTCAGATGGCGGAGCGGCTGCGGGCGGCGTTTGCCGCGCATTTCACGGAGCAGTTCGTAAAACCCGACGCCCCGTTGCCCGCGTCCGTCAGTGCGCGTCGAATGCCCATGGCATGCGTCGGCGGAAATGTCGGCGGAGACGGCTTGCGATAGCGTGGGCCGGTCAAGCTGTTGCTCGTGGTCGATGCACCCATCGACCTGTCGCGTCAGCGCACCTTCAACTGATAGACGCCGAGCCACGAGGCCGTCACGCCGATATGTCCGCGCGATACCCGCCACGCAACGTCGAGCAGCCGATTGTAGGTGCGTGTCAGTGCGCGTTTGACGCCGCCGCCGGTGTAGAACGATCGCCACATCCGGGTGCGGTACGGATCCTTGAAGAAATAGATGTCCGTCATTTCGAGCAACCCCGCCTCGCCAAACGAGATCGGCATTCCCGTCGTGCCGAATGCATGACGGAAGCTCTGCGGCAGATAGGGGCGCACGTGAGTGAAGTCGTGATAGAACCGATCGCCGGGGGTCGGGCTGACGACGATCAGTCGGCTGTCCCGGTGCATCAAAGCGCAAAGGCGCGGCACGAGCGCGAACAGCGCGTCCGGCGTGACGTGCTCGATGAGGTGACTCAGGAACACCACATCGAACGGTGCGTGCTCGGCGGCGAAAAAAGCCTCCGGCTCGTATGCCGCGAATCCATTGGCACGCGCGCGTTCGACGTAGTCGACGTTCGCGTCGACGCCAGTGACGGCGCAACCCAGCTTGCCGAAGCCGTCGAGAAATTTTCCGGGTCCGCAACCGTAGTCGAGTACGCGGAGCGCGCGCTGTCCTGGATGCTGGAGTTGCCGCATCAACGAAAGGATGCGGCCGTACTCGAGTGACTGGTAGTGAGCAGGGGTCTTCATTGGGCGTCTCGATTCGCGGCGAAGCGGCAGGGCACGCGTTCGGGTTGGACAATCGACGGGCGTATCGCCGCGCATGTGTGTCTGTTCTGGTTGCAGGCGGGTCGGATATCGCGATGCGTCATGTCGATTTCAGTGCTTGCCATTGATTCGGATTGCGCTTTCCCCGCCGAACATCGCGCCGTCCGGGTGGGCCGGAGGTTCGCCGATTTGGCCGATCGGGGCGATGGGCCGATTCGACGGCGCGTGGCGCGCGGTACGCGGGTGCGCAAGCGAATCGGGAGATCAGAGCAGCGTTGTCCATGCGGACGCCTTTACCGGATGAGGAATTCGACGGAGTCGACGTCGAACACCGGCACCGCGCACTTGCGTGCGACAGCGAGCCGCTCGGGAAAGTGGTTGTCGATGAAAATCGAGCGCGGCGTCACGTGATCGGCCTTGGACTCGCCGTTACGCAGGACGATGATGCGATCGAACAGTCCGGCATCGATCCGGGCGGCGGCGAGCGTGCGCGCGACGTCGTGCGCATGGCGTGTCAGCAGGACGATCTGCTTGCCCGCCGCGACCGATTGGTAGAGAAACGCGATGGTCTGCGGGACGGCGTGGCCGTTCAGTATCAGCGTGTCGTCGAGATCGACGCAGACGGTGTCGTATTCCCAGTCGAGCGCTGCCCGTGTCGCGATGTTGCGATCGACGAGCGTGACGTGCGGGTTCGGCAGTGCAACGAGATCGCGTCCGAGGTAGTCCTGGATGGCCATCAGCGGCAGGTTGATGCCGGCCGCGCGTTGAGCGGCCATCGTGCCCGCGACACGACAGGAAATCTCCAGCAGCTTCCACGCACCGTGACGGTCGCGCTTCAGTTGAAAGAACCAGGGGCCTCGCAGGGGCATCCCGTCGTTGATCTGATGCGCGATTTCGGTGATGCGCGGAGACTGCGGCAGCAGGCGCGAGCGCATCGAAATCCCGGCCTTCACGCGCTCGCGCGTGCGCGGCCCGATCCACAGGAGGCGGCGCGAACGGTCGGTGAAGCAATCGACGGTCACTTCGTCGCCGGGCAGGTACTCGACGAGCAGCGGCTGTTCGACGCGCTGCATCGCTTCGGTGGCCTCACGCGCATCGTCGACGCGCGTCACGCCTTGACCGCCCTGGCCGAGATCGGGCTTCACGATCGCCGGCCACGCGTCGACGTCGTCGACCGATGCGTACACCCGCGGTACCCAGTCGCGATCGGCGAAATGGCGGTACGTCATGCTCTTGCGGCGGGCGATGGCCGCGCTTTGTGCTGCGCCGTTGATGAGCGTGATGCCCATCCGGGAAGCGCGCGTCGACAGATATTCGTGCACCGTGTCGTGTGTCGCAAACACGACATCGATTTCATGGCGCGCGACGAACCGGGCGAAGTCGGCATCGAACGTAGCGTCGGCGATCTTCGGTAGCCCGCCGACATAACGCGGGAAGCGGAAGCGGCCGTGATCGTCGACGCTCGATGCACCGATTAGCTCGACGTGCAGCGAATAGCGTAACGCCTGGTGGATTTCCGATGCGTTTTCGGATCCGCAGGGAAATACGAGTACGTTGATCTTGTCGTTCATGGTGGTGGACGCACGTGTCGGCGCGCAACGTGTGATGACGGAATCCATGGAGTAGTTACTCGTCCAGCACGCGTGCGACGACCTCGTCCAGCTGCGCACGATCCAGCCGCTGATCGCACGGCAGGAACAGCGCGCTGCGCGCAAGCTGCGCGTCGAAGTCCGGCACGGTGTCGTCCGATGCGACCTCGGGCCAGTAGCAGGGGGTGTAGATGCGTTGCGCGATCAGAGCGGCCCGCGTGGCCGCGGTCGTGCTGAGGAACGGGTAGCACAGGGGCACGCTGGCGTGGTCGAGCGCGACGGGCAGGCGATTGCGCTCGCCGAGCCGATCGTGCAGATACGAGAAATTCGCGCGTCGCGCGTCGCGGACGGGCTCATAGTCGATCGCTGCCAGCAGGCGTTGCGTGAGGAACGACATCCTGCGCGGCGGCTGCCGGTCGAGGCTCGCTTCGGCCGCTTGATAGTCGGCGAAGCCGGCTTCCGCTCCGGCAGCCAGGCGCTTGAGCAGGTGTGTCGTGCGCTGCAGCGATGCGTGGTCGGTTTCGTCGGGCAGCGCAACGGCATGATTCGAGATCAGGTACCCGCCGTCGGGCACGCCGACGAACTTTCGCGGCGAATACAGGTTGGCGAGACAGTCGCGCGGCGCGGCAAAGAACGCCTGCGCGTTGTCGATCACGACGCGCTCGCGCGGGTAGCGCTCGAGTACCGAATCGACATGGCGGTCGCAGACACCGAAATAGTTCACGTAGAGCAGCCACTCGCCGGGACCGAGTTCGATGTCCGGGCACCCGAAGTCCTGGCCGATCGCGTAGCGTCGGCATGTGACGCCCGATGCGTGAAGCGAGTCGGTCATGCTCTCGCAGAGATACCATGGCGCCCAGACGGCCGTGGGCCGACGATACTGCAGCAACGCCAGGAATGCGGCACGGGCGGACTGGAATCGCAGCGCATTTGCGTGAAATTCCTGTCCGTGCATCGGGAGTTCGAATCCGGCATAGCCGCCGATCGCGTCGGCGTTCATGCGACGGCTCCGGCATGCAACATGGCGCGCACCTCGTCGACGTGATTGAACATCAGCACGTCGAGAATCGACAGCCCCGGCACGAATGTCGCGCCGAATTGCCGATAGGCGGGCAGCGCGGGCTCGATGAATTCGAGGCGGAGCCCGGCTTCGGCGAATGCCGTTCGATCGTACAACGCTCGCCCTCCGGGCAAGTTGACATAGGTGCGCGCGCGTTCGCTCGCGCAGATGTCCAGCACACGCGCCTGTCCCTTGAGTGCGTTGTTGCCGTAGCCCGACGATGTCGCAACGAACTCGGGGCCGATGCCGACGAACCGACAGACTTCGGCGACGCTGTGTGCGGCGAGGCAGCCGATCGAATCAGTTTCGTACGACATGACGCGTTCGAACAGCGCGCTGATGCGCGGGTAGTGAGGCGCCCGCGCGTACGCATGACGCAGCGACTCGCGCAGCCTGGGTAGCCAGCGTTCGGACGGCTGCACGCGCACGTCGTCGATCCGCTGAGACGAACCGGCACCGGCGAGCGGTACGGTCAGGTAATGGGCACGCCCGTTCAGCAAGACGCGGTTGCGGTTGATCCAGCCGTTCTTGATGAACGCGACGTCGTCGTAGAACACGAACCTGTCGACCGCCGCGGCGAGCTGGAAATAGCCGACGTAAGGGAACAGGTACGGTTGCATGATCGCGAGCCGCATCTTACGGCTGTCGGATTACGTCGACGATGCGGCGCAGATCGTGCTCGGTCAGCGCCGGATACATCGGCAGGCACAGCACCTTGCGCGCGGCCTCGGCCGCGACCGGGAGGTTCGCACGGTTCGCGGACGGCAAGCCGCGGTACATCGGGAAATCCGAAATCAGCGGATGGAAATAGCGGCGCGCCCAGATGTTGTTTTCGCGGAACGCCGTGTACAGCTCGTCGCGGCCGAGCGGATAGTCGGATTCGACGAGGATCGGAAAGTACGCATGGTTGGCGGTGTAATCGGGCGCATCGTTGACGCAGCGGATGCCGGGAATGTCCCGCAGCAACTCGCGGTAACGTGCGTCGAGCGCCTTGCGGCGGCCGAGCGCGTCGTCGATGTGCTTCAGCTGCAGCATGCCGAACGCCGCATTGACCTCGCTCATCTTGCCGTTGATGCCGGGCGCGACGACGGTCACTTCGTCGACGAAGCCGAAGTTCTTCAGGTGATCGATGCGCTGCTTCGTTTTAAGGTCGGGGCAGATGATCGCGCCGCCTTCGAACGTGTTGAACACCTTGGTGGCGTGAAAGCTCACCACCGACAGGTCGCCGTGCCGCAGGAGGCTGCCCTCGTGCGTACGGACGCCGAACGCATGCGCGGCGTCGTAGATCACGCGCAGGTTGTAGTTGTCCGCGATTTTCTGGATCGCGTCGACGTTGCACGGGCGGCCGTAGCAGTGGACGGGCAGGATCGCGCTGGTCTGCGGCGTGATCGCCGCTTCGATCTTGGCCGGATCCAGATTCAGCGAATCGGGTTCGACGTCGACGAAGACCGGCTTGATGCCGTTCCACAGCAGCGAGTGCGCGGTCGCGACGAACGAGTAAGGTGTCGTGATCACCTCGCCGGTGATGCGCAGTGCCTGCAGCGCGGTGACGAGCGCCAGCGTGCCGTTCGCGAACAGCGACAGGTGCGGGACACCGAGGTATTCGCATAGTGCGCGCTCGAACTGCTGGTGAAACGGGCCACCGTTGGTGAGCACGCGGCTGTCCCAGATCTGCTGGAGATACGGCAGGAATTCGTCGAGCGGGGGCAGGTGCGGCTGCGTGACATAGATGTTCTCGCGCGGCAGTTGCGCGACGGACGACATGGGCAGGCTGGCGGTCATGGTGATTTTTCTCGCTATCGCGTGGAAATCAGGCCTCTACCGCGGCCTGTGCGGTCGCCGCGTCGTCGAACAACGGCGTGTCGAATGCGGTGGCAGGCTCGCCCGCGCACCAGCGTGTCCACATCGTGCGTAGTGCCGACGACAGTCCGGCTGCGACGATCTCCGGGCGGAATGCGGCCGATTCGGCGCAGCGCGCGCGCAGGCCGCTGCGCAGGGTTTGCAGCGCGGTGACGTCGCGGCCGAGCGTCAGTGCCTTCGCGACAAAATCGTTCTCGTCCGTCGCGATGTACGCGTCGAGTCCGACGTGCTGCTGCCAGGCCGCGCCGCCACATCCTGCCGGCGTCGCGCCGGCGATCGTCACGGTCGGTACGCCCATCCACAGCGCGTTCAGCGTGGTGGTCGAGCCCGCGTACGGGAACGTGTCTAGACAGAGGTCGACGCCGTGATGCTGCTGCATGTAGAGCGGAATGCTCGAGCGCCGGTGAAACGTCAGGCGGCCGGTGTCGACACCCGCGGCGGTAAACCATTCGATCAGCGTACGCTGATCGTCGTCGTTGCCGATCGCACCCAGCGCCATGCGCGCGGTCGGATCCGCGTGCAGCACGCGGGCCCAGGCTGCGATGACCTCTGGGCTCAGCTTGTTCAGGCGGTTGAAGCTGCCGTAGGTCGTGTAGCCGTTGTACAGCGCAGGCAGCCCGTTGACGGGCGGGCAATGCGGCGGCGGCATGAACGTCGCGATCGCGGGTAGCCGCACGATCTGCTCGACGAACTGGTCGTCGAATTTGCCATGCGGCGTGACGAATCGGTCCGACAGGTAGTAGTCGATTGCGGCAACGCCCGTCGTGGCCGGGTAGCCGATCCACGAAGCCTGTACGGGAGCCGCGCGCTGCGCGAGCGCTACCAGCCGGTTGCGGCCCGTGTGGCCGGACAGATCGATCACGATGTCGATCTGGTCGTTGCGCACGCGCTCGAGAAATGCGCGATCGTTCAGGCCGGTGATGTTGTACCAGCTGCGCGCGTATGCCTTGACGCGTTCGGAGACCTGATCTTCCGCGAGGTGATTGTGATAGAAGTACATCGCGATGCCGGGATCCGTCGCGAGATGTTCGATCACGGGGACCGCGTAGGACGCGACCGCGTGGTTGAACAGGTCACCTGACACGAAGCCGACACGAAGCTGGCGCGCCGGGTCGCGCGTGTTCGTGAACGCGGCCGCCCGTTTGCGGTTACCGTAGCGCAGGCCGAACGCGCGATGCTGGTCGACGAGCGATTGCGGGTCGGCGTCGGCGCTGTGCGCGAGGCAGAACAGCATGTTGCTGTGGGCCACGCTGTCGGTCGGATCGAGTTCGAATGCGCGTCGCAGCCAGCCGAGCGCTTCCTGGGTGGCGCCCTGTTCGAGCAGGATGAATCCGAGCGTGCTGTTCACGGCGGCACTGCCTGGCGCGAGCTCGACCGCGCGCCGGCAGGCGGCGTTCGCTTCGGCAGTTCGACGTAGCGCAAGCAGCACCTGCCCGTGGATTCGCAATCCTTCCGGGTGATCGGGTTGAAGCTGGAGCAGGCGGCGGCATTGTTCGTCCGCTTCTTGGAAACGCAGTGCCGCGCGTAGCGTATCGGCGAGCAGGATACGCACGAGCACTTCGTCTGGCAGCAGCTCGACCGTACGCAGCCCCGCATCGATCATCTCCGTATAGCGGCCTTGCTTGTGCAACGACGCAGACAATGCGCGCCAGCACGCGCCGTCTTCCGGATAATCAGCTGTAAGTCGCTTCGCGAGTGCGGTGCATTCGGCGTACTTGTTTTTCTGGAACAGCGCCGCATGCCTTTGCAACAGATGCGGGTGAGCCCGGCGGGCTGGCTTGCCGGGATGATCCCGCTCGGTCGAGCCGGTGGCGGTTTCGGCGACAATCTGTGCATCGATGCCGCTCGATACGACGGCGGTAGCCGGGGCCGTTGCGAGCACCACGTCGGGCATCGACATTTGCGTAATCAGCCCGTCCAGTGCGGGGCCATGTACGCCGCGTTGCTGCGCAATTTCGACGGCGATCCAAGCGGCGGGCGTTTGTCCGCTGTGGTGCAGTGCGTGGATGTAGCTGACCCAGTAGTAGCCGTTGGCCGGGTTCACGCCGAGAGCGGCCTCGAAATGCGGCAGCGCATCGGTCGGCCGGCCTGTATCGACCATCAGCACCGCGAGGTTGTAGTGCGCATCCGCATGCGTGGGCATCGCGTCGACGATCGCCTCGTACAGCGCCCGCGCGTCGTCGAATGCGCCGCTGTGCTGGCGTTCGAGCGCACTTTCCATGACGAGCGCAATGTCCTGCGCGAACTGCTGTTCAGGCGTAAGCACGGCGGGATCGGGCGATTCGGACGGGAGCATGATGAAATCTGCGGAAAGTCGGTCGATACCATTATGGGTAGCGGGCCGTCGCGCCGATGCCGCGAGGTGACGGGAAAAGCCCGGTCAGTTTGGTCGATTGACCGGTCGGCCGACGGAGGGGCGGTGCGGCTGGCGACACCCCAAAAAAAACGCCCGCACGAGGCGGGCGGGGAGGCGAACGAGCACGCCCTCACATCAGCGTGTAGTTCTTGTTGTCGGGTTGGCGGCGCGCATTGCCGCGCGCGGCCGGATGCGGATCAGCGGTTCGCGATGCTCTGGTACTGACCGACGGCCTGCACGCGGCTCATTGCCGCCTGGTATTCGTCGGTCAGCTCCTGCTGCGCGCGTTGCGCGTCGGCGAAGATACGGTCGTTGCTGGCCTGCATGCGGCGGATCGCCGCGATGCCGACGGGCGGCTGGTCGGTCGAGAGCAGTGCGACGAGCGACCAGCGCGCATCGACGAGGCGTACGGCCTCGGCCCAGTCGGCCATCGCGGCCGCATGTTCGATCCCGTCGGTGAGCGCATCGATCTGCGCAATCAGTTCGGTCTGTTCCATCGGTGCTCTCCGGTCCGGCCAGCGATCAGCCCTTGTTGTTCGACATCGCGCCGGCGCTGTTCGCGCCGCCGAACAACTGGGTCAGGTATTGCGAGTTGCTGTTCATCGTCGCCATCAGCGTGTTGAGCGCGGTGAACTGCGCCTGGTACTGGCTCGTCAGCTGGGCTGCATAGTTGGACAGCGTCGTCTGCTGCTGCGCGACGTTCTTCAGATCGTTGCTGAGCGCGGTCGTGCGCGCGGCGATCAGTCCGTTCGTCTTCGTGTAGTTCGTGATGTTCGTCGTCAACTGCTCGCCGATCCCGTTCTTCGAGTTGAACAGGGACGCGACGCCCGTCGGGTTGTTCTGCAGTGCGCCGTTGAGCGCCGTGCTGTCGACCTTCAGCGTGCCGTCGGCCTGCAGCGTGACGCCGATCGACGCGAGGTTGACCGTCGAGCCGTTGCTGTTCACGCCGCTCGCGACGATCGATGCGAGTGCGTTCTTGATCGTGTTCAGCGTCGAGTCGCCGAGCAGCGGGCCTTGCGACGACGCTCCCGACGTGAAGCTCGACAGCGAGCCCATCGTCGTGACCAGCGTGTTGTAGAGCGTCGCGAAGTTGTTGATCGCGGCGGCCTGGGATTTCGTGTCGGTCGCGACCGTCAACGTTTGCGGCTGCGTGGCGCCGACGGCGGCGCTGGTCAGGTTCAGCGTGACGCCGGTGATCGCGCTCGTCACGGTATTGCTCGCGCTGGTGCCGGCGATCCCGTTGATCGTGAACGCGGCGTCCTGCGCGGCGGTGCTCTGCTTCCACGCGGCGCTGCCGTTCGCGGACGTGATCGTCGACTGGCCGCCCGTCGTGCTGGGCGTCGACGTGACGCCGAGGCTGGACAGGCCGTTGTCGCCGGCGACGTTGCTGAGCGCGACGCCGATCGTGTTCGCCGCGCCGGTCGGCGTCGAGCTGAGCACGAGGTGCGCGCCGTCGCTGCCGTTGACGACCGACGCGACGATGCCCGGGTTGCCGGTCGCGGTATTGATCGCGGCGGCGATGCCGGACAGCGTGTTGTTGGTGCCGTTCACGTCGACGGTGAACGACTGGCTGCCGAGCGACAGCGTCATCGTGCCGGTGCCGAGCGCGGTCGACGCGCCGAACGCGGCCGACGACAGCGACTGCGACGTCGCGATCTGCGTGACGCCGACCGAATAGCTGCCGGCTACCGCGCCGGCGCCCGCGGTCGCGGTGAGGCCGGTGCCGCTCGCGGTCGCGGTGAAGGTGTTCTGCAGCGAGCCGTTCGACAGCGTGGTGAGGCTGGCCTGCAATGCGCTCAGCGCGGCCGACAGCGCGCCGTACGCGGAAATCTGGGTGTTGTCGCTGCTTTGCTGCGCGTTGAGCGCGGCGGCCTGACCGGCGGTTTTCGCATTGACGAGTGCCGTCACGAGCGAGTTGACGTCCATCGACGAGTTGCCGGTCGAACCGCTGATGATCGATTGGGCGGCTTGCTGCAGCGCGCTGTTGGCCGAGTTGTTGGCGGCGGTGACGGCGGGATTGATCGTCGACATCGTGTTGCTCCGTGCGGCGGGTGATCCGGGAAGTTCTGGATGAAGACCTGGCGGCAGAGCAACGCCCCGCGCGCCAAGTGACTGCGGCCGGGCCGCGCGTTACGCGGGGCCCGGCCGTCGGTTGCTACGCGATTACTGCAGGAGCTTCAGGACCTGCTGCGGCAGCGAGTTCGCCTGTGCGAGCACCGAGATGCCTGCTTGCTGCAGCACCTGGTTCTTCGACATGTTCGCGGTTTCCTGCGCGAAGTTCGCGTCGGTGATCTGCGACTGTGCCGACGACAGGTCGGTCGATTCTGCCTGCTGCGCCGTGGCGATTGCCGTGAAGCGGTTTTGCGCCGCGCCGAGTGCCGCCTGCACGTTGTTCACCGTCTGCAGCGCGTTGTCGATCGACACCATCGCGACGTTCGCCCCGCTGACCGTGCTGATGTCGAGGTTCGACACGGTAGCCGGCTTGTTGACGGCGTTGATCTGAGCGATTGCGTTGGTGATTGCGGTCTGTTGCGCGGCGGTGGTGCCCGCGCCCGTCACGCCCGAGCCGAGCACCAGAGCTGCGACCGGCGTACCCGTGCCGGACGTTGCGCCCGCGCCGAACACGGCCGTTGCAGCAGTCCCCGAAATGCCCTGACCGTTCTGATCCGTGAACGTGTAACCGCCCTTGCCGTCCGAAATGACGTTGATCGCGGTGATCGTTGCGCCCGAACTGGCGTACGCGCCGTTGTTGTCGAGCGACAGACCCGTTACCGTACCGACCGTCTGACCCTTCTGCACCAGGCCGCCGCCAATCTTCGCAGCCGACATGCTTTGGCTCAGGTCCAGCGAAATCGTCTGGCCGACGTTCGCGCCGACCTGGAACGACACGATGCCTGCCGAGCCGTCGAGAATGTTCGTGCCGTTGTACGTCGTTTGCGACGCGATACGGTTCACTTCCTGGATCTGCTGCGAAACTTCCTGCTGCAGTGCTGCCTGGTCGGTCGTGGACATCGTGCCCGTCGACGCCTGGACGGCCAGCTGGCGGATACGCTGCAGGCTGTTCGTCAGCGACGACAGTGCGCTCGAAGCCGTCTGGATCATCGACACGCCGTCGTTCGAGTTCGACACGCCCTGGTTCAGACCGTTGATCTGGGTCTGCATCCGGGTCGAGATCGCGAGGCCTGCTGCGTCGTCCGCTGCGCTGTTGATGCGCTTGCCCGACGACAGGCGCGTGATGGCCTGGGACAGGGCGTTTTGCGAGCCGTTGAGGTTCTGCTGTGCAACCAGCGAGTTGATGTTGCTGTTAATTCCGAGCATGGAAAAATCTCCTGTATAAGCCGAAAGCCCTGGAAAGCCGTTTTGGCGTCGGCGGAAGCACTCGTTCATTGCTGGCCGCCTCAGAGCAGGATTTCGGCGCACCAAAACAAAACTTGAGGGGCACGTGGAGATTCGGCCCGATTTTTTATCCTTCTTTGTCATTTCGGACCGGCCCGGCACGGCGCCGGATTAAACGGGGGCAGAAACCGGCCCGATGCGGCTCCGGCACTCAGTCGTGACGCTGTGCACACACGACCGACAAAAGGGTGGTTTTGTCTGTGATTCCCTGCTATGATGGCGGGCTGAATTGAGATTTTCTGTCACGCCTTTGCCGGTTTCGGCATGTCTGCTGGCAGTCAAACGCGGCGCTGCACGCGGTTGTGAAGCGTACTCGCGGTGCTTTCCGCCTCTCTTTTCCGGCCTCCGAGGCCGTATTTCCGCTCGTTTCGCCTGTTGTGGGGACGCTCGGATGGCCGGTGCGTGGCGCTTGGCCGCTACGTTTTTGACCGTTTAAGCAATTTAGGAACGACATGACGACGATTCTTCTGAAAGAAAACGAGCCGTTCGAAGTGGCGATTCGCCGCTTTCGTCGCGCTATCGAAAAAAATGGCCTGATCGCTGAACTGCGTGAGCGCCAGTCTTACGAAAAGCCGACCGCAGTCCGCAAGCGCAAGAAGGCAGCAGCCGTCAAGCGCCTGCACAAGCGCCTGCGCAGCCAGATGCTGCCGAAGAAGCTCCACTAAGCGCGTCTGACGGTTCGCCGCGAAACGGCGGAGTGTGCCTCGAAAGAGGCCGCTCCGCCGTTTTGCTTTGGCGGGCCGGGAAAATCCAGAGGCCATTGCGGCGCGGGTGTTCCCGCCAGCTGGCGAGACCCGGCGGCGAGCGGGCCGCGGCCGCCGGCCGCGGCGTTCAGAAATCGATCTTCGCGCTCAGGCTCACCGTGCGCGGGTCGCCCGGCTTCACGTAGTCCGCGTACTGGTATTCCCAGTAACGACGGTTCAACACGTTGTCGATCGATGCGCGCAGCGTCACGTCGTGCCGTCCGACCCGCGTCAGGTAACGCGCGCCCGCGTTGACGACGAGAAAGCCCGGTGCGTCGAGGCCGCCGGCCGCGCGCAGCGGCGTCGCGCCGGTGAATTTCGCGTCGACGCCGAGCGTCAGCCCCGGCACGCCCGGCACCGCATAGCCGAGGTCGCCGGCGAGCACGAAGCGCGGCGCGCCGGCCACGCGGTTGCCGTTGTTGCCGATCCCGTTCGCGTACCACGCGTCGAGCAGCATCGCGTCGACGCCCGCGTTCCAGTGCGCGCCGAATTTCGCGCGCGCGCCGACCTCGATCCCCTGAATGATCGATTCGCCATCCTGCACGTAGACGTTCGCGGCGTTCGCGTATTCGGCGCTGCGCTCGATGCGGAACAGCGCGGCCGTCGCGCTCCAGCGCGCGCGCTCGCTCTTGATCCCCAGCTCGTACTGCTTGCTGCGCAGCGGCTTGAGCACTTGGCCCGCGTTCGCGTAGACATCGTTCACGCGGCTGCCGGGCTCGAGCGACTCGGCGTAGCTCGCGTACGCGGTGGTCGTCGGCGCGAGCTTGAACATCACCGCGAAGGTCGGCGTCACCACGCCGTTCTGGCGATAGCCGGGGTCCTCGGCGCCGCTCGCCTGGAACGCGCGCTGCGCGTAGTTCATGTAGCGCACGCCGGCCAGCACCGACCAGCGCTCGGTCAACTGCACGGTGTCGCTCGCGAACAGCGATTTCTGCACGATCTCGCTCGTGCGGTACTGGATGAAGCCGTGCGGACTCTCGTAGCGGTATGGATTCGGCGCATAGAGGTTGCCGGCGCCGAGCGGCACGAACACGCTGTTCGCCGAATAGTCGTTCGCCTGCTTCTGCCACGACGCGCCGAGCACGATCTGGTGGCTGAACGGGCCCGTGCGCACCTTCCCCTCGACCATCGCGCGCCACTGGCTGAAGCGGTGATCCTCCATGCCGACGTAGCGGCTGTCGGTGTAGTTGCCGGCCGCGTCCTGCAGGTAGAGCGTGCTTTCGTTACGCCGGCGCGTCGCCTTGCTGTAGCTGTACGCGACGTCGAGCTGCCAGTCGGGCGCGAGCTGGTATTGCAGCCCGGCCGTAGAGAGCTGCAGGTTCGTGTTCAGGTACTGGTCCTTGCCGCCCAGGTTCGTCGATCCGCCGCTGATCGTCGCGGGTAGCGCGCCGCCCGGATAGCTGCCGGTGAAGATCGACGGCGTCTGGCCGGTCGTGCGGCGGTCCTGGTACAGCGCACCGAACGACACGGACAGGTCGCGCGTCAGGTTCGCCTGCAGCGCGAGCGACACGCTGTCGCGGCGGATGTTGCCGTCGTTGTACGTCTTGCCTTCCTCGTGCGTCGCATTCAGCCGCGCGCCGAACATGTGGTCGGGACCGAAGCGCTGGCCGAGATCGACATGCTCGGTCCACACGTTGGTGCTCCGGTAGCCGATGTCGACGCTGCGCACCGGTTCGGCGCCCGGCTGCTTCGTCACGTAGTTGACGACGCCGCCCGGCGTCACGAAGCCGTACAGGAAGCCGCCGAGCCCCTTCAGCAGTTCGACGCGATCGAGCTGCTCGTACGGCATCGTGATGCCGTACGTGACGAACGGCAGTCCGTCGATCTTGTAGCCGTTCTGCCAGTCGAGCTGCATGCCGCGCACCGTCATGTAGCTGGCCCAGGCGCTGTAGGCGCCGCTGTTGTCCGACACCGACGCGTCGTTCGCGAACACGTCGCCGAGCTTGTACGGCTGGCGGGCCTCGAGCTCTTCCGACGTGACGATGGTGGTCGAGAACGGCGTGTCGAGCTGGCGGCGGGTGCCGAGCGCACCCGTCGAGATCGTGTCGGTCAAGTGTTGCGGCGAATCATGCGCGGCCGTGATGTTGAGGGCGGGCAGTACCGCGGCGTCGCCGGGCGAATCGTCCGCATGCGCGAGCGACGCGGCAAGGCAGGCGAGGGCGGCGGCCACGCGGCGTGGACGGACAGGCGGGCGGGCGAGGCAGACGGTCATGGCGAGCGGGCAAAAATGCGAGTAAGAATCATTCGCATTGAGTTAAAATGTCGCGCATCGTATCAAAACCCGCCAACCGCGCAACAATTCCATGCCGCGTACAAGGGCATCCGGCCTCGCCGGGCCCGACCGGATGACCGTTGCGCGGCGCTCGACATCAAATGAACTGCATCCCGTCGAATCGGGGCCGCCGCTCGTGCCGGCCCGCCTTCCTTTCGCTGCGCACGCGATGAATGCGTTCCTGCGACCGTTTCTCGTGCGCCTGCACCGCTGGTTCGGGCTCGCCATCGCGCTGTTCCTGTTCGTCGCGGGGCTCACCGGCGCATTGATTGCGTGGGACCATGAGCTCGACGCGGCGCTGAACCCGGATTTCTACACCGCGCGCAGCGGCGCGGCGCCGCTGGCGCCGCTCGAACTCGCGGCGCGCATCGAGGCCGCCGATCCGCGCGTGCAGGTGACCTATCTGCCGCTCGCGATCGAACCGGGACACACGCTGCAGGCGGGCGTGATGCCGCGTACCGATCCGGCGACCGGCCAGCCGTACGCACTCGGTTTCAGCCAGATCGCCGTCGATCCCGCGACCGGCGCGGTGCAGGGCCGCCGCGAATGGGGCGCGCCGTCGCTCGCGCGGCTCGACCTGATGCCGTTCATCTACCGGCTGCATTACTCGCTGTTCCTGCCCGTGTACGGCGGGGTCAACTTCGGGTTCTGGGTGATGGGCGTCGTCGGCATCGTGTGGGCGATCGACAGCCTGATCGCGCTGGTGCTGGCGTTTCCGAACCTGAAAAGCTGGCGCAAGTCGTTCGCGTTCCGCGTGCGGCGCGGCGGCTACCCGCTCGTGTTCGACCTGCACCGCTCGGGCGGCGTGTGGGTGTGGGGGCTGTTGCTCGTCGTTGCGATCACATCGATCTCGATGAACCTCGCCGTTCCGGTCGTGCGCCCGCTGGTCTCGCTGGTGTCGCCGCTTGCCGAAACGCCGTATACGAATCCGGAGCATTTCCCGCCGGCCCCGCCGGGCAGCCAGATCCTGCCGCGCGAGCGGATCGTCGAGATCGCGCGCTCGGCCGGCCGCGACGCAGGGATCGCCGCGCCGCCGGGCGCGCTGCTGTTCGCGCCGGGGATGAACGCGTATGCGGTCGGATTCTTCACGCCGGGCAACGACCATGGCGACGTCGGGCTCGGCAATGCGTGGCTGTACTGGAATGCGGTGACCGGCAAGCCCGTCGCGGCTCAGGTGCCGGGCCGCGGTTCGGCCGGCGACCTGTTCATGCAGGCGCAGTTTCCGCTGCACTCGGGGCGAATCGCCGGTGTCGCCGGACGTGTCGCCGTGAGCGTGCTCGGCATCGTGATCGCGATGCTGAGCGTGACGGGTGTGTGCATCTGGGTGAAGAAGCGCAGCGCACGCGGGCGGGCTGCGCGGAGCGCGCGACCGGCCGTGCCGGCATCGTCGCGCGCCGCGCGATAAGGACCGCGGGGCAAGCAGCAAGCAGCAGGCGGCAAGCGGACGGCGCGACCGCCGCCGGGCCGCGGCGCGGCACCCGCGCCGGGTGTGCGCCCGCGCCGTCAGCCCGCCTTGCGCCGGCGGGCCGGCTGCTTGCCGCCGAGCGCCGCGCATCGCGCGTGGCACGGGCAGCCGGCTTCGTGATCGTTGACCATGCCGGTTGCCTGCATCAGCGCATAGCATATCGTCGAGCCGACGAACTTGCAGCCGTACGCCTTCAGCGCCTTGCTGAGCGCGTCGGACTGCTCGGTCGAGGCGGGCGCGTCGCGGTACGACTGCCACGCGTTCTGGACCGGCGTGCCGCCGACGAACGACCACAGGAACGCGGCGAGCGACCCGTGCTCTTCGCGGATGCGCTGCACGGCGCGCGCGTTGGTCACCGCCGATTCGACCTTCGCACGGTTGCGCACGATGCCCGGGTTCTCCAGCAATTTCTCGATGCGCGTGGGCGTGAAGCGCGCGACGGCATCGACGTCGAAATCGGCGAACGCTTCGCGATAGCCCGCGCGCTTGTTCAGGATCGTCGACCACGACAGCCCGGCCTGCGCGCCTTCCAGAATCAGCATTTCGAACAGGTGGCGATCGTCGTGCGAGGGCACGCCCCACTCGGTATCGTGATAGTGAGCGTCCGCTTCCGTCTTCACCCAGTTGCACCGCTGCGACATCGTCTGCCTCGTTTTCAGTGTCGATTCGATCGCGCCAGCATAGCGGAAGCCCTTTTGGCGGGATAGCCGGCCGAACGGCAGATGGGCGCGCGGCGCCGATCCGGTTAAGCTTGGCGCCTGTTCGAATCAGCGGGATGAAGCATGGCGGCATTACTTTTTGCGATCGGCATCGACGGCGGCGGCACGGGCACGCGCGCGGTACTGGCCGACCGGGACGGGCGCGAGCTGGCGCAGGGGCGCGGCGGCCCGTCGGGGCTCGGTCTCGGCATCGAGCGGGCATGGGCGTCGATCGGCGCGGCGTGCGCGGACGCGTTCACGCAGGCCGGTCTCGCGTTCGACTGGTCGCAGTGCGCGCTCGGCTGCGGGCTGGCCGGCGTCAACAACGCAGCGTGGCTCGCCGCATTCCGCGCGCAGGCGCCGCTCGGCGCGCTGGCGATCGAAAGCGACGCGTATACGACCGTCGTCGGCGCGCACGGCGGCGCGCCGGGGCTCATCGTCGCGCTCGGCACCGGCAGCATCGCGGCGGCGCTCGACGCGGCCGGCGCGTGCCGGATCGCGGGCGGCTTCGGCTTTCCGTCCGGCGACGAGGCGAGCGGCGCATGGCTCGGCGTGCGCGCGCTCGCGTATGCGCAACAGGCGCTCGACGGCCGCGTGCCGCGCGACGCGTTCGCCACGGCGCTGCTCGCGGAAACCGGCGCGCGCGATCGCGATGCGCTCGTCCAGTGGTCGTGCGACGCGAACCAGACGATCTACGCGCGTCTCGCGCCGATCGTGTTCGCGCACCGCACGCATCCGGTTGCGCGCGCGCTGATCGCGCAGGCTGGCGACGAGATCGGCAAGATGATCGACGCGCTCGATCCGCAGCACGCGCTGCCGGTCGCGCTGTGCGGCGGGCTGGCGGATGCGCTCGCGCCGGCCGTGCCGGCGCGGCATGCCGCGCGGCTGCGCGCGCCGCTCGACGATTCGGCGCATGGTGCGCTGCGGCTCGCGCTCCAGGCGTTGCGGGCGGCGGAGGGAGCCTAAGCCGAGCGGAGCGCGCGCGGCGAATGCCGCATCGCAGCAGCGCCGCAGGCGGCGCCCGGCCGGTAACCGCGAGGCAACCACTCGGCAACCGCCCGGCGCGCTGCCGGGCCCGACGTTAAAATGACGCTTCCTCCGTGCCCCGAGCGCCACTCTCCCGTCCCATGTACAAAGTCATCGCCACCGATCTCGACGGTACGCTGCTGAACAGCGACCACCAGCTCGACCCGTACACGATCGACACCGTCCGCCGGCTCGACCGCGACGGCGTGCAGTTCGTGATCGCCACGGGGCGCCACTATGCGGACGTCGCCGGCATTCGCGACGTGCTCGGCATCCGGCCGTACCTGATCACGTCGAACGGCGCACGCGTGCATGCGCCGGACGACACGAAGATCCACGGGCAGGACATCGACGCAGCGATCGTGCGCAGCCTCGTGCAGCCGGAAGTCGTCGGCGCGCACGGCCGCGTGATCGTCAACCTGTTTACCAACGACGGCTGGCTGATCGACCGCGAAGCGCCGCACCTGCTCGAATTCCACCAGGATTCGGGCTTCCGGTACGAGGTGATCGACATGGCCGCGCACGACGGCGCCGATATCGCGAAGGTGCTGTATATCGGCGAGCCGGCCGATCTGGCGGTCGTCGCCGAGCAGATGCGCGTGCAGTTCGGCGATACGCTGTACGTCACGTACTCGCTGCCCGACTGCCTCGAAGTGATGACCGCGAACGTGTCGAAGGGCCGCGCGCTGCGCACGGTGCTCGCGCGGCTCGGCGTCGACACCGGCCACTGCATCGCGTTCGGCGACAACATGAACGACATCGACCTGCTCGAAACCGCCGGCCATGCATTCATGATGAACAACGCGAACCCCGACCTGGTCGCGCGGCTGCCGCACATCCCGCGGATCGGCAACAACTTCGACGCGGGCGTCGCCCGCCACCTGCGCACGCTGTTCTCGCTCGAAGACGACGTCGTCGCGTCCTGAGCGCCCGCCCGGGCGCGTATTCCGCGCGGAAATGAAAAACGGGCGCCAGGGGCGCCCGTCGAAATTGCCTGCCTCGATGTTCTTCGACAGCGTGAGGCTCGCTGCTCTGCTCGCTTGACCCCGTAGTGTTTTATTCGCTTGTGCGAGCGGATGCCGGCAGCAGGTCGACGGCGTCGTCACGCCCGGCGACCAGCGGATAGATGATCCCCGCGAGTACCGCACCGATCAGCGGCGCGACCCAGAACAGCCAGAGCTGGCCGATCGCGTCGCCGCCCACGAACAGCGCCGGGCCGGTCGAGCGCGCCGGGTTCACCGACGTGTTGGTGACCGGAATCGAGATCAGGTGGATCAGCGTCAGGCACAGCCCGATCGCGATCGGCGCGAAGCCGGCGGGCACCCCGCGCTTGTCGGTCGCACCGAGGATCACGAACAGGAAGAAGCCCGTCATCACGACTTCGCAGATGAACGACGCGGCGAGCGAGTAGTGGCCGGGCGAGCGATCGCCGAAGCCGTTCGTCGCAAAGCCGCTGCCGACGACGTCGAAACCCGGCTTGCCGGTTGCGATCAGGTACAGCACGAACGCGCCGAGCGTGGCGCCGACGACCTGCGCGACGATGTACGGCGCGAGGTCGCGTGCCGGGAAGCGGCCGGCAACCGTCAGGCCGACGCTCACCGCCGGATTCAGGTGGCAACCCGAGATGTGGCCGATTGCGAATGCCATCGTCAGCACGGTCAGGCCGAAGGCGAGTGCGACGCCGGCAAAGCCGATACCGAGGCCCGGAAAGGCGGCGGCCAGCACGGCGCTTCCGCACCCGCCGAGCACCAGCCAGAACGTGCCGAATACCTCTGCAGCGAGACGCTGAGAAAGATTCATGTAAGGACCTCGTCCAAGTGGGTTGAAGACCCCGGCCGACGCAACGGATTTATTTCGTCGTCCGGAATTGGTCTGGATTATAGGAAATGAATCGGGTCCGGGAGGGTAAACGATTGTTAAATTTGAATGGCTGACGAATGCCTTTTATTAGAATAAGTCCGCATTCTCGATATAGACGATTCGGTTAAAGATGGCAGCATTAATTTCGAAGGGCAGGGCGGCAGTGCAGACGACGTAACGGATGTTGGTGTCCCGGCCGGATTCGCCGGGGCCGCATCATCGAAAAGGGGAGTCGAAAAATGTCTCAATACGCGAAACTCAAGGCGCAGATCGCCGATCTGCAGGCCCAGGCGGACGACGTGCGCCGCCAGGAAGTGGCAGCGGTGATCGCCGATGTCCAGCGAATGATTGCCGAATATGGCCTGACGGCCCAGGACCTGGGCTTCGCGGAACGGGCACGGCGCGGGCGTCCGCCGAAGAAGGCACCGTTGCCGCCTAAATACCGCGATCCGAAGTCGGGTGCAACCTGGAGCGGGCGTGGCAAGCCGCCGAATTGGATCGTCGGCAAAAACCGCGATCGTTTCCTGATCGAGTGACCGAAAGCCCAATAGAAAGAGCCGCATCGACGATGCGGCTCTTTTGTTTTGCGCGCCGATTTCGGCGCGGATTTTACGGTCTATTTCGGCGCGGATTTCCGTGTCAGGCGCCCGCGACCCGGCGCAATGCCGGTTGCTTGGTTGCCGCGCAAAGCGATTCGTAAGTTTCGACGTAACGCCGCGCCATTGCCTTCGAGCTGAAACGCGTGTCGAAACGTTCGCGGATCGCGGGGCGCGACAGGCTGTCGATCCGGTGCAGCGCGCCGACCGCGCCCTGCACGTCTTCGACGATGAAGCCGGTCACGCCGTCCTCGATCACTTCCGGCACCGAGCCGCGGTTGAACGCGACGACCGGCGTGCCGCAGGCCATCGCCTCGATCATCACCAGGCCGAACGGCTCCGGCCAGTCGATCGGGAACAGCAGCGCCTTCGCGCCGGACAGGAACGCGGGTTTTTGCGCTTCGTTGATCTCGCCGATGAATTCGACATGCGCCTGGTCGAGCAGCGGCTCGATCACTTCCTTGAAGTAGTCGGCGTCGGCCTTGTCGACCTTCGCGGCGATCTTCAGCGGCAGCCCGCTTTGCGCGGCGATCCGGATCGCGGTGTCGACACGCTTTTCGGGACAGATCCGGCCGAGGAACGCAAGGTATTCGGGCTTCACGTCCGGCTGCGGCGTGAGCAGCGTGTCGGGCAGGCCGTGGTACACGGTGCCGGCCCACGCGGCTTGCGGCAGCGGCTTGCGCTGGTTGTTCGAGATCGACACGACCGGCGAATCGGGGAACGCGTCGAACACGGGCTGCAGTTCCGGCAGGTCGAGGCGGCCGTGCAGCGTCGTCACGTACGGCGTGTCGAGGCGCGACATCAGCGGGAACGGCAGGTAGTCGAGGTGGAAGTGCAGCACGTCGAATTCGTGCGCGACCCGCGCGACCTGTTCGAGGAGCCGCATATGGGGCGCCATCGAATCGCGGACCGACGGGTCGAGCCGCAGTGCGCGCGGCCAGGCCGCCTCGAGACGGGCCGACGTGACGGAGTCGCCGCTGGCGAACAGCGTCACGTCATGGCCGAGTTCGACGAGCGCCTCGGTGAGGTAGGACACGACACGCTCGGTGCCGCCGTAGAGTTTCGGCGGGACGGCTTCGTAAAGCGGCGCGATCTGGGCAATTCGCATGGGTGTTCTCCTGTGTCGATCCATGGGCGCGACGGCGCCGATGCGGATCCCGTACAAGGTTGCGGAACTTGCCGACACACGCGGTTGGCGGTACGTGGCCGGGCCCTGGGCGGATGCGCGGAGCGCCGGACGGCAAGCTGCGGGGCGGGCCGGCACGGCTCGCGCCGCCGCCCATTGGAGTCCATTATCGATATCGCCCTGAGGGGTTCGAGTGTTTTTTCAAACACTTAAGGCTTGTTACACGATGAAATACGCAAAAACCCCGAGAAAAAGGGCGCGGAATCGTGAATCGAGATGGCCACAACTATTGTTGCGCTATCGTGAAAAAGCACTATAATTTTTACCGATCCGATTGCCGGCAGCCTTGCCGGCAAGCCTTCCACGCCTGGTGCGACGGCCGTCGGGCGTCTCGCAACCGAATCCGCGTTGCAACCCGTTTTTTCGAATCCCCTTTCAATCCGCCTTGTCGGAAAAATTCCTACACGGTTTACAGACAAATCCTGCACGGCATACGCCACTTCGCTGATACCGGCATAAATGCCGTTTGGCCAAAATTCGCCCTGTAAGACTATAAACGAGCCGGCTGAGCGTCCAGTGCGCACTGACCGAGCAAACGTTTTCATAACATGAATGGCCAAAGCAAAGCTCTTTAACGGGGGAATCATGAGCGCTACCAGCGAAATGCTCAGTGAGATCAAAGAGGTCAACCTGTCGTACCTCCTCCTCGCGCAACGACTGCTGCGGGAAGACAAGGCGATGGGTATGTTCCGCATGGGCATTTCCCAGGAACTCGCCGACGTGCTCGCCAACCTCACGCTCGCTCAGACCGTGAAGCTGGCCGCGTCCAACCAGATGCTGTGCCGCTTCCGCTTCGATGATCACGCGCTGCTGTCGTCGCTCGCCGACAAGGGCCGCAGCGACGTCGTCGCGCACGCCCACTCGGCCATCCTGATGGCCGGGCAGCAGGTCGAAGGCGTCCGCTGATCCATCCCGCCTTGCGTCTGTCCCGGCGTGTCGCGCCGGCCGGCGGCGTATTGGCCATTCATTCGAATAACGTCAAGCGGACGGTTATCACCATGGCAAGCAAAAGCGTCGTGATCGAGGTGAAGGAAATCACCCTCGCCATCGAACTGATCGAACTGGGCGCCCGGCTGCAGCTGCTGGAGGCGGAGACGAGCCTGTCGCGGGACCGTCTGATCAAGCTGTACAAGGAACTGAAGGGCGTGTCGCCGCCGAAGGGGATGCTGCCGTTCTCGACCGACTGGTTCATGACGTGGCAGCCGAACATCCACTCGTCGCTGTTCTACAACATCTACCGGTTCATGCAGGACCACGGCCGCTGCGAGCCGATCCAGTCGATCGTGAAGGCGTACCGGCTCTATCTGGAGCACGTGAACCTGTCCGGCGACGAGGCTGCGCTGAGCCTCACGCGGGCATGGACGCTGGTGCGCTTCTTCGATTCGGGGATGCTGCAGATGACCCCGTGCACGCGCTGCGGCGGCCATTTCGTCGCGCATGCGCATGATCCGCATCAAGGTTTCGTGTGCGGCCTGTGCCAGCCGCCGTCGCGCGCCGGCAAGACCCGCAAGGCCGCCGCCGCGCGCGCCGAACTGGCTGCCGCCGTGGCCTGAGCGCCCGCCGGGCAGGGCCGGACGGGGCGTGAGCGGCGCCTCCGGGGCCGCACGAATCGTCTGCGCATTGCTGGTAAACACCGTCGGGCCGCCGCCGGGCGGCCGCGAAAGTTTTCCTGCCGACTGCCGTAAACCTGTTTAACGGCGGTCTCCCCGCCGGTCTTTCGTGAGGGACAGGCAGTGCTGATTATCGTGGGAACACTCGTGACGCTGTTGTCCGTCTTCGGCGGTTATGCGCTGGCAGGCGGGCATCTGGGCGCCTTGATCCAGCCCGTCGAGATCCTGATGATCGCGGGCGCCGGCGTCGGCGCGTTCATCCTCGGCAACGGCGGCAAGACCATCAAGGCCACGCTGCGCGTGCTGCCGACGCTCTTCAAGGGCTCGAAATACACGAAGGATGTCTATATGGAGCTGATGGCGCTTCTTTACGTGCTGCTCGCGAAGGCACGCAAGGAAGGCACGCTGACGCTCGAGGCCGACATCGACGATCCGCAAAAGAGCCCGATCTTCACGCAATACCCGAAGATCCTCGCCGATCACCACATCGTCGAATTCCTGACCGACTACCTGCGCCTGATGGTGGGCGGCAACATGAACGCGTTCGAGATCGAAAGCCTGATGGACGAGGAGATCGAGACGCACCACGCGGAAGGCGAAGGCCCGGCGCACGCGCTGATGCGCGTCGGTGACGCGATGCCGGCGTTCGGGATCGTCGCGGCCGTGATGGGCGTCGTGCACACGATGGCCTCGGCCGACAAGCCGCCGGCGGTGCTCGGCGCGATGATCGCGCAGGCGCTAGTCGGCACGTTCCTCGGCATCCTGCTGTCGTACGGGCTGATCGGGCCGCTCGCGAGCCTCGCGGAGCAACGCGTCGCCGAGTCGACCAAGATGTTCCAGTGCATCAAGGTGACGATCCTCGCGACGCTGAACGGCTATGCGCCGGCGATCGCGGTCGAGTTCGGCCGCAAGGTGCTGTTCTCGACCGAGCGCCCGTCGTTCTCCGAGCTCGAAGAGCACGTGCGCCGCGTGAAGGCGAAGTGACGCGGAGCGACCGATGAGCAAGAGCAAGGATCGCGCGATCGTCGTCAAGCGGGTGGCCCCGGCGAAGAAGGGCCACCACGGCGGCGCATGGAAGCTCGCGTACGCGGACTTCATGACCGCGATGATGGCGTTCTTCCTGCTGATGTGGCTGCTGAGTTCGGTCACGCCGGTGCAACTGAAGGGGATCGCCGAATACTTCAACATGCCGCTGAAGGCCGCGATTCTCGGCAGCGGCGATCGCAGTTCGCAGGACTCGAGCATCATCAACGGCGGCGGCCGCGACCTGTCGAGCGTCGACGCCGGCACGCTGCGCCGCACCGACGGCACGACCTCGCTCGCCGAGCGCCTCGCGAAGGCGGGCGACGAAAATTCCCGGTCGCAGGCCCAGGGCGCGCAGGACCGGCTCGAGCAGACGCGCCTGCACGACCTGCAGATCAAGCTGATGGCCGCGATCGAGGCCAATCCGACGCTGCGCCAGTTCAAGCAGCAGATCCGCATCGATTCGACGCTGATGGGGCTGCGCATCGAGATCGTCGATACGCAGAAGCGGCCGATGTTCGCGATGTCGAGCGATCGCGTCGAGCCGTACATGCGCGACATCCTGCGCGAGATCGGCAAGACGCTGAACGACGTGCCGAACCGGATCATCGTCCAGGGCCACACCGACGCCGTGCCGTACGCGGGCGGCGAGGGCGGCTACAGCAACTGGGAGCTGTCGGCCGACCGCGCGAACGCGTCGCGCCGCGAGCTGATCTCCGGCGGCATGGACGAGGCGAAAGTGCTGCGCGTGCTGGGCCTCGCGTCGACGCAGAACCTGAACAAGGCCGATCCGCTCGATCCGGAAAACCGCCGGATCAGCGTGATCGTGCTGAATCGCAAATCCGAAGAAGCGCTGATGCGCGACGACGCGACGACGACGACGTTGTCCGCCGACGCGGCCGGTTCGAAGCTGCTCGCGCAGCAGCTCGGCGGCCCGACGCCGGCGGTGCGTCCGGTCGTGGCGAGCGCCGTCGCCGTGGCGCCGAAACCCTGACGTTTCCAAGATTCCGAGACAGACATGATCCGAACCATTCTCGCCATCGACGACTCCGCGACCATGCGTGCGCTGCTGCAGGCCACGCTTGCGCAGGCCGGCTACGACGTGACGGTGGCGCCGGACGGCGAAGCCGGCTTCGACATGGCCGCGACGGCGCCGTACGACCTGGTGCTGACCGACCAGAACATGCCGCGCAAGAACGGGCTCGAGGTGATCGCGGCGCTGCGCAAGCTGACCGCGTACGCGGACACGCCGATCCTCGTGCTGACGACCGAGGGCAGCGATGCCTTCAAGGACGCCGCACGCGACGCCGGCGCGACCGGCTGGATCGAAAAGCCGATCGATCCGGGCGTGCTGGTCGAGCTGGTCGCGACGCTGTCCGAACCGGCTGCCTCCTGACATGAACGCGACGAATTCAACCGGTGACCGGGCATGACTCTCGACATCACTCAGTTCTACCAGACCTTTTTCGACGAAGCCGACGAGCTGCTCGCGCAGATGGAGCAGCTGCTGCTGAACCTCGACGTTGATGCGCCCGATCCCGAGGATCTGGCGGCGATCTTCCGCGCCGCGCACTCGATCAAGGGCGGCGCGGCGACGTTCGGCTTTTCCGCGCTGACCGATACGACGCACATCCTCGAATCGCTGCTCGACCGCGCGCGCAACCATGAGCTGACGCTGACCAAGGACATGGTCGACGCGTTCCTGGAAACCAAGGACGTGCTGTCCGACCAGCTCGTCGACTACCGCGCGAGCGCCGAACCGGACGCGGCCGCTGCCGCGGCGATCTGCGCGAAGCTCGAACGGCTGAAGGCCGAAAGCGGCGCGGGTGCGCCTGCCGCCGCCGAGGCCGTGCCGGTTGCGCCGGTCGCCGCCGCGGCCGTTGCGCCGGCTGCCGAACCCGCCGCTGCCGGCGACCGTGCGCCCGATCACGTGGTCGAACAGGCCGTCGCGGCCGCGCATCCGGCGGCCGACGCCGGCGCCGGCGGCCCGCACCTGAAGATCACGCTGGTCGGCGTCGATGCGAAGGACCAGGCGCTGCTCACCGAAGAGCTCGGCAACCTCGGCCGGATCGTCGGTCGCGAGGAAGCGGGCGCGGACCTGTCGCTGTGGGTCGAATCGGACGTCCCGTCGGACGACATCGTCGCCGTGTGCTGCTTCGTGATCGACGAAAGCCAGATCCGCGTCGCGCACGGCACGGCGCCGGCCGCGCAGGCGGCACCGGCCGCCGCGCAGGACGCGGCCGCCGCGGTGGCCGCCGAACCGGCCGCCGCCGCGCCGCCCGCGCGCGTCGAGGTGTTCGCGCCGCAGGCCGCCGCCGCGCAGCCGGCTGCTTCGGCGCCGGCCGAGCCGGCGGCCGCAGCCGCCGCGCAGCCGCAGCCGCCGTCGCAACAGCACGCGCAACCGCAGCCCGCCGAGCACGCGGCGCCGGCCGCCGCGCATCACGACGACAAGCGCGCGCGCCCGGCCGCCGCGGCCGCGGCGGGCGCCGAAGGCAGCTCGATCCGCGTCGGCGTCGAGAAGGTCGACCAGCTGATCAACCTCGTCGGCGAACTGGTGATCACGCAAGCGATGCTGGCCGAGACGGCGAGCGCGTTCGATCCGGCGCTGCACGACCGCCTGTTCAACGGGATGGCGCAGCTCGAGCGCAACGCGCGCGACCTGCAGGAAGCGGTGATGTCGATCCGCATGATGCCGATGGACTACGTGTTCAGCCGCTTCCCGCGGCTCGTGCGCGATCTCGCCGGCAAGCTCGGCAAGCAGGTCGAACTGGTCACGTTCGGCCAGGCGACCGAGCTCGACAAGAGCCTGATCGAACGGATCATCGATCCGCTCACGCACCTGGTGCGCAACAGCCTCGACCACGGCATCGAAACCGTCGACAAGCGCGTCGCCGCCGGCAAGGACGCGGTCGGCCAGCTCGTGCTGTCGGCTGCGCATCACGGCGGCAACATCGTGATCGAGGTGAGCGACGACGGCGCGGGCCTGAACCGCGAGCGGATCCTCGCGAAGGCCGCGAAGCAGGGCATGCAGATCGCCGAGAACATCAGCGACGACGAAGTCTGGCAACTGATCTTCGCGCCGGGCTTCTCGACCGCCGAGACGGTGACCGACGTGTCGGGCCGCGGCGTCGGCATGGACGTCGTGAAGCGCAACATCCAGTCGATGGGCGGCCACGTCGAGATCACGTCGCTGGCCGGCCGCGGCACGACCACGCGGATCGTGCTGCCGCTCACGCTGGCGATCCTCGACGGGATGTCGGTGAAGGTGGGCAGCGAGATCTTCATCCTGCCGCTGAACTTCGTGATGGAGTCGCTGCAGCCGTCGAACGACGACATCTACACGGTCGGCAACGGCGAGCGCGTGGTGCGCGTGCGCGGTGAATACCTGCCGCTGGTCGCGCTGCACGAGGTGTTCTCGGTCGAGGACGCGCGCACCGACCCGACGCAGGGGATCGTCACGATCATGGAAACCGAGGGGCGCCGCTTCGCGATGCTGATCGACGAGCTGGTCGGCCAGCAGCAGGTGGTCGTGAAGAACCTCGAAACCAACTACCGCAAGGTCCATGGCATCTCGGCGGCGACCATCCTGGGCGACGGCAGCGTCGCGCTGATCGTCGACGTCGCGGCGCTGAACCGCGAAACCCGTGCGACGCACGGCGCCCGTGCCGGCGCCGAGCTCGCCGTCTTCTGACTCTCGCCATCAACCGATTGGGGGCAAACGTGTCTGCTGAAGTCCAAATGATCAATCCGGCCGCGGCGAACGCGGCAACCAGCCGCCGCGACGCGGAACAGGGCGACGCGACGGGCCAGGAATTCCTCGTGTTCACGCTCGGCGACGAGGAATACGGGATCGACATCCTGAAAGTGCAGGAAATCCGCGGCTACGACAGCGTCACGCGCATCGCGAACGCGCCGGAGTTCATCAAGGGCGTGATCAACCTGCGCGGGATCATCGTGCCGATCGTCGACATGCGGATCAAGTTCCACCTCGGCCGGGTCGAGTATGACCACCAGACCGTCGTGATCATCCTGAACGTGTCGAACCGCGTGGTCGGGATGGTGGTCGACGGCGTGTCGGACGTGCTGACGCTGCAGACCGACCAGATCATGCCGGCGCCGGAATTCGGCGCGACGCTGACGACCGAGTACCTGACGGGCCTCGGCACGGTCGACGGCCGGATGCTGATCCTGATGGACATCGAGAAGCTGATGTCGAGCCGTGAAATGGCGCTGATCGAGACGCTCGGCGGGTAAGCGCGCCGCGCGCGCAGCAATTTCGGGAGAATCTGCAATGTTGCATAACTGGTCGATCCGCACGACGCTCACGGCGGTCGGACTCATCCTCGTGTGCCTGGCCGCCGCGGTCGGCGGGCTCGGCCTCTACGCGCTGAATCACGCGAGCCGTTCGCTCGACGAGATCGCGCACGTCGACCTGCCGGCGATCCACACGCTGGACGACACGGCCGCGTACCTGCTGCGCTCGCGCGTCGCGCTCGATCGCTTTCGTACGCTGACCGAAGCCGGCAATGCGGCCGACGCGGCGAAGGTGCTCGATCGCGCGCAGGAGCTGTATGCGAAGTCGAACCAGAACTGGCAGACGTTCCAGTCGACGCCGAAGCTCGGCGTCGAGCAGGCGCTCGTCGACGAGCTCACCGCGCGTTACACGACGATCATGAAGGAAGGCGTCGAACCGGAATTTGCCGCGGCACGCGCGGGCGACATGGCCGCGTACCACGCGATCGCCGACGCGAAGATCAGCCCGATGTTCGTCGCGTTCGACCAGACGGCGGCAGCCGTGATCGCCGCGCTGCAAAAGCGCGCGGAAGAACGCCAGGCCGCGACGCAGTCGCAGATCTCGATGATGATCGCGCTGATCGCGGCCGGCATCGCGATCGCGTTCGTCGTCGTGATCGCGATCCGCTTCGCGCTGCGCGGGCTGATCGTCAAGCCGCTGGAAGATGCGATCGCGCACTTCGAGCGCATCGCCGGCGGCGACCTCACGCAGCCGGTGAACGTGTTCAGCACCAACGAGATCGGCCGCCTGTTCGGCGGCATCAAGCGGATGCAGGACGCCGTCACGACGATGGTGCAGGCCGTGCATCGCGGCACCGAATCGATCGACGTCGGCGCGCGCGAGATCGCGACCGGCAACATCGACCTGTCGCAGCGCACCGAGGAACAGGCCGCGTCGCTGCAGGAAACCGCGTCGAGCATGGAGCAGCTGACCGGCACCGTGCGGCAGAACGCGGAAAACGCGCGGCAGGCGAGCCAGCTCGCGGTGAACGCGTCGGACATCGCGACGCAGGGCGGCGACGTGGTCGGCCAGGTCGTATCGACGATGCAGGACATCGCGGCCAGCTCGGGCAAGGTCGTCGACATCATCGGCACGATCGAGGGCATCGCGTTCCAGACCAACATCCTCGCGCTGAACGCGGCCGTCGAAGCGGCGCGGGCCGGTGAGCAGGGCCGCGGCTTCGCGGTGGTCGCGGGCGAGGTGCGCTCGCTCGCGCAGCGCAGCGCGAGCGCCGCGAAGGAAATCAAGCAGCTGATCGGCGATTCGGCCGAGAAGGTCGACAGCGGGTCGGCGCTCGTCGCGCGCGCCGGCGCGACGATGGAAGAAATCGTGCAGGCCGTGCGCCGCGTGACCGACATCATGGGCGAGATCAGCGCCGCGTCCGACGAGCAGTCGACCGGCATCGAGCAGGTCAACCGCGCGGTCGGCCAGATGGATGCGGTCACGCAGCAGAACGCGGCGCTCGTCGAGCAGGCGGCCGCCGCGGCCGCGTCGCTCGAGGAGCAGACGCGCCAGATGAAGGCGATCGTGTCGGGCTGGCGCGTCGCGGGCGGCATCGTGCTCGCGCCGGCGCGCAGCGTCGCGCGGCCGGTGGCCCATGAACCGGCGGCGCTGCCGTCGGGCGCGCGCCACGACGCGCCGGTCGCCGCGCTGCCGGCGCCGCAGGCCGCGGTCCAGCCGGCGGCACGGCGTGCCGCGCCGGCGTCGCGCGCGGCCGCCGCGAGCGCCGACCACGAACCGAAGCGGGCGGCCGACGCCACTGCGCGTACGCAGAAGGACGCACCGGCTTCCCGCGGCGGCGCCGCCGCAGGCGGCTACGGCCCGCGTCTGGCGAAGACGGCCGCAGCGACGGACAAGCCGGCCGCGAAACCCGCGCTCGTGCGCCCGGCGCTGAACGGCGAGAAGCCGGCGCTGGCGGCCGCCGGCACGTCCGACGACGACTGGGAGACCTTCTAAGCCATGCAGCACGCGCGCGCGCCGTTTCGACCCGATGCACCGGATGCCTCGCCTCGCGCGGGCGAGCCGGGGCGCGACTTCGCGTTCACCGGCGCGGATTTCGCACGCATCCGCGCGCTGATCCACCAACGCGCGGGCATCTCGCTGTCCGAGCACAAGCGCGACATGGCCTACAGCCGTCTCGCGCGACGGCTGCGGGCGCGCGGCCTCGACACGTTCCGCGACTACCTCGACCTGCTCGAGCAGGAAGACGATCCGCTCGAGTGGGAAGCGTTCACCAACGCGCTGACGACCAACCTGACCGCGTTTTTCCGCGAGTCGCACCATTTCCCGATCCTGTCGGAATTCGTGAAGGGGCGGCCGGCGCCGGTGTCGGTCTGGTGCTCGGCGGCGTCCACCGGCGAGGAGCCGTACTCGATCGCGATCACGCTGATCGAGGCGCTCGGCGAAACGGCGGCGCGCAGCGCGTCGATCCTCGCGACCGATCTCGACACGCAGGTGCTCGCGAAGGCCGAAGCCGGCATCTATACGTACGACCAGGTCAAGCACCTGTCGCCGGAGCGGCTCAAGCGCTTCTTCCTGAAGGGCACGGGCGCGCAGGCCGGCCGCGTGAAGGTGCGCCCCGAGCTGCGCGCGATGATCCGTTTCGAGCAACTGAACCTGACCGATGCCGACTACGGGATCGGCAAGCCGTTCGACGCGATCTTCTGCCGCAACGTGATGATCTATTTCGACAAGCCGACGCAGGGGCAGGTGCTGTCGCGCTTCGAGCCGCTCGTGAAGCCGGGCGGCCTGCTGTTCGCCGGCCATTCGGAGAATTTCACGTACGTGACGCAGGCGTTCCGGCTGCGCGGGCAGACGGTGTACGAACTGACGCGCGACGCCGCTCAGGGCGCACGGTCGCGCGGCGCGCAGGCGAGCGCGGCGGCCGCGATGTCGTCGCCCGTGCGTGCGCGGGCCGCGGGCGGCGCGCCCGCCTATGGAGAGCGCGGATGAGCGCACTGCCGATCGCGACCAATCGCTACTTCGACAACCACTTCGAGCGCCCCGGCGTGAAGCTGTTGCCGAACGAGTTCTACACGACGTCCGAGGACATGGTGCTGATGACCGTGCTCGGCTCGTGTGTCGCCGCGTGCCTGCACGACCCGTATGCGGGCATCGGCGGGATGAACCACTTCATGCTGCCGGACGACGGCGCCGATCCGGGCGCCGCCGCGTCGGAATCGATGCGCTACGGCGCATATGCGATGGAAGTGCTGATCAACGAGCTGATCAAGGCCGGCGGGCGCCGCGAGCGCTTCGAGGCGAAGGTGTTCGGCGGCGCGGCCGTGCTGGCCGGGATGACGACGATCAACATCGGCGATCGCAACGCGGATTTCGTGCGCCGCTATCTCGCGCTCGAGCGCATCCGCATCACCGCGGAAGACCTGCAGGGCGTGCATCCGCGCAAGGTCGCGTTCATGCCGCACAGCGGGCGCGCGATGGTGAAGAAGCTGCGGCTGCAGGTGCCGGGCGTCACCGAGCGCGAAGCCGCGCTCGCGCGCGAGGCCGATCGCCTCCGCACCGCACGCACGCGTGCGCACGTCGAGCTGTTCGCCGCGAAGCGGCCTGCCGCGCCGCAACCGGCGCGCCCGCGCATCGAGCTGTTCGGCGCGCGTGGCGCCGCGCCGGCCGGCAGCGGCGGTGCGCGGACGGCTGGCCCGCAAGGGAGCCCGTACGCGGCGAACCTATCAAGAAAGCAGGAGGCATGACCGCAGTGCAGAAGATCAAAGTATTGTGCGTCGACGATTCGGCGCTGATCCGCAGCCTGATGACCGAGATCATCAACAGCCAGCCCGACATGACGGTGGTCGCGACCGCGCCCGATCCGCTCGTCGCGCGCGAGCTCATCAAGCAGCACAACCCCGACGTGCTCACGCTCGACGTCGAAATGCCGCGCATGGACGGGCTCGACTTCCTCGAGAAGCTGATGCGCCTGCGGCCGATGCCGGTCGTGATGGTGTCGTCGCTGACCGAGCGCGGCTCGGAAATCACGCTGCGCGCGCTCGAACTCGGCGCGGTGGATTTCGTCACGAAGCCGCGCGTCGGGATTCGCGACGGGATGCTCGACTACGCGGAAAAGCTCGCCGACAAGATCCGCGCGGCGTCGCGCGCGCGCGTGCGCCAGGCGCCGCAGCCGCAGGCCGCCGCGCGCACGGCGGACAGCGCCGCGGCCGCGCCGATGATCAACAACCCGCTCGTCAGTACCGAGAAGCTGATCATCATCGGCGCGTCGACGGGCGGCACCGAGGCGATCCGTGAAGTGCTGACGCCGCTGCCGCCGGATGCGCCGGCCGTGCTGATCGCGCAGCACATGCCGCCGGGCTTCACGAAATCGTTCGCGCAGCGACTGAACGGCCTGTGCCGGATCGCGGTGAAGGAAGCCGAGCATGGCGAACGCGTGCTGCCGGGCCATGCGTACATCGCGCCGGGCCACGCACACCTGTTGCTCGCGCGAAGCGGCGCGAACTATATTGCGCAACTGTCGGACGAGCCGCCGGTGAACCGGCACCGCCCGTCGGTCGACGTGCTGTTCCGCTCGGCGGCGACGCATGCGGGCAAGAACGCGATCGGCGTGATCCTCACCGGGATGGGCCGCGACGGCGCGGCGGGCCTGCTGGAAATGAAACGCGCGGGCGCCCACACGTTCGCGCAGGACGAAGCGAGCTGCATCGTGTTCGGGATGCCGCGCGAGGCGATCGCGCTCGGCGGCGCGGACGAGATCGCGCCGCTCGCCGACATGAGCCGCCGCGTGATGGCGCGCCTGGCGACGATGGGCGACCGCGTGCAGCGCGTGTGAATGGAATGTCACGGGGCGCGTGCCACGATACGCGTCCCGACGGAAACGAATCTGGAAAGGAACGACGATGGACAAGAGCATGAAAATCCTGGTGGTGGACGATTTCCCGACGATGCGCCGGATCGTCCGCAACCTGCTCAAGGAACTGGGCTATTCGAACGTCGACGAGGCCGAGGACGGCCTGGCCGGCCTCGCGCGGCTGCGCGGCGGCGGCTATGACTTCGTGATCTCGGACTGGAACATGCCGAACCTCGACGGCCTCGCGATGCTGAAGGAAATCCGCGCGGACGCGACGCTCACGCACCTGCCGGTGCTGATGGTCACGGCCGAGTCGAAGAAGGAGAACATCATCGCGGCCGCGCAGGCCGGCGCGAGCGGCTACGTCGTGAAACCGTTCACGGCCGCGACGCTCGACGAGAAGCTGAACAAGATCATCGACAAGATGGCCAAGGCCGGGAGCTGAACGTGAACGAGCCGATCCATGCGGCGCTCGCCGGCGCGGCGATCAACGCCGACGGCCATGCCGAAGGCGCCGATTACGCGAGCGACCGGATCCTCGCGCGCATCGGCCACGTCACGCGCACGCTGCGCGATTCGATGCGCGAGCTCGGGCTCGACAAGCACGTCGAGCGCGCGGCGGAAGCCGTGCCGGATGCGCGCGACCGGCTGCGCTACGTCGCGACGATGACCGAGCAGGCCGCGGTGCGCGTGCTGAATGCGATCGAGATCGCGAAGCCGATGCAGGAGCGCATCCAGAACGAGGCCGAGGCGCTCGACGCGCGCTGGGCGCAGTGGTACGCGGCGCCGATCGAGCACGCGGACGTGCGCGAGCTGATGGACGATACGCGCACGTTCCTGCGCACGCTGCCCGAGTCGACGTCGGCGACTCGCGCGCAGCTGCTCGAGATCATGCTCGCGCAGGATTTCCAGGATCTGACCGGCCAAGTGATCAAGAAGATCATGGACATGGTCTACCTGATCGAGCAGCAGCTCCTCACGGTGCTCGTCGAGAACATCGCGCCGGAGCGGCGCGAGCAGTTCGCGGCCACCGCCGCCGCGTTCGCGGCCGAGCAGATGAGCGCGACCGGCAGCCCCGAATCGCTGCTGAACGGCCCGCAGATCGCGCCGGAAGGCAAATCCGACGTCGTCCAGGACCAGGGGCAGGTCGACGACCTGCTCGCCAGCCTCGGCTTCTGACCTGGTCGCCACGCATCGGCGCGTCCCCTTCCGCGAGGCGGCCGATGCGCGCATTCCCCGTTCCCGCCGCCGTTTTCCCGTGTCCGCCGCCGATGCGCCGCGCGGCGTGATCCTGCGTCGAATTGACACGTGGCCACACTCCGCAGGCATACTACGCGTCAGCAGCAACGTAGCGTCATTCGTAAGATTCATAAGTTGGCAGGCGGCGGGGGCCGACGGCGGCGCCGTCGGCAACGAAGCCAGTCCCTTGGGGGGGAACGTGAAGCTGAAACGCTTGGGCTGGACCGTCGCGCACGCGACGGCTGCAATGAGTGTGCTGTGGGCCGTCCACGCACATGCGGAACTGGGCGGCGCACCGATGTCGCCGCCGGCGGACGATCAGGCCGCCACCGTGCGGGCGCTGCAGCGCGCGATGCGCTCGGCGGACGGCGTGCAGACGAGCACGGCCGCCTATACCGTCCGCGAGATCACGCTCGGATCGGGCACCGTCATCCACGAATACACGTCGGCCGCCGGCAGCGTGTTCGGCCTCGCATGGCGCGGGCCGACGATGCCGGATCTCGCGTCGCTGCTCGGCAGCTATTTCCCGCAGTACACCGCCGGGGTCCAGGCGGCGCACCAGGCGCGCGGCTGGCGCGCGCCGGTGGCCGTCGAGACGAGCGGCCTCGTGATCCGGACGGGCGGCCACATGGGCGCCTTCTCCGGCCAGGCATGGCTGCCGTCGGCGCTGCCTGCCGGCGTGGCCGGCACCGATATCCAGTGACAGCGGGAGAGCGACCTTGAGCATTCCTCGTACATTCAAGCGCTGGCTCGGCGTGCTGGGCCTCCTGGCCGCGACGGCCGTACTCGTGACGGCATGCGGCGGCGGCGATGGCGGCGGCGGCAGTGCGGGCAACGGCGGCAATACGGGCGGCAACGGCTCGGGCGGGTCCGACGGCAACAGCGGCAACACGGCCGTCATCACGGTCGGCGCCGGCGCCGCGAACGTGATCAACATCCCGACCATCAGCTTGAAGGTCTGCGTGCCGGGCACGTCGAACTGCCAGATCGTCAACAACGTGCTCGTCGATACCGCGTCCTACGGGCTGCGGCTCGTCGGCAGCGCGGTGGCGGGCGTGCACGACAGCCTGCCGCAGGTGACGAGCGGCGGCGCGCCGGTCGCCGAATGCGGCAAGTTCGTGTCGAGCTACACGTGGGGCTCGGTGCGCACCGTCGACCTGTCGATCGGCACCGAGCAGGCAAGCTCGCTGCCCGTGCAGATCATCGGCGACCTCGGCACGACCAACGTGCCGAGCTCGTGCACGAACGGCGGCGCGTCGGCCAACTCGACCGGCGCGCTCGGCGCGAACGGGATCCTCGGCATCGGGCCGGCGCCGTACGACTGCGGCACGACCTGCGCGACGTCGACGTCGACGAGCAACAACTACTACGCGTGCCCGAACGGCGACAACGCAAGCTGCACGGTCGCGCTCGTGCCGCTCGCGCAGCAGGTGGCCAACCCCGTGCATCGGTTCGCGAACAGCGACGGCGTGAGCGTGCAGATGCCCGACATCTCGTCCAGCGGGCAGGGGAGCGCAACCGGCACGCTGACGTTCGGCCTGCCGAACCTGAGCGGCAAGACGGTGATGACGTCGACCACGACCGGCGACGTCAGCGCGACGTTCCAGGGGCGCAACGTGACCGCGTTCTTCGATACGGGCTCGAACGCGTATTTCTTCAACGATTCGGCGCAGACGGTCTGTTCGAGGAACACGGAGTTCTACTGCCCCGCGACCACGACCTCGTACTCGGCCACGCTGAGGGGCCAGAACGGCGCGTCGGGTACCGTGTCGATGCCGGTCGCGAACGCGGATTCGCTGTTCTCGAACCCGTCGACGTTCGCGTTCAACGACATCGCGGGCCCGTTCGGCTCGTCCAGCTGGCTCGACATCGGCATGCCGCACTTCTACGGCAAGACGATCTACTTCGGGATGGACAAGACCGCGAGCGGCGGCGCGCAGCCGTTCGTCGCGTTCTGACGCGGCACGGCCGGACGCAGGAACGAAGGGGGCGAGCGATCGCCCCCTTTTTTTATCCGGCGTGCGGTGCGCGCGCTACGGACCGGCGCGCCGCCAGGCGCCGGCGCAGCGGCTACGATGTAAGACCGGCACCGGTGCCGGCACGACATCGAGGAGACAGCGCCATGACCCAGCGTATCCAGCGCATCACGCCGTTCCTGTGGTTCGACCGCGACGCCGAGGCGGCGGCCGCTTTTTACGTATCGGTGTTCGACAACGCGCGCATCGTGCACGTCGCGCGCTACGGCAAGGCTGGCGCGCACGCGTCCGGCAACGCCGAGGGCGCGGTGATGACCGTGGCGTTCGAGCTCGACGGGCAGGCGTTCGTCGCGCTGAACGGCGGCCCCGTGTTCCAGATGACGCCGGCCGTGTCGTTCGTCGTCAACTGCCGCGACCAGGACGAGATCGACCGTTACTGGGCGCGCCTGTCCGAAGGCGGCGACGAGCGCGCGCAGCAATGCGGCTGGCTGCGCGACCGCTTCGGCGTGTCGTGGCAGGTCGTGCCGGTGCAGATGGCCGAGCTGATGACGGGCGACCCAGCCCGCGCCGAGCGCGTGATGGCGCAGGTGATGACGATGAAGAAGCTCGATCTCGACGCGCTGCAGCGGGCGGCGGCTGGCTAGGGCCTGTTCACGCCAATAACGGGCTTGCGCTGGCCCCGGAAAGGGCCGGGCGCAAGGATTGCGACGAAGCGAAGACTCGACGTATTCGCGACGAGCATGACGTGGCGATCGGCCCGTCCGGGGGCCGTTGCGTCGGGGCCCGCTTTCCCCGCCTCTTCCCGTTTTCCCGCCCGTCGTTTCACCGTCCCCCCGCACTCAGCCGGTGCCGTCCCGCCTGCGAGCGCCGCCGCCCCCATGCGCCGGCCGGCCGGTTTTTCCGCCGCGCCGCGCATCGTTCCGCCCCCGCTCCGGCCGCGTTCGCGGCGGCTCGTCCGATTCCCCGAAATACCCCCCTTTCCCGGCTTTGCTCGACCGATCGGCGTTTGACGCCTCCATGAATAATCGGTGTCACTGGAAAACGGCATTCCGCCGTAGCCGACTGGAGGCCCCGTGGCAGACGAGAGCGATCTCGACAAGACCGAAGCCGCCACTCCCAGGCGCCGCGAGAAGGCGCGCGAGGAGGGGCAGGTCGCGCGTTCGCGCGAACTGGCTTCGTTCGCACTGCTCGCGGCGGGGTTCTACGGCGCATGGCTGCTCGCGGGCCCGTCGGGCGCGCATCTGCAGGCGATGCTGCGCGGCGCGTTCACGTTCGATCGCGCGACCGCGTTCGACACCCACCGGATGCTGTCGGCGGCCGGCAGCGCGAGCCTCGAGGGCTTCGCCGCGCTGCTGCCGCTTCTCGCGCTCACCGGCGTCGCCGCGCTGCTCGCGCCGATGGCGCTCGGCGGCTGGCTGATTTCGCAAAAGACGTTCGAGCTGAAGTTCGACCGGCTGAACCCGATCTCGGGCCTCGGCCGGATCTTCTCGATCCAGGGGCCGATCCAGCTCGGGATGTCGATCGCGAAGACACTGGTGGTCGGCGGGATCGGCGGCATCGCGATCTGGCGCAGCAAGGACGAACTGCTCGGCCTCGCGACCCAGCCGCTCGGCGCGGCGCTGCCCGATGCGCTGCATCTGGTCGCCGTGTGCTGCGGCACGACGGTCGCCGGGATGCTGGTGGTCGCCGGGCTCGACGTGCCTTACCAACTCTGGCAGTACAACAAGAAGTTGCGCATGACGAAGGAAGAAGTGAAGCGCGAGCATCGCGAGAACGAAGGCGATCCGCACGTGAAGGGGCGCATTCGCCAGCAGCAGCGCGCGATCGCCCGCCGCCGGATGATGGCGGCCGTGCCGAAGGCCGACGTGGTCGTCACGAACCCGACCCACTTCGCGGTCGCGCTGCAATACACGGATGGCGAGATGCGCGCGCCGAAGGTCGTCGCGAAGGGCGTGAACCTCGTCGCGGCGCGCATCCGCGAACTCGCGGCCGAACACAACGTGCCGCTGCTCGAAGCGCCGCCGCTCGCGCGGGCGCTGTATCACAACGTCGAACTCGAGCGCGAGATCCCCGGTTCGCTGTACTCGGCGGTCGCCGAAGTGCTCGCATGGGTGTACCAGCTCAAGCGTTTCCGCTCGGAAGGCGGCGCGTTCCCGGCGGTGCCGGTCGATCTCGACGTGCCGGCCGAACTCGACAAGGGCACGTCGGTCGCCGCCGACGACGAACGTGAAGAAGCCGAGGACACGCTCGGCAAACGAGGGACCGCGGCATGAGCACCCCGACCACCGGCCTGTTCGCGAAGCGCCCGAACCTGCTGGCAGGCACGAACCTGCGCGCGCTCGCGGGCCCGATCCTCATCTGCATGATCCTGGGGATGATGATCCTGCCGCTGCCGCCGATGCTGCTGGATCTGCTGTTCACGTTCAACATCGCGCTGTCGGTGATGGTGCTGCTCGTCAGCATGTACACGATGAAGCCGCTCGACTTCGCGGCGTTCCCGAGCGTGCTGCTGTTCTCGACGCTGCTGCGCCTGTCGCTGAACGTCGCGTCGACGCGCGTCGTGCTGCTCGAAGGCCATACCGGCCCGGATGCGGCCGGCCAGGTGATCGAGGCGTTCGGCCACTTCCTGGTCGGCGGCAACTTCGCGGTCGGCATCGTCGTGTTCGTGATCCTGATGATCATCAACTTCATGGTGATCACGAAGGGCGCGGGGCGGATCGCCGAAGTGTCCGCGCGCTTCACGCTCGACGCGATGCCCGGCAAGCAGATGGCGATCGACGCCGACCTGAACGCCGGACTCATCAACGAGGAACAGGCGCGCAAGCGGCGCCTGGCCGTGTCGCAGGAAGCGGAGTTCTACGGGTCGATGGACGGCGCGTCGAAGTTCGTGCGCGGCGACGCGATCGCCGGCCTGATCATCATGGCGATCAACGTGATCGGCGGGCTGATCGTCGGGATGGTCCAGCACGACATGAGCTTCGCCGCGGCCGGCACCAACTACACGCTGCTGACGATCGGCGACGGCCTCGTCGCGCAGATCCCGTCGCTCGTGATCTCGACCGCGGCCGGCGTGATCGTGTCGCGCGTCGCGACCGACGAGGACATCGGCACGCAGATCACCGGCCAGCTGTTCACGAACCCGCGCGTGCTGACGATCACCGGCGCGATTATCGTGCTGATGGGGCTGATCCCGGGGATGCCGCACTTCGCGTTCCTCGCGCTCGGCGGCGGCGCGATCTGGCTGGCGCGCACGCAGACCAGGCGCGCGGCGGCCCGCAAGGCGGCCGGCGACGTGACCGACATCGCACCGCCCGCCGTGCTGCCGGCCGACAGCCACGAAGCGACCTGGGACGACGTGCAGCTGATCGACCCGCTCGGCCTCGAAGTCGGCTACCGGCTGATTCCGCTCGTCGACAGGAACAGCGACGGCGAGCTGCTCAAGCGCATCAAGAGCATCCGCAAGAAATTCGCGCAGGAAATCGGCTTCCTGCCGCCGGTGATCCATATCCGCGACAACCTCGAGCTGCGGCCGAACGCGTACCGGATCGCGCTGAAGGGCGTCGAGATCGGCGCGGGCGAAGTGTTCCCGGGCCAGTGGCTCGCGATCAACCCGGGCCAGGTGACGGCCGCGCTGCCGGGCGCCGTCACGCAGGACCCCGCGTTCGGGCTGCCGGCCGTGTGGATCGACGTCGCGCTGCGCGAGCAGGCGCAGGTGTACGGCTACACGGTGGTCGACGCGAGCACGGTCGTCGCGACGCACCTGAACCATCTCGTCGTCCAGCACGCGGCCGAGCTGCTCGGCCGCCAGGAAGTGCAGGCGCTCGTCGAACGCACCGGCAAGGATGCACCGTCGCTCGTCGAGGACCTCGTGCCGAAGACGATCTCGCTCACCACGCTGCAGAAGGTGCTGCAGAACCTGCTCGAGGAAGGCGTGCCGATCCGCGACATGCGCACGATCCTCGAGGCCGTGTCCGAGCATGCGGGCCGCGGCGACGCGTTCGAGATCACCGCCGCGGTGCGCCTGTCGCTCGGCCGCGCGATCACGCAGCAGTGGTATCCGGGCAACGGCGAAATGCAGGTGATGGGCCTCGACGCGAACCTGGAGCGCGTGCTGTCGCAGGCGCTCGCCACCGGCGCGAACCCGGGCCTCGAACCCGGCCTCGCGCATAACCTTCTGACCGGCACGCAGCAAGCGATGCTGCGTCAACAGAATCTCGGGCTGCCGCCGGTGCTGCTGGTGCAGCACGCGCTGCGCGCGATGCTCGCGCGCTTCCTGCGCCGCAGCCTGCCGCAATTGAAAGTGCTGTCGTATGCCGAAGTGCCGGACACACGCACGATCAAAGTCGTTAACGTCATCGGGGGTTCCGCTTGAACATTCGCAAATTCACCGGCGCAACGAGCCGCGACGCACTTCGTCTCGTGCGCGAGGCGCTCGGCGCCGACGCGGTCGTGCTGTCGAACCGCACGCTCGATGACGGCAGCGTCGAAATCGTTGCACTCGCCGATTCGGATCTCGCCGCGGTGGCGCCGCCGGCCGCGCGTCCGCGCGTCGCCACGTCGCGCGTGCCGGAATCCGTGCCGGCCGCCGCCGTGCCGGGCATCGTGTCGCGCCCGGGCATCGCACCGCGCCCGGCCGTCAATCCGTACGCGGCCGGCGAAGGCGGGCTGCCGGACGTGTTCTCGTCGGTGTTCGGCGCGAGCGCCGACGCGCACGACGCGGATGCGCATCCTCCGTCGAGCGATGCGGACGCGCCCGCCGCGGCAGCGCCGTCGATCGCCGCGCCGGCCGCCGGTACGCCCGCGCCCGGATCGCCGGCCGCCACTTCCGAGCCCGCACCGTGGCTGGTCGAGCACGCGAAGCGCCTCACGCAGCAGCGCGACGCGCTGATCGCCCGGGCGCAGGCGCCGGCCGAGCCGCAGCCGAGCGCGCCCGCGCCGCGCGCCGCGGCCAGCGCGACGCCGCCGGACTGGGCGCGCGACATCGTCCGCGACGCCGAACGCCGGATGCCGGCCGCGGGATCGCTCGCCGCCGGGTCGCCGGCCGCCGGCGCGACGGCCGCCGCGAAGCGCGCACCCGACACGGGCGCCGCGTACGCCGGCAGGGCGACGGAACGCACGCGCCTGTCCGCCGACACCGCCGCCGCGGTGGCCGATGCGGTGAAGTCGCGCCTCGAGCGGATCGTCAACGATACGGTGATGCAGGAGCTGGGCGAGCTGCGCGGGATGATGCAAGAGCAGTTCGACAGCCTGATGTGGCACGACCGCCAGCGCCGCAGCGCCGTCCACGGCGCGCTGACGAAGCACCTGTTCGCGGCCGGCTTCTCCGCGCAGCTCGTGCGGATGCTGGTCGACAACCTGCCGTCCGGCGACGGCGCGCAGACCTTCGGGCAGGCCGCGGAATGGGCGCAGTCGGTGCTTGCGTCGAACCTGCCGGTGCTCGACAGCGAGGACGCGCTGATGGAGCGCGGCGGCGTGTTCGCGCTGATGGGGCCGACGGGCGTCGGCAAGACGACCACCACCGCGAAGCTGGCCGCGCGCTGCGTGATGCGCTTCGGCGCGAGCAAGGTCGCGCTGCTGACCACCGACAGCTACCGGATCGGCGGCCACGAGCAACTGCGCATCTTCGGCAAGATCCTCGGCGTGCCGGTGCACGCGGTGAAGGATGCGGGCGACCTCGCGCTCGCGCTGTCCGAGCTGCGCAACAAGCACATCGTGCTGATCGACACGATCGGCATGAGCCAGCGCGACCGCGCGGTGTCCGACCAGATCGCGATGCTGCACGGCGCGAACGCACCGGTGCAGCGCCTGCTGCTGCTCAACGCGACGAGCCACGGCGACACGCTGAACGAAGTCGTGCAGGCGTACCGCAGCGCGGGCGAGCATCCCGACCTGGCCGGCTGCATCCTCACCAAGCTCGACGAGGCGACCCACCTCGGCGGCGTGCTCGACACGGTGATCCGCTACAAGCTGCCGGTCCACTACGTGTCGACCGGCCAGAAGGTGCCGGAGAACCTGTACGTCGCGTCGACCAAATTCCTGCTGAAGAGCGCGTTCTGTGTGCCGCGCGACGGCTCGCCCTTCGTGCCGCAAGACGAGGACATGCCGACGCTGCTTTCCGCACTGACCGCACGTTCCACCGCCGAGCTGCACGAGGTGCGATTTGGATAAACGGATCATCGATCAGGCCGAAGGGCTGCGGCGCCTGCTGGCCGGGCGCGCGTCGCGCATCGTCGCGGTGACGGGCGGGCCGGCGGGCGTCGGCTGCACGTCCACCGTGGTGAATCTTGCTGCGGCGCTCGCGTCGCTCGGCAAGGACGTGCTCGTCGTCGACGAGCGCGCCGACGTGCACTCGGCCAGCGCGACGCTCGCGGGCGCATGGCTGCGCGACGGCGAACGCACGCGGGTGGCGGCCGGCTTCGGCCTGTGCGGCGCCGCGCGGCTCGCGCGCGCAGGCTACAGCGACGCGCAACTGAGCGACTTCATCGACGGCCCGGCCGACATCGTGCTCGTCGACGCGCAGCTCGGCGCCGACGGCTCGTTCTCGGCGCTCGCGCGCGAAGCGCACGACGTGCTGGTCGTCACGCGGGTCGCCGCGCAGGCGATCACCGAGGCGTACGCGTGCATGAAGCGGCTGCATTTCGCGCACGCGTTCGCGCAGTTCCGCGTGCTGACCAATCAGGTCGGCAGCCACGCGGACGCGAAGACGGCCTTCGACAACCTCGCGGGCGTCGCGAGCCGCTACCTGACCGTGTCGATCGCCGATGCGGGCTGCGTGAGCGCCGATCCGCTCGTCGAGCACGCCCGCGACCTGATGCATGCGGTGGTCGACGCGTTCCCGTCGTCGCCCGCCGCGCGCGACTACCGGCAGATTGCCGCCGACCTGTTGTACTGGCCGATGCGCCCGCGTTCGGGTGCGGGCCGGGCGGTCCACGCCGGCGGCAAGCCGTCGTACGAGGCGGGCGCGGCACACGCCGCGTGAGCGCCACCCGAAGGAGAGAGCCATGATGTACAACGCTCAAGGAAAGATGTCCCAGGCCGACGTGCTCGCGCAATATGCGCCGCTCGTGCGCCGCCTCGGGCTGCAACTCGTCGCGAAGATGCCGGCGAGCGTCGATCTCGACGACCTGATCCAGGCCGGCATGATCGGCCTGATGGACGCGGCCGGCCGCTACAAGGAAGACCAGGGCGCGCAGTTCGAGACCTATGCGACGCAGCGCATCCGCGGCGCGATGCTCGACGAGCTGCGCAGCAACGACTGGCTGCCGCGCAGCCTGCGCAAGACGTCGCGCGAGGTCGAGCACGCGGTGCACCAGGTCGAGCAGCACCTCGGCCGCTCGGCGAGCGAGACCGAGATCGCGCAGCACCTGAACATGCCGCTCGACGAATACCAGGGGATGCTGCAGGACCTGCACGGCAGCCAGCTCATCTACTACGAGGATTTCGACCGCGCGGCCGACGACGAGCCGTTCCTCGACCGTTATCGCGTCGATCACGCCGATCCGTTGTCGGCGCTGCTCGACGAGCACCTGCGCGAGGCGCTGGTCGAGGCGATCGAGCGGCTGCCGGAGCGCGAGAAGCTGCTGATGTCGCTGTACTACGAACGGGGTCTGAATCTGCGCGAGATCGGCGCGGTGCTCGAAGTGAGCGAATCGCGCGTGTGCCAGCTGCACAGCCAGGCCGTCGCGCGCCTGCGCGCGCGGCTGCGCGAACAGGCGTGGGTCGGCGCCGAGTCCTGACCCCTTGTCGACGGCCGCGCGCGCCGGCGCCGCGCGCCCGTGCCGCGCTCGTGTGCGGGTCCTTGCGCATTCCGCGCGCCGATTTGCTACAATCCCCTCCGTTTTCCGAGGAGCGTTGCGACGGACCACCAGCGTCCGCCAGGCTCGGAGAGCTTCACCAAGCTGCCGTGCGGCGATTTTTTCGCGCCGGCCCCGCTTCCTGAACGGCGCTCACGTCACCAATCTAGAAACTTTTTAGAAAGGAGGGCGTGATGAACGCCATTATCGATTCCAAGGCATCCACCGATTACGTCGTCGCCGACATGGCGCTGGCCGGCTGGGGCCGCAAGGAACTCAACATCGCCGAGACCGAAATGCCGGGCCTCGTGCAGATCCGCGACGAATACAAGGCGCAGCAGCCGCTGAAGGGCGCGCGCATTGCCGGTTCGCTGCACATGACGATCCAGACGGGCGTGCTGATCGAGACGCTGAAGGCGCTCGGCGCGGACGTGCGCTGGGCATCGTGCAACATCTTCTCGACCCAGGATCACGCGGCGGCCGCGATCGTCGAAGCCGGCACGCCGGTGTTCGCGTTCAAGGGCGAATCGCTCGACGAATACTGGGAGTTCTCGCACCGCATCTTCGAATGGCCGAACGGCGAATTCGCGAACATGATCCTCGACGACGGCGGCGATGCAACGCTGCTGCTGATCCTCGGCTCGAAGGCCGAGAAGGACCGTTCGGTGATCGCGAAGCCGACCAACGAGGAAGAAGTCGCGCTGTACAAGTCGATCGCGAAGCACCTCGACGTCGACGCGACCTGGTACTCGAAGCGCCTCGCGCACATCAAGGGCGTGACCGAAGAAACCACGACCGGCGTGCACCGCCTATACCAGATGGAAAAGGACGGCCGCCTGCCGTTCCCGGCGTTCAACGTGAACGATTCGGTCACGAAGTCGAAGTTCGACAACCTGTACGGCTGCCGCGAGTCGCTCGTCGACGGCATCAAGCGCGCGACCGACGTGATGATCGCGGGCAAGGTCGCGGTCGTCGCAGGCTACGGCGACGTGGGCAAGGGCTGCGCGCAGTCGCTGCGCGGCCTCGGCGCGACCGTGTGGGTCACCGAAATCGATCCGATCTGCGCGCTGCAGGCGGCGATGGAAGGCTACCGCGTCGTGACGATGGAATACGCGGCGGACAAGGCCGACATCTTCGTGACGGCGACCGGCAACTATCACGTGATCAACCACGATCACATGAAGGCGATGCGCCACAACGCGATCGTCTGCAACATCGGTCACTTCGACTCGGAAATCGATGTCGCGTCGACGCGCCAGTACCAGTGGGAAAACATCAAGCCGCAGGTCGACCACATCATCTTCCCGGACGGCAAGCGCGTGATCCTGCTGGCCGAAGGCCGCCTCGTGAACCTCGGCTGCGCGACCGGCCACCCGTCGTTCGTGATGTCGAACTCGTTCGCGAACCAGACGCTGGCGCAGATCGAGCTGTTCACGCGCGGCGAGCAGTACGAGAACAAGGTGTACGTGCTGCCGAAGCATCTCGATGAAAAGGTCGCGCGCCTGCACCTCGCGCGCATCGGCGCGAACCTGTCGGTGCTGTCGGACGAGCAGGCTGCGTACATCGGCGTGCAGAAGGACGGCCCGTTCAAGCCGAACCACTACCGCTACTGATACTGATGCGCGGCCGCCGCCGTGCCGTGCGCGCCCGTCGCGGGCGCACGGCGCGGCGGCGCTCACCGATCGTACCGATCGACAACCGAACCGGAGCACTCCATGAGCGTCATCCTCACCTGGGTCATCAACGCGCTGGCGCTGCTGATCATCACGTACCTCGTGCCGTCGATCCACATCAAGAGCTTCGGCACCGCGCTGATCATCGCGGTGGTGCTCGGGCTGATCAACACGGTGATCCGGCCGGTGCTGATCCTGCTGACGCTGCCCGTCACGATCGTCACGCTCGGGGTGTTCATCCTCGTCGTGAACGCGCTGTGCTTCTGGTTCGCGTCGTCGCTGCTGAAGGGCTTCGAGGTGTCGGGGTTCTGGTCCGCGTTCTTCGGTTCGATCCTGTACAGCATCGTGTCGTGGCTGCTGTCCGCCCTGATCTTCGGCCAGCGCGACATCGGCTGAGGGCGGGCGCAGGCCCAACCCCATCGAATCATGAAACCGATCGAACTCTCGTTTGAATTCTTCCCGCCGAAGACGGCGGACGGCGTCGAGAAGCTGCGCGCCACGCGCGCACAGCTGCTGCCGCTGAAGCCGAAATTCGTCTCCGTGACGTTCGGCGCCGGCGGATCGACGCAGCAGGGCACGCTCGATACCGTGCTCGACATGCAGAAGGACGGTCTCGAAGCCGCGCCGCACCTGTCGTGCATCGGCTCGTCGCGCGACAGCCTGCGCGCGATCCTCGACCAGTACCGCTCGCACGGCATCCGGCACATCGTCGCGCTGCGCGGCGACCTGCCGTCGGGGATGGGCGAGGTCGGCGAGCTGCGCTATGCGTCCGAGCTCGTCAGCTTCATCCGCGCCGAGCATGGCGACTGGTTCCACATCGAGGTCGCCGGCTACCCGGAGTACCACCCGCAATCGCGCTCGCCGAAGGCCGATCTCGAGAATTTCGCGCGCAAGGTGAAAGCCGGCGCGAATTCCGCGATCACGCAGTACTTCTTCAATGCGGATGCGTATTTCCGCTTCGTCGACGATGCGCGCAAGCTCGGGGTGGACGTGCCGATCGTGCCGGGCATCATGCCGATCACGAACTTCTCGCAGCTGATGCGCTTCTCCGAGATGTGCGGCGCCGAAGTGCCGCGCTGGGTCGCGCGCCGGCTCGAGAGCTTCGGCGACGATCGCGAGTCGATCCGCGCGTTCGGCGCGGACGTCGTCACGAGCCTGTGCCAGCGCCTGATCGACGCGGGCGTGCCGGGGCTGCATTTCTACACGCTGAACGCGGCGACCGCCACGCGGACGATCTGCGAACGGCTCGCGGTGTAAGCGCCGTCACGCGGTTGCCTGTGTGAAAGCCCCGCCGGTTTGCGCCGGCGGGGCTTTTTTTCGTGAAGCGCCGCGCATGCCGCGTGGCGGAAGCCGCTGAATCAGCGCTGCGCCTGCATCAGCGGCGGGCGGCGGTCGAACCACGGCCGCGCCTGTTCGAGCTGCCGCGCGAGCTTCAGCAGCAACGCTTCGTCCGCGTGGCGCGCGGCGAACTGCACGCCGATCGGCAGCCCGCGCGCATTCCAGTACAGCGGCACCGACATCGCCGGCTGGCCGGTCAGGTTGAACAGCTCGGTGCAGCCGGCCCATGCGAACGCCTTCTCCGACGACTTCGCGAGCATTTCCTTCAGCAGCGACTTCACCGGCAACGCGGCGACCAGCTTCATCTGCGCGGATTCGAACGGCGTCGGCTGCAGTTCGCCGATCTTCACCGGCGGCCCCGCGAGCGAGGCGCACAGGATCGCGTCGTAGCGCGACACGAGACCGGCGACCTGCACGGTGAGCTGGCGCTGCCATTCGAGTACGTCCGGCAGGCGCGTGCGCGCGAGGCGGCGGCCGACCACGGCCATCGCCCACGTCGCGGCCTCGAATTCGCCGCGCCGCGGCGTGCGGCCGGTCAGCTCGCGCGCGCCGAGCACCATTTCTTCGGCGATCGTCGCCCACAGCGTCAGGAAGGTTTCGGCCGCGCGCGCATAGTCGATCTGCAGCGTCGTCGGCTCGACGTGATGGCCGAGCGATTCGAGCAGCGCGGCCGCGTCGTCGAGCGCCGCGCGCGTGTCGTCGGCGAGCGCCGGCGCGAGCATCGGATCGACGACGAGACCGATCCGCAACGGGCCGGGTGGCGTATCGAGCGCGCCGAGGAAGGTGCCGGGCGCGCCGGGCGGCAGCGTCTGGCCGGTCGTCACGTCGAGCAGCAGCGCACTGTCGCGCACGCTGCGCGACACCGCATGCTGGACCACGAGTTCGCCGTTCGACGGCAGGTCGACCAGCACCGGGTTGCGGCTCGGCTTCAGGCCGAACAGCCCGCAGCACGACGCCGGAATGCGGATCGAGCCGCCGCCGTCGGACGCGTGTGCGAGCGGCACGATGCCGGCCGCGACGGCCGCCGCCGCGCCGCCGCTCGAGCCGCCGGGCGTGTGGTCGAGATTCCACGGGTTGCGGCACGCGCCGAACAGTTCGGGTTCCGTATACGGCATCTGGCCGATCTCGGACGTGTTGGTCTTGCCGAACACGTTCAGACCCGCCGCGCGGCTGCGCGCGATCACCGGCGAATCGTCGGCCGGCACGAAGTAGCGGTAGTGCCGGCTGCCCATCGACAGCGGCAAGCCGGCGACCGCCGCGCCGAGATCCTTGACGAGATACGGCACGCCCGCGAACGGCGTGGCGGCGCCCGGTTCGGGCGCGCTCGCCGCACGCTGGCGCGCGGCCTCGTAGTCCTGCAGCACGATCGCGTTGATCGCGCCGTTGACCGCTTCGGCCTGGCCGATCGCGGCGTCGAGCAGTTCGCGCGGGCTGGCCTGGCGGTCGCGCACGAGCGCGGCGAGTCCGATGGCGTCATGCGCGAGATAGTCCGAGTGCATCGCGGTCACCCCCGTTGTGACTCATGGCGATGGTGCGAGTATAACGCGGGCCCGGCGTGGCGGGCCCGCGGCCGGCGTTTTTAGAGGTGCTCGGCGAGGAACGTCAGCGTGCGGCCGTGCGCGAGCGCCGCGGCACGCTGGTTGTACGACGCGCGGTCCGTGCAGTTGAAGCCGTGCTCGGCGCCCGGGTACACGTGGAACGACGCATGGCCGTGGCCGGCGAACGCGGCCTTCACCTGGTCGACCGCGGTGAGCGGAATGCCGTGGTCGTTTTCCGCGTAGTGGAACAGGATCGGCCGCGTGACCTGGCCGGCGAGGTCGAGCGCGTTCTGGATGCCGCCGCCGTAATAGGACACCGCCGCATCGAGCTTGCCGGTTGCGGCCGCGCGGTACGCGAGCTGGCCGCCGAAGCAGTAGCCGATCGCGGCGAGCTTGCCGTCCACTTCGGGGCGGGCGCGCAACGCGTCGGCCGCCGCGCCGATGTCCGCGACCGCGAGACCCACGTCGGTCTTTTTCATCAGCTCGATGCCCTTGTCGCGATCCGCGCCTTCGTAGGTCAGCTCGACGCGCGGCTGCGTGCGCCAGAACACGTCGGGCGCGAGCGCGACGAAGCCGTCGGCCGCGTACTGGTCGGCGACCGCACGGATGTGCGCGTTCACGCCGAAAATCTCCTGGATGATGATGACGGCAGGGCCCTTGCCGCGCTTGGGCAGCGCGAGATAGCCGCCGAAGCTGTCGTTACCGGTCGGGATGTCGATCCATTGGGCAGTCACGTTCTGAACTCCTGGCGTGCGGGGTGCGCAATGCGCGCCCCCAGGGTGAAAAGAGGGCGGCCTAGTGTGCCACCAATCGTTCGATGCTGCAGTGCACGCGCCCGTTTCTCGCGCAGCGATCGTTTCGATCTCGATTATTCATTTTTCGGCGCCGCGCCGCTTCGATAGAGTCGATGTGTCGGCCTTTACAAAGCGCTTTCGCGCATCGTCATCGAAGGATTCGCCATGTCTGCCCGCTCGTTGTCCACCCCCTTTTCCGAACGCTTCGGCCTGCGTCTGCCGCTCGTGCAGGCGCCGATGGTCGGCGCGACCACGACCGCGATGGTCGCCGCCGCGTCGAATGCCGGTGCGCTCGGCAGCCTCGGCGCCGGCGCGCTCGCGCCCGAGCGCATCGAGGCCGAAGTCGCCGCGATCCGCGCGGCGACCGATCGCCCGTTCGCGATCAACCTGTTCGTGTTGCCCGATGAAGCCGCGCCCGATGCGGCGACCGTCGCGCGTGCGCTGGCCGCGATCGACCCGCTGAACGCGACGCTCGGCTTGCCGCCGGGCACGGCGCCCGCGCGCTATGCGCCCGATTTCCGCGCGCAGCTCGATGCGCTCGTTGCGCTGCGCGTGCCGGTCGCGAGCTTCACGTTCGGCGTGCTCGACGCGGCCGACGTCGCCCGCCTGAAAGCCGCCGGCACTTATGTGATCGGCACCGCGACGCACGTGGCCGAAGGGCTCGCGTGGCAGGCGGCCGGTGCCGACGCGCTGTCCGCGCAGGGCGCCGAGGCCGGCGGCCATCGCGGCACCTTCATCGGCTCCGCCGACGACGCGCTGATCGGCACGCTCGCGCTCGTCCCGCAACTCGTCGACGCGACGGGGCTGCCCGTGCTGGCCGCGGGCGGCATCATGGACGGCCGCGGGATCGCGGCCGCGCTCGCGCTCGGCGCGCAGGCCGCGCAACTCGGCACCGCGTTCCTCACGTGCGCGGAAAGCGCGATCGCCGCGGACTGGAAGGCGCGTCTGCTCGCGAGCGCCGATACGTCGACGCAGGTCACGCGCGCGATCACCGGCCGTCACGCACGCGGGCTGCGCAACACGCTGATGGCGCGGCTCGGCGAGCACGTGGCCGACGCGGCACCGTATCCGGTGCAGAACGCGCTGACCCAGCCGCTGCGCCAGGCCGCCGCGCGCGCGAACGACGGCGACTATCTGTCGCTGTGGGCCGGGCAGGGCGCACCCCTCGCGCGGCGGCGCGGCGACACGCTGACGACGTCGCAACTGGTTGCCGCGCTCGACGCCGAATGGCGCGCCTCGGCCGCCTGAACCCCGCATCGGCCGCCAGAAATCGTTCATGTCGGACGACGAAACGCGTGTGCCGTCACACGCGTTTCATTCAACGATCCCGGGCACAAAATACCGAATCGAAATACCCCGGGAATGCGTTGAAACGACCTTTCAAAAGATAGCCGGGAATTAGCGGAAACCCTTATCCGGCGGGGCTTGCGGCGATATTCGAGTCCTCCTTCCAAAGCGCGCGTATCGGTAGTGTTACCACTACCCCAAAAAAGTCCCACAAATTAATTTGATCACCTACACTTGCGCGCAAGTACGGGCGGGTGGCCGCTAAAAGCGGCTGTTTTCACGTGCTTGAGGCCAAGTGCATGAACGATGCAACCGGCGAATCGTCCAGTGATTGCAAACACGGGGATGGCAGCGGGGCACCGGGCGATGGCGTTTATTGGGACCGAACTGGAGACTTACATGAATATCAAGATGCAAAAGCTGTTGCCGATCACCGCCGCGGCGATGCTGTGTGCTGCAGCTGCAAGCAACGCGTCCGCCGATCAAGTCGTCAAGATCGGCCACGTCGCGCCCTTGACGGGCGGCATTGCACACCTGGGCAAGGACAACGAAAACGGCGCACGTCTCGCAGTCGAGGAGATCAACGCGAAGGGTCTCACGATCGGCGGCCAGAAGATCACGCTGCAACTGGACCCGCAGGATGACGCCGCCGACCCGCGGCAGGCGACGCAGGTTGCGCAGAAGCTCGTCGACGACAAGGTCGTCGCGGTGGTCGGCCACCTGAACTCGGGCACGTCGATCCCGGCCTCGAAGATCTACAGCGATGCGGGCGTCGTGCAGATCTCGCCGTCGGCGACCAACCCGGCTTACACGCAGCAGGGCTTCAAGACCACGTATCGCGTGGTCGCGACCGATGCGCAGCAGGGCCCGGCACTGGCCGACTACGCGCACTCGAAGGGCATCAAGAGCGTGGCGGTGGTCGACGATTCGACCGCGTACGGCCAGGGTCTCGCGAACGAATTCGAGAAGAAGGCGAAGGCGCTCGGCCTGAAGGTGATGTCGCATGACGCGACGAACGACAAGGCAGTCGACTTCCGCGCGATTCTGACCAAGATCAAGGGCGAGAACCCGGACGCGATCATGTACGGCGGCATGGACGCCACCGGCGGCCCGTTCGCGAAACAGGCGAAGCAGCTCGGCCTGCGCGCGAAGATTTTCGCGGGCGACGGCGTGTGCACGGAAAAGCTGGCCGACCTGGCCGGCGACGCGACCGACAACATCGTGTGCTCGGAAGCCGGTGCTTCGCTCGAGAAGATGCCGGGCGGCGCGGCGTTCAAGGCGAAGTACGAGAAGCGTTTCGGCCAGCCGATCCAGATCTACGCACCGTTCACGTATGACGCCGTGTACATCATCGCCGACGCGATGAAGCGCGCGAACTCGACGGACCCGGCGAAGATCCTCGCGGCGATGCCGGCGACGAAGTACACGGGCGTGATCGGCACGACGACCTTCGACTCGAAGGGTGACCTGCAGCACGGCGTGATCTCGCTGTACAACTACAAGAGCGGCAAGAAGTCGCTGCTCGACGAAGTGAAGATGTAACGCGACAAGCGGTCAACAGAAGGGGTGAAAGCGCGCATGCGGCAACGCATGCGCGCTTTCTTTTTGGGCCGGCGTGCGCAGCCGTGCCGTCAGATCTTCAGGTGCGACAGCACCTTCGGCGCGACGAGCGCAACGAGCGCCGCGCACAGCGCGACGACCGACAGGCCGATCGTCAGGTTCGCGGCCTGCGCGACCGCGCCGATCACGACCGGACCGAACAGCAGTCCGAAATACGCGAGCCCGGCCACGTGCGCGAGCCCTTCGGCCGCGTGGATGCCTTTCACGCGCGCGGCGGCCGCGAACAGCACGGGCATCATGTTGGCCAGCCCGAGACCCATCAGCGTGAAGCCGGTCAGCACCGCGGCCGGATACGGCAGCAGCAGCGCGCCGATCATCCCCGCGCACGCGAGCGACGCGCTCGCGAACACGAGCTGCGGCGCGCCGAAGCGGGCGCGCACGGCGTCGCCCGCGAAGCGCGCGAGGGCCATCCCGCCCGAGAACGCCGCGTACGCGGCGCTCGCGAGCGCCGGGCTCGCCGCGACGACGTCGCGCATGTAGACCGTCGCCCAGTCGTACATCGCGCCTTCGGCGATCAGCGCGATCAGTGCGATGCCGCCGAGCATCCACAATGCGGGCGAGCGCCAGCGGTTGCCGCCGCCGTGCGCCTGTTCGTGGTGCGGCACGTGCGGCAGCACGGCCGGGCTCGCGGCCACGAGCACCGCGGCGCTTACCGCCGCCGCGAGCGCGAGATGCGCGACCGGCGCCATGCCGGCCGACAGCAGCGCGCCGCCGGCCGCTGCGCCGGCCATCCCGCCGATGCTGAACATCCCGTGCAGCGACGACATGATCGGCTTGCCGAGCGCGATTTCGACCGCGCTGGCCTCGGCATTCATCGCGACGTCGAGTGTCGCCATCGAGAAGCCGAACAGCGCGAGCACCGCGAGCAGCATCCAGTAGTCGGGCACGACGAGGATCAGCGCCGCGCACGCGGACATCACGAGCCCGCCGGCGAGGCACGCGGTGCGCGAGCCGACGCGCGCGATCCAGCGCGCGATGGTCAGCATCGCGGCGATCGACCCGCCGGCGACCGCGAACAGCGCGATCGACAGCAGCCCGGGGCTCAGCGCGAACTTGTCGCGCACGGTCGGCACGTGCACGCCCCACGATGCATACATCATGCCGGCGACGAAGAACAGCGCCATCGACGCCGTGCGCGCACGCTGGCGGGCCGGCAGCGACAGCACGCGATGCGCGTCGGGCGGCGCGGCGAACGGGGACGACGATTCGGGGGAGGAGGATTCGGACACGGGAAGGCTCGTCAGGAAAATGCGCGGGCGCACGCGGCGCCCGTCGGACCTGTCCGATTCTATCGAACCGCTTACGATCCTGCCGGGCGATGGCCGTTCGGCCGATGCGCTGGAGAGCGGGTCGTCTCGCGGTGGCGCCCCGGTGACGGACTGGCCGTTCGGCCGATGCGCGGCACGCAGCGTGCGCGGGTAACATCGAAACCGATGCGCCCTTTCGACCGCAGGAGTCCCCTTGAACATCGATCCCGCCTTCGCCCTGCATCTGCTGCACCGCTGCGCGCTCGGCACGCTTGCCACCCATGCGCGCGAACCGCAGGGCTTTCCGTATCCGACCGTCGTGCCGTTTGCACCCGATGCGTGCCATCGGCCCGTGATCCTGGTGAGCGGCCTGGCCGAGCACACGCGCAATCTCGTCGCCGATCCGCGTGCGGGTTTCCTCGTCGTCGATGCCGGCGACGGCGACGTCCTGAACGCCGAGCGCGCGACGCTGTTGGGCCGGTTCGTGCCGCTCGGCGACGATCCGCACGTCACCGCGCGCTACCTGCGCTACGAACCGGACGCCGCACGCTATCTCGCGCTCGGCGATTTCGCGTTCTGGGCGCTCGAGATCGAGCGGCTGCGCTACATCGGCGGGTTCGGGCGAATGGGCTGGGTCGACGGCACGCAGCTCGATGCGCTGCCGCCGCTCGCGTTCGACGACGAGCAGGCGCTGTGGCACGCGTACGAGGCGGGCGACGCACGCCGCGACGGGCTCGACCTGCTCGGCGTCGATCGCCATGGCGCGGACTGGCGATGCGACGGCCGCCGGGTGCGCACGCCGTTCGACGCGCCGTCGGCCGACATCGGCGCGCTGCGCGACCGGCTGATCGCCTGCGCACAGGATGTGACGTGACGTCGCGGGTCAGTGATGAGTCCGTTTAGCAAACCGCGTCATGTGGTTTTCGCAAAACTGTCGTCCGATGAAAGCTTTGATTTTTTCGAATGCAGGGTAATTGCGTATGTTGATAGACCTAATAGTCAATCGCTAATGTCCTAATCTCTGTGTAGGAGCGTAAAAATTTGAGAAAAGGCCGCGGCCGGTCAAAATGACATGTGTGAATTACAATGGGTCTCGGTATTTTCATGAATCTCGCTTCTATCAAATCTTTTTTGTGCTAATCTCTGCCTTCGAAAATCCGAGGCACATATATTTCATGAATGGTGAGCTGGCTGCAGACCGGCGCCATTGGTCAGATAGAAAGGGAAACTATGTCTTCTTACAAGGACCTGCTGGCCCAGCGGGAGAAGCTGGAGAAGCAAATCGAAGAAGCGAAGTCGCGTGAATACGCTGAAGTGCTGAATGACGTGAAGCAGAAAATTGCCGACTACGGCTTTTCGCTCGCCGAACTCGGTCTCAGCCGCGCGAAGGCCGGCAAGGTCGGTCGTCCGCGCGCAGGCGTGGCGGCAAAATACCGCGATCCGGAAACGGGCGCGACGTGGTCGGGCCGTGGCAAGCCGCCGCGCTGGATCGCCGGCAAGAACCGCGAACAGTTTGCGATTTAAACGTTCGTTTAGGTTGCCCGCTCTTCAAAAGAGCCGCGTGTCCGTCGAGGAGCGCGGCTTTTTTGTTTTCCGGGCGCCGGCGGCCCGCTCGGCGCCGTCATAAAAATGTAAGAAACGTCGTGTGAATGAAAATGCGACACGTTCGTATAAGCGGTTGATTTAAATGAGAAATTTGTGGGTATTGGAAGGGCTTGCGGGGCGCTTTTGATAGAATTGCGTATCGCACACCGATGCGCACACCGATATCTCATATTTCATGTCTACGTTTTCCGGCGACGCGCAGAGCGCAGATAAGCACGCAGTTGCGCGCAAGAGCACGCTCGTCAGTATTGTCCTGAATGTCGTGCTTGCGACATTTCAGATCGTCGTCGGCGTGATTGCGCATTCGCAGGCATTGATTGCTGACGGTGTGCATTCGATTTCCGATTTGATCTCGGATTTTGTCGTGCTGGTTGCGAATCGGCATAGCGGTGCCTCGCCGGATGCCGACCACAATTACGGCCATAGCCGCTACGAGACGGTCGCGTCGCTGTTTCTCGGCGCGATCCTGATTGCAGTCGGTATCGGCATGCTCTGGCGTGCCGGCGATCGCCTCGTTAATCTCGAAAACATTCCGGCCGTGCATTTTTCCGCGCTGATCGTTGCGCTGACGGTGCTCGTGTCGAAGGAAGCGCTGTTTCGCTACATGCTGCGCGAAGCGCGGCGCGTACGCTCGGCGATGCTCGTCGCCAACGCGTGGCATGCACGTTCGGATGCCGCGTCGTCGCTCGTCGTCGCGATCGGCATCGTCGGCAGCCTGGCCGGCGTGCGGTTGCTCGACCCGATCGCGGCCGCGATCGTCGGCTTCATGGTCGCGCGCATGGGCTGGACGTTCGGCTATGACGCGTTGCAGGACCTCTCCGACCGCGCGCTCGATACGGCCGACACGGCCGAGATCCGCGCGCTGCTCGCCGCGACGCCCGGCGTGCGCGACGTGCACGACCTGCGCACGCGCAAGATGGGTGATGCCGCGCTCGTCGATGCGCACATCCTCGTCGATCCGAAGATCTCCGTCTCCGAAGGGCACTACATCGCCGAGACCGCGCGGGCGCGCGTGCTGTCCGACCCGCGCGTGCTCGATGCGCTGATCCACGTCGACCCGGAGAACGATGCGGCGCGCCGTCCGGCGCTCGCGCTGCCGCCGCGCGGCGAGCTCGCGGCGCGGCTCGAGGCCGCGCTCGCGCAGCGCGGCCTGCGCGCGGCGGCGATCAACCTGCATTACCTGAGTACGGGGCTCGAGGTCGACGTGACGCTCGACAGCGATCCGCGCGACACCGATGCGGCGCTGGCCGGCCGGCTCGACATCGAGACGCTGAAGCGCGAATTCGGCGCGCGCCGGATCGGCTTCACGCGCACGTTGCCCGCGCGGACGTGACCGGCAACCGGCAACCGTGAACGCGGCCCGCCGCGGGGGCGGGCCGGCGCGTTACAGCGGCAGTTGCGTGTCGAACTTGATTTCGCGCAGCACGACGCTCGTGCGCACCTGCGACACGGCCGGGATCTTGAAGATGCGCTCGTGCAGGAACACGTCGTAGGCCTTGATGTCCGGCGCGACGATCTTGAGGATGTAATCGGCTTCGCCGGTCGTGCTGTAGCACTCGGTGACTTCGGGGCAGGTCGCGATCTCGCGCTCGAACTGCTCGACGCCGCCTTCGTTGTGGCGCGTCAGGTGCACGTGCGCGAGCGCGCAGACGTGCAGGCCGAGCTTCTCGCGATCGAGCAGCGCCGTGTAGCGCTGGATCACGCCCGACTGTTCCATGTCCTTGATGCGGCGCCAGCACGGCGTGCTCGACAGGCCGACCTGGTCGGAGATTTCCTGAACGGAACGGCGCGCGTCGAGCTGCAACAGGCGAAGGATTTTTTGCGAAAAGGAATCGAGCGTCACCTGCGCCTCCATGCGGCAGCTACAACACGCTGAATGTTAGAGGGCCGGGAAAGGAAAGGCAATCTGGCGACGCGCTGTTGAGCGAGATTCGCTAATTTGCCCGCGGATCCGTGGGATTTTGTCCCGCCCCCGCGCTTTCCGACCGATCGGTATCCGACACGGCCAGGCCCGCCAGCGCGGCCTGCTGCCGGCGCAGGTCGGCGAGCATGTTGCAGAACAGCGTGCCTTGCTCGATCGCATCGTCGAGCGCGACGTGCGTGTGCGGATGATCGTCGAACCAGTGCTTCGGAAAGCGCGGCTTGATCGCCTTGCGGTACGGCAGGCCGGTCATCGCGAACGCGAGCGTCTTGATGTCGAGCGCCGACCACGAGAACGGGCAGCGCCCGGCGAAGCGCATCATGTACCAGAACATGAACGTGAAATCGAAGCCGGCCGGCATCGCGACGAACACCGGCTTGCCAGGCAGCGCCTCGACCCATTCGACGTAGGCGACCAGCGCCGCCTCGGGCGTCTGCAGATCGCGCCGGCACGCGGCCCATGCTTCCGGCTCGGTCTTCCACCACGCTTCCTGCACCGGGTGCGCGTGCGCGCCGGGCAGCGTCTCGAGGTTCGCCGAGAACGTCGCGATCAGCTGCTTGTCCTCGGTATAGGCGGCCGACGCGAAGCTCAGCATCGAGTGCGGACCGGGAATCGGGCCGTCGGCCTCGACGTCGGTGCTGACGTAAATTTCCGGGATGGCGGTCTGGTTCATCCGAATACCTTGTCGGACACGAACGGATTCGTGCGGCGCTCGTCGCCGAACGTCGACACCGGGCCGTGGCCGGGGACGAACGTGACGTCGTCGCCGAGCGGCCACAGCTTCTCCTTGATCGAACGGACGAGGTCCTCGTGATTGCCGCGCGGGAAATCGGTCCGGCCGATCGAGCCCGCGAACAGCACGTCGCCGACGATCGCGATGCGATGCGCGCGGCTGAAGAACACGACGTGGCCCGGCGTGTGGCCCGGGCAGTGATAGACCTCGAGCGTCTCGTCGCCGAACCGCACGGTGTCGCCGTCGTTCAGCCACTGGTCGGGCTCGAAGCTGTCGGCGGCCGGGAAGCCGAAGCGCTCGCTCTGCATCGGCAGCTTCTCGATCCAGAAGCGCTCTTCTTCCTGCGGCCCTTCGATCGGCACGCCGTAGTGCGTCGCGAGCGTCTTCGCGCCCGCGCAGTGATCGATGTGCCCGTGCGTGAGCAGCACCTTCTCGACCTGCACGTTCTGCCGCGCGACTTCCTGTTCGATCCGGTCGAGATCGCCGCCCGGATCGACGACGGCCGCGCGGCCCGTCTTCTCGCAGACGAGCAGCGAGCAGTTCTGCTGGAACGGCGTGACCGGAATGAGCGTGACTTTCATGGGAGCACCGGCGGCTAAAAGGAGCGATTGTACCGGTCGCGCGTGCCGGCTGCCGGGCGTGCGATGCATGCCGTGGCGCGCGGATGCGGGCATTCCCGGAGCATGTCGATTGTTACAGCCATAGCGAGAATCAATGGTGCGTCGGGGGTGCTTTTCGAGACAAGGTTTTGATTTATGTATAATGCGCCCCATTGCGCGTGAATTTCACGCAATTCGCTGGTGTTTCGGCCCCGTTAAATGAGGCGTCCGATTCACCGTCAAGCATCGGCCGCCGGGGAGTCCGGCGGTGTATCCAGCACCGAGCATTCGGTGCTCACGTCTTGTCCGGCCGGGTGCTGCGCGCCCGCCTGCGGCCCTGCTGCCGCGCCGCCGGATGAGGCCTGTGCCGCCGTTCCTGTGCGTTGGTCGTATCGACGCGCGCGAACGTGAAGCCATGTTCGATGGCGGCATGTGGGGTCTGGTCAGGCTGTTGGGGACAGGTTGCGCCAGACGTGAAAACTAATCAGGACGGTTGCGGCCTAGACGAACGCCGCGCCCATGCTAGCCGCCTGCTCGCCTTCGAGCGGGGCGTGCACGCATTTGCCGTCCGGGCCGCATCTCTGCGTTGTGTAGCAGCGTTGTATCGATGCGGCCCGAACCAGAAGGCGACACGTCGATGAATTTACGTTTTCCGAGCCGATTCGGAACCATTGCATTGTTTTTTGCGCTGACGGGCTGTGCGGTGCCACCCAGCCAGACCACCGGCAGCGTGAACCAGAAGAAGGCGGTCGACAAGACGGCCGCTGCCGCGAAGGCGGACGACGACAAGCAGCCCCTCAGTTTCGATTCCGCGCTGGCATCGATGCCGGCGGCCGACAGCAAGGACGCGAAGAAGTCGTCGCTGGCGGACGCCGAGCCGATCGACGGCAAGGATGTATCCGATTTCCGCCAGACCGGTCGCGCATCGTGGTACGGGCGGGACTTCCACGGTCGCCGCACCGCGAACGGCGAACGCTTCAACATGAACGCGTTTACCGCCGCGCACCGCACGCTGCCGCTGTCGTCGTACATCAAGGTGACCAACGCATCGACCGGCAAGTGGGTCGTCGTGAAGGTCAACGATCGCGGGCCGTTCAAGCGCGGTCGCGTGCTCGACCTGTCGTACGCGGCGGCCAAGGTGATCGGCCTCGTGCACGCCGGCACGGGCCGCGTGAAGATCGAAGGGTTGTCGCCGCAGGAAGCACGCGAGGCCCGCGACGAAATGTTCGCGTCGATCTCGGCGAAGTAACGCGGCCAATCGTCCGCTCATGCACAAAGGGCTGCCTTCCGGCAGCCCTTTGTCGTTTCCGCGCGGCGGCGGTGCGCGTCAGCCTTCCGTGCCTTCCTTCAGCACGAGCGCACGCGCATACAACGCGTTGCGCGATGCGCCCGTCAACGCGGCCGCGAGCTTTGCCGCGCTCTTCACCGGCACCTCTTCGAGCAGCAGCCTGAGCAGCGCGTCGTGCGCGGCGTCGTCGGCTTCGCCGCTTGCCGCCGGCGCACCTTCGACGACCAGCACGAACTCGCCGCGCTGCCGGTTCGCGTCGCCGGCGAGCCAGCCCTGTCCTTCGGCCAGGGTGCCCTGGAACAACTGCTCGTGTAGCTTGGTGAGTTCGCGCGCGATCAGCAGCCGGCGCGCGGGGCCGAACGCGTCGGCGAGCGCGGCGACGGTTTCGGCGATCCGGTGCGGCGCTTCGTAGAACACCAGCGCGTACGGGTGCGACACCAGCGCCTGCAGCGCGCTCGCGCGCTGTTTCGCCTTCGGCGGCAGGAAGCCCGCGAACGTGAACGCGCCGGCCCAGTCGCCGGCCACGCTGAGCGCGGTCACGGCCGCGCTCGCGCCAGGCAGCGGAACCACCGCGAAGCCGGCCGCGCGCACGGCGTCGACGAGCCGCGCGCCGGGGTCCGAGATGCCCGGCGTGCCGGCGTCCGACACATAGGCCACGCGTTCGCCGCCGCGCAGCAGCTCGATCACGCGCTGCGCGGCTTCGCGTTCGTTGTGCTCGTGCACGGCGACGAGCGGTTTCGAGATCCCGTAGCGGGCGAGCAGCTGGCCCGTGTTGCGGGTGTCTTCGGCCGCGATGCGGTCGGCGAGGCCGAGCACGTGCAGCGCGCGCAGCGTGATGTCGGCCGTATTGCCGATCGGCGTGGCGACCACGTAGAGCGTGGCGTCCGGGTAGTGCTGCGTATGCGCGAGTTCGAGGAGGGCAGTCATGGCAGGCAATGCACGCAATCGCGGCACGAGCGGAACAAGGACGGCATTGTGCCACGCGGCGCCGGCGCGGCCGGAGGGCGCGCGCGGTCGGCCGCGTTCGGGCGACAACTTTTCCGGCGCGGCGCGATCCAAACCGGTCGGCGCCGCGTTCGAGCAGCGCGCGCGGCAGTTTCTCGAGCGTCACGGTCTGGGGTTCGTCGCCGCGAACGTGACGATGCGCGGCGGCGAGCTCGATCTCGTGATGCGCGAGCCCGACGGCATGCTCGTGTTCGTCGAGGTGCGCGCGCGGCGCAGCACCCGGCATGGCGGCGCGGCCGCGAGCGTCGGCTGGCGCAAGCGGCGGCGTCTGGTCGCGGCCGCGTTGCAGTTCTGGTCGCGGCACGGCGCCGGTGCCGCGTGCCGTTTCGACGTCGTCGCGTTCGAGGCCGGCCGGCTTGCGTGGCTGCGCGACGCATTTCGTACCGACGACGCGTAGCGGCGAGCTGTGACGAGATGTAAAGAGTTCTTGCCGGACCCCCGGAGAGGGCGCCGGAGTACGGTAAACTCGCCGCACCCACGATGTCGCGCGAGTGGTGCCACGCGCCCAGTTCACCAGGAATCGATGTCAGTCGAACGTATTCAGCAACAATTCCGCGACAGCGCCGCGCTTCATGCCGAAGCGGCCGACGCGCTGTCGCTGCCGATCGCAGCCGCGGTCGATGCGATGTTCGCCGCGCTGGCGAACGGCAACAAGATCGTCGCGTGCGGTGACGGCCCGTCGGCCGCCGCCGCGCAGTACCTCGCCGCGTCGCTCGTCGGCGGTTTCGAGCGCGAGCGTCCGGGCCTGCCCGCGATCGCGCTGGCCACCGACGCGTCGCAGGCCGGCCTCGCCGGCGCGGCCGCCGCCGAGCAGTTGTTTGCGCAGCAGGTGCGCGTGCTGGGCCAGACGGGCGACATCCTGCTGGTGCTCGATGCGGGCGGCGCATCGCCGCGCGTGCTCGCGGCGATCGACGAGGCGCACGAGCGCGAGATGACCGTCGTCGCATTGACGGGCGGCAACGACCACACGGTCGCGGCCGCGCTGTCCGACACCGATATTCCGATCAGCGTGCCCGCCGTTCGCGCGGCGCGCATCCACGAAGTCCATCTGCTGACCATCCACAGCCTGTGCGACGGCATCGACGCGATGCTGCTGGGTGAGGATTGAACGAAGGAGAGCCGTCGATGAATCAAAGCCGCGTCAAACAGACGCTCGTCAGAACCACGCTGCTCGCCGCGCTGACGGCGGGCCTCGCCGTGTCGCTGCAGGGCTGTGTGCTCGGGGTCGTGGGGGCCGCGGCCGGCGGCGGCGCGCTGATCGCGACCGATCGCCGCACGCTCGGCGCCCAGACGGAGGATCGCGAGATCCAGGTCAAGTCGCTCACGCAGATCAACAACGGGCTGCCGGACCAGTCGCACGTGAACGTGACGGTGTTCAACCGCCGCGTGCTGCTGACGGGCGAAGTGCCGAACGATGCGTCGAAGCAGCGCGCCGAGGAAATCGTGCGCGGCATCAACAACGTGAACGGCATCGTCAACGAGCTGTCGGTCGAGCCGGCGTCGTCGCTGTCGTCGCGCGCGAACGACTCGTACCTCGAAGGCCGCGTGAAGTCGGAGCTGATTGCGACGAAGGGCATCTCGGCGAACTACTACAAGGTCGTCAGCGAACGCGGCAATCTTTACCTGATGGGCCTCGTGACGGTGGATGAAGGCAATCGCGGCGCGGAAGCCGCGAGCCAGGTGCCGGGCGTCGAGAAGGTCGTGAAGGTGTTCCAGTACGTGAAGCCGCAGGACGCGCAGGCGCTGCAGGACGCGTCGCCCGCGAGCGGCGCCTCCGGCGCGCAGGCGGCTGCCGCACCGGCGGACAACGCGACGGTCGGCGCGGTGCCCGACGCGTCGGTGCAGTCCACGCCGCTGCAGCCGCCCGCGCCGATCTCGAATTCGTCGAGCGTGCATCCGGGCAATCCGAAGGCGAAGGCGCAATGACGGGCATGCAGATCAAATCGATGAAACGCCGGATGGTGCAGGGCGCTGCGGCCGCGGCGCTCGTGGCCGGCACGCTGGGCGCCGCGCATGCGGACGTCGGCGACGGCCTGAAGGTTGCGCGCAGCAACGCGTGCATGGGCTGCCATGCGGTGGACCGCAAGCTCGTCGGCCCGTCGTTCAAGGATATCGCCGCGCGTTACAAGTCCGATCCGCAGGCCGTCGCGAAGCTGTCGAAGAAGGTGAAGGACGGCGGCTCCGGTGTGTGGGGCGCAATTCCGATGCCCGCGCATCCGCGCATGAGCGACGCCGACGTCCGGTCGGTGGTCGAATGGGTGCTGGCTGGCGCGCCGTCAAAGTAACGCGTTGGGGGTGACGTAACCCCTATTGCCAAGCGCGGAAATGCGTGTGTATGATGATTGACTGTTGGGGCGGTAGCTCAGCTGGGAGAGCGTCGCGTTCGCAATGCGAAGGTCGGGAGTTCGATCCTCCTCCGCTCCACCAACGGAATTCGAAAGGCCCGATCGCGAGATCGGGCCTTTTGTTTTACCGTGGCGACCGCGGCCTGTTCTAGACCGTCCAGCCACTCCGCCCTAGACCCGCCCCAAACTCGGCCGCTTCGGGTCATACGTCCACCCCGGCACCAGATACCGCATCGCGACCGCATCATCGCGCGCCGTACCACCCACCGCGTTGTACAGCGCATGCGCGGCCTCGACCTGCGCGATGTCCAGCTCGATGCCGAGCCCCGGTCGTTCCGGCACGGCCACCTTGCCGCCGACGATCGCGAGCGGTTCGCGCGTGAGCCGCGCATCGCCTTCCTGCCAGATCCAGTGCGTATCGATCGCGGTGATCGTGCCGGGCGCGGCCGCCGCCGCATGTGTGAACATCGCGAGCGACACGTCGAAGTGGTTGTTCGAGTGCGAACCCCACGTGAGTCCCCAGTCGCGGCACAGCTGCGCGAGCCGCACCGAGCCCTGCATCGTCCAGAAATGCGGATCGGCGAGCGGGATGTCGACCGCCTGCAGCCGCACCGCGTGATCCATCTGTCGCCAGTCGGTCGCGATCATGTTGGTCGCGGTCGGGATCCCCGTCGCGCGGCGGAATTCGGCCATCACCTCGCGGCCCGAATAGCCGCCTTCCGGCCCGCACGGATCTTCCGCGTACGCGAGCAGGTGGCCTTTCCCGCGGCACAGCGCGACGGCCTCGTCGAGCGACCACGCGCCGTTCGGGTCGAGCGTCGTGCGCGCGTCGGGAAAGCGCGTCTTGATCGCCGCGATCGCTTCCATCTCGTCGGCGCCGGCCATCACGCCGCCCTTCAGCTTGAAATCGGCGAAACCGTAGCGCTCGACCGCGGCTTCGGCCTGCCGCGCGATCGCGGCCGGCGTGAGCGCCGCCTCGTTGCGCAGCCGGAACCACGGGTCCGACGCCTGCGCCTCGTCGCGATACGGCAGATCGGTGCGGCGCCGGTCGCCGATGTAGAACAAATACGCGAGCATCGGCACCGCGTCCCGCTGCTGACCTTCGCCGAGCAGTGCCGCGACCGGCACGTCGAGGTGCTGGCCGAGCAGGTCGAGCAACGCGGCTTCGATCGCGGTGATCACGTTGTCGAGCCGCAGGTTGATCTCGTGCGGCTGGCGCAGCACCGCCGCCTCGCCGGCCGACGTCACCTCGTGGCGGATCGTGCGGCCGGCACCGGCGCCTGCGCCGGACAGCGCCGCGCGCACCGCGTTGAGCGTCGCCTGGTAGCGCCCGATCGACTGGCCGACGACGAGATCCGTCATGCGTTCGAGCGCGTGGCGGATGCCTTCGCCGCCCGGTACTTCACCGACGCCCGTATGCCCGCTGCTGTCGTCGAGGATCACGAGGTTGCGCGTGAAGTACGGCGCATGCGCGCCGCACAGGTTGAGCAGCATGCTGTCGCGGCCGGCGACGGGAATCACCTGCATGCGCGTGACGCGCGGGGTGCCGGCACGGCTGGATTCGGACATCGGTTCGCTCCTGGTTCCGGTGGCGTGCGGGCCGCCGGACGCGCCGGCGCGGCCCGCGCCGTTCATTGAAGCTCGACGCGGCGGATCTCGCCGACGACGAACAGGTAGCAGATCACGGCGACGAGCGCGTGCGCGACGACATAGACGAGCGCGCCGTTGAACGAGCCGCTGCGGTCGACGATATAGCCGATCGCGATCGGCGTCGTGATGCTGGAAAGGTTGCCGCAGGTGTTGAGCAGCGCGCCGCTCAGGCCGGCGATCTGGCGCGGCGCGGTGTCGGCGTTGACGGCCCAGCCGAGCGCGCCGAGCCCCTTGCCGAAGAACGACAGCGCCATGAACACCACGACGAGCACGTGCGAATCGGTGTAGTTGCAGACGATCATCGACATCGACAGCAGCATGCCGATCACGATCGGCACCTTGCGCGCGACCGACAGCGACCGGCCCTGCCTGAGCAGCGCATCGGACACGACGCCGCCCAGAATCCCGCCGAGGAACCCGCACACGGCCGGGATCGACGCGACGAGCCCCGCGTTGAGGATCGACATCCCGCGCGCCTGCACCAGATAGACGGGAAACCACGTGATGAAGAAGTAGGTGAGGGCGTTGATGCAGTACTGCGCGACGTACACGCCGACCAGCATCCGGTTTCTCAGCAGCGCCTTCACGTGATGCAGCGACGGGCCGCCGTTGCGTCCGCCGATCGCCTGGTCGATGTTGACGAGCGCGCCGCCTTCCGTGAGATAGTCGAGTTCCGCGCGATTGATGCCCGGATGATCCTTCGGGTCGTACATCGTGCGGTTCCACACCAGCACGAGCGCGAAGCCGAGCACGCCCATCACCGCGAACACCGACTGCCAGCCGAACGCGTGCACGAGCCAGCCCATCAGCGGCGCGAACACGACGGTCGCCGCGTACTGCGCGGCGTTGAAGATCGCCGACGCGGTGCCGCGCTCGGGCGCGGGGAACCAGGTCGACACGATCCGGCTGTTGGCCGGGAACGACGGCGCCTCGGCCGCGCCGACCAGGAAGCGCAGCCCGAACAGCAGCGCGAACGCGGCCGCACCGCCGAAGAAGCCGATCCCGCCCTGCAGCAGCGTGAACAGCGACCAGAAGAAGATGCTGAATGCGTAGACGATGCGCGATCCGAAGCGGTCGAGCAGCCAGCCGCCCGGCAGTTGCGCGACCACGTACGACCAGCCGAACGCGGAGAAGATGAAACCCATCTGCACATGCGTCAGGTGCATCGAACGGGCCAGCGCCGGGCCCGCGATCGCGATGGCCGCACGATCCGCGTAGTTGATCGTCGTGACCGCGAACAGGACGGCCAGCACGAGCCAGCGCACGCGGGTGCGCCGGGCCGTTGCCGACGCGGACGCCGGCAGCGCGTGAAGCGGATTCATGACTCGTCTCCTCCGAAGGGCGGAAGGTGCCGTCGTGCGGCACGCGCGTCGGTGCGCGCGTTGTGTGTATCGATGCCGCCGGCGGGAGACCGGGCACCGGACGCCGAGGCAGGCGGGGCGTCCGGGCCATTCTGTCATGTCGAAATTTGCGCTTTCATGCCAATTGCTGACTTGATCGATTCAGCATTTGAATCGATCGAATGGACGCATGCGGTCACGCGCGCGTCGTCCGGGCCGCTGCCGTGGTGGCGCGCCACGTGCTGCGCGAGAAACTCGACGGCGGCGCGCACGCCGGGCAGCTGGCCGCGCCGGTGCGGCATCAGCAGCGTCGTCGTGACGGTGCCGGCGCACCAGCCGGGCAGCACGCGCACGAGCGTACCGGACGCGAGCGCGGCGCCGGCGATCCAGTCGGGCAGGCACGCGAGGCCGAGGCCGGCCGTCGCCGCCTGCAGCAGCAGCGTCGATTCATCGGCCTGCAGCCGCAGGCGCGGCGTCACGTCGACGGCGTTGCCGCCGCACTGCAGCCGCCACGGCTGCGGGCCCGGGTGGAGCCCGTCGTGCTGCGCGAGATCGGCCGGCGTGTCGGGCGTGCCGGCCCGCGCGAGATAGGCCGGCGCGGCCACGACGACGATCGGGGACGCCGCGAGCGGCCGTTGCACGAGCGCGGAATCGGGCAGCGGCGCGAAATGGCTGCGCACCGCGATGTCGAAGCCTTCCTGCGCGATGTCGACGAGTCGGTCGCTCGCATGAATCTGCAGCAGCAGCTTCGGGTGCGCGATCGCCAGCGCCGGCAGGCACGGCGCGAGGATGTGCTGCGCGACCGGCACCGAGCTCGTGATCCGCACGACGCCGGCCGGCTCGGCGGCCTGCCGCAGCACCGCGTCGCGCGCGCTGTCGGCCTCGATCACGGCCGCGCGCGCATGCTCGAAGAATTCGGCGCCGACCGGCGTGAGCCGGAAGCTGCGCGACGTGCGATGCACGAGCCGCGCACCGAGCGTGCGCTCGAGCTCGGCCACGCGCTTGCTGACCGTCGATTTCGGCAGGTCGAGCCGGCGCGCGGCCGCCGACATGCTGCCGGCATCCACCGCCTGCACGAACAGGTAGAGATCGTTCAGATTCACTTCCCGCGTCCACATGAAGAAACGAAGGGTTTCGATTTTAGCGGCTACTGCGCCATCGTTCGCCATGGGAGCATGACGGCTCGTTCAACTTTCACGGAATGTCCCGATGTCTCCGATCCTTCTCTACGGTATTCCCGCCGGCTGCTCGTTCGGCTCCATCGTCGCGCTCGAATGGACCGGCCGCCCGTACCGGCTGTCGCGCATCACGATGCCGGGCGCCGTGACGAGCGACGCGTTCCTCGCGCTGAACCCGGTCGCCGAAACGCCGGCGTTCGTCACCGCGAACGGCGACGTGCTGACCGAAAGCATCGCGATCCTCGGCCATATCGGCGCGCAGGCGCTCGACAGCGGCCTCGCGTTTCGCCAGGGCAGCGCGGCGTTCGACCGGCTGAACCGGATGCTGGCGTGGCTGAACACGACGTTCTTCAACGCGTTCGGCGCGCTCTGGTACGTGTACGAACACGACACCGAAGGCGCCGAGAAAGCGGCGCTGCAGGCGTACGGTCGCGGCAAGGTGCTGAAGGCGCACCGTCAGCTCGAAGCGCTGCTCGAGCGCGGCGAAGGCCCGTGGCTGCTGGGCGCGCGGCGCACGCTGGCCGATGCGTACTTCACCGGGATCGCGCGCTGGGCCGACTATCACGCGGTGTTCGAGCCTGATGCGTTCCCGCGCGTCGCCGCGCTGCGCGCGCGGCTCGCCGACGATGCCGGCGTGCAGTTCGCGCACGCGATCGAGGAAAACCTGCCGCCGCCGGCGTCGTCGGCGTTCGAAGGACATGTGTCGCTCGACGACGCGCTGGCCAGCGCGCGCGGCATCGTGGTGCCGGCGCGGGCAGCCTGACAGGCGGCACCGGCCACGCGCGCGGCCCGGCAGGGTGGAATCCCGAGGTGATATTTTTTTACCCGGATAATATTGACATCCAATTAATACCCGGATAAAAATAGCGTCACTCCGATTCCAGCCTGCGGGCGACCACGATGACCTCTTCCACACTCCTTCCTTCGTACACGGCCTTCGACGGCCACCGGCGGCTCGCGTCGGGTCCGCTCGCGACGGTCGCGCTTGCCGTCCGGCAGGCGGCCGGCGACGCGATGCCCGGCACGATCCTGATCTTCGACGACGCGACGGGCCGCTCGATCGACCTCGACCTGCGCGGCACGGCGGACGACATCCGCGCGCGCTATGCGGCACCGGCGGCCGACGCGTCCAGCGGCGCTGGCGAACCGGCAGGCGCTGGCGCTGCCGAACAGCGCGGCCGCGGCCGGCCGAAGCTCGGTGTGGTGTCGCGCGAGGTCACGCTGCTGCCGCGTCATTGGGAATGGCTCGGCGCACAGCCGGGCGGCGCGTCGGTCGCGCTGCGCAAGCTCGTCGAGGACGCGCGGCGCACGCACGCGGCGGCCGACCGGCAGCGCGACGCGCAGGCGCGCGCGTATCACTTCATGTCGGCGATGGCGGGCGACCTGCCCGGTTTCGAGGAAGCCGCGCGGGCGCTGTATGCGAACGATGCGGCGCGGCTGGCCGAGCTGATCGCCGGTTGGCCGGACGACGTGCGCGACCATGCGCTCGCGCTGGCGCGCGGCGATCTGCCGCCCGCCGCCGAAGACTGCTGACGGAGCGCCGACGCGATGACCGTATTCGACCTGAACCGCGGCGCGCTCGCGCCGGTCGCCGACGAAGTGGACGTCGTCGAGCTGCGCGTGACGGGCGCCATTCCGCGCGAACTCGACGGCACGTTGCTGCGCAACGGTCCGAACCCGCCGGGCGGCCGCTTCGATGGCAACGACATGCTGTCGTGGTGGCCGGAGGCCGCGATGCTGCATGCGATCGCGTTCGACGACGGCCGCGCGGCCGGCTACCGGAACCGCTGGGCGCGCACGCGGCGCTGGGCGGCCGTCCACGCGCCCGGGCAGGCGCCGCAGCTGCCCGACACCAATCCGAACGTGAACGTGCTGCAGCATGCGGGCGAACTGCTCGCGCTGGCCGAGGGCGGCGCGCCGCTCGCGATCACTGCCGCGCTCGATTCGTTCGGCGCGGCGACGCGGCACGCGGGCATCGACGGCGCGATGACCGCGCATCCGAAGGTCGACCCGGTAACCGGCGAGCTGATCCTGTTCCGCGCGGACTGGCGCGCTCCGTGGCTGCGCTACGGCGTCGTGGATGCGCAGGGCGTGCCGCGCGTCAATCTCGAGATCGAACTGGGCGCGCCGTCGATGATGCACGACCTCGCGATCACCGAAACCCGCAGCCTGCTGCTCGACCTGAACGTCGGCTACGACTTCTCGCTGCTGCAGCGGGGCCACCGGATGCCGCTGCGCTGGCACGACGACCGGCCCGCGCGCATCGGCGTGCTGCCGCGCCACGGCGGCGACGTGCGCTGGTTCGGCGTCGAGCCGTGCTTCATCCAGCACGTCGTGAACGCGTACGACTGCGACGCGTCGTGCATCGTGCTCGACGCGGTGCGCTATCCGTCGTTCCTGCGGCTCGACGCGCGCACGGGCCGCTTCGCCGACAACCCGGTCGGCGAGCTGTGGCGCTACGTGATCGATACCGCGAACGGGCTGATCGACGAAGGGCCGCTCGCCGACGGCGGCATCGAGCTGCCGCGCATCAACGAAAGCCGCACGGGGCGCCGCTACCGCTATCTGTATGCGGTCGAGCAGCCGAACAACGCGGAAATGCGCGGCGTGATGCGCTTCGACCACGCGCGCGGCACGACGACGCACTACGCGGTGCCGGCCGGCGACCAGAACGGCGAGCCGGTGTTCGTGCCGCGCCCGGGCGGCGCCGACGAGGACGACGGCTGGCTGCTGGTGATGGTCTACCGCGCGGCGACGGATACGAGCGATGTCGTGATCCTCGATGCGCGCGCGATCGACGCGGGGCCGGTCGCGACCGTGCACCTGCCGCGTCGCGTGCCGGCCGGGTTCCACGGCGCGTGGGTGCCGCGCGAACGTCGAGCGTGAGCGGCGGCGCGCGTCACTGCGCGCGCAGCGCGTCGACGATCTTCAAGCGTGCGGCGCGCATCGCCGGCAGGAACCCGCCGACGAGCCCCATCACGAGCGAGAACACGAGCGTCTTCACGACGATCGCGGGCGTCAGCACGAAGCGGAACGACAGATCCGAGAAGGTCTGGAAGTTGGTCGTCGAGAACGACGCGAACTGCATCAGCGACGCGCACGCGAGCCCCGCGACGCCGCCGACGAAGCCGAGCAGCAGCGCCTCCAGCAGGAACGCGGCGAGCACGCTGGTGCGCTTGAAGCCGAGCGCGCGCAGCGTGCCGATCTCGGCCACGCGGTTCGCGACCGACGCATACATCGTGATCATCGCGCCGATCATCGCGGCGATCGAGAAGATCGTCGACAGCGTGATGCCGAGGATGTTGATGAAGGTCGACAGCGCCTTCGACTGGTCGCCGTAGAAGGTCTGCTCGCGCTTCGCCTCGTCGGTCAGCCGCGGGTCGACGTCGATGTCGGCCTTGAAGCGCGCGAAGCCGTCCGCGCTCGGGATGCGCAGCACCATCGACGAATAGCTGGTGCGCCGGAACGACTGCATCAGCTGGTCGACGTCGCCCCAGATCTCCGAATCGAAGCCGCTGCCGCCCGCATCGAAGATGCCGACGATGGTCCAGTCGCGCTGCGCGAAATGCAGGCGGTCGCCGAGCCGCGTGCCGCTGAAGCCTTTCGCGATCGCGCTGCCGACGACGATTTCCGACGAGCCGGGCGCGAACGGGCGGCCGGCCACGAGCTTCACGTGCGGACGCAGCGCGAGGCCGGCCGGCGATACGCCGCGGATCACGACGTTCGACGGCTTGCCGGTCGACGTCTTCACGAGCGAGATCAGCACAACGGCTTCCTTCGACACGAGCGGCCGGCCGTCGGGGCCGAGCGCGACGGCCGGGTGCATCTCGAGCGCGTTGGCTTGCTGATGGTCGATCGAACTCTGGATCTCGGTCTCGGCGCCCTTGCGGATCACCACCGCGTTGTCCGGTTCGCCGGTCGACACGAGCGTTTTCGTGAGTCCCGCATCGAGCATCTGCACCGTCGCGAACACGAAGATCACGAGCGCCATCCCGCCCGCGGTGAGCGCGGTGGTGAGGCGCCGGGTCCACAGGTTGCGCGCGATGTAGGTGAGCGGGATCGCCATGCGCGCCTCTAGCCGATCGCCCGCAGGCCTTCGACGACGCGCACGCGCGCGGCCTGCCACGCCGGCACGAGCGCGGCCGCGAGGCCGACCGCGACCGAGCACGCGGCCTGCAGCGCGATCGTCTCGGTCGACACCTTGAACACCGGGAAGATGCCGCCGGCCGCCTGCTTGAACAGGCTCGCGGCGGGCGGCGTCGCGAGGATGCCGAGCCCGCCGCCGGCCACCGCGATCACGACCGATTCGCCGAACACGATCAACGCGAGGAACCCGGGGCCGAAGCCGAGCGCCTTCAGCGTCGCGTATTCGGCCGTGCGCTCGCGGGCGCTCATCGCCATCGCGTTGGCCATCACGGCCATGATGATCAGGATCACCACGTACGACACCAGGCGGATCGCCGCGATGATCTGGTTCGACATCGCGACGAAGCCGAGCTGGAACGCCTGCTCGGTCTCGGTCAACGTTTCGGCGAGCGAGTTCTTGAACACCGCGTCGACGTTGCGCGCGATCGACGCGCCGTCGTCGGGGTTCGCGACGCCGAGCACGAACACGCCGACCTGGTCGGCCTGCTTCGGCGTGCGCTTGCGCACCGTCTCGTTCAGGTAATCCCAGTGGAACACCAGCTGGCGCGTGATCGTCGAATCGTCGCGGCCGTCGAGAATGCCGCGCACGACGAAATCCCACGTGCCCGGATAGATCGTGCCCTTCAGCGGAATCACGTCGCCGACCTTGAAGCCGAACTGCGTCGCGAGCTGGCGGCCGACGAGGCAGCCGCGGCGGTCGCGGTTGTAGTCGGCGCGCTGCTGCGCCGGCAGGATGAATTCCGGGTACAGGTCGAGATAGTTCTCCGACACCGCGAAGCTCGCGAAGAAGTTCTTCGGGTCGCGATAGATGCCGCCGAACCAGTTCGAGCGGACCACGGCCGTCACGCCGTCGACGCCGCGGATGCGGTTCTCGTAGCTGACCGGCAGCGGAAACACCAGCGAGATCGCGTTGCGCGTGACGAGCCGCCCGCTGGACGCGGCCGCCGCGCCCGCGTACCACGCGTCGACGACGGTGTGCAGCAGCCCGAACGCGAGCACTGCGATCGTGAGCCCGAGCACGGTCAAGAGCGTGCGCAGCCGGTGCCGCAACGCGTTGCGCGCGATCAGCTTCAGCACGTACATCGCGCGCGCTCCCGCCGCCGGTCAGCCGGCGTGCCCATCGATCAGCTCCCCTTTTTCCAGATGGACGAGCGAGCGCGCGGCGCCGGCCGCATGCGCGTCGTGCGTCACCATGATGATCGTCTTGCCGAGTTCGGCGTTCATCCGCTGCAGCATCGCGAGCACGTCGGTGGCCGACGCGCGGTCGAGGTCGCCGGTCGGCTCGTCGGCGACGATCAGCACCGGATCCGTGATCAGCGCGCGCGCGATCGCGACGCGCTGCTGCTGGCCGCCCGACAGCTCGGACGGGTAATGGCTCGTGCGATCGCCGAGATTCACCATGTCGAGCACCAGCTCGACGCGTTCGCGCCGCTCGCGGCGCGACAGGTGTGTGAGCATCAGCGGCAGCTCGACGTTCTCGAACGCGGTGAGCACGGGCATCAGGTTGTAGAACTGAAAGATGAAGCCGACGTTCGCCGCGCGCCATTCGGCCAGTTGCGCCTCGGCGAGTTGCGAGATGTCGAGGCCGCCGACGCGCAGCTCGCCGCTGTCCGGCCGGTCGATGCCGGCCACGAGGTTCAGCAGCGTGCTCTTTCCGGAGCCCGACGGCCCCATCAGCGCGACGAAATCGCCTTCGCCGATGTCGAGCGTGATGTCGGTCAGCACCGGCACGATCTGGTTGCCGCGCCGGTACGACTTCGCGACGTGGCTGAGCTCGACGAGGGGCGGCGGGGCGTCGTTCACGCGCGCTACTTCTTCGCGACGGTCACTTTCGCGCCGTCCTTCAGCTTCGCGTCCGGCGCGAGCACGACCGTGTCGCCCGGTTTCACGCCGCGCACCGCGACCAGCTCGCCGATCCGCATGCCGCGCGTCACGGCCACTGCGTGCACGCTGTCGTCCTTCACGACGAACACGACCGGCCGGCCGTCGCGCTCGACCACCGCGCTCGCCTGCACGGCCGTCACCGGCTGCCGGTCCTGCGGCGTCGCGGGTTTCGACAGGAATGCGATCTTCGCGCTCATGTCGGGCAGCACGCGCTCGTCGCGGTCGACGAAGCGCACCTTCACGAGCACGGTGGCCTTCGAGCGGTCGACGGTCGGCACGATGCGCGACACGCGGCCCGCGAAGCGCATGTCCGGCAGCGCGTCGAGCTGGATCTCGCACGGCTGCTCGGCGCGGATTTTCGCGATGTTCGATTCGGCGACGTCGGCCTCGACCTCGAGCGTGTCCATGTCGGCGATCGTCACGACCGCGCCCTTGCTGTCCGACGCGGACGAGAACGGCGTGATGTTGTCGCCGACGTTCGCATGCTTCGCGAGCACGATGCCGTCGAACGGCGCGCGGATCACCGTCTGGTCGACCGCGACCTGCGCGGCCTGCGCGTTCGCTTCGGCCGACACGATCGCGGCCTGGTCGCTGGCGAGCGTCGCGCGCGCCTTGTTCACGCGGGCCGTGTCGGTGTCGAGCTGCGCGGCCGGCACCGCGCCCTTCGGCGCGAGCGCGGACGTGCGGCGCAATGCGATCTCGGCGTCCTTCAGTTCGGCCTGCGCGACGCCGAAGTTCGCGCGGGACACCTGCACCTGCGCGCGCGCCTGCGCAAGCGACGCTTGCACGTCGTTGCTTTCGAGCCGCGCGATGATCTCGTCCTTCTTCACGCGCGTGCCTTCGAGCACGCCGAGCCATTCGACGCGGCCCTGGCCCTTCGACGCGACCGCGGCCTTGCGCTGCGGCACGACGTAACCGGTCGCATTGAGTTGCGTGTCGTTCTGGTACGGGTAGGCGGACGTGACGGAGGTGGTGTCGACGGTCGGCCGGCCGGTGAGGGCGAGGCCGGCGACGATCGCGACGACGATCAGCGCGGCGGCGACCGCATAGCGCGCCCAGCGGCGCCGGCGTGGCACCGGGGCGATCGGACGCCGGTCGATTTTCAGTTTGTCCAGATTGTGGTCGGGCAATTTGAGCGCCTCGAGACGGCGGGGGTCGTGTGACCGGCCGCGATCCGGTTTCCGGGAAAGGGACGGATGGACGCCAGTATAAGCGTCGCTCCGGCGCCGCGCGAGCCGGTTTGCGGCGCCGTGCGGCGGCGGCCCGTCGGGCCGGCCGGCGCCGGCCGACAAGCCCGCCCCCGGGGAAACCCGAGGACGCAAGCAACGTGTCAACTTGCCGCGAAGGCGGTGCGTTATGGAACCAGTGCGTCAGGTTTTGTCGCGACGGCACGGCGCAAGCCGGCCATGCGGCCTGGGGCTCCGATGCGAATGCCTCGCATCTTTAATTACCGGTACGTTTGATTTTTTCTCCGCTAAAGGAAGAACAATGAAGAAGACGCTCGCTTCGATCATCGCCGCAGCATTCGCTCTCGCATCGGTTTCGGCATTCGCACAGGCGTCCGCGCCGGCAGCCGACACGTCGGCCGCCGCTCCGGCACCGGCCAAGAAGGATCACAGCAAGCCGAAGCACCAGCTGAAGCACCACGGTTCGAAGAAGGGCCAGGCGAAGGCTGCAGCCGCATCGGCCGCTGGCACGAACGACGCAGGCACGCAGAACTAAGCGGTTCTGCCGCCACGGCCGGCGTTGCCGGCCATCGGTCGGCCAGCCCCGCATGCTTCGGCATGCGGGGTTTTGTTTTTTCAGGCACCGGATTCACCCGGTTCGTCGGCCCGGACGGGCGGCGGCGCGCGCATCGCGTCGACCACCGCGCGCATGCGCCGCCAGTGCGAGCCTTCCCAGAACACGCGCCGGCACACGTCGCACGCGGCGAAGCGCCGGTGCCGCAGCCGGACGCCGGCCGGCACGCGCGGTGCGGCGGCGGCTGCATCGAGCGGATGCAGCGGCGCGTTGCAGCGCAGGCACAGCCGGAACGGTCGCATGTGCGGCGCGAGATCGAGCCGCTCGAACAGCTCGTGCAACTGGTCGGCCGGCCGCTGCGCATGCAGGTAGCAGCCGCGCACGACCGCACGCCGCTTGAGCAGCTCGCGGTCGCGCGTCAGCACGATCCGGTTCTCCCGCTCGGCGAGCGCCGCGAGTTCGTCGTCGCGGTAGTGGTTGTCGTAGCAGGTGTCGAACCCGGCGAGGCGCAGCAGTTGCGCGAGGCCGCCGAGATGCGCGTCGGCGACGAAGCGCCATGCCGCCGGTGGCGGCCCCGTTGCACCGTGGGCCGCCGGCCCGGCGCGTTCGGGCAGGACTTCGACACGGTCGCCGTCGTCGAGCGGCCGGTCGAGTGCGGCCGGCGCGTCGTTCACGTACAGCCGGCCGATTTCGGTGTGCGGGACGCCGAGCGCCTCGATCGCATGCTTGACCGTCGCGTCGCGGGCGCATGCGTGCGCGAACGCCCGGTCGCGCTGCGGGCGCGCGAGAAAGGCGTTCAGTTCGCCGTGAAAGCGGAAGGTCGCGGTCGCCATCCGTGCAGTATCGCACCGCGCCCGGCCGGCGGCAGGCGCTGCAGACCACCGGCATCTGTGTTTAACTCGCGGCTTCACGGAGCGAAGGAGCAGGACATGGATCTCGGGTTTATCGGGCTGGGCGAAATGGGGCAGGCGATCGCGACGAACCTGCTGAAGGCGGGTCACACGGTGCGGGTCTGGAACCGGTCGCGCGAGCGGGCCGAGCCGCTCGCGGCATTCGGCGCGCAGATCGTCGACACGCCGGCCGACGCGTTTCGCGGCGACGCCGTGTTCTCGATGCTCGGCGACGATGCGGCCGCGCGCGCGGTGTTCGACGATGCGCTGCTGGCCCAGGCGCCCCGTGGGCTGATCCACGTGAACATGGCGACCGTGTCGGTCGCGCTCGCCGAATCGCTCGCGCACGCGCATGCGTCGCGCGGCATCGACTATGTCGCCGCGCCGGTGATGGGCCGGCCCGACGTCGCGGCCGCCGCGCGCCTGACCATCATGGCCGGCGGCCCGGCCGAGGCGATCGACCGCGTGCAGCCGCTGTTCGACGCGATCGGCCAGAAGACCTGGCGCTTCGGCTCGCTGCCGCAGCACGCGAACGTCGCGAAGATCGCCGCGAACTTCACGCTCGCGTCGGCGATCGAGACGCTCGGCGAGGCGTCCGCGCTGCTCGGCGCGCACGGCGTCGCGATGCGCGATTTCCTCGACGTGATCACCAGCAGCGTGTTTCCGGGGCCTGTCTACGAAGGCTACGGCGCGATGATCGCCGAGCGGCGCTACGAGCCCGCGCGCTTCAAGGCGCGCCTCGGGCTGAAGGACGTCCGGCTCGCGCTGGAGGCGGGCGACGCGACGTCGGTGCCGCTGCCGGTGGCGAGCGTCGTGCGCGACAGCCTGCTCGACGCGCTCGCGCACGGCGGCGGCGACCAGGATTTCGCGGTGCTCGGCGAGGCCGCGCTGCGCCGCGCCGGCCGCTGACCCGCGACAGGAACGCGGTGCGCACGGCATAATCGACCGTTCGGTTTTCCTCCATTCTTTCAGGCAGAGGCAGTCATGAACTTGCATACGTGGTGGCTTTTCGTGGCGACGGTGTTCGTCGTGTCGGCGATTCCGGGCCCGAACATGCTGCTCGTGATGACGCACGGCGCGCGGCACGGGCTGCGGCGCTCGTCCGCGACGATGGCCGGCTGCCTGAGCGCGCTGGTGCTGATGCTCGCGGTATCCGCGGCGGGCCTCGGCGCGGTGCTCGAGGCATGGCCGGCGATGTTCAATGGGTTGCGCTTCGCGGGCGCGGCCTACCTGATCTATCTCGGCGTGAAGGCATGGCGCGCCCGCGTGGACGACACGCCGGCGGCCGACGTCGATGCCGTGTCGCACGGGGCGTCGGCGTCGCGCGCGGTGCTGTTCCGCAATGGCTTCCTGGTCGCGGGCAGCAACCCGAAGGCGATCCTGTTCGCGGCCGCGCTGCTGCCGCAGTTCATCAACGCGGCCGAGCCGACGCTGCCGCAGTTCGGCATCCTCGTCGTCACGTTCGCGGTGATCGAGGTGAGCTGGTATCTCGTCTACGCGTCGTTCGGCACGCGCATCGGCGCCACGTTGAAGAGCCAGAGCGTCGCGAAGGTGTTCAACCGGCTGACGGGCGGGCTGTTCGTCGGCTTCGGCGCGATGATGGCGCTGGTCCGTCACTGATTCCCGGCCGGCTCCGGCGTACCGAACGCCCCGTCCCTTGCAAGAGGGCGGGGCGTTCGGCTTTTGGAAGCCGCTTCACCGCGTTGCCTGCTCACGCACGCGGCCGATCCAGCGCCGCCGCGCCGGCCCCGCGTCCAGCCACCAGCCCGAACACGGCCGTCGCGCCGGCGAACGCGAACCCGACACCGCATACCGCGCTCCAGCCGCCCCATGCCCATGCACTGCCCGCGAGCGCCGCACCCAGCGCGCCGCCGCAGAAGAACAGCCCGACGAATAGCCCGTTCAGGCGTCCGCGCGCGGCCGGGTTCAGCAGGTTGATCTCGCGGCGGCCGATCGTCTGGTCGACGATGACGCCCGCATCGAGCAGCGCCGCGCCGCCGGCCAGCAGCGCGAGCGCGACGCCGCGATGCGCATGCGCATCGAAGCCGAACCAGCCGGCGCCGGCGACGCCGAGCACGACGAGCGCCGCGAGCATCGTGCCGTGCGCGAGCCGCTGCGCGGCCGGGCCGTGGCCGCGGTCGCCCGCGCGGCCGGCGAGCGGCGTGACGATCGCGCCGCTCGCGCCGGCGAACGCGAACAGCGCAATGCCGTGCAGGTCGAGCGCGAACGGCGGCTGCGCGAGCCGCAGCCCGACGGCGGTCCAGAACGCGCTGAACGCGGCCATCGCGAGCGCGGCCGACAGCGCATGCCGGCGCAGCACCGGCTCGTCGGCGAGCAGGCGCCCCATCGACGCGAGCAACGCGCGGTAGCCGGCCGTGATCGACGGCGTGCGCGCCGGCAGGCGCAGCGCGAGCACGACGGCGATCGCCGCGTTCGCGAGCGCGGCCAGCAGATAGAACGCGCGCCAGCCGGCCGACCCGGCGATCAGGCTCGCGAGCGGCCGCGACAGCAGGATCCCGAGCATCAGCCCGCTCATCACGTTGCCGACCGCGCGGCCGCGCTGGGCTTCGGGCGCCATCGACGCGGCCATCGGCACCAGCATCTGGATCACGCTCGACGCGGCGCCGGCCACGAGCGTCGCGAGCAGGAACACGGTGCCCGACTGCGTGAACGCGGGCAGCGCGAGCGCCGCCGCGCAGACGGCGAGCGTCGCGACGATCAGCCGGCGGTTCTCGAGCAGGTCGACCAGCGGCACGAGCAACGCGAGTCCGGCCGCGTAGCCGAGTTGCGGCAGCATCGCGACGAGGCCGGCGAGACCGGGCGGCAGGTGCAGGTCCGCGCTGATCGGGCCGGTCAGCGGTTGCGCGGCGAACAGGTCCATCACGATCACGCCGACCGTCGCGGCGAAGAACAGCGTCATGCCGATGCTCAGCGCGGGCGGCGCGGCGACGGACGGGGAAACGGGGGCGGGGCAACGGTGGGCAGGGCAGTTCATCGGAAGCCTGGGAGGAAGATCGAAGGAACTCCCATCGTAGGGGCCCGATGTTTATGCGACAATTGAAATATGTCTAACATGATTATGCGAGTTTGTTTTGAATACGCGTGATCTCCAGGCGTTCGTCGCGGTTGTCGACAGCGGGTCGATGGTCGCCGCGGCCGCGAAGCTCCACCTGACGCAGCCGGGCCTGACGCGGCGCGTGCAGAACCTTGAAACGCTGCTCGGCGTGCCGCTGCTCGAACGGCAGAGCAAGCCGCTGAAGCCGACTGCGGCCGGGCGCGACGTCTACGCGCTCGCGCGCAACGTGCTCGGCGCGGTCGACGAGTTGATGGCGGCGGGCGCGCCGGACAGCGAGCCGTCGGGCGAGCTGCGCATCGGCGTGCCGCCGTTCCTGTCCGAGCTCGCGCTGGAGCGGCCGATCGACCGGCTGCGCGATGCATTCCCGCGCCTCACGCTGCGCGTGACGGCCGGCTGGTCGCCTGCGCTGGTGCAGGGCATCGAGCGCGGCGCGCTCGACGTCGCCACCGCGATGGTGCCGGCGAGCGCGACGCTGCCCGACGCGCTGACCGCGACGCTGCTCGCCACGCAGCCGACGGTGCTCGTCGCCGCGCGCGATTTCCCGCTGCCGGACGGCCCGCTGTCGCTCGACACGCTGTCGGGTTTTCCGTGGGTGCTGAGCCAGGACGGCTGCGGAATGCGCTCGGCGCTGAGCCGCGCGCTCGGCGCGGCCGGGCTGCCGTTCGACGTCGCGGTCGAGGCCTTCGGCTCGGAGCTGCAGTTGTCGCTCGTCGCGCGCGGCGCCGGCATCGGCATCGCGCCGCCGAACGCGCTGGCGCGCAGTGCGCATCGCGATGCGCTGCGGATCGTGGAAACGGCGGGGCTGGAAACGCGAATCAACGTATGGATCGTGCACGGCGCGTTACCGGGCCGGCTGATGCGGCCGGTCGCGCTGCTGCGCGACGCGCTGGGCGAGGTGCTCGAGCGGGAGAACGGAACGGGGTCAGGTGCCGTTACGGCGGACTAGAGGCCGCATTCGAGGGAAAATCCTTATTTTCTCTACGGAAATGTTGCATTGCGGAAACCGATTCGATATGATTGGAACTGTCTCCTCCATGTCTCCTCTGATATGGATTCAGCCCGCCACTTAGGCGGGCTTTTTTTTGCGTGCGATTTTGTCGCGGCGCTTCCGTTGCCGGCTGTCGCCGCGCTCAGAACTTGTACGTCATCCCGACGTAGCTGATGATCGGGTCCGCCTTCAGGTCCGATTTCGACTCGGCGAGTACCGAGCCGTCGGCCGCCTTGATCGTCACCGTCGACGTCGTCTTCAGCGGGATGTAGGTGACCGACGCCACCAGCCCGAAGTGTTCCGTCATGTTGTACTGCAGGCCCGCGTTGAACACCGGCTGCCAGGACGACGACGCCTTCGCTTCCACCGAGGTCGTGCCCGGTTTGCCCGCGCCCGCCGCGAGAATCGCGCCGAGGTTGTCCTGCGTCTGCTTGATGAAGTTCGTGTTGAGCTGCAGGTCGCTGAACCAGTTGTACGACACGCCGAGGCCGAGGAACGGCCGGAACTTCGCGGTGGCCTGCCCGAAGTAGTACTGCAGGATCACCGCGGGGCTCCACTGCCGCACGCTCTTCACGATCGGGTTGACCGAGCCCAGCCCGATGTTCTGCGTGCCGAGCGCGCCGGCCGGGCCGGGCGGCTTGATCGTGCCCTGGCCCGACACCTTGAACACCGGCGGCACGCCGGCCACCGACGTGACCGCGATGTGGTCGGTCAGGAAGTGGCTGACCGTCAGGCCGACGGTGTCCGCGCCGCTCGTGTGCAGCCCGGTGCCCGGCGACGTGAACGACGGCGGCAGCCGCAGCGGCGTGTTGATCGGCGTCGGCGCGACGTTGGTCGTCATCGGCGTGCTGCTCTGCTGCGGCATGATGTGGAACCAGCCCAGCGTGACGACGTTGCTGCCGGCGCTCTGCGCGTGCGCCGCGAGCGGCGCCACGGCGGCGGCGCCGGCCGCCGCGCAGAGAAGGGTTTTCTTCATCACGGCTTTTCCCTCCGCTTACTGGACGAATGCGCCGATCGTGAAATACGGCGTCGATCCCGCGTTGTCGAGGAAACCGAACACGCCACCCGTGAAGATGAACTTGCCGGTCGGCGACGTGCTGCCCGAACCCGTGTGGATCGTCGTGACCGTGCCCGGCACCTTCTGCGTGTAGTCGAGATCGAGCGCGGTCGCGAGCGACGCCTGCGACGGCTGGAACGGATCGAGCAGCGTGGCCTGCTTGTCGATCAGCGCGGTGGTCCGGTAGTCGAACTGGCTGTCGACGCCGATGTACTCGCCGTTCTGCGAACCGGCCGCCACCGCCGTCTGCGGCGCGAGGATCGAGATGCTCGATTCGTCGTCGGCGGTCAGGCCCGGCACGCCGTTGCTGTCCGGTGTCGGGTTCGGGTTCGCGACACCCGTGCGCACGAGGATCGGCACGAGCTGGTTGCGCAGCTTGCCGACGATCATGAAGCCCTTGCCCTGCGGCGTGGCCGACAGCGTCGGCTTCAGCTGGCTCCGGTAGTTGTTCGACTGGAACGCGCCGCTGCCGTCGGCCGACTGCACGAAGTTCGTGCCTTGCTGCACGCACGCGCCGCCCGCGAACTGGCCCGTCGTGTCGCACTTGGTCCACGTGCCGTCCGCGTTGATCGTCACCTTCGCGTCGATCGACGCCGGCGCGAATTTCTGCGACGGCACTTCGCCGAAGCCGATGTGGCTGTACGTGCCCGCGACCTTCGTGATGTCGGTTTCGATCGACGAGAAGCCGATGAACGGGTAGTACGGGAATTTCGTGTCGGGCACCGCCGCCTGGCCGAGCACGCCGTCGAACTGGATCTCCTTGCCGGGAATCGTGCCGCCCGCGACGCCGAAGCCGACGAAGATGCGCGCCGGACGCGACGCGTCGAGGCTCGCGCCGTTCAGGCGGAACGCGCACTGGTTCAGCTTGTTGGTCGGCAGCAGCGTTTCCTGCGTGAGCGTGCCGCTGTCGACGGTGCCCGCGCGGGTCGGCACGACGGTGCCGGTCTTTTGCGGCACCGGCGATTCGACATAGGTGACCTGCCAGGTCATCTTGGTCGTGTCGAGCTGCACCTTCGCGAGTTCGCCGCTGCCCGCGCCGCCCGTGAACACGGTGTTGTAGTCGAGCGTGGCCGGGCAAAGCCGGTCTTCGACGAGCGGGGGCGGATTGTCGCCGCCGCCGCCGCAAGCCGAAAGAAGGGGGGCGGCAAGGGCCGCCGCCAGAATGAGGTTGCGCTTCATGTTGCTCCTCCAGATTTGTCTTTGTGCGGCGGCCAGCTCCCTGTCGGCCGCTTCTGTTGGTCGTGCTCGTCCTGCTTGCGCCGTGCCGAGCGCCTTCGTGCCTTCCCTGCAATGCGCGGCGGCGGGCCGGCCGCCGCGTCCTCGATCGCTACTTGCTGATCTGCGCGCCCACGCCGAAGTACGGGGTCGACGACGTCGTCGAATTCGCCGACGTCGGCGTGACGCCGCCGTTCACCGTGCCCTGGATCAGCGCCGCATACAGGCCGCCCGTCGCGATCACCACGCCCGATGCGGACGGGTAGCTCGCGCCGCTCGGCGGGGTAGTCTTCGCGTTCAGCAGGCCCGGCGTCGCCTGGCCGTAGTCGAGCGTGAAGCCGTCTTCCTCGGCCTGCGTGGACGGGTTGATGAGCGACGCGTTGCTGCCGCGGATCAGCGCAGCCGTGTACTTGAAGTTCGAGTCCGCGCCCGCGTAGCCGCCGTCGATCGCGCCCGACGTGATCGCCGTCGCCGCGCCGAGCACCGCGATGCCCGATTCGTCGTCGACCTTTGCGTCGGTGTGCAACGGCGGCGTGCCGAGGTTCACGTAGCCGGTGCGCACGATCACCGGCACCGTCGCGCCGTTGAGCTGGCCGATCACCATGTGCGCGGTGGCCGACTTGCCGGTCGCGCCGATCAGGGGCAGCTTCGTTTGCGGCAGGATCTGCGGTGCCTGGGTGCTGTCGAAGTAGCCGCCGTTCGCGCTCGTCTTCCATGGATCGCCGGTGGTCTGGCAGCCGCCCGAACCGCTCGACGTGCACGCGCCGTTCGCATCGAACGTCTCGCTGGAGTTGACGCCCTTCGTTGCATAGTTGCCCGACGGCACGAGGTGATAGAGCAGCGCGTTGTACGTGCCCGGCAGCTTCGTGAGGTCGGTCGTCGTGTTCGCGAAGCCGAGGAACGGGTAGAAGTCGAAGTGGCGATTGGGCACCTGGCCGACGTTCTGGAATACGGGGAGGCCGATCACGCTGATCGTCAGCCCGTCGTACTGAACCGTCGCGCCGGGAATGCCACCGCCCGCCACACCCATGCCGACCAGCAGCATCGGCGGGTTCGCCTGGTTGAAGTCGGCGGCCGTCGAATAGGTCGAACCGTCCGGCGCGGTGCCGGTGCCCGGCGTGAGGACGAACGCGCAGCGCGTCTGCTCGGCGGTCGGCAGCGTGCCGGTCGGCGGATGGACGACCTTGCCGGTGATCGTCGTGCCGGCGCGGCTCGGCGTGACGGTGCCCGTCTTCAGCGGAATCGGCGATTCGAGCCACTTGAGCGTGTACGTCATCGCGACCGCGTCGATGTTGACGCTGACGATCTCGCCGCTGCCCGCGCCGCCGAGATACGTGCTCTTCACGATATCCGCGTTGGCCGGGCACAGCGCGCCGTTGATCGGCTGCGAAGGCGGCGGCCCTTGCGTGCCGCAGCTCGAGCCGGAACATTGGGGCGCATCGATCGGCGCGAGCGCGCCGCCAGAGTCCCCCCCACCACATGCAACCAGGAAAGGGGCAATGGCAAAGGCCGTTGCCACCCCCTTCGATAAGGCGTGCGACATGCCGCTGTCTCCAATCGTTTAATTGTGCGAGCTAATGTCGCTGCCTGGATTTTTGCTGTCAATTGATGAACCCGTCTAAAAAAGGCGATTGAAACGGGATCGGTGATTTGAATCCTTGTCCGATAAGGCGGTTGGTAAGAATTAAAACGCGCGGTGGGCCGTCGAAAGCTGCCGGAGTGGGGGCTGCGCGACGCCTGGCACGCTCGCGCCGCGCCTTCCTGCGTATAACGGCAGCGTTTAAATCGACGGTATCCGGTTTATCCCTATTCGGGATTGACTGGATAAAGAACGGGCTGGATTAATTCACTGGTAATCGCGCAATGGAAAGCTTGTAAATATTTGTAAATGCGCGATCCGGTGTTTTTATATATTGCCTGATACGGGTAAATAAAAAGCCGGCCAGTGGCCGGCTTTGCATGGCATGCGATGCTGAATCAGCGTTTGAGACCGGCGTCCTCGGCCGCGCCGATGTTGAGGTTCATGCACTGGATCGCGGCGCCCGACGCGCCCTTGCCGAGGTTGTCGAGGCGCGCGACCGTGACGAAGCGCTCCGCGTTGCCGAATACGAACAGGTCGACGCGGTTCGTGTCGTTGTTCGCCTGCACGTCGAAGAAGCCGCTGTCGAGGTTCGCATCCGCGTCGAACGGTGCGACGCGCACGAACGCTTCGTCCGCGTAGTACTCGGCGAACACGCGCTGCACGTCCTGCGGCGTCGCGCGCTTTGCGAGCTGCCCGGGCGTGAAGTAGGTCGTCACCGCGAGGCCTTTCAGGAACGGGCCGACGATCGGCGTGAAGATCGGTGCGTTCGCGAGGCCGGTGTGCGCGGCCATTTCGGGCAGGTGCTTGTGCGCGAGGCCGAGCGCATACGGGCGCGGGCTCGCGAGCTTGCCGCCCGGCGCGGCGCTTTCGTACTCGGCGATCATTGACTTGCCGCCGCCGCTGTAGCCGGTGATCGAGTAGCTGTGCGCGGCGAACGTCGGCGCGACGATGCCCGCATCGACGAGCGGCCGCATCGCGAGCACGAACGCCGAGGCGTGGCAGCCGGGCACCGCGATGCGCTTCGACGTACGAATCTTCTCGCGCTGCGCGCGGGTCAGCTCGGGCAGGCCGTAGGCCCAGTCGGCATGGGTGCGGAACGCGGTGCTCGCGTCGATCAGCGTGGTGTTCGGATTCTCGACGAGCGACGCGGATTCGCGCGACGCGACGTCCGGCAGGCACAGGAACGTGACGTCGGACGCGTTGATCAGGCGACGGCGCTCGTCGACGTCCTTGCGCTTCGCTTCCTCGATGCGCAGGATCTCGATGTCGCTGCGTGCCGACAGGTATTCGAAGATCTTGAGGCCGGTCGTGCCTTCCTGGCCGTCGACAAAAACTTTGGTGCTCATTTCGCTCTCACTGAATGAAACGGGAGCCGCGGCGCCCTGAAACCGCCATTTTAAGACGTCATCCGGCGGGCCTGTACCGCACGGGGCGAAAAAAAAGACGGCCCGCGGGCCGTCTTGTGTCCCTTTGGCGCACCCCCACGCTGCGCGGCCACGCCAGCGGCCGGTGCGAGCGGGCGGGTGCCCCGGGCGCGCTCAGCGGCCGCCGGCCACCCAGCGCGCCGTCGCTTCGGCGACGCGCCGGCCGAACGCCTTCGCGGTATCGAGGTCGCCGGGCAGCGGGCCCTCGTCGGGCGTCGCGTCCGCCGGCGACTGCGCGAGCAGGCCCGTGAAGCCGCCGACGTAGTTGATGTCGTTGCGCGTGGCCGCCTTCGAGTTGGCCGGCATCATGCCCGTGCCGACCCACACCATCCCATGTTGCATCGCCAGCGTGACGAAATACTGAATCGTCGAGAACTTGTCGCCGTTCATCGTCGCGGAGTTCGTGAAGCCCGCGGCGATCTTGTCCTTCCATTTCTGCGTAAACCACGGTTTCGAGGTCGCGTCGGCGAATTGCTTGAACTGCGCGGACGGGCCGCCCATGTAGGTCGGCGCGCCGAAGACGATCGCGTCCGCCGCGTCGAGCGCGGCCCAGCCCGCGTCGTCGAGCTCGCCGACGGCGAGGAGGCGTGCGGCGGCGCCGGCATCCTGCGCACCGGCGTGGACGGCCTCGGCCAGTTTCTGCGTGTGACCGTAGCCGCTGTGATAGACGATGACGATGTTCGACATGAAGCGTTCTCCGGAAAGGGACGGGAACGGCGGCCCGCAGGCTCGCCGCGACACGCGCCGCAGTTGGGCGGCGCGACGGATGCGCGGCGGGATGCCGCGACCGGTGCAGCCGAGTCTAGCAAGCCGAAATGACCGGAAGAAAGCGCGCAGGCCGCGCACAGAAATTCGCGGGCGCGGGCAATCGCGACCGCCACGGGCGGCGGCGCGCGCTTACCTACTGCCCGTAAGTGACCGTGAGTCGCGCGGTGCCGATCGCGAGCGTGCCGATCTCGTGCTCGAACATCGGCGCGGGGCGGCCTTGCGAGATACGCAGGTCGGTGCCTTTCAGCGCGTAGACGGTGATCACGTAGCGATGCGGTTTGCCGGGCGGCGGGCACGGGCCGCCGTAGCCGTCGATTCCGAAGTCGTTGCGCGCCTCGCTCGCGCCGATGCGGCGCAGGAAGCCGGACGCGCTCGCATCGGCAGGCAGGCTCGTGACGGTCGCCGGGATGCCCGCGACGGCCCAGTGCCACCAGCCGTGCCCCGGCGCGTCGGGATCGAAGATCGTGACCGCGTAGCCGCGCGTGCCCGGCGGCGGGTTGTGCCATGCGAGTTGCGGCGAGCGGTTCGCGCCCTTGCAGTCGCCGCGGTCGAACACGTTCGCGGGCCGCACGCGGGCGCCCGCCGTCAGGTCGTCGCTCGTCACGGTGAACGGGCCTTCCGCATGCGCGGGCAGCGCCGCGAAGACGGCGGCGCACAGGAGAGCGGAGAAACGGAGCGGAGAAGGGCGACCCGATGGCGCAGGCGGAGTGATCCGGCGATCCACACGCATATGGCGCTTCTCCCGTCACGTGGGCCGGGCCGAGGCTCCCGGCATTGTTGGCGTTGTATGTTGCCCGCGCAGCTGAGGGCGGCGATGGATCAAGTCTAGCATTAGGGTTCGATGAGCGACGCACACCGGCGCCCGCGATTGCGCGCGGTCGGCGCGCAACGCGACGGACGAAAAAAAACCGCCTGCGATGAAGCAGGCGGCTCGTTCAGCCAGTGCGCCGGCATGCGTGCCGGCGGGGCGTCATTCCTTCGGGGCCGTCGCGCCGCCGTGCGCGGCCGACCATTCGGCCGGTGCGTGCAGGAATTTCTCGACTTCGTCGAGCGTCTTCGTCTCGAAGTAGCCCGACGCCTTCGCGACGCGCAGCACGTCCCACCACGTCGCGAGCGCGTGCAGGTCGACGTCGATGTCCTTCAGGACCGACACGCTTTCCTTGAAGATGTTGTAGTGGAACAGCACGAAGCAGTGGTTCACCGTCGCGCCCGCGGTGCGCAGCGCGTTGACGAAGTTGATCTTGCTGCGGCTGTCGGTGGTCAGGTCTTCCACCAGCAGCACGCGCGAGCCTTCCTCGAGATGGCCTTCGATCTGCGCATTGCGGCCGAAACCCTTCGGCTTTTTGCGCACGTACTGCATCGGCACCATCATCCGGTCCGCGATCCATGCCGCGAACGGGATGCCGGCCGTCTCGCCGCCCGCCACCGCGTCGATCTGCTCGAAGCCGATGTCGCGCGTGATCGTCGTTTCCGCCATTTCCATCAGCGCACGGCGCACGCGCGGATACGAGATCAGCTTGCGGCAGTCGATATAGACCGGGCTTGCCCAGCCGGACGTGAAGATGAACGGTTTTTCGGCATTGAAGTGCACCGCCTGCACTTCGAGCAGGATTTTGGCGGTCGTATCCGAGATCGACTGACGATCGTAGCCTGTCATGGGCATTCCTTGGGTGATGAGCGAGCGCGGGCCCGGTGGCGCAGCAAGGGGAACCTGCCCGAAGGGCCGGGGTGCGATCGGGGGGCCGATCGCATCGCTGCGCGCGTAGCCCGCTATTTTACCCGATTCAGGCAGGTTTTCGGCGGAATTCGCGCGGATTCGCTGCCCGGCTCACTACCGGCGAAACAAACGGGGGCAGACCATCCCGGCGCTGATGCCGGAGATGCGGCGTCGCAGCAACGGACGTCATTTAGGGGGTGTACACTAGGCGACCCTTAGAAATCGTTCAGTACTTTGTACTTTCCTCTTGCCATCCGCCAAGGTTCGATGGCGTGCCGATCCGGTGCGTCGCGGGCCGTCTCGCAGTCGACCATCCCCTCGATTCAAGCAGACGCGGCCGAAGGTGCTGTGTACTGAGTCGTCAATATTCCGCATGTCTCTCGCAGGTCAATCATGGACGAACAACTGAAGCAGGCCGCTCTCGCTTATCACCTGAACCCGAAACCCGGCAAGATTTCGGTCACCCCGACCAAGCCGCTGTCGAACCAGCTCGATCTGTCGCTCGCGTATTCGCCGGGCGTCGCCGCCGCGTGCGAGGCGATCCACGCCGATCCGCTCGACGCGCAGAAGTACACGTCGCGCGGCAACCTCGTCGGCGTCATCACGAACGGCACCGCCGTGCTGGGTCTCGGCAACATCGGCCCGCTGGCCGCGAAGCCGGTGATGGAAGGCAAGGGCTGCCTCTTCAAGAAATTCGCGGGCATCGACGTGTTCGACATCGAACTGTCGGAGTCGGACCCCGACAAGCTCGTCGAGGCGATCGCGATGCTCGAGCCGACGCTCGGCGGCATCAACCTCGAGGACATCAAGGCGCCGGAATGCTTCTACATCGAGCAGAAGCTGCGCGAGCGCATGAAGATTCCGGTCTTCCACGATGACCAGCACGGCACCGCGATCATCGCGTCGGCCGCGATCCTGAACGGCCTGAAGGTCGTCGGCAAGAAGCTGTCGGAAGTGAAGCTCGTGTGTTCGGGCGCGGGCGCGGCGGCAATCGCGTGTCTGGACCTGCTGGTGAACCTCGGCCTGACGAAGTCGAACATCCTCGTCGCCGATTCGAAGGGCGTGATCTACGAAGGGCGCGGCAACCTCGATCCGTCGAAGCAGCGCTATGCGGCCAACACCGACGCGCGCACGCTCGCCGACGCGATCGTCGGCGCGGACGTGTTCCTCGGCTGCTCGAGCGCGGGCGTGCTGAAGCAGGACATGGTCAAGACGATGGGCGACAAGCCGCTGATCCTGGCGCTCGCGAACCCGGAACCGGAAATCCGCCCGGAAGACGCGAAGGCCGTGCGCCCGGACGCGATCGTCGCGACCGGCCGTTCGGACTACCCGAACCAGGTCAACAACGTGCTGTGCTTCCCGTTCATCTTCCGCGGCGCGCTCGACGTCGGCGCGACCACGATCACGGAAGAAATGAAGCTCGCGTGCGTGCGCGCGATCGCCGAGCTGGCCGAGGAAACCGACCAGAGCGAGGAAGTCGCGAAGGCGTATGAAGGCCATTCGCTCGAATTCGGGCCGGACTACCTGATCCCGAAGCCGTTCGACCCGCGCCTGATCATCAAGATCGCGCCGGCCGTCGCGCAAGCCGCGATGGATTCGGGCGTCGCGACGCGCCCGATCCAGGACATGGACGCGTACCGCGAGCAGCTCGGCGCGACCGTCTACCGCACCGGCATGGTGATGCGCCCGGTGTTCGCGGCCGCGAAGCAGAAAGAGGCCCGCATCGTGTTCGCCGAGGGCGAGGACGAGCGCGTGCTGCGCGCCGCGCAGTTCGTGCTGCTGGAAAAGATCGCGAAGCCGATCATCGTCGGCCGTCCGTCGGTCGTCGACATGCGCTTGCAGAAGATCGGCTCGAAGCTGAAGGCCGGCGTCGATTTCGAAATCGTCGATCCGGAAGACGATGCGCGCTACCACCGCTACTGGCAGGCGTATCAGGAGATCGGCGCGCGCGACGGCGTGACGCCGGAAGTCGCGAAGGCCGCGATGCGCAAGTTCAACACGCTGATCGGCGCGATGCTCGTGCATCTGGGCGATGCGGACGGGATGATCTGCGGGATGATCGACACGTTCCACAGCCACCTGAAGTTCATCGAGCAGGTACTGGGCCGCGCGAAGGGCGCCGAGCACTTCGCCGCGATGAACCTGCTGATGCTGCCGGGCCGCAACCTGTTCGTGTGCGACACGTACGTGAACGAGCTGCCGAGCGCCGACCAGCTCGCCGACATGACGATCCAGGCCGCGGCCGAGATCGAGCGCTTCGGCATCGCGCCGAAGGCCGCGCTGCTGTCGAACTCGAACTTCGGCAGCGCGCCGTCGGCGTCGTCGCGCCGGATGGCCGAGGCCCGCAAGCTGATCGTCGAGCGTGCGCCGAACCTCGAAGTCGACGGCGAAATGCACGGCGACGCGGCGCTGTCGGAACTGATCCGCAAGCAGGCGTTCCCGGGCACGACGCTGTCGGGTGAAGCGAACCTGCTGATCATGCCGAACGTCGAAGCGGCGAACATCGCGTACAACCTGCTGAAGATGGTCGGCGGCGAAGGCGTGACGGTCGGCCCGTTCCTGCTCGGCGCGGCCAAGCCGGTCCACATCCTGACGCCGGCCGCGACCGTGCGCCGGATCATCAACATGACGGCCGTTGCCGCCGCGAACGTGAACACGAAGTAAATCCACGCCCGCGTGTGCCGCGCGTCAGGCGCGGCGCAATGAAAAACGCCACGGAACCTGGATTCCGTGGCGTTTTTTTTGCATGAACCGCGACGGGCGGCGGCGCGGGCGGGCGTTCCTGCTTCGAACGCCGCGCCGCGACCGCGCGTTACGCGACCTGCTGGTGCGACTGGCCGCCTGCCGGCGAACGCCACTTCGCGAGCAGCGTGTCCCACTTCTGGCGTACCGCGCGCAGGTTGTTCTCCTTCACGTGGCCGTAGCCGCGAATGCCGTCCGGCAGCGCCGCGAGTTCGAGCGCGAGCGGCCGGTTGGCCGCGTTCAGCTTCGCGAGTACCTCGCCGATCAGCGCTTCGTACTCGCCGATCAGCGCGCGCTCGGTGCGGCGCTCCGCGGTGCGGCCGAACGGATCGAGCGCCGTGCCGCGCAGGAACTTCGCCTTCGCGAGCAGCCGGAACGCCGACATCATCCACGGGCCGTACGCCTTCTTCACGAGATGGCCGTGGGCGTCCGTCTTCGCGAACAGCGGCGGCGCGAGGTGGAATTTCAGCTTCCAGTCGCCTTCGAACTGTGCGCGCAGGCGCGCGAGGAACGCGGGGTCGGACTGCAGCCGCGCGACCTCGTACTCGTCCTTGTACGCCATCAGCTTGAACAGGTTGCGCGCGACCGCTTCGGTCAGCGGCTCCTGCACCGTGTCGCCGTCCGCCAGTGCGCGCTCGGTGGCGCGCACCTTGTCGACGAACGCCGCATAACGCGACGCGTACGCGGCGTTCTGGTACGCGCTCAGGAATTCGACGCGCTTCGCGATCAGCGCGTCGACCGCCTTCTTCGTGTGCAGCGAGATCACCGTGGCGCCTTGCGCGGGCCGGGCGTCGCCGGCCGCCGCCTGCTTCACGCTGGCCAGGTCGTACGCGGCGCGGCGGCCCCACTCGAACGCCGCGCGGTTCTTGTCGACCGACACGGCGTTCAGCTCGATCGCGCGTTCGAGCGACGCGAGCGTCAACGGCAGCCAGCCCTTCTGCCATGCGTAGCCGAGCACGAACGGGTTCGTGTAGATCGCGTCGCCGAGCAGCGCGACCGCGAAGCGGTTCGCGTCGATGAAGTCGACCGCAACACCGGCCGCCGCGCGGATGTCGTTCTCGGCGGACAGGCCCGGGAACGCCCAGTTCGGGTTCTTGATGAACTCGGCGGTCGGCGTCTGCGCGCTGTTGACGACCACCCGCGTCGTGTCGTGCCGCATCCGCGACGTGCACTCGTCGCCGGCCGTGACGATCGCATCGCAACCGATCACGAGATCGGCTTCGCCCATCGCGATCCGCGTCGCGTGGATGTCGGTCGGCGCGTGCGAGATCTGCACGTGGCTCATCACGGCGCCGCCTTTCTGCGCGAGGCCGGTGACGTCGAGCACGGTCACGCCCTTGTTTTCCAGATGCGCGGCCATCCCGAGCAGCGCGCCGATCGTCACGACGCCCGTGCCGCCCACGCCGGTGACGAGCACGCCGTACGCGCGATCGATCGCCGGCAGCGTCGGTTCCGGAATCGGCGGCAATGCGCTGCCGTCGACCGACACCGCCTTCGGCTTCTTCAACTGGCCGCCCTCGACCGTGACGAAGCTCGGGCAGAACCCCTTCACGCACGAAAAGTCCTTGTTGCAGCTCGACTGGTTGATCTGGCGCTTCGTGCCGAATTCGGTTTCCAGCGGCTCGACCGACAGGCAGTTCGACTGCACCGAGCAGTCGCCGCAGCCTTCGCACACCGCGTCGTTGATCACGACGCGCTTGGCCGGGTCCGGATACGTGCCGCGTTTGCGGCGGCGGCGTTTCTCCGTCGCGCAGGTCTGGTCGTAGATCAGGATCGTCGTGCCTTCGATCTCGCGCAGCTCGCGCTGCACGTCGTCGAGCTGGTCGCGGTGATGGATCGTCACGCCGGGCGCGAGCAGCGCCTTCTGGCTGTCGTACTTCTCCGGCTCGTCGGTGACGATCACGATCTTCTTCGCGCCTTCGGACGCGAGCTGGTGCGTGATCTGCGGCACCGTCAGCACGCCGTCGACCGGCTGGCCGCCCGTCATCGCCACCGCGTCGTTGTAGAGGATCTTGTAGGTGATGTTCGCCTTCGACGAGATCGCCGCGCGCACCGCGAGCAGGCCCGAGTGGAAATAGGTGCCGTCGCCGAGGTTCGCGAACACGTGCTTCTCGTCGGTGAACGGCGCCTGGCCGATCCACGGCACGCCTTCGCCGCCCATCTGGCTGAAGGTGCTCGTGCTGCGGTCCATCCACACGGTCATGTAGTGGCAGCCGATGCCGGCGATCGCGCGCGAGCCTTCCGGCACGTTGGTCGACGTGTTGTGCGGGCAGCCCGAGCAGAACCACGGCTTGCGCTCGGTCTGCACGTGCGGCTTCGCGAGCGCCATTTCCTTCGCGTTGATCACCGCGAGCCGCGCGGCGATGCGCGCGCGCACGTCGGACGGCAATTCGAACTTCTCGAGCCGCGTCGCGATCGCCTTCGCGATGATCGCCGGCGACAGCTCGTAGTGCGCGGGCAGCAGCCAGTTGCCCATCGGCACCGACCATTCGCCGCCGGCGCCATCCTTCTCGTCGAACTTGCCGAACACGCGCGGGCGTTGCGCGTCGGGCCAGTTGTACAGCTCTTCCTTGATCGCGTATTCGAGGATCTGGCGCTTTTCCTCGACCACCAGGATTTCGTCGAGGCCGCGCGCGAACGCCTGCGCGCCCTGCGCTTCGAGCGGCCACACGCAGCCGACCTTGTAGAGCCGGATGCCGATCCGCGCGCAGGTTTCGTCGTCGAGGCCGAGGTCGGTCAGCGCCTGGCGCACGTCGAGATACGCCTTGCCGCCGGTCATGATCCCGAAGCGCGCGTTCGGCGAATCGATCTCGATCCGGTCGAGCTTGTTCGCCCGCACGTACGCGAGCGCCGCGTACCACTTGTAGTCGAGCAGCCGCGCTTCCTGCACGAGCGGCGGATCGGGCCAGCGGATGTTCAGCCCACCTTCCGGCAGGATGAAATCGGTCGGCAGCACGATCTCGGTGCGATGCGGGTCGATGTCGACCGACGCCGACGATTCGACGACGTCCGTCACGCACTTGAGCGCCACCCACAGGCCCGAGTAGCGGCTCATCGCCCAGCCGTGCAGGCCGAAATCGAGATATTCCTGCACGTTCGACGGGAACAGCACCGGCAGCCCGCAAGCCTTGAAGATGTGTTCGGACTGGTGCGCGAGCGTCGACGATTTCGCCGCGTGGTCGTCGCCGGCGAGCACCAGCACGCCGCCGTGCTGGGACGAGCCGGCCGAATTCGCGTGCTTGAAGACGTCGCCGGTGCGGTCGACGCCCGGGCCCTTGCCGTACCACATGCCGAACACGCCGTCGTATTTCGCGCCGGGGTACAGGTTCACCTGCTGGGAGCCCCACACGGCGGTGGCGGCGAGGTCTTCGTTGAGGCCGGGCTGGAACACGATCTGGTGGGCGGCCAGGTGCTGCTTGGCTTTCCATAGCGACAGATCGAGGCCGCCGAGCGGCGAGCCGCGATAGCCGGAGATAAAGCCGGCCGTATTGAGACCGGCGGCGCGGTCGCGTTCCTGCTGGAGCATCGGCAGGCGCACGAGGGCCTGGATGCCGCTCATGTACGCGCGGCCGCGTTCCAGTGTGTATTTGTCGTCAAGCGTGACGGACTTCAGCGCGGCTTCTAGCGACGCGCGTTGGTCTGCGTCTAGCGGGGCATTCATTAACTGTCTCCTCCACCCGGTCTGGGATCACCAAAACTTCGGTTGCGTCGGCATCTTTTGGACGCGTCTGCAGTGGCCGGCATGTTCGCCGGTTTTAAGGGATGGTAGCACTGGGGCAAACCCGCCGCCCACCGGTTGCAACGCGGGGGATGCGCGGCGGCGCCCCGCGAAAACGGGGCGGATGATGCGTTACATCATGTAAAAGCATGTAAAGCCGCGTTGATCTTCGGGCAAATGCCGTTAATCTTGTCGGCCTGCCGGAGGTGCCCGGCCGCGTGGGTTCGTTCCGACGCAGTCGGGGAGGCGCCGGCAGTTTTACAGGAGGTGCAATGAACACACGTCATATCCAGAGTTTCCTGATCGTGTCCGCCGCGTTTTTCTCGATGACCGGCCCGGTGCACGCGCGAGGCGCGAGCGCACTGGCGGCAGCCGGCGCGCAGATGCAGCAGATCGTGCCGGCCCAGGACGCCGCAGCCCAGCCGTCGGCCGAGCGTGCCGCCGAGTCGAAGGCGAACGTGCGTTGATGCGATCGCGCGGCTTGCGGGCCGCGCCGAAATACAAAAGGGCGGGAATCGTCGGATTCCCGCCCTTTTTCTTTGTGCGGCCGGATCGCGCGGGCGGCCCGGCTGTCGAGGCCGCTGCCGCGCGGTGCAAGCGTCAGGCCTTGTCCTGCACGACGCCGCGGCGGATCTGGTCGAGCTCGATCGATTCGAACAGCGCCTTGAAGTTGCCTTCGCCGAAGCCCTGGTTGCCCTTGCGCTGGATGATCTCGAAGAAGATCGGCCCGATCTGGTTCTCGGTGAAGATCTGCAGCAGCAGGTCGTCGCGCGCGCCGTCGATCAGGATCTTGCGTTTCTTCAGCTCGGCCAGCGATTCGCCGTGGTTCGGCACGCGGCGGTCGACCAGCTCGTAATACGTGTCGATCGTGTCGAGCAGCTTCACTTCCTTGCTGCGCAGCCCGTCGACCGCCTGGTAGATGTCGCTCGCGCCGAGCGCGATGTGCTGGATGCCTTCGCCGTGATACGCGTCGAGGTATTCCTGGATCTGGCCGGCCGTGTCTGAGCCTTCCTCGTTGATCGGGATGCGGATCTTGCCGCACGGCGACGTCATCGCCTTCGACTTCACGCCGGTCACCTTGCCTTCGATGTCGAAGTAGCGCACTTCGCGGAAGTTGAACAGGCGCTCGTAGAACTCGGCCCATTCCTGCATGCGGCCGCGATGCACGTTGTGCGTCAGGTGGTCGATGTAGGTGAGGCCGTGCCCGATCGGGTTCGGGTTCGCGCCGGGAATCGGCTCGAAGTCGACGTCGTAGATGCTGATGTCGCCGATCGCGCCCGGCTGCGCGCCGTTCTTGCCGCGCCAGCGGTCGACGAAATAGATCAGCGAATCGCCGATCCCCTTGATCGCCGGGATGTTCAGCTCCATCGGGCCCGTCTTGTTGTCGAAGCCCCACGCGCCGAGTTCCAGCGCACGCTGGTACGCCTTCGCGGCGTCCTGCACGCGGAACGCGATCGCGCAGATCGACGGGCCGTGCAGGCGCGCGAAGCGCTGCGCGAACGAATCCGGTTCGGCGTTGATGATGAAATTGATGTCGCCCTGGCGGTACACCGTCACGTCCTTGTGGCGGTGGCGCGCGATCGCGGTGAAACCCATCCGTTCGAACAGGTGTCCGAGCGCTTTCGGGTCCGGTGCCGTGTATTCGATGAATTCGAAGCCGTCGGTGCCGACGGGGTTGTCCCAGGTGGGGATCTGCATGTCGTGTCTCCTGTGCGGGGCGATCGGCCGGGGCGGCGTGCGCGTGCTCGGCCTGGTTCGATGTCGACGGCCGCCTCCTCAATGAGCGTGTGCGGCGCGTCGAGACATGCGACAGAGTGTAGCGGGCGGCCGCGAGCGGAAACTTGCGAACTTGATCGCCCGCGCCTACGATGGCGCAATTTCCAGTCTCAAAATAATCAACGGAGGGCAGAAAATGGCGCAAGCCGAATTGGATGCCATCGATCGGCGAATTCTCGCGATTCTTCAGGAGAACGGGCGCCTGTCGAACCAGGAGATCGCCGAGCGCGTGAACCTGTCGCCGAGCCCGTGCCTGCGGCGGATCCGGCGGCTCGAGGACATCGGCGTGATCACCGGCTACGTCGCACTGCTGAATCCGCAGAAGCTCGGGCTCGACCTGCTCGCGTACGTGAGCGTGCGGCTCGAAAAGCGTGGCGGCCTCGCGCCGGTCCGGGTCGACGAGACGTCGGCGCGCGCGGGCGCGACGCACGCGGAGCTGTTTCGCGCGGCCGTGCAGGCCTGGCCGGAAGTGGTCGCGTGCCACGCGATGACGGGCGACATGGATTACCTGCTGCGCGTGCAGGTCGAGGACATGGCGCATTTCTCCCGCTTCGTGCAGGAGCATCTGCTGCATCACCCGTCGGTGATCGACGTGAAGACGAGCTTTTCGCTCGACTGCTTCAAGGAAACGACGGCGTTGCCGATTCGTTCGGTGCGCTAGCGGGCAGGGAAAGGAGGGAGCCGGGTGCGCCACAGGCGCGGCCCGGCTGGCCGACGCCGTCGACGTCAGGCCGTCAGTGCGGCGGGTATCAGCGATTCGATGAACTTCGTCGTGCGGCGCGCCTGGCGCTTCATCGCGTAGTCGAACACCGCGGCCTGTTCCTGCAGCATCTCGGCGATGATCGTCGAGTGGTCGGCGGGCGGCAGCGACAGGTACGCATCGGCTTCGCCGTACGCGTACTCGATTCGCATCCCGGATTTCTTCGCGATGTGCATCATCGTCGCGTTACGCGACAGGCAGTGCATGTACAGCATCGTCACGTGCGTGTTGCGGCTGCGGATCGCCGCGCGCTCGAACAGCTTCGAGCCGACGCCGCGGCCGCGTGCGCTTTCGAGCACCGACACGCCGAATTCGGCCGTGCGCTTGTCGCCTTCGGCCGGCAGATAGGCCAGGTGGCCGACGCCGATCAGTTCGAGATCGTGGTCGAACACGCCGAATACGGTATCGCGACCGAAATCGATCGTGCGGACATAGTTCTCGATCACGTGGTCGGGCACCATCTGGCCGAAGCGCAGCAGGCGGTCCTCTTCGTCGAGCGAGAGAAAGTGGGTGAGCATCTGCTCACGGTCTTTGGAAGCCAGTTCCCTGACGAGAACCGGCGCAGTACCGGCGTGGCCGACAGCATCGGCACGGCGGTTGGATCGCGTGTTCATCGTGGGTTCCTCAGTGTGTGGCTGCACAAGCGGCTTGTGCAATGCAACAGCATTCTACCCGACCGAGGTAAGGGAAAACCCGCATTTGACGTTATTTGTGCCGAGGGTGAATTCTAAATCCGCTTAATTATTCGTCTATCTATTTGATTTTTAATGGATTTAAAATTCATCATATGAAACGCGCGACGGGCGGTCGCACTGTGCCCGCCGCGCAACGCATGCTGCTGCGCGGCATCAGGCCGCTGTCGACAGCCCGCGTTCGATCAGGTCGATTACCTGTTCGGCGAAGTCGCGGTAGCCGAGGCGCCCGCCCGGCTTCAGCCATGTGAAGGTCCAGTTGATCATCCCGAACACCATCATCGTCACGGAGGTCTGGTTTTCCTTCGAGATGCGGTCGGGATACGCGCGCGCGAGCTGCCGCGTGAACGCCGCGACGATGTCGCGCTGGCGGTCGAGCACGATTTCGCGCTGCGCATCCTCCAGATACTTCACGTCGTTGAGCAGCGCGACGTGGCGGCTGTGCGACGTCTCGTATTCGGCGAGGAACGCGCGCACGAGCTCGGCGAACGCGTCGCGCTCGCTGAGGCCGCGCCGCTGGCTCGCACCCTCGACCTCGGCGATGATCAGCATCAGCCGTTTGGTGTAGCGATCGAGCAGGTCGAACAGGATCGCTTCCTTGCTCTCGTAATAGTGATAGAGCCGCGCCTTCGACGTGCCGCTCGCGGTCGCGAGATCGGACATCGACGTGCTCGGGTAGCTCGTCTGCGCGAATTTCTCGGCGGCTAGGTCGAGGATCTGCTCGCGCTGGGATTCGTGGTCGGGCGCTCGGGTTCGGGCCATGGTCGAAGAAGATTAGCGGTGCGCGGCGGCCGGGGCCGCGCGCACCTGAGTGGAAGAGAGGGCCGCGGGCGCGTCGTCCTGCAGCTCGAGTCGGCCGGTGGCCGCGAGTTCGCGGCAGCGCCACCACGCGATCGAGTCGCTGACGAACAGCCCGCCGCGGTCGGCGGCGGCCATGATGCTGCCGACGAGGCGCCGCGCGGGCTGCCAGTCGGTTTCCGCGCGCGCGACGATCAGCGCGTCGAGATCGGCGTAGTGGCCGCTCTTGATCGTGTTGCTGACCCAATAACGCAGCTCGGCGTTCAGGTGCTTCGCCTCCTGCCACTCGAGCGCAAGGCGGCCGATGCGCAGGACCGAGATCGGCGCGGCCACCGGCCGCTTGCGCGCCAGTTCCGCGGGCGAGAACATCCCGGTCGCGCAGGCCTGGTCGGTACGCGACAGCGATGCGCGCTGCGCGGCGTCGAGGTCGGCGGCCGACAGCCGTACCTCGTTCAGGCGCTGCGGCACGTTGCGCAGGTGATAGGCGACGCGGCGCAGCAGCAGCTTGTCGCCGACGCTCGGCGCATGCCACACGACGACCTGGCCGGTATCCATCGCGAGCTGGTCGAGGCGGGCGAATTCGCCTTCGATTTCTGCGTTCCAGTCGGGAATCTGGTCGCCGAGCACGTGCTGCCAGAAAGCGGCGCGCGTGTCGGGCGTCTCGTCGGCGCCCTTCAGTGGCCCGACGCCGAGATCGTCGAGCAAACCGACGACGCGCTCGTCGCGTCCGGCTTGCACGAGAGCCTCGCGCAGCGACGCGGCGGCGGTGCCGCCCTGAATCACATGAATGGTACTCATCGGCCTGTCGTCAACAAAAGAAAACCGCCGACGGGCGGACGTTGCGATGTCCAGCCGGCCGGCGGCCCCTAGTGTAAGCGAGATGTGTGACGGCGAGAAACCGTCGGGCGCCGCGACGCGATGCCGCTCAACGTTCGTCGAAGCTCACGACGACCTTGTCGCTGATCGGGTGGCACTGGCACGTCAGCACGAAACCATCCTCCACCTCGTGCTCCTCGAGCGTGTAGTTCTTCTCCATCCGCACTTCGCCTTCGACCACCTTCGCGCGGCACGTGCAGCACACGCCGCCCTTGCACGCATACGGCAGCGCGAGGCCCGCGCGCAGGCCCACGTCGAGCAGGCTCACGCCTTCGTACGGCAAGCGCAGCTTGCGCTTCTTGCCGTCGAGCACGATCTCGAGATCGGCGGCCGGCGTCTGGTCGGTGATCTCGACGACCGGTGCGCCGGCCTGCGGCAGCGGCGTGCCGAAGCGCTCGACGTGCACCTTCGCCTGCGGCACGCCGGCCGCCTTCAGCGCGGCTTCGGCGGCGTCCATCATCGGCGCCGGGCCGCAGATGAACGCCTCGTCGATCGCGTCGGCCGGCGTCAGCGTGGCGAGGAATTCCGCGCATTTCGCCTGGTCGAGCACGCCGTTGAACAGCTCGACGTCCTGCAGATCGTCCGACAGCACGTGGTAGAGGACGAAGCGGTTCATGTAGCGGTTCTTCAGGTCCTCGAGCTCCTCCGCGAACATGATCGCGTCGACGCTGCGGTTGCCGTAGATCAGCGTGAACGTGCTGCGCGGCTCGAGTTCGAGCGTCGTCTTCACGATCGCGAGCACCGGCGTGATCCCCGAGCCGCCCGAAAACGCGACGTACTGCTTGCCGTGGTCGGCGTTCAGGTGCGTGAAGAAGCGGCCATCCGGTGTCATCACGTCGATCATGTGGCCGGGCTTCAGCGTATCGAACGCGAAGTTCGAGAAGCGGCCGCCGCGCACGCGCTTGATGCCGATGCGCAGTTCGCCGTCACGGTCGTAGTCCGTCGTGCCGACGCAGATCGAATACGAGCGGCGCGTCTCCTCGCCGTCGATGTGGGTCTTCAGCGTGACGAACTGGCCCTGCGTGAAGCGGTACGCGTCGCGCAATTCGGGCGGCACGTCGAACGAGACGGTCACGGCGTCGGCGGTCTCGGGCCGCACGTCGCGGATACGCAGCGGGTGAAATTGCGGGGTCGCCATATTCAGTAGGGTTTGAAGTAGTCGAAGGGTTCGCGGCAGTCGACGCAGCGATACAGCGCCTTGCAGGCCGTGGACGCGAATTGCGCGAGACGTTCGGTGCGCGCAGAGCCGCAGCGCGGGCAGGTGGGCGCCGCGACCGGCCGCGGCACGAAGCGCACGACGTTCTCCCGCGGCGCGGCGCTGCCGCACTGGCCGACCGGCGGCGCGATGCCGTACGCGCGCAGCTTGTCGCGCGCTTCCTGCGTGATCCAGTCGGTCGTCCACGCGGGAGCGAGCACCGTCTCGATCCGGTGCGGCGGCAAGTCGGCGGCCTGCAGCGCGGCGGCGATGTCCTCGGCGATCTGCGACATCGCCGGGCAGCCCGAGTAGGTCGGCGTGATCACGACTTCGAGCTGGCCGTCATCCGCGCGGCGGACGTCGCGCAGGATGCCGAGCTCGCGGATCGACACGACCGGGATCTCCGGATCGGGCACGGCTTCGAGCACGTCCCACGCGCGGGCGAGCAACGGATCGTCGCGGTGCGCGGCGGGGGCAGGGGCGGCGGTCTGGGCGGACATCGTCGGGCTCCGTGGCGTGGGCCGGTTACCAGCTCGCGCCGGGATGCTGGCGCGCGAGGCTCTGCATTTCGGCGAGGAGGTAGCCCATGTGCTCCGAGTGCTCGCCCTGCTTGCCGGTCGTCACATGCTTCACCGGCGCCGGCAACGTGAGCGTGGCTTCCGCGAGCGCGTCATCCACGTCCGCGCGCCACGCGGCCTCGATCGCGGCCGGCGCCGGGCCGATGCCCGGTGCGACGATCGCGTCGTCGATCGCATCGGCGGCGAAGAATTCGCGTGTGTACGGCATCAGGTAGTCGAGCGCGGCCTGCGCGCGGCGGTGCGATTCGTCGGTGCCGTCGCCGAGGCGCACGAGCCACTCGCGCGCATGCTGGACGTGATAACGGGTTTCCTTCACCGATTTCGCGGCGATCGCCGCCAGTTGCGTGTCGGTCGACGTCTCCAGCGCGCTCCATACGTGCAGCATCAGCGCCGCGTACAGGAAGTTGCGCACGATCGTCACCGCGTAGTCCTTGTCGGCGTGCGCGGTGCCGGAGACCGGGCCGTAGTGCGGCAGTTCGGCGAGCGTGAAGTTCGCGAACTCACGCTCGGTGCGGAAGTACGCGTAGTCGTCCTCGGTCTTCGTCGCGCCGGTGAGCTGGCGCTCGAGCTCGGCCGCGTGCGTGTACAGCATGCGCGCCTGGCCGATGAGGTCGAGGCTCATGTTGGTGAGCGCGATGTCTTCCTCGAGGATCGGGCCGTGGCCGCACCATTCGGCATTGCGCTGACCGAGGATCAGCGCGTTGTCCGCGAGGCGCAGCACGTAGGAGAGGTGTTCGGGCGTGATCGTCATGGCGCGGGCGTTACATGTGGTTGACTTCGTCGGGCAGCGTGTAGAACGTCGGATGACGGTAGATCTTGTCGCCCGCCGGTTCGAACAGTTCGGCCTTCTCGCTCGGGTCCGACGCGGTGATCGCCGACGACGGCACCACCCAGATGCTCACGCCTTCCTGGCGACGCGTGTAGACGTCGCGCGCCATGCGCAGCGCCATCGTCGCGTCGGCCGCGTGCAGGCTGCCGCAATGCTTGTGGTCGAGGCCCTGCTTGCTGCGCACGAACACTTCCCAGATCGGCCATTCCTTGTTCATCGTTTTCTCCTGATTCCTGAATTCGAGGGGGCCGCTCAGGCGGCCTGCTGTTCGGCGCGGGCGCGGCGCTTCGCTTCGTGCGCGAGCGCGGCTTCGCGCACCCAGGCGCCATCCTCGTGGGCTTTCACGCGCGTCGCGAGGCGTTCCTTGTTGCACGGGCCGTCGCCGTTGACCACGCGCCAGAATTCGTCCCAGTCGATCGCGCCGTAGTCGTGGTGGCCACGCGCTTCGTTCCATTTCAGGTCGGGGTCGGGCAGCGTCACGCCGAGCACCTTCGCCTGGTCGACCGTCGCGTCGACGAATTTCTGGCGCAGATCGTCGTTCGAGATCCGCTTGATGCCCCATTTGGCGGACTGGCTGCTGTGGACCGAATCGGCGTCGCTCGGGCCGAACATCATCAGCACCGGCCACCACCAGCGATCGACGGCCTGCTGGACCATCGCGCGCTGCGCGTCGCTGCCCTTCATCATCGACAGCAACGCGTCGAAACCCTGGCGCTGATGGAACGACTCTTCCTTGCACACGCGAATCATCGCGCGCGCGTACGGACCGTACGTGCAGCGGCACAGCGGGATCTGGTTCATGATCGCGGCGCCGTCGACCAGCCAGCCGATCACGCCGACGTCGGCCCAGGTCGGCGTCGGGTAGTTGAAGATGCTCGAGTATTTCGCCTTGCCGGCGTGCAGCGCGTCGATCAGCGAATCGCGCGATACGCCGAGCGTTTCGGCCGCGCTATAAAGATAGAGGCCGTGGCCGGCTTCGTCCTGCACCTTCGCGAGCAGGATCGCCTTGCGCTTCAGGCTCGGCGCGCGCGAGATCCAGTTGCCTTCCGGCAGCATGCCGACGACTTCGGAGTGCGCGTGCTGCGAGATCTGGCGCACCAGCGTCTTGCGATACGCGTCGGGCATCCAGTCCTGCGGTTCGATCTTGCCGTCCGCGGCCATCACCGCATCGAACCGCGCCTGCTCGGGCGACTCGGCTGCGGCGTCGAGCGGCGCGACGTTGCCGGGGATGTCGAGGGATTGCGTGTACATGGCGAAGGCTCTCGTCCGGTTGAGTGTGTGCGAAGTATAAACCAACCGACCGGTCGGTTAATAAATTTCTTGTGGATTTGCGGCGGGACTCGGGTAAACGAGGGACATCGGGGCGCGATCAAGCGGAGCAAGTGCGGCCCCGCACGTGGGGCCGGCATCTTCTGCGGCACAATGCCCGTTTCCGATGAGGATTTTGCCGATGTCATTTCGAAGCAGTTTCGCCGCGGCTGTGCTGGGTGCGGCCGTTCTCGTGTCGCCGCTTGCAGCGTCGGCCGCGCCGGCCGGGTGGGTCGCTGCGTGGGCGACCGCGCTGCAGCCGATTCCCGACCTCGCCGCACCGCCGCCGCTCTACCGCGCGCCAGACGTGGCCGGGCGAACCGTGCGTCAGATCGTCTACCCGACCGTGTCGGGGCGGGCGGCGCGGATTCGCGTGAGCAACGCATACGGTCGCGCGCCGCTGGTCGTCGTGGCCGCGAGTCTCGCGCGCGCCGGCGAAGGGGCCGCGCTCGCCGGTGGTGCGGCGGTGCCGGTCCGGTTCGGCGGCAAGGCGTCGGTGACGCTCGCGCCGGGCCAGGAACTCGAAAGCGACCCGGTGGCGATCGGCGTGACGGCCGCGCAGCCGTATGCGATCAGCCTCCAGATGGGGCCGAACCAGCGAATGACGGTCTGGCATCGCGTGTCGAACCAGTTCAACTATGTGTCCGGGCCGGGTGATCACGTGAACGATCCGGGCGCCGCGACGTTTCGCACCCGCTTTACCCAATATGCGTGGGTGACCGAACTGGCCGTCGAAGCTGGTCCCGCACACGCCAGCGTCGCGGCGATCGGCGATTCGATCACCGACGGGCTGCGCTCCAGCGTGAACCGGAACCGCCGCTGGCCCGACGCGCTCGCGCGCCGGCTGGCTGCAGCGGGTGCCGATTCGGTCGGCGTCGTAAATCTCGGCATCAGCGGGAACCGGCTGCTCAGCGATTCCGCGTGTTACGGCACGTCGCTGGCGTCGCGGTTCGAGCGTGACGCGCTGTCGCGCTCGGGCGTGAAGGCGGCGATCGTGCTGATCGGGATCAACGACATCAATTTCGCGGCGATGCCGCCGCGCGCGGGGCTCGATTGCGATCACCCGCATACGCAGGTGACGGCTGCATCGCTGATCGATGGCTATCGCCGGCTGATCGAGGCGGCGCACCGACAGGGCGTGAAGGTCTTCGGCGCGACACTCACGCCGGCGGCGCTGCCGGCCGGGCGCGAGGCGATCCGGCTCGAGGTGAATCGGTGGATCCGCAGCGGCGGCGGGTTCGACGGCGTCGTGGACTTCGACGCGGCGCTGCGCGATCCGGCGCGCCCGAGCGTGCTGCAACGCCGATACGATAGCGGCGACGGTATCCATCCGAGCGACGCCGGCTACACGGCGATGGCCGACGCGGTGCCGATTGAGCGACTGCAGGCTGCTGCGGGCGGCAGCTGACACGCTCTCTATATATAGAAGGGAACGTTGCCGACGGCTGGTGGATCGACCGCGCTTCCCGGCCCGTCGAGCCCAAAGCCTCCGTGCGCGTGAGCGCACGGAGGCTTTTTCAAACTTTCTTCACAAAGCGCTTGCATGGATGGGGACAGGTGCTTAGAATCACGCCTCTTTCGCGCTAACGGAAACGCGGCGCGGGAGGAAGGGAAGCAGTGCCGTTGGAGTTCGGAAGGTAGCGAGCCTCGGCGGTACGGAAGTTGAGCCCCGCAGTCGCAACGAAGTCGTTCAGAAAGTT
>NZ_QKZF01000020.1:0-154106 GCF_003253915.1 Burkholderia sp. 28_3
TCATCGTCGTGGGTCCGTTCCGTGAGCTGTCTTCTAAACGTCCTCGGCTACGTCTGCGATGACCGCCGAGCCGAATAAATCAGCGTTTCCCTAGCGCGGAGTCGAGCAGCACGAAATTGCTGACCAGTTCGCGACCGAAGAGATGTGCGTCGAAAACCGAGTCGTCCAGTGCCAACCAGTTTCGTAGGCCTTTTCCCTGCGCATACGATGCGATTACATCCGTTTTGCCCGAACCGCTTCGCAGATAACTGAAGCGTGGTTTCATGTCCCGAGTCGTGCCAACTACGCGTCGCGCGAGGTCGGGCGGAAGATATGCGATGACACGCTCGGTTGACAGCCTCTGCAACCAGGATGTCGTGAGGACGATCTTCACAGCCGGATAGGGTCGAAGAATCTCGGTCAGAATCGGAGCAAATTCAAGAACGGGCCTACCGGAGTCCAAGGTGATCTGGCCGCCGTCGTCTATATAGGCATGGCCAGCATGCAGCGTACCGTCGTAGTCCAAGAAAAGTGTCGGCGTGGTTCGCTCCGGGATGAGAGCCGGCTTCGTGCCGGTCGCCCTGGTAGCCGATTGCTTCGCTGCGATTTCAACCCAGTTCACGGTATGGCCAACCGCCTGCAAGGCATCGTCGGCGTCCGCCTTCGACATGATGAGCGTCGCAAGCCCGAACTCCTTCAGCACCTTGAAAAGGTGCACGGTACCGACAGATCGTCCGGCTTCAATGCGGGCAAGTACGTTTACCGTTACGCCGATGTAGTCGGCGGCGTCGAGAAGCGTCAGTTCGCTCGCCAGCCGGGTACGTTGCACCGCTTGGCCCAGCGTCTTGAGATCTGTCACAAGCGGACATGGCCTGGAGTCAGTGTCATCGGGGAAGCGCGGCATGCTGGTCGTAGTGACGAGGAAGATCCGTTGGGGGCGGCGAGCCTAAGCGCGAATCACGCGGGCTGTTGGACGGCGTCTGGAGTAGGGCGCCTGCGAGCGCGTATTTGTGCGCATCGCAGCGCGGCTTTTACGATGCGTCTGACTCGTCGTGGCGGCAGCTTGAGCAGCCTCAGGCGCGAGCGTACAGATCGCGTACGCCAACTGAACTGCGCCAGCTCGAGCCGCGGCGTTGAATTTCCGCAAAGGTTGCCCGAGATCAGCGCGACGAAAGCAGATGCGGGTGCTGTCGCGTGGCCGGGCGCGAAAATATATGACATCCATGGTCGTAATCGATGACAAACGTTGACACGAATTCCCGACCAGCATTGACCTAGCCGAAGTACGCCCAATCGACCGGACTGAGCTTGCCGGGCAACGCGAGCTGACGCTGGATAGCTGCGGCTCGCGGCTGCAGGCAGTGCAAGTTGACCCAGCGCGGGGAGTCGTGCGGTGTATCCGTAGCGGCGGGGGCATTCGTGTGCTTACGTGCGGTTGTCATCGGCTGCTCTTCATAGAGGGTTCCTCTCTTCTTCCTGCTGCGAGACGATCCTAGAGCAATGGCGGCATGCTGGCTATGCTGACGAGGACAATCCGTTGCGAGTAGGCCAAATGCACGATTTCACGCTATATCAACCGGCCGGAACAATTAGCGAGCGTCGACGGGTGCCTTGATGTCCTGCATCTTGGTTCGCTTTCGTCAAATAGAAGGGCTGACTAGACGTGACCCGGCAGGAAGAGGGACGATTGTCGCCCGTCGTTCAAGTTCTTCGCTCGCGATATTCGCGACGCCGCCTATATAGAGTGAGAAAAGAGGGTGCCGAGTACGGAGATTTTGCGTCAGATTCCCCTCATCAACCTGGATTGCTTATCCTTCCACCCCCCTGTGTTTGTCGATTGTTCGTTGAGGGTCTACGGCGGGCACGGGGAGCCACGGTTGCGGTTCCGATGAGCCTCTCCCAAAGGGCGGCTGCGGACGTACATTCGCCCGACAATGTTGCTGTTTTAGAGGGATTGCTCTAATTTTAAAAACTCCTACTAACCTCGATTACGTTTTGAGCTTAGACATTAAAAACCGATCTTAAGCATCCTTCGGGCGCTTTCCAAACCGAAATCTTCGGACTTACAATGCCAGCAATTCCTGATTTGCGAAGTTCTCGAACGAGCAGATCTTATTTTTCAGAAATTTGTGGAGATGAGGGTTTTTCGTTAAATACGTTATCGTGGTGACGAGAATTTTGAAGTCTTTCGTGCGCGTCGATATTGTGCGAAAGTGGAATCAATTTTGATTTTTCATTGATCTTCGTGCGCCGATTAATTTTTTCTGATCGGTGTGTTATATCAATTTTTGTAAATTGGTGAATCGATGTCTGTATATTTTGTGGCGTGTAAAGGGCTTAAGAAGTTCGAGGGGGTGGTTGATGCGGATTTCCGGAGTGCGCACTTTGATAACGATGCTGTTGAAGTGGATGGAAATGCAAAACAGCCAAACTTTGCTGACGGTTTGGAGGTCGGCTCCACGTACATGTACGAAGAGGATGCCTGGTTTGGTTTCGGGACGGAGGGTGTGCTTAACGAAAACTTGAATAAACTCGCGGGTTTCGTGGGCTACGACTGGCAGATGCCCGGCGCTGACGACCCTGGTCCATTTCGCGAACTGTTTCGGTGGGGAGGCAAGGGGACAATTGGACCCGTCGTATCTGCAAAGCTGGTCGCTGATTTCAATGAGTGGGATCAACGGGCTATAGCACTCGAGGACCAAGACTTCTACGAGTTCTATCGCCATATCCGCTCAATGTTTGAGTTTGCAATGAAGAATGGTTGTGTCTTCCTTCGATGCTCCTGACCTGAACTATAAGTTACTCGACAAATCGATCGAGTCGATACCGCCACGTGGCGCGGCACACCCGTGTCGCGTGGCGTGCATATCCTCTCATCGCCCCGCGTCAGCAGCGCTATACAAAGGGCGGTATTTAGTTCGGAACGATCGTCTGCGCATCGTGAGTCGTTTCGGCGCGGGCGGCGTGCTCTTAATCATTTTTAAAATAATGCAGGTGCTATGGCTGTAGATTTTGTTGCTCGCAAGGGGTTGATAAAGTTGGACGGAATGTTCGACGCAGATTTCTGGGCCAAACGCCCGAACAACGTCGCCGACGTGATTGGCAACCCGGACTGCCCACGCATCGATGATGGGCTGGAAATTGGTGCTGCGTACGAGTTTGAAGAAGAGAAAACGTTCACCGTCTGCAGGAAAGAGGGCGATTTTTATAAGTTCATGGAACAGTTGGCGGAGATGGTCGGGTATCACTGGCGAATGGCCGGTGCGGACGGCACAGGCCCGTTCCGTGAGTTGTTTCGCCATCCGGGTCAATTCGGGACTATCGGGCCGGTCACCTCGGCAAAGCTGGCTGCTGATTTTTCTGCTTGGGACGAATATGCGCAGGAGATTGAAAAACGCGGCTTCTACGCTTGGTTTACTTCGATGCGGAAAATGTTTGAGTACGCGATGAACGACGGTGGCGTGTGGCATCAATACGATTGATGCGACCTTTTGTTTTCGAAGCCTCCACGAAGAGCCGGCAGCTGGCACGCACCGACTCGCTGGAGCCCGCCCGCCCGAGCAGATCGCCGTGACCCGCACGTCTGGCGACTTGAGCGCCCAGTAAAACTCGTTCCTCGATTGCAAAGAGCTGTCGGCTGACGATCTGGGCAATGGCTACGTCGTCATCAAGCGCGACGGCTGGATCCCAAGCGCCTGCCGAGCAACCCGTTACAGTTCCTCGCCGGCGAAGGACGTAGCGTGTTCGATTGTGTCACCGCGCTGCATTGCGCAGGTTGGCAGCATGGTCAGCGAGATTCGCAAAGATCCCGGACGCGACGCTAGTGTACAACAACAGCCCGTCGTTCGGCTGGACGCCGAACTTCTGCCGGCAGGCGTATGAGGCGATGAAAGTCGAGGGTAAGGACGTATTGGCCTATGAACGCGGCCGACTGATGAGCGTAGATACGATCAGACCACACTGGCGAAGCTGCCACTCCAACTCGCCACTCGCGGCTCGTGACAGAGTTTTCTGGCTTGAAAGCGCTTTCGCGACTGCTTTGTCAGAAAACCGACCAGCGCGTGCACGTTTGCCGCGGGAAAACCCGGGGCACCCTAGATGTTGCATGCAGCGTGGCGCCACTATATCTTGTGCTTATAAGTGAACCAAACGCAAAATATTGTGGACAATTTGGGCGGTGTCTGCTTATACGGTATCTGGGCGGATTTTGATGGGTCGGTGTTTATGCAGGGCAGGCGCCGACCATTTCTAGTGGGGCAGACGAAAATGAAACGACCAACGGTTGCATTACCCGTGGGCACGGGGCGGACTCTTCAGGCTCCAACCAAGACCATCCATGGCGGGGTGACGGGGCAGAAGATGCAGCCGGTCACGCGAGGGGCCGGAAAGCCTGCTGACGGCAAGTCTGGCAACGGGAACTCGAAGTAGCGCATATGTGCGAGGACGTTAGCGAGCTCGCTGAGGACGCCGCGGAACGGCAACGCCTGTACGAGCGCCATCGCGACGATCTTTCGAAACGCCAGATTTCCAATGCTGAGAACCTCGACAAGTCGATATTGACGTATTCCGGTGCCGGGCTCGCTCTTTCGCTTGGTTTCCTGAAAGATTTCATACCGATCCGTCAGGCTGAGTTTGCATGGACTCTATATGGCTCATGGATCTTCTTTACGCTTGCGATGGTGCTGGTGATCCTGTCGTATGTACTCAGCCTGAAAGTTGTGAGCTTGCAGCTTGACAGAGCTGAGCGGTACTACCTGAAGTCGGAAGAAAAAGCGCTTGGCGAAGAGACGCGGTGGGATTTCTGCGCGAATCACGTGAACCATTGGATGTCCGCCGTTGCCTTCGCGATTGCGCTGATTTTCACGACTTTTTTTGTATCAGTAAATCTTCGAGGTGCAAACGTGACTGGGAAAAACACCGTTACAACTTCGCTGACCCATGATGGCGTAACCGGCATTGCGATGCAGAAAGTGCAAGGTCCGGCAGGGACCGTTCAACGTGGTTTGACCGGCTTGCCAATGCAAGCCGTCAAACCAGCTGCACCGAGCAATCCTGCACCGGCCGCACCGTCGACAGGCAATACGGGCAAGAGCGGAAGCTAACCAACGATTCACCGATGTGCCTTTTGACGGCTGGCGCGCTAGACGGCATTGCTTCAAGTCGTAGGCGGCGGAGCGGGCGCGATTACGGTTTGCCTGACAAAGACTCTTTGTGAACAAGGGCGATACCGGCAACCCGGGGTATTGAAGCGGGACAAGGCTTCAACTTTTGCCTCCGTGAATTTGCCTATGCATCGGATCCGAGCGGGGAATGGTCGTAAGTGATGTGCGAAAGGCGAGAGGGAAGCTGTCATGGCCTTGAAGGGAATTTTCGTCGGCATCAACAAGCAGCTCGATCCGAACATAGATGAGCTCACAGGAGCGGTCCGCGATGCAACTGCTCTTAATGCGCTGTTTCTCGATTCGATTCCGGGCTTTAGCGCCAGACTACTCGTAGACGAGGCCGCGACCAAGGATAACGTCTCTGAGGCGATCTTCGGCACACTGGCTAATGCTGCTGACGATGATGTCGTTGTCATCAGCTTTGCTGGTCACGGTTCACCGGATGGGGGCATCGCTGTCTACGATACCCTTTGCACAGACCTCGCCGGGACCACATTGTCCATGGCAGCGATTGGAGACGCATTCAAGGCGACCCGAGCCCGTGCCGTTCTGTGCATCCTGGACTGCTGCTTTAGCGGCCACGCTCCGGCTCGAGTCCTGGACGTTCCCGCGCAGCCGAGAAGCGTATTCGCACTTGAAGGTGTCGCCGGCGAAGGGCGGATCCTGCTGGCGGCGTGTACTGCGCGGCAAGTAGCGTGGGAGCAACCCGGTACTGGACACGGCCTGCTCACATACGCTGTCATACAGGCAATGACGGCAACTTCGGCGGAGCAGATCAGCTTTCCAGGTGTCGGAGATGAAATCGTTCAGATTGCCCGCGTCGAAGCGGAGCGCATAGGCGCAACGCAAACGCCTGTATTCCTGGGAAACGTCCAAGGAGGACTGGTTTTCCCGCGGCTCGTCCTGGGCGCTAACTACCACGCTGCGTTCCCGTCAACCACCGTCGAGCAGATGGCCGGTCCGTTCGAGCAGCTGCTGGACAATGGTTTCCCGCAATCAATCGTCGATCATTGGGTCGAGCGCTTCCCGGGCGGTCTCAACTCCTTGCAACTACGTGCGGTCAACGAGTTCGGCGTGCTTACGGGTCGTTCACTTATGACCGTCGCACCAACGAGCTCGGGCAAGACGATGATCGGAGAGCTTGCGGCTATCCAGTCGGTCATCACTGGAAAGAAGGCGATTTTCCTGCTGCCATACCGCGCCATCGTCAGCGAGAAGTTCGAGGAGTTCTCGGAGCGTTATGGTCCGTCGGGGCTGCGCATAGTTCGCTGCATGGGGGATGCCACAGACACCATTGGAGACGTGCTTGCTGGTCGCTATGATCTCGGGTTCTTCACGTACGAGATGTTTCTCAACCTCGCGCTTGGAGCGCCACATATCCTCAACCGGATTGGCCTTGTAACTGTTGACGAAGCGCAATTCATCATCGATCCGCGCAGAGGTATTACCGTCGAGCTGATTCTTGCGTTGCTGCTTCGGGCTCGAACACGAGGCATCCACCCGCAATTGATTGTGCTGTCTGCCGTAATCGGCAGCCTGAACGGGTTTGACCAATGGCTCGACATCCCAGTCCTCCTCTCGCGCGACCGCCCGGTGCCACTGATTGAAGGGGTGCTCGACCGGAACGGAGTCTTTCAGTATCGCGACGTTGACGGTATGACCAAGACCGATGCGCTATTGTCGCCGCACAGCATTCGCGTACGAAAGACCAAGCCTAGTTCTCAGGATGTCATCGTTCCACTGGCACAGAAGCTCGTCGGGGCTGGCGAGAAACTGATTGTTTTCCGCAATCAGCGTGGCAAAGCCCAAGGATGCGCTCGTTATCTCTCCGGCGAGCTCGGTAAGGGGGCGGCGACCGCAACGCTCCATGCCCTTCCTTCGCAGGATCTGACCTCTGCCTCACATGATTTGCGTGAATGCCTGCGCGGTGGTACTGCGTTCCACAGCACTAACTTGCTGCGAGCCGAGCGTGAAGCGATTGAGCGCGGTTTTCGGGACACGGAAGGCGGCATCTGGGTTCTTGGATCAACGACGACGCTGGCGGCCGGGATTAACACGCCAGCGTCTACCGTAATTCTTGCCGAGCAGGAATTCCGTGGCGAAGATGGACGTCCTTTCTCGATTGCGGAGTACAAGAACATGGCCGGTCGGGCCGGCCGTCTGGGTTTCAACGAAATCGGGAAGGCCATCATACTTGCGGAAACCCCTGTGGAAAGGGCCAGGCTGTTCCAGCGATACGTCGAAGGAACACCCGAAGACGTCGTTTCTTCGTTTGCCGAATCGGCAATGCCGACCTGGGTACTTCGTCTTCTGAGCCAGGTTCGTGGCGTTAAACTAGTCGAGATACCGGGTCTGCTTGTGAACACCTTTGGCGGTTACGCTGCCGCCCGTGCCAACCCTAACTGGGTAGCAGTGGTTCAGCCGCGTGTAGCCGCCTTCGTGGATCGTCTGCTGCAGGCGGGACTCGCCGAAAAAGAGGGTGACGACATTGTCCACCTGACTATGCTCGGGCAGGCAGTGGGCAGTTCGTCTCTTTCTTTTGAGTCTGGGCTGCGTTTGGTGGAACTGTTGCGTAGTGTCGACATTGCAACAACGCCTCCGCTTCATATCTTGGCGCACGTGCAGGTTTTGCAGGAGATGTCCGACGTTTATACGCCGCTGATGACGCGTGGTCGGGCCGAATCGGCTCGCGTCAATGATGTTATCGTCCGCTTCGGTCCAGCAATGTCCAGGCTGCTCCAGCGTTACGGTGCCGACGAACACACCTTCTGGCGCCGCTGCAAGCGTGCTGCAATTCTCTTCGATTGGGTCGAAGGCGTTCCCGTCGACAGTTTGGAGCGGTCCTACACGGCAAATCCCTTCACGGCGATTCGATACGGCGACATTGTGAGCATCGCCGATGCCACGCGGTTTCACTTGCGGTCTGCTCAGCGCATACTCTCGGCATTGTTTCCTAAGCATCAGCAATTTCTCGATGCAGTCGACATATTGCTCACGCGACTGGAATTCGGAGTCCCGGAGCGCGCCTTGCCGTTGAGCAAGCTGTGCGTTCCATTGAACCGCGGACAGTGTCTTGCGCTGCTGCAGGAAGGGGTGCAAACGGCGGAGGCTGTATCGGCTATGAGCGACGCGCAACTTCTTGCCTGCGTTGGTCAATCTACGTTCCAACGCCTGCGTCCACAGTCTGAAGTCGGGGGCGCCTGAGACCAGATACGAAACTGCATAACCAATTCGTGCAAGAAGGTTGGTCAGTGCGTTGAGATTGCGCCTCAGATCGGCGAGTCGGCTATCTCTGCAGCAGTGATCAATGCTAGCGCGGTTGCGCTCGTTCCGGCGCAAGAAAAACAACTTGCCGAATAGGCAGTTTTTCGTTTAGACAACTTATGCTTTAATCTCGGTCGATGGGTCAATTTATGCTTTTCGGCGAGATCTCAGGGGGCGTCGCGCGCCCATTGAACGGACAGCTTATGTTTTAATCCGCGGTCGCCTTTCTCCTAACGGCACAAACGTCGTAAAACCCGCGATGGCATCATGCGTCGCGGGTTTTTCTTTGTGTGCGGTCCGAATGTGTCGAACGCGTTGAACGGGTGCACGTCGGCGCCGCATGTCGTATTGCCGCCACCGGGGAAACACGGAGGGCGTGCCGTCCCGCTATCAATCGAAGTATGCTGTGGCGCGACCGCCGCGCACGACCGGATTCCCGTCGAGCGCGCGACCGCCGACCCGCGCCGCGCGCGATCGGGCAGCGAGAACAAACACCAACCAACTTTGCCCGACCGTGAGGGGCGGCCATCATGACCATGCTGCGTTCGTGGGGTGCGATTCTCTCGTCGCTGGCGCTCGTCGCGTGCGCCAGTCTTCCGCCGCAGGCCGATCGCGCGCCGACCCATGCATTCACCGATACGGACGATACGCGGCTGGGCGCCGCGTTCCGGCAGCAGGCCGGTACGCATCCCGGGCAGGACGCATTTCATTTGCTGACCGATCCGGTCGATGCGCTGGACGCCCGCGTGTTGCTCGCCGATCGCGCCGACCGCTCGCTGGACCTTCAGTACTACATCTGGCACGACGACCTGACCGGCCACGAACTGGCCGATGCGGTCATCCGCGCGGCCGATCGCGGCGTGCGCGTGCGCGCGCTGCTCGACGATCTCGGCACCAACGCGGACGACCGCAAGCTGCTCGAGATCAGCGCGCATCCGAACATCGAGATCCGGCTGTTCAATCCGGTGGCCACGCGCCGGTTCAAGAAGCTCGGCACGGTATTCGAGTTTTCGCGCGTCAACCGGCGCATGCACAACAAGGCGATGATCGCGGACAACCAGGCGGCGATCGTCGGCGGCCGCAATATCGGCGACGAGTACTTCGGCGCGTCGTCGATGCTGGAATTCGGCGATCTCGACGTCGTGGTTCACGGCCCGGTCGTGAAGGACATCTCGACCGAATTCGACACGTTCTGGAATTCGCCGTACGCGTATCCGGTCGATACGCTGGTCGGCCACGATGCGGCGCCAGGCGGGCTCGACCGCGAGCGCGAACGGCTGCGCGACTACCTGCGGGCCATGGAGGACAATCCGTACGTGCTGGAAGCCCGGCAGCGGCTCGACCGGATCGTCCACGGGCAGGGCACGGAGCTGTCGTGGGGGCATGCGACGGTGCTGTACGACGATCCGTCGAAGATCGCGCACGCGCCAAAGGACAGCGACGGGCATCTGATGCCGCAGTTGCGTGCGCTCGCGTTGCAGCCGCAGCACGACCTGCTGATCGTGTCGCCGTATTTCGTGCCGGGCAAGGACGTCGTCGAGCGGCTGCGCGCGCTGACGGCGCGCGGCGTGCGCGTGACGGTGCTGACCAATTCGCTCGCGTCGACCGACGTGGCGGCCGTGCATGCCGGCTACCGGCGCTATCGAAGCGATCTGGTGAATGCGGGCGTGCGGCTTTACGAGCGCCGGCCATCGGGCGACAAGAGCATTTCGAAGCAGGTCATCATCGGCTCGTCGCGCGCGTCGCTGCATGCGAAGACCTACGTGTTCGATCACAAGAGCATCTTCATCGGGTCGATGAATCTCGATCCGCGATCGTTGAACCTCAATACGGAAATCGGCGTTTACTGCGAGAGCCCGGCGATTGCATCGCAGGTCGCCAACGACCTGGAAGGGCGACTCGACCAGATCGCCTGGCGTGTCGAGCCGAGAACCGATCCGGCCGGCAAAGGGCGACTGAAGTGGATTCAGACCGATGGCGGGAAGGTCACCGAGATCGATCATGAGCCGGAGGTGTCCGCCGCGCGGCGGATGGAAGTGTGGTTTCTCGGGCTGTTTCCGATCGAATCGCAACTGTGAGCGACATTCAGCGCCGCGCGCGGCGGTGCCGGTCGATGACGGCCGCGAACTGCATCGCCGCTGTCTCGATCGTCGCGTCGCTCAGGCCTGAATAGCCGAGCACGAAGCCGTTGTATCGGCGGCCGTCGCCGATGCAGTAGCTGCTCAGCGGTTGCAGCAGCAAGCCTTCCGCGGCTGCCGCCCGCGCGACGTCGGTATCGTGCAGCGGCGCGGCGAGATCCGCGGAGAGATGCATGCCGCCCGGGCTTTCCCGCACGCTCAGCGACGTGCCGAGATGGCGCGCGAGTGCCGCTTCGAGGCAGCTGCGCCGGTCCGCGTAGCGCGCCCGCATCTTCCGCAGGTGCCGCGCAAAGAGGCCGGTATCGATGAATTCGGCCATCGCCAGCTGGTCGGCCGAATGGCCGCGATGGACCAGTTCGCGCAGCGTTCTCGTGAAGCGGTCGACCAGCACCGGCGGCACCACCATGAAGCCGAGCCGAAGGGCCGGAAACATCGTCTTGCTGAACGTGCCGAGATAGCACACCGGCGCGTCGGCATGCAGGCCCTGGATCGCGGGCAGCGGCTGGCCGCCGTGACGGAATTCGCTGTCGTAGTCGTCCTCGATGATCCACGCACCGCAGGCGCGGGCGCGCTCGACGAGCGCCGTGCGCCGCTCGGGGCTCATCAGCGCGCCGAGCGGGTACTGGTGCGACGGCGTCGTATAGATCAGCCGGGGCGGGAGAGTGCGCCACTGCTCGTCGGTCGGCGCCATGCCGTCGCGATCGACCTCGATCGGCACGAGATTCAGGCCGGTCGAGCGGAACGCGGTCCTCGCGCCGTTGTAGCACGGGTTCTCGAGCCAGCCGTTTTCGCCGGGATTCGCGAGCATGCGCGCGCACAATTCGAGGCTGCTCTGCGTGCCGTCGGTGATGAATACCTGGCCCGTGTCGCAGCGCACGCCGCGCGAGACGCGAATGTACGCGGCCACCGCGCGTCGAAGCTCGGGCAGCCCTTCGACCGGTCCGTACGCGAGCCGGGCCGGCGTGATGGTCTTCCATGCGCGCTCGATGCAACGGCGCCACTGGGCAACCGGAAATTCGTCGAGCGACGGCAGGCCGGGAACGAACGGCAGCATGCGCTCGGGCTCGGGATCGGCATTTTCCAGCCCGTGCACGCGCGCCGACAGGCGGACCGGTGCGGAGCCGTCTTCATGACCGGCGCTCGGGTCGGTGCGGCCGTCCCATCGCGTGATCGTGCCGTTGCGCGTGGCGGCCACGAAGCCTTCCTCGGCCAGGCGCTCGTACGCATAGACCGCGGAATTGCGCGCGATGCCCAGCTCGGCCGCGAGCACGCGCGTCGACGCGAGCCGCGTGCCGGGCGGCAGGTGTCCGTCCAGCAGCATGCTGCGCAGGCTCCGGTAGAGGGCTTCCTGCCGACTATGCGTGGTCGCGCCGTCCTGTCCGGCAAGCGACGAGATGAGCAGCGCGAGATCCATGGGCTGGTTCCAGAAATTTTCCTTGTGCTGGTTCTTTCGAAGACGCCGCGCGCATCGTATCGTTCACGTTCTCGCGGGGCAGGCCGGTACACGCGGATTTTGAGTGACGGCGCGACTTGCGGTACGCGCGTATTTTGCTCGATTCGGCCGGCGACTGTCGACGGGCGGCCCGATCGCGCCTCGGGCATGGAGTCGGCACGATGCCGATACGATTAATTTCGCAGTACAGATATATGAACGACCAGACCACACTCTCTTCCACCTCGCGTACGACCATTCGTCGCCTGCCCGAACTGGCGAGCCACGATCGCACGATGCTCCACCACATCGTGGACGACGCGTACGTCTGTCACATCGCGTTCGGCGACGGGCAGAACACGCACTGCATCCCGACCGCGCACTGGAGAAGGGGCGACGCGCTCTATATCCACGGCTCCAACGGCAGCCGGATGATCAAGGCACTGTCGGCCGGCGCGCAGGCTTGTGTCGCGATGACGCTGCTGGACGGCCTCGTGCTGGCCCGCTCGGCCTTCAACCATTCGATGAATTATCGATCCGCGGTGATCTACGGGCAGTTCGACGTGATCGACAGCAGTGCGGAAAAGCGCGCCGCGCTGGATGCGTTGATGGACAAGATCGCGCCGGGCCGCAAGCATGAAGCGCGGCCGGGCAATTCGAAGGAACTCGACGCGACCCGCGTGCTGCGGATTTCGATGGCGGAAGCGGCCGTGAAAATCAGCGATTCGCTGCCGTCCGACAAGGACCAGGATCTCGGGCTGGCGGTCTGGGCCGGGATCCTGCCGCTGAAGACGACACGCGGCGCACCGGTCCATGCGGACGGCAACGTGGCGGTGCCGGACTACGTCCGGAACTGGGCCGATTGAGCGGCGTAGCGGAGTGGGCCCGCATCGGCTAAGGCGAGACGGCGCGGCATGCGGAAAACCCGCGACGGCTTCGCAGCCTTCGCGGGTAGCCGGACGCGGTTGCGTGAGAGACGTCGCGCGCCTGCTCACGCAACCGGTTCGGTCAACGACCCGTCAACGCGCGAAATCCGACGTGCTCTGGATGAACGCGTTCAGCTTCGAGATGTTCACGCTGCCGAAGCCCGTCGTCGCATCCCAGCCGGCCTTCGCCTTGTAGCCGTAAGTGCCGCTGCCGTTGTTGCCGGACGTGACGTCGTGCAGCAGCGCCGCGTTGGTCGGGAAGTACTTGTAGATGCTCGACGCGGGGAACCCGAGCGCATTGTTGTTGGCCGACTGCAGCCGCGCCCAGATGCCCGTGAAGATCGGTGCGGCGAGGCTCGTGCCGCCTTCGTTGTTCAGGTAGCCCGACCCCCACAGCGTGTCGGACGTCTGGCCGTTCACGACGAGAATCGCACCGGTGCGCAGGTCGGCGTCGAAGCCGACGTCGGGCAGCGCGCGCTTGGTCGAACCGGTGAGGGTCGACGACTGCCACGTCGGCGCGGCTTCGTACTTGCTGTATCCGCCGCCAGTCGACCACACGGTGCCCGGCTGCCAGCTCGGGTCGTTCCACACGATTTCGCTGTTGTACGCGTTGGTCGACGTGTTGGTGAACAGCGTCGTGCCGCCTACCGCGATCACGTACGGCGACGTGGCCGGCTCGCTCACCGTGTAGGTCGAGCGCGACGGCGTGCCGCTCGCGCATTCGTACGCGCCGTGGTCGCCGGCGGAAACGGAGAAGGTCTGCCCTTGCGCGACCGCCTGCTTGAAGATGGTGTCGTCGGTCGCCTGCGAGCCGGTGCTGTACGCGGACGATTCGCACACGCCGAGCGACACGTTGATCACCTTCGCGACGTTGTCGGTCACGGCCTTGTTGTACGCGGCCGTGATCGCGGTGAGCGTCATCGACGGCGCGGTGTAGAACACGACCTGCTTCACGCTGCCGCCGGCCGCGCCGACGATCGACTGGCTGTCGAGGTTCCATTCGACGGTGCCGTCGGTGTCGGTGTACGAGCTGCCGGATGGGCCCGTCTTCACGATGCTGCTGCTGATCGTGCCGAGGCCGTTGTTCGCGGCGAACGTATTGAGGTCGCTCACCGTCTGCGACAGATCGCCTTCGGAGATGATGCCGACCGTGGTTTGCGACGCCGTCGGCGTGCCGTCGCCGCCGTAGATCGACGAGAACTCGGTCGGGTTGTGCGGCACCGCCGACGCGCCGGCGGGGATCGTCAGGTTGCTGGTGTTGCCTTGCGGCTTGCTGCCCGCGCCGGTATGCATCAACTCGACGTTCTGCAGGCCCAGCACCGCGCCGACGATGTTGCCGATCGCGTTCGGCACTTGCGCGGCGTCGGTGTTCGCATAGACGCTGCGGCCGTTGCGCGTGAAGCGCTTGAGGGTGGTGCGGAACGCGGACTGGACGGTTGCCGCGGTGCCGGACGCGGAGACCAGCAGCCGGTTCGGCGCGACCACGATGTTCACGAAGCCCGCCTTGCGCAGATGGGCGACGACGGAGGCGACCTGCTGGTCGGTCGGCGCATATTGCGCGGCGAATTGCGCGGGCGTGAGGAACTGCCGGTAGTGCGGCGAGCCCGGCGTATGCAGGTCGCGCAGGTACTGGTCGAGCTGGGCTTCGTTGCGCAGGTTCAGCCCGAGCACGATGTCCACCGATTCGCCCGGCGCCATGTCGATGGCCGCGGCGGCAGCGGCGGCGGTGCTGGCGGCGGGCGCGCCGGCCGTACCGGCTTCGTTTTGCTGCACGAGCGGCAGGAAGCCCTTGGTACGCGTTTCCGTCCAGCCGGCCGCGGGCGCGGCATGGGCGGTCGCCATGCCGAACGAAGCGGCTGCCGCGGCGGCGAATGCGAGTTTGACGAGGCGAATGTGCTTGTGTTTCTTGTTTGCAACCTGATTCATTTGAATTACCCCTCCGGTTGAACATCGAACGGCACCAACAACAACGGTCGACAGCGGTGCGGGTCATGCACCGCCGCTTTCTGCCGCATGCGGGCGGATGGCACGGACGCGACAGGGCCTTTCGCCCGATCCGGAAAGCGGTTTGTCTCCGGGGGCGAAATACGGAAAACGCGGTAACGGAAAGGCTGCGCCGCGAGGCGGGGCAGTCGCGCCGGATCCGGCGCGGGCGGGGTTGCTAGAGCAACAGCTTCGTTGTCCTGCTCATTTGATTCGATCCTTCGGCCCGCTGCCGGTGGCAGCCGTCCAGTGAAATGCATCGGGATGCGGCACGCGCCGGCGTGCGAACGAATCATTCGACGGCGCGTACTTCGGTGCAGCGGAAGCGAAAAAACGTGGAGCGGAATCGTTTGCGTGGCAGGCAATCCGTCGGATTGCTTGCATCGGACGGTATCAAGAACGAAAGCGCGATGTCAAACTTTTTTTGATTATATGAAACTAAATTAAATCGAATAAACCGAAATGATTTTGAAAAGATTGGTGGTGTTTTGTAATGTTCAAAACCCGCGATGCAGGTAATGCCGAAAACGACTCGCCGATCATTTCCGATGTGTTTGGAAACGGCCGGCCGTTATCGAGGAAATACTCGAATGGCCGCGGCCTCTCGTTCGGCCAACTGAAGGTCGTCGACGAACCGGAACAGCGCGTCGACATGCTGAAGCAGCGCGTCGCGCGACGCAGCATCCGCATCGGTGGCGAGCGTCCTGATGGCGTCGAGCCGGGTTTCGAGTTCGGCGAGCCGGGTGCGCGTGACGCGACTGCTGCTGGCGACGGTGACCGTCGCATCGGATGGATTCGTACGTTTCATTGCATGAGTCATCGCATTGAAGTGCTCGATGAAGCGAGCCAGGTCGGCCGGGCAGCCGTCGCGGGAAATGATGCGCGCCGACGGATCGCCGGCGACGATCCGGCCGGCGGTATCCGCCATGGCGTCGAGCGTCGCGAGCATCCGGCGGATCGACCTGACCAGGTCGAATGCCGCGGCCAGCAGGCAGACGAACAGCACCGTCGCCGGCACCAGGTAAGGGGACGCACTGCGGATCATCGCGCCGGCGGTCGCGTCGTGCGGCAACGCGGCCAGCGTAGGCACGGCGTACACGAAGCACGCGACGGTGCAGGCGAGCAGCACGACGACGAGCGCGCCCGTGCCGATCGCCCGCCCGATGTGCCGGCCGGGTCTTGCCGGCAGCGTCACTGCACGCCCCGCAGTCGGTAGCCGACGCCGCGCATCACCTCGGGCATGCCCGGCGCGCCGGCCTGTTCGAGCTTCTTGCGCAGCCTGCAGATGTGGCTGTCGACCGTGCGCTCCAGCGCACTGACGTCGGCCATGCACGCATCGAGCAATTCGCCGCGCGTGAACACGCGGCTCGGCGATCTCGCCATGTGCGCGAGCAGCCGGAACTCCGTCAGCGTCAGCGTGATCGGCACCTCGGTGCCGGCCGTGCGCACGCGGGCCAGATAGCTGTCGGTGTCGATCTCGAGGTCGCCGACGCGCAGCATCCGCATGGTCGGCGGCGCGGCCGACCGGCGCAGGATCGCGCGCAATCGCGCGACGACCTCGGCCGGGTTGAACGGCTTGACGATGTAGTCGTCCGCGCCGGCGTGCAGCGCCTGCAGCCGGTCGAGATCGCGATCGAACGCGGTGACGACGACGATGGGCGTGTTGTCGCGCCGTCGCAGCTCGGCGAGTACGTCCCAGCCGTTCTTCCGCGGCATCTTCACGTCGAGCAGGATCAGGTCGGGTTTCAGGTGCGGTTGCATGTCGAGCACCGCTTGCCCGTCGGCGACGCGATAGGTGCGAAAGCCGTCGTGCTTTAGGTAGGCATCGAGAATGTCCGAGATGTCGGGCTCGTCTTCTGCAATCAGTATCAGGGAATTCGTCATGGAGTGTGCCGTGCGATGTCGAACCATCGGGGCGGCCCGTCGCCGGGCCGGATCACGCCGTTCCGTCACGCTGCCGCGCGGGACGGAACGGCGCCGTTCGCTCAGTTCCGCACCACGCGCTGCGACGGTGCGACGTCCTTGTCCGTCAGGCCGCCGCCGAGCGCCTTGTACAGCGCGACGGCATTGCCGAGCTCGCTGCGACGCAGGTCCAGCAGCGCCTGTCGGGCCGCATAGAGCTGCCGCTGCGAGTCGAGCAACTCCAGCCGTCCCTCGACGCCCGCGCGATAGCGCAGGTTCGACAGGTCGGTGCGGCGTTCGGCCGAGCCGACCACGCGCGTTTGCGCGTCGATCTGGCGGCCGAAGGTTTCGCGCCCGGCGATGCCGTCGGCCACTTCGCGGAACGCGGCCTGGATCGCGCGTTCGTATTCGGCGACCGCGCTGGACTTGCGCACTTCCGCGAGGCGCAGCTCGGCGCGCAGCCGGCCGCCCTGGAAGATCGGCACCGTGACCTGCGGCGCGAAGCTCCACACGCGCTGGCCGCCGTCGAACAGACTGCCCATCGCGGGGCTGAGGAAGCCGATCGACGACGTCAGCGACAGGCGCGGGAAGAATGCGGCGCGCGCGGCGCCGATGTCCGCATTCGCGGCGACGAGGTTCTGTTCGGCCTGCCGGATATCCGGCCGACGGAACAGCAGCTCGGACGGCAGGCCGGCCGGCAGTTGCGTCATCACCGGTTGCTGCTGAAGCGGCAGCGGCTCGGGCAGATCCTTCGGCAGCTCGGTGCCGACCAGCAGGCGCAGGGCATTGCGTGCCTGCTCGACGGCGCGCGTGCGCGCTTCGAGATCGGCCGTCGCGCTCGCGACCTGGCCTTCGGCCTGCGCGATGTCGACACCGCTCGCCTGGTGCGCTTCCTTCAGGCGGCGCGCGAGATCGAGCGACTGCCGCCAGTCGGCGAGCGTGCGTTCGGACAACTGGCGTTGCTCGTGCGCGAGGCGCTCGGCGAAGTACGCATCCGCCACGCCGCCGACGAGCGAGATCTGCACCGCGCGGCGGCCGTGGTCGGTCGCGACGTAGCGCGCGAACGCGGCATCCGACTGCGATTTCACGCGGCCGAACAGGTCGATCTCGAACGCGCTGATGCCGACGTTGACGCCGTACTGGTTCTGCGTCGCGCCGAACAGCGGCGGATTCGACTGCGTGTCGTCCGACGTACGCTGGCGCGTGAAGTTCGCGCCGGCGCCGATCGACGGCAGGCGCGCGGAACGCTGGATGCCGTACTGCGCTTCGGCGGCTTCCACGTTCAGCGCCGCCACGCGCAGGTCGCGGTTGTTCTCGAGCGCGAGCTCGATCAGGCGTTGCAGGCGGCGGTCGCCGAACATCGTGCGCCAGCCGAGGTCGGCGGCGTTCGCGTCGAGATCGGCGGCAGCGGCGGCCGTGTAGGCCGTCGGCACCGGCATCGACGGTTTGACCAGCGTCGGCGCGAGCGAGCAGGCCGACAGTGCGAGGACGAGGGGAAGAACAAGCAATCGCATGGCATCAACCTTCCTGTCCGTGAGTCGGGGTGGCCGGCTGCGTGCGGGACGCCCGCCATGCGCCGATGCGCTCCTGGATACTCATCACGAACACAAAGAAAACAGGGACGAAGAAAATGGCCAGCACCGTGGCGGTCACCATGCCGCCGAACACGCCGGTGCCGATCGCGTGCTGCGTCTCGGCGCTGGCGCCGGTCGCGATCATCAGCGGCACGACGCCGAGGCCGAACGCGAGCGAGGTCATCAGGATCGGGCGCAGGCGCAGCTTCGACGCCTGCACGGCCGCTTCGATCAACCCCCTGCCTTCCTCGCGCAACTGCTTCGCGAACTCGACGATCAGGATCGCGTTCTTCGCGGACAGGCCGATCACGGTGATCATCCCGACCTTGAAGAACACGTCGTTCGGCATCCCGCGCAGCAGCACCGCACCGATCGCGCCGATCAGGCCGAGCGGCACCACCAGCATCACCGACAGCGGGATCGACCAGCTTTCGTACAGCGCGGCGAGCACCAGGAACACGACGATCATCGACAGCACCATCAGCATCGGCGCCTGCGACGCCGACTGGCGTTCCTGCAGCGACTGGCCGGTCCACTCGACCGCGAAGCCCGGCGGCAGTTGCGCGGCGAGCCGTTCCATCTCGGCCATCGCCGCGCCGCTCGACTGGCCGGGCGCCGCGTTGCCGGAAATGCGCGCGGACGGATAGCCCTTGAAGCGCACCATCTGCAGCGGCGTGTCGGTCCACACGGGGCGCACCACCTCGGACAGCGGCACCATGCCGCCGGCCGCGTTGCGCACGTACAGCTTCATCACGTTGTCGACCTGCATGCGTGCCGGCGCGTCGGCCTGGATGATCACCTGCTGCATGCGGCCCGCGTTCGGGAAGTCGTTCACGTAGGTCGATCCCATCGCGGTCGACAGCGTGTCGCTGAGCGTCGTGAACGACACGCCGAGCGCCTGCGCCTTCGCGCGGTCGATCTCGAGGCGAATGCTCGTGCCGGCCGGCAGACTGTCGGGGTACACGCCGGTCACGACCTTGCTTTGCGCGGCGAGTTCGAGCAGCTTCGCTTCGGCCGCCTTGAGCGCCGCCGTGCCCTGGTTGGCGCGGTCTTCCAGGCGCATCGAGAAGCCCGAGCTGTTGCCGAGTTCGTCGATGGCCGGCGGCAGCAGGCTCATCACCGTGCCTTCGGTCACGCCGCCCATCGCTTGCTGCGCGAGCATGCCTTCCTCGAGGGTCGATGCGCCGCCGCGGTTCTTCCAGTCCTTCATCACGGACCAGTTGATCGCCGCGTTCGGACCCTGGCCCGAGAAGCCGTAGCCGATCACGGAAATGCTCGACTGGATTGCCGGACGTGAAGCAAGATGCTTCTCCAGCGTTTTGACCACGTCGTGCGTACGCTCGGCGGTAGCGTCCGCGGGCAGCAGAAAGCTGGTGATGAAGTAGCCCTGGTCTTCGTCCGGCAGGAACGACGACGGCAGGCTGCGGAAACCGAGCACCAGTGCGCCCGAAATCGCGACGAACACCAGCATCACGCGGCCCGTGCGGCCGACCAGGCGGCCGACGCGCGTCTCGTACCATTTCGTCAGGCGGTCGAAGCGGCGGTTGAACCAGCCGAAGAAGCCGCGCTTCTCGTGATGGCCCGGTGCGAGCGGCTTGAGCATCGTCGCGCACAGGGCCGGCGTGAGCGTCAGCGCCAGCAGCGCGGAGAACAGGATCGACACGGCCATCGACAGCGTGAACTGCTTGTAGATCACGCCGACCGAGCCGCTCGCCATCGCCATCGGCAGGAACACCGCGGTCAGCACCAGCGTGACGCCGACGATCGCGCCGGTGATCTCCTTCATCGCCTTCGACGTCGCGTCCTTCGGCGACAGTCCTTCCTCGGCCATCAGGCGTTCGACGTTCTCGACGACGACGATCGCATCGTCGACGATGATGCCGATCGCGAGCACCATGCCGAACATCGTCAGCACGTTGATCGAGAAGCCGGTCAGCAGCATCACCGTGAACGTGCCGAGCATCGCGACCGGCGCGACGATGGCCGGGATCAGCGTATAGCGCACGTTCTGCAGGAACAGGTACATCACGAGGAACACGAGCACCATCGCTTCGAGCAGCGTGTGCAGCACTTTCTCGATCGAGATCTTCACGAACGGCGACGTGTCGAGCGGGATCGAGTAGCTCATGCCCGACGGCATCGACTTGCTCAGTTCGGCCATGCGCGCGCGGATCGCGTCCGCCGTCTTCACCGCGTTGGCGCCCGGCGCGAGCTGCACGCCCGCGAGAGTGGCCGGCTTGTTGTTCTCGCGGCTCACGAACGTGTAGTTCTGCGAGCCGAGTTCGACGCGGGCGACGTCGCCGAGCACGACCTTCGAGCCGTCCGCGTTCGCGCGCAGCACGACCTTCGCGAATTCTTCCGGCGTCGCGAGCTGACCTTGCGCGGTGAGCGGCACGGTCACGCGCTGGCCCGGCAGCGCGGGCAGCGCACCGAGGCTGCCCGGTGCGATCTGCACGTTCTGCTGGCCGATCGCGGTCGTCAGATCGCTCATCGACAGGCCGAAATTGATCAGCTTCTGCGGATCGACCCAGATGCGCATCGCGCGTTCGGAGCCGAACTGCAGCACACGGCCGACGCCGTCGATGCGCCGCAGTTCCTCGGACACGCTGCGCGCCATGTAGTCGGCGAGCGCGCCTTCGTCGAAGCGACCGTTGTCGGAGCGCAGGCTGACGATCATCAGGAAGCCGGACGACGCGGATTCGACGATCAGCCCGTTCTGGCGCACGGCGGCGGGCAGGCGCGGCTCGACCGACTTGATCTTGTTCTGCACGTCGACCTGCGCCATCTCCGGATTGGTGCCCGGCTTGAACGTGACGGTGATCTGCGCGCTGCCGGACGTGTCGGCCGACGATTCGAAGTACAGCAGGTTCTTGACGCCGGACAATTCGCGCTCGATGAGGCTCAGCACGCCGTCGTTCATCGTCTGCGGCGTGGCGCCCGGGTAGTTCGCGGTGATCGTGACGGACGGCGGCGCGACCGACGGGTAGCGCGCGACCGGCAGTTGCGGGATCGCGATCAGCCCGGTCAGGATGATGAAGAGCGCGATCACCCACGCAAACACCGGGCGGCGGATAAAGAATTCAGCCATGGCTGGAGGCTCCTCGTGACTCAGTGCGCGGACGCGATGGCGGCCGCGTCAGGCGACTTCCAGTCGGTTGCGGCGGCCGGCGCGCCGTCGGTCAGGCGTTCCATGCCTTCGACGACGATCCTCTGGCCGGCCTGCAGGCCCGACTTGATGCGATAGCTGCGGTTCGTCAGTTCGCCGACCTCGACCGCCTTCAGGTGAGCCGTACCCTTTGCGTCGAGCACCCACACCTGCGGCTTGCCGCCGGCGCGCACGATCGCCTGTTGCGGCACCATCACGGCGTTGGCGTAGTGCGCGCGCGGAATGCGGGCACGCACGTACATGCCCGGCAGCAACTGGCGTTTCGGGTTGTCGACCAGCACGCGCAGCAGCACGTCCCCGGTGCCCGGATCGACGTTGACGCCGGAGAACAGCATGCGGCCCTTGACGTCGTAGCGCGTGTCGTCGTCGCGCAGCACGTCGACCGGCAGGCCGTTGCTGTCCGACGCTTGCGGTTGAGCGGCAAGCGCGCCGCGCAGCGCGTCGAGCGACGCGGCCGGTTGACGCACGTCCACGTAGACCTGGTCGATCTGCTGGATGCGCGCCATCGGCTGGCTGTCGCTGCTCGATACCAGCGCGCCTTCGGTCACGAGCGCCTGGTCGATGCGGCCGGCGATCGGCGCTTCCACCGTCGCGAACTTCAGGTCGAGCTGGCGGCGCGCGAGCGTCGCGCGGGCCTGCGCGACGTCGGCCGCGGCCTGGTCGCGTTGCGAGACGGCGTCGTCGTACACCTGGCGGCTGATCGCATCGGCCTCGACGAGCGGCTTGAAGCGCGCGGTCTGCACCTTCGCGCGTTCGAGCGCCGCCTGCGCGCGCTGCAGCGACGCGGCGGCCGTGTCCATCTCGGCCTTGAACGGCGCCGGATTGATCTGGAACAGCGGCTGGCCCACGCGCACTTCGGTGCCTTGTTCGAACAGCCGGCGTTGCACGATGCCGCTCACCTGCGGCCGGATCTCGGCGACCCGCACGGCCGCGACGCGGCCCGGCAGGTCCTCCGTCACGTCGACGCGCGCGGCGGCCACGGTCATGGCCGCCACCGGGGTGGCCGGCGCGGCGGCCGGCTGTTCGGACGGCCCGCAACCCGCCAGCATTGCCGCCACCAGCGCGCATACGGCGCCGTAGCAGCATCGTTTTTGGTTCTTCATAGCGACTCCAGGAAGCGCAGGCAGCCCACTGCCTGCTTTGACGGGGCGGAGTGTGCGTGGATTAGTTGGCGTCTTTGATGCGGAAAGATGGAGATTCGATGGAGCCGGCGAAAGGAGACGAAACGAGGGCGTCGGCGAGGGTGGAAATGGTCTGATGAATCGGGCGGCGCGGTATCATGCGCGCGGTGTTGCCGACACTTTGCGTGCCGGCCCCGTCAACGAGGATCGAGTTCGCCGTGACCGATAACGACCCGCTCATCAACGACATGCCTACGACGTGGCAGGCCACGCTGGCCGGCTGCCGATGGACGCGACAGACGGACGGCCAGTCGGATGCCGCGGTGTTCCGGCTCGATGCGCGCGACGGCTCGCGCCGGTTCGTCAAAACCGAGCCGGCGGGGCCGCTCGGCGAATTGCCGGACGAGGCGGTGCGGCTGCGCTGGCTGGCGACGACGGGCGTGCCGGGCGCTCGGGTGCTCGACGTCGCGTCGGCGGCGGGGCGCGAGTGGCTGCTGCTGAGCGCGGTGCGCGGCGACAACCTCGCCGTCGCGTCACTTGCGCCGGAGACGAAAGTGACGATCGTCGCCGACGCGCTGCGTGCGCTGCATCGGCTCGATCCGGCCACATGCCCGTTCGATCACGGCGCGGCGCGTCGAATCGCGCGCGCCCGGGCACGGATCGACGCAGGGCTCGTCGACGAGGACAACCTCGATGATGCGAATACGGGCATGCCGCTCGACACGATGTTCGCGAGGTTACTGGCGCAACGGCCGGCGATCGAGGACGGGGTCGTCACGCACGGCGACGCGTGTCTGCCGAACTTCATGGTCGACGACGGCCGCTTCTCCGGCTTCATCGATTGCGGGCGCCTGGGCGTGGCCGATCGCTATCAGGATCTGGCGCTGGCATCGCGCGATATCGAAGCGGACCTGGGCAGCGAATGGGTCGCGCCTTTCTTCGTGCGGTACGGGATCGAACGTCCCGATCCGGAGCGGATCGCTTTCTATCGTCTGCTCGACGAGTTTTTCTGAATCCGAGCCCTGCACGAGCGACGCACGGGACGGTTTGCCTGTTCCGTACGTCAACCGAATTTCGTAGTCGTCCTGATGTTTCGGCGCAGATGCCGGCGTCCACTACGAAGTCCTTGCGTCAGTCGCGATCTCGCCACGCGTAGGCGAAACGAAGGCCGTCGCCGAGCGTGCACTGGAAAACCTGCGCGGGCGCGACCGGCTGGTACGTGGTCGGCGACAGCGAGCGGACCGTCACCGTCGCGCTTTCATCCTGCATCACGCGGTACTGGATCAGTTCGAGGACGGTCGCGCCGCTTGGCTGGACGGTGAGGTGCTGGTTGGCGAACGCGAGCGTATTGCCGCCGACTTCCATGAAGTCGCGTATCGCGAAGCCGCCCGACACGGTGGGCGCCGCTGCCTGGGTGCCTGCCTGCTGCGCGTTCTGGCACTGGTTCGGCGAAAAGATCGCGGTGACTGTCACGCCGGCAAAGAGCCGCGTGCGCAACTGGCGATACGAATTGGCGCTGTCCGGTTGGGGGCTCGCGGCGGTTGCCGCGAGACTGGTTGCCACGCCGGCGGCAACCAGAACAATGGCGAAGCGATTCAGCATTTTCCTGTCTCCGTGCGATGAAACCCACGGCACGATAGCACGGTGCATCCTCATTGTTCAGACGGTTGATTCGTAGTCGCGCTACCGTTTGGCGCCCGCCTCCCGCAGTGCGTCCACGGCATACGCGTTGTCGTGCGTCAGCGCGAGTTGAAGCAACGACTGGCCGCGCCGGTCGACATGGTTCGGATTCGCGCCATGCGCGACGAGCAGCGGAATCAGCTCGAAGCGGTTGAACAGCGTCGCGAACCCCAGCGCGGTTTCGCCGGCGCCGTTCGTCTGGTCGATCGGGCAGTGCGTGTCGATCAGGCGCCGCGCGATGTCGGGTTCATTCTTGAAGAGGGCGCCCATCAGCGCCGTATTGCCGTGACGATCGCCCGTGCACGCATTGGCGCCGGCCGATAAAAGGTAGTCGAGCGCCGCGGACTGGCCGTCGTATGCCGCGAGGATCACGGCCGTATAGCCGTGGCCGTCGGTGGCGTCGACCGGATAGCCGGCGTCGTGCAACGCGCGCAGGATGTCGACGCGGCCGACGCGCGCGGCGTCGAACCAGTCGTCGTCATAGCGGCGTAGCGCGGCAGGGTCGGCCTTGCCGTAGGTTGGCCGGTCGGGCAGGTGCGCGCAGCCGGCGAGCGCGGCCAGCGCGAGCGCCGCCGTGGCCGCGCGGATCGCGTGGGGGAAGCGTTCGAATCGCATGAGGGTGTCCTGATGAAGTGGCCGGGCCGACGTGCGCGGCGTGAGCGCGCACGTCGGCAACGGCCCGAGCCGCGAGGATCAGTTGTCGCTCAGCTTCGCCGCGAGCGACTGCACTTGCTGGACGTTCGCGTGAACGGCCTGCGCGAGACGCGTACCGTAATCGGCGTCGGCCTTGTAGAAGTACGACAGCATCGCGTACTGGTTCTGCGCGTTCTTCACCTGGCCGAGGTCGCCGGACAGCGCGGTGACGAGGTCGTCCTTGTCCTGCTGCGACAGGCTGCGGTAGTACTCGCCCGCCTGACGGAACGGCAGCTTCTTGCGGATCGCTTCCTGCTGCGTCGTGCCGTCGAGCGCCATGCGGACCGATTTGTACTGCGGGTCCTGCGCGAGTTCGTTCAGCGTCGACGGTTCGTAGTTCACCTCGCCCTTGCGGTCGCCCGCATTCATCTTGCCGTCCTGGTTGTTGTTGACCACCGGCACGACGGGGCGATTGATCGGCAGATCCATGTAGTTCGCGCCGAGCCGGTACATCTGCGTGTCGGCGTACGCGAACAGGCGGTCCTGCAGCATCCGGTCCTCGGACGGCTCGATCCCCGGCACGAGCCGCGACGGCGCGAACGCCGATTCCTCGGTCGACTGGAAGTAGTTGTCGGGCACGCGATCGAGCGTCATCGTGCCGATCTTGCGTTCAGGCACGCCGGTCCAGACCTTCGTATCGTCGAGCGCGTCGAAGTCGAAGCGGTTCAGGTCCTTCGGCGTGAGCACCTGCACGTACAGGTCCCACTTCGGGAAATCGCCCTGTTTCAGCGCGCCGTACAGGTCGTTCGTCATCATGTTCCAGTCGCGGCCGATCGATGCGGCGATCTCTTGCGGGCGCAGGCCGTGCACGCCTTGCCGGCTCTTCCAGTGGAACTTCACGTAATGCACGTCGCCTTGCGCATTGACGAACTTGAACGCATGCACCGCGAAGCCGTCCATGTGGCGATACGAATCGGGCATGCCCTCGTCCGTGTACAGCCTCGTCAGCATGTGGGTCGCTTCGGGCGTGTGCGCGAAGAAGTCGAACGCGAGGTTCGGGTCCTGCACGCCGGTCACGGCGCTCGGTTTGTTCGCGTGCACGAAGTCGGGGAACTTGATGCCGTCGCGAATGAAGAACACCGGCCAGTTGATGCCGACCATGTCCCAGTTGCCCTGCTGCGTATAGAACTTCACCGCGAAGCCGCGCGGGTCGCGCGCCTGTTCGGGCGAGCCGCGATAGCCCATCACGGTGGAGAAGCGCACGAACACCGGCGTGCGGGTGCCCGGCGTGAAGACTTTCGCTTTCGTCAGGTCGGAGATGTCGGCGCTCGGCACGAACTCGCCGAATGCACCGGTGCCGCGCGCATGCACGACGCGCTCCGGAATGCGCTCGCGATCGAAGCGCTGCAGCTTCTCGATGAGCGCGGAGTCTTGCAGCAGCACCGGGCCGGCGGGGCCGGCCGTCTGCGAATTCTGGTTGTCGCCGACGGGCGCGCCGGTGTCGCGCGTGAGTTCGGCGGCGTACGGCGAAGCGGAGAGTGCCACGCAGATTGCGGCGACTGCGTGCCGCAGCACGCGAGGGGAAGATGAGGACATGACGATGGAACTCCTTGAATCCGATCGGTGGTGGGGAAGCCGACTGAATTAGAAGAGATCGTCAGACGATTGGCTAATTGATATTCGATATGTTTTCGATAGTCGCGGCGTCGATGCGGCGCGAACCGTTCGTTGCGCGGGAAACGAAGCAGTATTGTTGCGCGCGCAATGAGTTGTTGCGGAATTGTTTCGACGAGCATGATGCATCGGTCGTGCATGATTTGCGTCGGCGCCGTCAACCGGCGCTTGCCTGCCATCCGAGCCCGAGGCTCTTCTGCACCGACACGTAATTCTTGATCAGTTCGGCTTGCCCGGCGATCACGTTCTGCTGCGCGGACAACGCTTCCCGTTGGGTGTCGAGCAGGTCGATCATCGACGCGACGCCCGCGCGATAGCGCTGGTCCATCAGCGTGCGCGAATGCACGGCCGACGTCTGCACCTTCGTCAACGCGACGACGTGCTCGCGCTGATGCCCGTAACGCTGCAACGCGGTGTTGGCATCCTGCAATGCACCGAGCACGGCCTTCTGATAATTCGCTTCCGCTTCGTCGCGCGACGCTTCGGCCGCGCGCACCGCGCCGCGCGTGCGTCCGAAGTCGAGAATGTTCCATTGCAGGTACGGCGCGCCGACCCACGTGAAATTCTGCTTGCGGAACAGGTGGCCGGGGTCGGTCGCGCTGAAACCGAGATCGCCGAGCAACGTCACCTTCGGGAAATAGTCGGCGACATGCTCGCCGATCCGCGCATTGCTCGACGCGAGCCGGCGCTCGGCCGCGCGAATATCGGGGCGCTGTTTCAGCAGCGTGGCCGGATCGCCGATCGCAACGCTGGCGGGCAGCGTCGGCAAGGCCGCGTCCGGGGTCGACAGCGCGGCGTCGAGCGCGCCCGGCGCGCGGCCCGTCAGGATCGCGAGCCGGTCGAGCGACTCGGTGACCTGCGCATCGAGCGGGATCAGCGACGCGCGCGTGTTCTCGACCTGCGTCGTCAGGCGCTCGATGTCCGTATCGGCCGCGACGCCGCGTGCGCGGCGCTGCTGCGTGAGGTCGAGCATCTGCTGCTGCAATTGCGCGGTGCGTCGCGACAACGCCAGCCGTTGCTGCTGGTCGCGCAGATCGACATACGCACTCGCGACTTCGGCCGCGATCGACACCTGCGTGTCGGCGAGATCGGCATCGACCGCTTCGGCCTGCGCGGACGCGGCTTCGACCGCGCGGCGCGTGCCGCCGAACAGGTCGATTTCCCAGGTCGCGTCGAAGCCTGCCGAATAGAGTTGCAGCGGCCCCGAGCCGCCGAGCGACGGCGACGCGCCACCCGACTGGCCCGAGCCGTTCGATGGCAGCAGCGAGCCGGCCGCGCCGACGTCCGGTTCCCGCATGCGGATGGCCGCGACGGTGGCCGACGATTTCGGCATCTGCGCGGCGCGCTGTTGCGAGAGCTGCGCGCGGGCCGCGCGCAAGCGGGCCTGCGCCGCGTGCAGATCGGGGTTGTACACGAGTGCGGCGATGATCAGCTCGTCGAGCTGGCGATCGTTCAGCGCGTGCCACCACGCGCTCGGTGCGGGCGCGGCGGTGTCGACGCCGGTGGCCGGCGCACGCACGAAGGTCGGCGCATCCGGCGCGGCGGGCGCGCCGCGGTAGTCGGGGCCGACCGTGCAGCCGGCGAGCAGGCATGCGGCTGCGCACAGGGTGAGCGCGGGGCGGCGGGGCAGGGAGAAGGGTTTCATCGCGTATGACGGGTCAATGGCCGGACGACATCGGTTGCGGCCCGCGCGGCGTTCTCAGCAGCAGCGCGAGCGGCACGCAGGCGAGCAGCGCGAGGCCCAGCAGGTAGAAGGTTTCGGAGTAGGTCATCACGATGGCCTGGATCTGGATCTGCTGCGCCAACTGGCCGAGCGCGCGCAGGTTCGAATACGCGAGATCGCCGGTGTGCGCGAACCAGTTGGCCGTATAGGCCGACAGTCGATCCTGCCCGATCAGCGAGTTCGCGCTCACCGATTCGCGCAGCGCGGCCGTATGGAAGGTCGTGCGCCGGTCGATCACGGTGCCGATGATCGCGAGCCCGATCGAGCCGCCGAGGTTGCGCGCCATGTTGTAGAGCCCGGCCGCATCGCCCGAGTCTTCGCGCGCGACGGCCGCCATCGACGCCTGGTTGAGCGGCATCATCGCGAGCATCTGCGCGAGACCGCGAATCAGCTGCGACCACACGAAATCATGGCCCACGCTCTGCGCGGTCAGGCTGATGTCGAGCATGCAGCTCAGGCAGAACAGCAGCAGCCCCGTGATCACGAGGATGCGGAAATCCACCTTGCCGAGCAGGCGCGGCAGGATCGGCATCACGAGAAAGGCCGGCAGCCCCGACAGCAGCATGATCGCGCCGGCCTGTTCCGCGTTGTAGCCGGCGACGATCGCGAGGAACTGCGGCAGCAGGTAGGACACGCCGTACAGCCCGGCGCCGACCGCGGATACGATCACGATCACGCTCGCGTAGCGCGGGTTGCGCATCAACGACAGCCGCATGATCGGCCGCTTCGCGAAGCGTTGCGACAGCGCGATCAGGACCATCCCGACGAACGACACGATGCTCAGCGTGACGATCATCTGCGATTCGAACCAGCGTTCGCGCTGGCCTTCCTCGAGCACGACGGTCAGCGAGCTGAGGCCGATCGCGAGACCGAAGATGCCGAGCCAGTCCGCGTTGAAGAACGCACTCCAGTGCGGCCGGTCCGACGGCAGCCCGAACACCAGCAGCGCCATCAGCAGCAGGCACACGGGCAGGTTCAGGAAGAAGCACCAGCTCCAGTTCACGTTTTCCGCGAGCCAGCCGCCCAGCACCGGGCCGAACAGCGGCCCGAGCAGCACGATCAGGCCGAACAGCGTCATCCCGACCGGCAACTGCGACAGCGGCAGGCGCGTGCGGATGATGGTCTGCGCGGTCGGGATCAGCGCGCCGCCGGTGAAGCCCTGGCCGATCCGGCCGGCGATCATCATCGGCAGCGAGTGCGACCAGCCGCACATCATCGAGAACGCGATGAACAGCGCGGAATTCGTCAGCAGGAAATTGCGCAACCCGAACACGCGCGTGAGCCAGGCGGCGAGCGGGATCATCACGATTTCCGACATCAGGTAGCCGGTCGAGATCCACGTGCCTTCGGTGCCGGTCGCGCCGATTTCGCCCTGGATCTGCGGCAGCGCGGAGTTCGTGATCGAGATGTCGAGCGTCGCCATCAGCGCGCCGAGCGCGCCGGCCGCGACCGCGATCCAGTCGGTCACACTCGCGCGGCCTTCGTGCGGCGGCGCGGGCATCGTGGCGGGCGTATCAGCCATGATGCTGCTCGTCGCGGGCGGAGCGCGTATCGACGTCGACCGTCACCGACAGCCCGGGCAACAGCATGCGCTGCGCGCGGGCGTTCGCGGCGAGACGGATGCGCACCGGCACGCGCTGGACGATCTTCGTGAAGTTGCCGGTCGCGTTCTCGGGCGGCAGCAGCGCGAACTGCGCACCGGTGCCGGGCGCGAAGCTGTCGACGACGCCGGACAGCGGGCCGTCCGGCAGCGCATCGACATGCAGCTCGACGGGTTGGCCGATGCGCATGTTGCCGATCTGCGTTTCCTTGAAGTTCGCGACGAGATAGATCGAGTCCACCGGCACGACGGTCAGCAGGCGCGTGCCGGGCTGCACGTATTGCCCGACGCGCACCGTGCGATCGCCGACGCGGCCCGCGAGCGTGCTGCGCACGATCGTGTTGTCGAGGTCGAGTTGCGCCTGTGCGGCGCTGGCCTGCGCAGCCTCGAGCTGCGCGCGTGCCTGCTGGAGCTGCGCGGTGAACGACGCGATCTGCGTGCGGGCGGCGGCGATCGACGCGTTGTTCGCGGCGAGCGTCGCCGCCGCCTGATCGCGCGTGCTCTTCAGGTCGGCCACGCGTTCGTGCGTTTCGGCGCCCGTCGCCGCGAGCGGTGCGTAGCGCGTGTACTCGTCGCTCGCGTGCTGCGCGTTGATGCGCGACACCTTCGCCTGCGCGTCGGCCTGCTCGAGGTTCGCGTGCTGCTGGCTGATGTCGGCTTCGGCGCGCGCGATATCGGCGCGACGGGCGTCGACGGTCGCCAGCGCCTGCGCGAGCGCCACCTGGTACTGGCGGACGTCGAGCCGCACGAGCGGGTCGCCGGCCTTCACGGGCTGGTTGTCGCGCACGTAGACGTCGGTCACGTAGCCGGCCACCTTCGGTGCGGCGGTCATGCTGTCCGCCTGCAGATACGCGTCGTTGGTGCTTTCGATGAAACGGCCGACCGTCCACCAGCGGCCGAGCCACACCGCGCCGCCGATGGCCGCGAGCACGGCGACTGCGAGCAGGACGCGCCGTTTCGTTCCGCCGTTCCGGTTGCGCGGCATTGTTCCGTTTTCCTGACGATCTGCTTTCTGTGGCGGGTCTTGTGGCGTCGACATGCGGGATCCAATTTATTCCGAGTGGAAGAATTATTCCAGTTGGTAAAATTGTGTCAAGTAGAATGTCGATCGATCGAATGACGAGGAAGGCATGAACGAAGCGAAGAAGCTGCGCCGCACGTCGGCGGGCGGCTACGCGCGCGGCGACGAGACGCGCCAGCGGATCATCGAGGCGGCGATCGAACTGTTCGGCGAACGTGGGTTCGCGGGCGCGTCGACGCGCGAGATCGCCGCGATGGCGGGCGTGAACGCGCCGGCGCTCCAGTACTACTTCGAGAACAAGGAAGGCGTGTACCGCGCGTGCGTCGAGACGATCGCGGAGCACGGCTGGGCGGTGTTCGCGCCGGCGGTCGGCCATGCGCGGGCGATGCTCGAGGCCCATGCGAGCGTCGACGAACTGATCGATGCGTTCATCGGGCTGCTGCGCGCGCTGTCGGACCGGATGTTCACCGCGCCGAAGACGATGAACCAGCGGATGTTCTTCGCGCGCGAGCAGGGCGGCCAGGAACCGGCGAGCGCAAGCGAGATCCTGATGACGCGCATGCGCAAGCCGCTCAACGACGTGAGCGCCGAGCTGATCGGCCGCATCACCGGCCGGCCGGCCGACGATTCCGTCACGCGGTTGCGCGCGCTGAGCCTGTTCGGGCAGATCACGGTGTTCCACATCGCGCAGCGTTCGGCGCTGCAGTTGCTCGAATGGGACGCGTTCGAGGGCGAACGCGCGGCGCTGGTGACCGAAACGATTGCCGACCAGACCCGCGTGCTGCTCGAGCAGTGGCATGCGCAGCGCGATACGGGCGCCGCCGGTTCGGAAGCCGTTGCGAAGCGCGGGCAGGGTGCCGTCGCGAAGCGCGCGGCGAAGCCGGGAGCGGCACCGCCCGCGGCGAAACGCACGGCGCGCGTAAAGAAGCCTGCCGCGCGTTGAGCGCGGCAGGTTACCTGTCCCGGGCGATCGCGATCAACCCGGCTTGCGCGCCGCTTCGTCGGGCGACGGCGGCGGGGCTGCCGTATCGGTGGGATTCCGCGTGTCGGCGCGCGGATCGTTTTCGTCGGCGGCGACAGGCCGCGAGCCGTCCGCATAGGCCACGACGCTGCGCTGCGGATTGGCGATCCGGATTCCGCGTTCGCGGAACGTCTCGGCGATCCGCCGGTTGAATTCGCGCTGCACGCTCCAGCGCGCCGAGTCCGTGCACTGCATCTGTCCGGCCAGCGCGAGCGCCGCGCCGTCGACCTGGTCGATACCCCAGTAGCTGAAGTCCGACAGGATGCCGTCGTGATACTTCGGATCGTCGCGCAATGCGGTGCCGATTTCCTTCAGCGTCGCGATCGCGCGGTCGATGTCCTCGCCGTACGCGATGCTGACCTTGACGGCCGCGTTGCCGAGCCCGCGATTCGTGTTGTTGACGGTCGTCACCGAGCTGAACGGGATCGTGTACAGCGACCCGTCGCCGGCGCGCAGCCGCACGGTGCGGATCGACAGGTATTCGACCGTGCCCGACACGCCGGCGAGCGTGACCCAGTCGCCGACCTGCATCGCGTTTTCCATCAGCAGGAAGATCCCGGTGATGAAATCCTGCACCAGCTTCTGCGAGCCGAAGCCGAGCGCGACGCCGAAGATGCTGGCGCCGGCCAGCAGCGGCCCGACGTTCACGCCGAGTTCGCTGAGGCCCGTCAGCACGACGACGAGCGCGATCATCACGAACAGCAGCGAGCGCAGCATCGGCAGCAGCGTGCGCAGCCGCGCCGCGCGCACCAGGTTGCCTTCGCGCGTCCAGCGCTGCAGGCGGCGCTCGATCGCGATGTTGGCCGCTTCCCACACGACGAGTGCGACGATCGCCGCGATCGCGATCGTCACCAGCGCGGACGCGAGCCGGTGGCCGATCGTGCCGGTTTCGAACGCGCGGAAGATCGGCACGCCCCAGATCTGCAGCAGCAGCACGAGGGTCACGACGCCGATCGCCCCGGACACGATCTGGCGCAGCAGCGGGTAGTAGCGGTACGCGTGCAGATGAACGAGCGTGCGGTCGTCCTCGCGGCGCTGGAACAGCCGCGCGAGCGCGCCGAACACGACGATCGACACCATCCGCATCGCGATCATCACCGCGATCGAGCGGCCGCCCAGCGTGATCAGCACGCGGTAACCGTTGTGGACGTCGAGCGCCCACACGAACCACAGCGCCATCACGATGAAGACCGAGACGGGCGCCCACGCGTCCGCGAGCGCGTTGCCGATGACCGAGAAGGTCGGGCGATCCGCGCCGGCGGCACGGATGCGTGCCGCGACCGGCCGCCGGCACTGCAGGATCAGCACCGAGATCATCACGTGGCCGACGAGCGCGACGGCCTTCAGCAGCGCGACATGGCCGGCTTCGTTCAGACCGAAGTTCGCGGCGATCTCGACGGCCGCCGTGCATGTGCCGACCACGATCACGATCCGTGCGATCGAGCGTTGTGCGAATTCGGCCCATGCGTCGCTGATATGCAGCAGCCGCAATTGCCGCGCATCGGGCTGGAAGAACAGCCGGCTGACGATCGTGACGAGCCGGCAGATCACGTAGATGTCGATCAATGCTTCGAGCGCGGCGTCGATCGGCGTGCCGGCTTCGTCGAGCAACGACATCGTCAGGCTCGCGACGCCGACGAATACGAGCAGCGGCACGACGCGCAGCGCGAGACTGACGAGCGCGCGCGGCAGCCGGTGCAGCAGCGTGGTGTGTCGGCGTGCATGGCCGCGGCTTTGCGTGGACGAGGGAGCGTCGACCGTGTCGGCGTGATCGGGCGGGGCGGATGTATCGGGCGGCGGTGCGTGATCCTCGTCCGATGCGGCGGAATCGGACGCGGTGCGGCGCGACGTATCGGCGCGGCGTGCGGCCACCGCGGCCAGCGCGCGCCGCAACACCCGCTTCGCGAGCCATTCGACGACGAGCGCCGGCAGGAGCACCGCGAGGAGGATCCCGAGCGTGCGAGTGAAATCCGCCCGCTGGTCGGCGCGCATCAGCTTGTCGTGCCACCAGCTGCCCACCGACCCGATGTCGAGCAGCGAGCGCAGCGATTCCTGCAGTGCGTTGCCGATCTGAGCGGCCCAGCGCGACCCCTGGCGGACGAGCATCGATGCGAGCCCGTTCGACGTGAGCGCGGCCGGCGCGGCGGCCGCCGATGCGCCGCTGGCCGCAGACGCTGCGCTGGCCGGCACCGCCGGTGCGCTCAACGCGCCGACCGCCGCGATGGCGCGTAGCGTCGTTTCGACTTGCGCGCGCTCGCGCGGGTTTTCGAGCACATTCAGTGCCTGCCGCGCCTGTTGCGGCGTCAGTGCGGGCGCGGCGTCGGAGGCGGCCGACGCGGCGGCCGGAGCGGGAGCGGCCGCGTGGGCGGCCGAGACGACGGCGGCGAGCAGCCAGCCGAGAAGGATATGTCGCATGGAGTGGGCATGCGGGTGCGTGTCGTCACGCGGCCCGCCAGGCTGAACGATGGACGGAAGTTAACATGATCGCGATCGGGACCGAATAGTTCCGTCGTTCCGTCGCCGACGATTCGGATCGGGCATGCGCGACGCCGGCCATGCAGGCGCGCAAGTCGTGTGCCGGACGCAGACCGTCGGCTGTCCGATATCGGACGCAAGATCCCGCTTCCCCGATCGTAAGGAGCCTGTCACGCGGGTTTATCGACGCCGGCGCGGGATGCGTCACCCAGCGAGCACTCGTTCGATCACGATCCACGCCTGCATTCCATCACGGAATTCGGATTCCTGATGAATTACGCCTGCTCGTCATGAAATACCGGCAAGACGTGTTCGGCGATTTCTTCGATGACCTCGCGCACGGGTCGGTCCGAGCCCAGGTTCAGCGTGACATGATGCGTACCCGCCGCGCGCATGTCCCGCAGGATGTCGACCAACGCGCGGCGCCCGGTAGCGTAACCGAGCGACAGCGCGGTGGCCGGCGTATCGGGGTGCGTGGCGAGATCGAGGCGCATCGAGACGCCGAACGCGCGAAACGGCGGCGACGCGAGCCGGTCGACCGCCGCGCGCCACATCGAATAGCGGGCGCGCTGCGTATCCGGATCGCGGTGATACGTCATCCAGCCGATCGAATGCCGGGCGATCCAGTCGACGCTCTGTCCACCCGAGCCGACCGCAAGCATCGGCACCGCGTCGCCGTCGCGCGGCAGCAGCGTGAATTCGGGCGCATCGGGCGGCGCTTCGTCGGGCAGCACGCGCGACGGCACGCCGAGCGCGGCCGCGACGACGTCCCAGTGCGCGCGATAGCGGTCGCGCCGCGTTTGCGCGTCGACGCCGAACGCCGCGTATTCGGGCGGCCGGTCGCCGGAGCCGAGCCCGAGGATGAAGCGCCCGCCCGACAGCGTCGCGACCGACAGCGCACCTTTCGCGATATGCAGCGGATGGCGTAGCGGCAGCACGATCGCGCCGCTGGCGAGCGCGATCCGGCGGGTGCGCGACGCCAGCGCGCCGAGCAGCACCCACGGATCGAGGTGGCCGACCGGGTCCGGATAGTCGGCGCTGTTCAGCGGCACGTCGCGAATCCACAGCGCGCGAAAGCCGAGCGAATCGGCCAGCGCCGCGAGTTCGAGCTGTTCGTTGAAGTCCGCGACGATGTGGCCGCTGCGAAGCAGCGGAAGCGTGAGGCCGATCGACAGCCGCCCGGCCGAGAAGACGCGATGCGCGACGTCGGCGCGGGTGGAAGCGGAAGGGGTCATGGCGAGTCCTTGGAGGCGAGGCGACGGGAACGCGCGGCGTTCCGTGTCCGAATGCTAGCGTGTTTGCGCGATGCGCGATGCGCGAGCGGGACGGTTCCGCCCCGCGCTACCCGACCCGCAGCGTCGCGCCACGCAACGCGAGCCCCAGGCGTGACGCCACGCGTTGCGACGCGCGGTTGTCGAGGTCGGTGCTGTAGAACAGCGTGCGCGTGCGCAGCGACGGCAAGCGCGACCACGCGGCGGTGACGGCGGCCGCGAGGCCGCGCCCACGGAACGCCGGCGCGGTCGCGACACCGAGTTCGGCGCCGACGTCGGACAGTCGCGCGGCAAACGCGAGCGACGCGATTTCGCCGTCGACCACAGCCGCGCACCACGGCGCCCACAGATCGGCGGCGCTTCGAAACCCCATCGACAGCAGCCCTTCCGGCATGCCGTGCACGGCCAGCGATCGCAGCAATCGTCGACCCGTGTCGCTGTCGCCGTCGACCAGCGTGGCGTGCGCGTCGGTATCGAATTCGAGCGCATGCGGCAACGCATACACGAGGCCGATGTTCCAGTGCGAAACGGGTGCGAGCAATCCGAGATAGCGTTCGAGGTGCGTGGGCGGCGCGTCGTCCGACCACGGCGGTTCACTGTCGGCCACGCGCGTCAGTTCGTCCGCGATGCCGGCGGGTACGTCCGCACGTACGCCGGACAGCGTGCCGCCCGCGCAGCGGCCGAGCCAGAAGCGTGGCGCCGGCGATTCGTCGGGATCGTTCTCGCGTTCGATCCGGCGATCGGGGTGCAGCCTGAACAGCGTGCGGTAGTCGATCTCCAGCCAGTTCTTCGTGTCGGGCATGCGGCGAGTGCGGGTTCCGGTCGGGCGGTGCAGATCTGCGGGAAGGGGCAATGCCGGGCGCTCGCATCCGGTGACGGGGCGGCGCCAATCGTGGCCGATTGTAAGGCGATTGGCCGCCGCGCGCAGCGCCGACGCGACGATGCCGGCGGCACCGGCGGTGCGTTTCAGTTTCGAAACATTCGGGCTTTCTGACGGGGCGCGATGCCTGCCCGCGGCCTTGCCGGGCCCCGCAAGGCCTTGCGCCATGAAACATGGTGCGCTCCTTGCATGGTGGTATGGGCCGTGAGCGCGATCGCGGGCGCAGTCGACCCGGCAATCGCTTCAGTGGGTCGGATGTATCGGAGACGGGGACAAGAGAATGAAAAAAGACCGAAACGCAACGAATCGTGTTGCAAACATGAATCGCCGACCTGCCAGGGTAGTCGCTTCGTCGCTGATTGCGGCGACGTGAGCGAGCGGCTTTCCGTTCCATCCGAGCAATCGGGTTCGTTCTGAACGACGACGTGCATGCGTGGCGCACGAAGCCGACCGGTGCCGGTCGGCCGTCGCGGATGAGCCGCGAACGCAGGCGGATGGCGTCGGCCCGGATCCCGGAATCGTCATGCCATGACACCACGCCCGTCGTCGCGCGGCGAACGCGTTTGCGCGATGGGCATCGCATCGGCGTGACGAGCCGGTGGAACGGGATCGGGTCGGGAAGGCCGATGACGCGCCGATGCGCGCGGCAGGCGGAACACGCAGGGTCCAGGGGAACGGCCGTCGATCGCGGTATGACGGGCGTCGCAACATTGTGCTGTCAGTTGATCCACTACCCCGATGGATCAATTGTTGAAGCGCCCGTCGCCGAGCGGCGACGGGCGTCTTTTTGCGTGCGCGGGCGTGCCGTGGCGGCGGTCCGCCCGATCGCACGGCGTTCTGTATCATGTGCTGGCGTGCGTGGCCGCCCGTGCGGGCGCACGGCCTGCCGGCGCGACCGATCACGTTGCCAACATGAACGATAAAGCCTTGCCCGATCAAGCCTTGCCCGATCCCTCCATCGCCGACGTCGATCCGGCCGCGCTCGATGCGCTGCACACGTTCGTCGAGCGTCATCCGCGCCTGCTCGTGCTGACCGGCGCGGGCATCAGCACCGATTCCGGCATTCCCGGTTACCGCGACCGCAACGGTCAATGGATGCGCTCGCCGCCGATCCAGCTTCACGAATTCCTCGGCTCCGATGCCGCGCGGCGCCGCTACTGGGCGCGCAGCATGATCGGCTGGCCGGTCGTGGGCCGCGCGCGGCCGAACGGGTCGCACGTCGCGCTGGCGCGGCTCGGCGGCGCGGGCCGGATCGAACGCCTCGTCACGCAGAACGTCGACGGCCTGCATCAGCGGGCGGGCAGCGACGACGTGATCGAACTGCACGGCGGGATCAACGGCGTGACCTGCCTCGACTGCGGCGCGCATCACGCGCGGGCGACGATCCAGACCGTGCTCGAAGCCGACAATCCCGAGTTGCTGGGCGCGCAGGCCGAGCCGGCGGCGGACGGCGACGCGCATCTCGAATGGGCCGCGCTCGATACGTTCCGCATCCCGGCTTGCCCCGCGTGTGGCGGCCTGCTGAAGCCGGCGGTGGTGTTCTTCGGCGAGAACGTGCCGCGCGAACGCGTGGCGCTGGCGTCGCAGGCGCTCGATGCGGCCGACGCGCTGCTCGTCGTCGGTTCGTCGCTGATGGTGTATTCCGGCTACCGCTTCTGCGTGTGGGCGCAGGCGCAGCACAAGCCGCTTGCCGCCCTCAATCTTGGCCATACGCGCGCCGACCCGATACTGACGCTGAAGGTCGAGGCGCATTGCGCACCCGCGCTCGACGCACTCGTGGCGCGGCTCGGGCTCGGGCGCAGCAGCGCGGGCGACACGCAGGAGCATGCATCGTGACCGGCGCCGCTTCTTCCCCCGATCCGTCCGCGCGGCTGTCGGCGCCGGCGGCCGAACGCAATCGCGGGCCGATCCTCGACGTGCTGCGGCGCGTGCTGCCGGCGAGCGGCAGCGTGCTCGAAATCGCGAGCGGCACCGGGCAGCACGTCGTTCATTTCGCGCAGGCGTTGCCGGGCCTGCACTGGCAGCCGAGCGATCCCGATGCGCAGGCGCGGCGTTCGATCGCCGCGTGGGTTGCGCATGCGGGCCTCGCGAACGTCGCCGGGCCACTGGCGTTCGACGTGCGCGACACGCCGTGGCCGGTCGCGGCGCTCGACGCGATCGTCTGCATCAACATGATCCATATCTCGCCGTGGGCCTGCACCGACGCGCTGTTCGCCGGTGCGTCGCGCGTGCTGCGGCCGGGCGGCGTGCTGTTCCTGTACGGCCCGTATCGTCGCGAAGGCCGGCATACGACCCCGTCGAACGAGGCGTTCGACCAGCAGTTGCGCAGCCGCGATCCGTCGTGGGGCGTGCGCGATCTGGAGACCGTGGTCGCGCTCGGCCTCGATCTCGGGCTCGACTGCATCGAGGTCGTCGAGATGCCGGCGAACAACCTGGGCGTCGTGTTCCGGCGCCTGCCGCACGCGGAGCAATGACACGCAAGCGCGCAGCGCCGCCGGGTTTCCACTATCCTTTCGCCTGTGCGCGCGGCCCGGCTCGGGTCGCGCCCCGTTTTTTCCGGAGAATTGACTAATGGGCAAACAAGCAATCGGTGTGATCGGGCTCGCGGTGATGGGCCGCAATCTCGCACTCAATATCGAGAGCCGCGGTTACGCGGTGTCGGTGTTCAACCGCAGTCGCGAGAAAACCGACGAACTGATCGCCGAATTCCCCGGCCGCAATCTGGTGCCGACCTATACGCTCGAAGAATTCGTCGCGTCGCTCGAAACGCCGCGCCGGATCCTGATGATGGTGAAGGCCGGGGAAGCGACCGATGCGACGATCGCCTCGCTCAAGCCGCTGCTCGAGAAGGGCGACGTGCTGATCGACGGTGGCAACACGCATTTCACCGACACGATCCGCCGCAACCAGGAACTCGCGCAGTCGGGCCTGCATTTCATCGGCACCGGCGTGTCGGGCGGCGAAGAGGGCGCGCTGCGCGGCCCGTCGATCATGCCCGGCGGCCAGCGCGACGCGTACGACCTCGTCGAGCCGATCCTCAAGCAGATCGCCGCGAAGGCGCCGTCGGACGGCGAGCCGTGCGTCGCGTACATGGGCCCGGACGGTGCGGGCCACTACGTGAAGATGGTCCACAACGGCATCGAATACGGCGACATGCAGCTGATCGCCGAAAGCTACTCGGTGCTGAAGGACGTCGCGGGCCTGACCAACGACGAACTCGGCGCGGTGTACACCGAATGGAACCAGGGCGAGCTCGACAGCTACCTGATCGAGATCACGTCGAAGATCTTCGGCAAGAAGGATGAAGAAACCGGCAAGCATCTCGTCGACGTGATCCTCGATCGCGCCGCGCAGAAGGGCACCGGCAAGTGGACGAGCCAGAACGCGCTGGATCTGGGCGTGCCGCTGCCGCTCATCACCGAGTCGGTGTTCGCGCGCGTGCTGTCGTCGCTGAAGACCGAGCGCGTCGCGGCCAGCAAGATCCTGTCGGGCCCGGCCGCCGCGCCGTTCGACGGCGATCGCGCTGCATTCGTCGAAGCGGTGCGCCGCGCGCTGTATCTGAGCAAGGTGATCTCGTACGCGCAGGGCTTCGCGCAGCTGCGCACGGCGTCGGAAGAATACGGCTGGAACCTCGATCTCGGGACGATCGCGAAGATCTTCCGCGCGGGCTGCATCATCCGCGCGCGCTTCCTGCAGAAGATCACCGACGCGTATGCGAAGGATCCGGCGCTCGCGAACCTGCTGCTCGACCCGTACTTCAAGGACATCGCCGCGAACTACCAGACCGCGCTGCGCGACGTCGTGGTGGCCGCGGTGAAGGCCGGCGTGCCGGTCCCGGCGTTCGCGTCGGCGGTCGCGTACTTCGACAGCTACCGGTCCGAGCGGCTGCCCGCGAACCTCGTGCAGGCGCAGCGCGACTTCTTCGGCGCGCACACGTTCGAGCGCACGGACAAGCCGGGCAGCTTCCACGCGAACTGGTCGTAACCGGCTAGCGGCGGCGGCATTGTTGCGAAAATCTATTCTTTGAATAGGGTTTTTCTATCCCGGATGCCGGCATTGTTGGCTCCGGGGAAACAGTGTTTTCGTTCTTTCATGGTTTTCCCTAGGTGCTGCCGGGACTAAACTCTGTTCCATCGCTGCAGACATGGTGTGTGCGGCGGAGCAAAAAAATCCCGGAGGTAATCATGAAATCGCTGATCGCAACGTTCGCTGCTGCTGCTGTCCTCGCCGTCCCCGCCGTCTCGTTCGCCCAACAGAACGCGCCCGTCACCCGTGCCCAGGTGAAGGCCGAGCTGGTCCAGCTCCAACAGGCCGGCTACAAGCTGGGCAGCGACCGGACCAACTATCCGGAAAGCATCCAGGCTGCCGAAGCCCGTCTGAACCCGCAACAGAACGTCGCCGCTGCCGACACGACCGGCTACGGTGCGCAACCGGCTGCTGGTCAGGAATCGGGCGCGCCGGCCGCGGCCAAGACCGGCTGGCAAGTCAAGCGCATCTCGGATGGCGCACCGGTTTACAAGGGTCGTTAATGGCACGGCCGCGCTGGCGACCGCATCTGACCCCCTGTAGTACGAACACCCCGTCGTACCGCTATGCGGAACGACGGGGTGTTTTCATTGGAACGCGCAATGAATGCGGCGGCGTTCAGTGCAGCGGGCGCCTGCCGCGCCCGATCTCGCGGAACAGCGCCTCGGCCGGTTCCAGCACCTGCAGCCACGTTTCGTCGTAACCGCTCAGCGTATCGAGCGCGTCGCGCAGACGTTCGATCGCCAGGACCGGCAACTCGACGCTGTGGCGCGTGGCGCCGGTCAGGTGCGTGACGCTCGCCAGCTGAACCAGCGCGTCGGCCGCTTCGGCGACGTCGGTCGCGAACAACAGGTGCCGGTTGAGCAATTCGACCAGACCGCTGGAACCGGCGAAATCGTCGGCGTCGAGCTGCACGGAGAGAAACGTCGCGTTATTCATTGTCTTGCTCCTCGTTGTCGTTGGATCGCGCTGCGCACCACCGAGTATAGGCGGCGATCGAAGCGGAGAATATGACGGGGCCGATTCGGCGGGCGAGGGCGGCCGCGCCCGCGAGAAACCCGCAAGCGCCGGCCGGATGGCCCGCCCGGCGCGGCGCGCGGCCCGCCGGGATGCCCGTGCGATGCCGCAAGATTGTTTCCGGATCGGGCAACTGTCGGGGTGTTGACCGCGACAAATGGTATCTTTGCCGGTCGGGACGACGCGAAAAAGGGGCCGGTGAGCTCATCCGCGCCGACGTTCCGCTGTGGAAACTGACGGCCGCGAAAGCGGTCGGATACTGGTTGATCCGGCCGTTCGGCCGGACATCGTGCGTCGCGCGCCGGGGGGCGGTGGGCGGCGCGACGACGCAAATCCGGGAGGACCCTTGAGAGAAACTATTCCCATCCACGACACGCTCACGCGCTGGCTGCCGCAGGCGGCGCTCGTTGCCGCGGCCATCGCGCTGACGGGCTGCACGATGACGCCGTGGACCGACAACTGGCAACCCACGCGCCAGCCGGCGCCCACGTCGGCTGCGACGCCGGGCGTGATTGCCGGCTATTACCGCGTGAACCCGGGCGATACGCTGGCGGGCATCGCGAGCGCCTACGGACAGCGCGTGCAGGACGTGGCCAGCTGGAACCACATGGCGCCGACGGACGCCGTGTCGCCGGGCCAGGTGCTGCGGGTCGCGCCGCCGCCGGCGGCGAATGCGTACGGGCAGCCGCCCGCGGCCGCCGCCCAGCCGGGCTCGCTCGCGTGGCCGGCCACGGGTGTCGTCGCGACGCCGTTTGCGGCCGGCAAGACGCGCGGCGTCGTGATCGCCGCATCCGGGCCCGACCACTCGGTGCGGGCCGCGGCAAACGGGCGCGTGGTGTACGCCGGCTCCGGCGTCAAGGCGTATGGCCCGCTCGTGATCCTGAAGCACGACAACGGGCTCATCACGGCCTACGGGCACAACGGCAAGCTGCTCGTCAACGAAGGCGACGCGGTGCGCCAGGGCCAGCCGGTCGCCGAAATGGGCACCGACGCGAGCGGTCGTTCGACGTTCGAGTTCGAAGTCCGCCAGAACGGCAAGGTCGTCGATCCGATGAACTTCCTGCCGCGCAACGGCGGCTGATCGTCGGTATCGCCACGTGTGCGCCGGGCGGCGCACACGTTCGAACCGCTTCCATCTTCATCCTTCCTTGAGCGTCGCGCTGCCAGACTGTCTCGCATGATTGCCGAGCCAGCGAATGCCCAGTGCGAGCGCCGCCGCGCCGAGCGCGATCAGCGAACACTGGATCGCGACGGGCAGGTAGCCGTGCGGCCGCGGATCGACGAACGGGTAGGGATACCAGTCCTCCACCGCGCCGCGCACGAGCGTATAGCCGAGATAGACGACCGGAAAGCCGAGCCACGCGAACGCACTGCGGCGCGGAATCGGCGAGCGCGGTTCGACATACAGCCAGTCGCACAGCATCACGAGCGGCACGATCCGGTGCAGTACCCAGTTGTTGAACGCTGGCGTGACGTGGCGCAGCGCATCGAGCCGCGCGAGCAGCAGCTCGTAGACGATCGCGGTGATCAGCACGTACAGCACTGCCGCGCCGCGCATCGATTCGTAGCGGGCCGAGCCGGGGCGCGCGATGCGCCACAGCCCCGCGGCCAGCATCGCAGCCGCGTAGAGGCTGCTCAGTTGCGTGAAGTAGCTGAGGTAGTTGCCGAGATGGAAGCTCGGCAGGCGCCAGTAGTCGGCGACGCTGTGCAGCGTGGTGGACACCGCGAGCAATGCGGCGATCAGCCGGTAGGCTGCAACGAAGAACGCTTTGCTCATGATGCCCGCGCGCCGTCGCACCAAAGCTTCATCGTGCCACAGCCGCCCGGGCGCGCGATGCGGATTTTCCATAGGCCGGCCGCGCGCGGCGCGCGTTGACGATTCGGCGGATATTTGACCGCGCCGTGCAAAACCGGCCGCCCGCGCGGCTACAATCGTCACAGCCTTGCCGGGCGCAGGCCGGCTGCAGCTGGCGCCCCTCCCCGAATACGACACGAGACGAAGCATGAAAAACATCCTCGCGAAACAGACGCGCTACAGCTCGCCCGCGATCTTCTTCCACTGGGCCATCTTCCTGCTGGTCGCGCTGGCCTACCTGGCCATCGAGATCCGCGGACCGAAAGGCAGCGACAGCCGGGCGTTCTGGATGAACGTGCACCTGACGGCCGGTACGTTCGTCCTCGTGCTGTCGGTGCTGCGCGTGCTGTGGCGACTGGTCAGCCGCGCGCCGGAAGCGATTCCGCAGGCGACGTTGCTGCGCTGGCTGTCGAAGCTCGCGCATCTCGCGCTCTACGTGTTCATCATCGCGCAGCCGCTGCTCGGCATCATGATGATCAACATGGGCGGCAAGCCGGTGTCGCTCGACTGGCTCGGCGTGTCGTTCACGCTGTTCGGCCCCGACAAGGCGCTGCGGCCGACGATCAAGGAAGCGCACGAGCTGATCGGCAACGCGTTCTACTTCGTGATCGGCCTGCATGCGCTGGCCGCGCTCTACCATCACTTCATCCGGCGCGACGACGTGCTGCGGCGCATGGCGCCCTGATCATCGCGCGTCCGAAGCGCATCGCAGGCGGGGGCGCATGGTTGTGTTGACAACCATGCGCCCCCGGTTCGTTTACCGTCGTCGGCACTGGTCATCGCGTTGAACATTCTGTAACATCTCGGCTGTTTTTACATTCCGCTTACTCGTCGCCGCACATGCTGCACCGACATCGTCACCTGACTGCCTGGCTTGGCCTGCTCGCGATCTGGATCGCGATCGCCGCGCCGCTGGTGTCGCAGTGGCGTATCGCGCAGGCGGCCACGCCCGACGCGATCGTCTGCAGTACCGAGCATGGCGCGCATCGTGCGCCCGCTGCCGGCGGCATGCACGATCATGCGCTGCATCTCGACGCGTGCGGCTACTGCGGCTTCTTCGCTCATAGCCCGGCCATCGGCGCGCCTGCCGCCGCGTCGGTCGGCGCCGTTCCCGTCGTTTCCGTTTCCGTCGCCGCGCCGCCTGCCGTCGCGGCGCGCAGCGACCGCTATCCGCGCGCCTATCCGCGCGCACCGCCCGAGCGCGCCTGACGCGTTTCCCGCCGTTTCTCATTCCGCCGATATCCGTGCGGCCCGTCGAGGCCGCGTGGAGGGCGTCACTCGGGCTTTCGATCATGACCAATTTCCAGTTGCGTGCGCCACGGGCGTCACGCAATGCCCGTGCGCGGCCCTTGCCGCGCATGCTGAAACTCACCGTTCCCGCGCTGGCTGTCGGCGCGCTGGCCGCGAGCGCCGCCGCGGCCGAAACGGCGCCGGCGGCCGGCGCGACGGCGAACGACGCCGCGATGCTGTTGCCGCCCGTCGAAGTCGTCGCGGCGCCGCTGTCGACGCCGCTCGTCGTCGTCACCGATCCGAAGGCGCCGCGCCAGCCGCTGCCCGCCAGCGACGGCGCCGACTACCTGAAGACGATCCCCGGCTTCACGTCGATCCGCAGCGGTGGCACGAACGGCGATCCCGTGCTGCGCGGGATGTTCGGTTCGCGGTTGAACATCCTGGCGAACGGGATGCCGACGCTCGGCGCGTGCCCGAACCGGATGGACGCGCCGACGTCGTACATCGCACCGGAAAGCTATGACAAGGTGACGGTCGTGAAGGGGCCGCAGACCGTGCTGTACGGTCCCGGCGCATCGGCCGGCACCGTGCTGTTCGAGCGTGTGACGCCGCGTTTCGAGCGCCCCGGCATGCGCTTCGAGGGCAGCCTGGTCGGCGGATCGTTCGGCCGCAACGACCAGAACATCGACCTCACTGCCGGCACGCCGGACGTCTATGGCCGCGTGACCGCGAACCACGCGCATTCGCAGGACTACCAGGACGGCAACGGCAACACCGTGCCGTCGCAGTGGGACAAGTGGAACGCCGATGCGGCGCTCGGCTGGACGCCCGACGACCATACGCGCGTCGAGCTGACGGCCGGCACCGGCGACGGCTACGCACGCTATGCGGGCCGCGGGATGGACGGCGCGCATTTCCGCCGCGAGACGTTCGGCCTGTCGTTCGACAAGCGGCATCTCGGCGACGTGCTCGACCGGATCGAGGCGCGCGTGTACTACAACGAAGCCGATCACGTGATGGACAACTACACGTTGCGGCAGCCCGACCCCGCGAGCAGCATGCCGATGCGGATGGCCGCGGACGTGCGGCGCCGCACGGTGGGCGCGCGTGCGGCCGCGACGTTCCGCTTCGGCGACGACTTCAAGCTCGTCACGGGCGTCGATGCGCAATCGAACCGGCTCGATTCGCGCTCGTCGATGGGGCAGCAGAACTACCGCGACCAGCCGTGGGATGCGCAGGCGACCATGTGGAATGCGGGCGTGTTCAGCGAGCTGACGTGGTATGCGAGCGACGTATCGCGCGTGATCGGCGGCGCGCGCGTCGACTATGCGAGCGCACGCGACAAGCGCGCGATGAAGCGCGGCATGATGATGAGCAAGCCGAATCCGACGTTCGACGACGATCGGACGAAGGTGCTGCCGAGCGGCTTCGTGCGCTACGAGCGCGATCTCGCGTCGCTGCCCGTCACGTGGTACGCGGGCATCGGCCACGCGGAGCGTTATCCGGACTACTGGGAACTGTTCTCCGCGACGCGCGGGCCGACCGGGTCGGTCAACGCGTTCTCGGCGGTACAGCCGGAGAAGACCACGCAGCTCGATATCGGCGCGCAATACAAGAGCGACCGGTTCGATGCATGGGTGTCGGCGTACGCGGGCTACGTCCAGGACTTCATCCTGTTCGACTATGCGACCGGCATGATGGGCCCGACCACGCAGGCGACCAACGTCAACGCGCAGATCATGGGTGGCGAGGCCGGCGTGTCGTGGCGGCCGGTCGCGCCGCTGCGCGTCGAGACGTCGCTCGCGTATGCGTGGGGGCGCAACGTGGCGAGCGGCGATCCGCTGCCGCAGATGCCGCCGCTGGAGGCGCGCATCGGGCTCGAATACACGCGCGGCGCCTGGTCGGCGGGCGGCCTGTGGCGCATCGTTGCGTCGCAGCATCGCTATGCGCTGAACGAGGGCAACGTGGTCGGCAAGGACTTCGGCCCGAGCGCCGGATTCGGCGTGCTGTCGCTGCATACGCAGTACAACGTCAGCAAGACCGTGCAGATTTCGGTGGGGGTCGACAACGTGCTGAACAAGGCCTACACCGAGCATTTGAACCTTGCCGGCAACGCGGGTTTCGGCTATCCGGCGAATGCGCCGGTGATGGAGCCGGGGCGTACCGCGTGGGTACGCGTGAGCGCGAAGCTGTAGCGCGCCACGCGCGTGTGCGCCGCAGCATGCGCGTGCCTGCACGCCGCCCCGCCCGAACGGGCGGGGCGCGTCAACCGATTAGAGAACCGTATCTAGTCGGGGCGCAAACGTTCGCGAGTCGTGCTTCACTCCGCATTCGACACACGAGGTCCGTGCGAGGCGGCGTGCGTGTCGATCCGGTGTCATTCGCACCGGCAGCACAATAATCAGGAGAACATGCATGGCCAAATCGATGCGTTCCAGGGTAATGGCAGGGGCAGTGGCATGCGCGATGAGCGTCGCGCCGTTCGCGGGGACGACCGCGTTGACGACGCTCGCGACGACGCACGCGGCGATGGCGGCAACCGCGCCCGCCGACGACTATGCGACGACGCGCTATCCGATCATTCTCGTGCACGGGTTGACCGGCACCGACAAGTACGCGGGCGTACTCGATTACTGGTACGGCATCCAGGAAGACCTGCAACAGCATGGCGCGACCGTGTACGTCGCGAACCTGTCGGGCTTCCAGAGCGACGACGGCCCGAACGGGCGCGGCGAACAGCTGCTGGCTTACGTGAAGACGGTGCTCGCCGCGACCGGCGCGACCAAGGTCAATCTCGTCGGTCACAGCCAGGGCGGGCTGACGTCGCGCTATGTCGCGGCCGTCGCGCCCGATCTCGTCGCGTCGGTGACGACGATCGGCACGCCGCATCGCGGCTCCGAGTTCGCCGACTTCGTGCAGGACGTGCTCGCATACGATCCGACCGGACTGTCGTCGACGGTGATCGCCGCGTTCGTCAATGTATTCGGAATCCTGACGAGCAGCAGCCACAACACGAACCAGGACGCACTCGCGTCGCTGAAGACGCTGACGACCGCGCAGGCCGCCACCTACAACCAGAACTATCCGAGCGCGGGCCTCGGCGCTCCCGGCAGTTGCCAGACCGGCGCGCCGACGGAAACCGTCGGCGGCAACACGCATCTGCTGTATTCGTGGGCCGGCACGGCGATCCAGCCGACGCTGTCGCTGTTCGGCGTGACGGGGGCGACGGATACGAGCACCGTTCCGGTCGTCGATCCGGCGAACGTGCTCGACCTGTCGACGCTCGCGCTGTTCGGCACGGGCACGGTGATGATCAACCGCGGTTCGGGCGAGAACGACGGGCTCGTGTCGAAGTGCAGCGCGCTGTACGGCAAGGTGCTGAGCACGCGCTACAAGTGGAACCATATCGACGAGATCAACCAGCTGCTCGGCGTGCGCGGCGCGTATGCGGAAGACCCGGTCGCGGTGATCCGCACGCATGCGAACCGGCTGAAGCTCGCGGGCGTGTGATCGATGGCGGCACGTGAAGGGCGCGCGCCGCTCGTGCGGCGCGCTGCGATCTACGGGGGCGTGGGGCTCGCGGCAGTCGCCGGCGTCGCGATGTGGAGCGGTGCGGGATCGCATCGCGGCACGGGCGCAGCGGGTGATGCGCCGGAGGCGGCCGCGGTGGGCGGCGTGGCGGTCGCCGCATCGCAGGCCGCGGTGCCGGCGAGTGCGGGCGTGCCGCCGTCGCTCGCCGGTTCCAGTGCGCCGCGGTTGCCGCTCGATGCAGGCGGCCATCTCGCGAAGTCGCGCACGGTGCGCGATTTCTTCGACTATTGCCTGACCGCGCGGAGCGACCTGAGCGCGGCCGCGCTCGATGCGTTCGTCGTTCGCGAAATCGCCGCGCAGCTCGACGGCACGGTCGCACAGGCGGAGGCGCTCGACGTGTGGCATCGGTATCGCGCGTATCTCGATGCGCTCGCGACATTGCGCGACGCCGGTGCGGTCGACAAGTCCGATCCCGGCGCGTTGCAGCTCGCGCTCGATCAGCGGGCGTCGATCGCGTACCGCACGCTCGGCGACTGGAGCCAGCCGTTCTTCGGCGCGGAGCAGTGGCGGCAGCGCTACGACCTCGCACGCTTGAAGATCACTCAGGACCGCTCATTGACCGATGCGCAGAAGGCCGAACGGCTCGCGGCGCTCGAGCAGCAGATGCCGGCCGACGAACGCGAGGCGCAGCAGCGGGTGGACCGGCAGCGCGCGGCGATCGACCAGATCGCACAATTGCGGAAGAGCGGCGCGACGCCCGATGCGATGCGCGCGCAACTGACGCAGACGCTTGGGCCCGAGGCGGCGGCGCGCGTCGCGCAGATGCAGCAGGATGATGCGTCGTGGCAGAGCCGTTACGCGGATTATGCGGCGCAGCGTACGCAGATCGAATCGGCCGGCCTGTCGCCGCAGGACCGCGACGCACAGATTGCCGCGCTGCGGCAGCGCGTGTTCACGAAGCCCGGCGAAGCCGTACGCGCGGCGTCGCTCGATCGCGGCGCGGGCAGCGCGCATTGACCCGGGTGTCGCCACGTGTGGCGGGCTTCATGCCGCGCGCGTGATGTGTCGCGGCAGATGTTGCTCGATGGTATCGGCGAGCGTATCGAACGCGGGCCGGATGCCTTCGTGCGCGACGCATGCATAGCCGAGCAGCAGGCCCTGCCGCGCGGTGTCGAGGTTGCTGTAGTAGCTGGTCAGCGGGCGCACGATCACGCCCGCGTCGAACGCGCTCTGCGTGACCGCGCGATCGTCGCACGCATCGGGCAGGCCGAGCACCAGATGCAGGCCGGCCTCGTCGCCCATCACGGGCAGCGCCTCGCCGAAGCGCGCCCGGATCGCGTCGATCATCAGTTGCCGGCGCTCGCCGTACAGCGTGCGCATTCGTCGGACGTGCGAAGTGAGGTGGCCGTCCATGATGAATTCGGCGAGCACGGCCTGCTGCATCAGCTGGCCTTCGCGGTACAGCTCCGACAACCCGGTGCGGAAGGTGTCGACCAGGTGCTCGGGTACGACCATGTAACCCATCCGCAGCCCCGGGAACAGCATCTTGCCGAGACTGCCGACGTAGATCACGCGGCCGCCGTCGTCGAGACCCTGCAGCGACGCGAGCGGGCGGCTGCCGTAACGGAATTCGCTGTCGTAGTCGTCCTCGATGATCCAGCAGCGGTGCTGGCGTGCATATTCGAGCAGCATGCGGCGCCGCGCGAGGCTCATCACCATCCCGAGCGGGTACTGGTGCGACGGCGTGACCAGCACGAGCCGAGGCGGGTGCTGCATGTCGCTCGCGCGCGGGTCGAGCCCTTCCTGGTCGACCGGCACCGGCGCGAGCGTCAGGCCGGCCGCCTGCAATACGCTGCGCACGCCCCAGTAGCACGGTTCCTCGACCCACGCACGATCGCCGATGTCGGACAGCAGCCGCACCGCGAGATCGATCGACTGATGGATGCCCGTCGTGATGATCACCTGGTCCGGCGAGCATTTGACCGAGCGCGCGACGCGCAGGTAATCGGCGAGCGCACGCCGCAGCGGCCGGTAGCCGCCGCCCGGCGCATAGGTCAGCAGCTCCGGATTGGCCTCCTTCCACAGCCGCGCCTGCAGGCGGCTCCACGTGCGGCTCGGGAATTCCGACACGTCCGGCACGCCCGGCATGAACGCACCCCACTGGCGCCGCGAGACGCCCGCATGCTCGATCAACTGCCGCCCGCGCATCGACAGGCTGCCCTGTGCGTCGGGCGCCGGCAGTTCGTCGGCGGCTGACGGCGGCGGCGTGGCGCCCGGCACGCGGATCGCGGCGGCGTCCGGCCGCGTGTCGGCCACGTAGGTGCCGCTGCCGGTCGTCGTCAGCACGTAGCCTTCGGCCGTCAGCTGGTCGTACACGTGCAGCACCGTATTGCGCGCGATCGACAGGTCGCCCGCGAGCGTGCGCGAACTCGGCAGCTTTGTCCCTGGCCCCAATTCCCCGGTCAGGATGGCCTGCTGCATCAGTTGCAGCAGCTGCCGGTACATCGGTTCGGGCGAGCTGCGGTCGATGCGGGCGGACAGCCAGTCGGCGACGATCACGGTATCCAAAGTGGTCCTACTAGGAATATTGAAATGGTTCCCTAGTATAGAACCGTGCGCGCCGTATAGTGGCTCGCATCTCAAAATCAATTGGCGCGGAACCAGGGGACAGCACGATGAAGTCCGATGATGTGATCGTCAGCTTTCGCGGCGTGCGGAAGACCTACGACGGCGAAACGCTCGTCGTCAAATCGCTCGACCTCGACATCCACCGCGGGGAATTCCTGACGCTGCTCGGGCCGTCCGGCTCGGGCAAGACCACCTGCCTGATGATGCTCGCCGGCTTCGAATTCCCGACCGGCGGCGAGATCCGCCTCGACGGCGAGCTGCTGAACAACGTGCCGCCGCACAAGCGCAACATCGGCATGGTGTTTCAGAACTACGCGCTGTTTCCGCACCTGACGGTCGAGCAGAACGTCGGGTATCCGCTGACGGTGCGCAAGCTGCCCGCCGGCGAGCGCGCGGAGCGTGTCGCGCACGCGCTGAAGATGGTGCAGATGGAGCGCTTCGCGAAACGCTATCCGGCGCAACTGTCGGGCGGCCAGCAGCAGCGTATCGCGCTGGCGCGCGCGCTCGTGTTCGAGCCGAAGCTGGTGCTGATGGACGAGCCGCTCGGCGCGCTCGACAAGCAGTTGCGTGAACACATGCAATACGAACTGAAGGCGCTGCACGAAAAGCTCGGCGTGACCTTCGTGTACGTGACGCACGACCAGGGCGAGGCGCTGACGATGTCCGATCGCGTCGCCGTGTTCGACAAGGGCATCGTGCAGCAGCTCGACACCGTCGACCGCCTGTACGAATCGCCGTGCAACGAATTCGTCGCGAACTTCATCGGCGACAGCAACCGGCTGCGCGGCACCATCGCGCGCGTCGACGGCGAATTCTGCGAATTCCGGCTCGACGACGGCACGAAGCTCGTCGGCCGCCATATCGGCGAAGCCGCCGAGGGCGCATCCGCTGTCGCGTGCATCCGCCCCGAGCGCATGAGCCTCGCCGCGCACGGCGCGAACGGGATGAATGGCGGCGCCGCCAATTGCGTGAGCGGCGAGGCGCGCAGCCTCATCTATTTCGGCGATCACGTGCGCATGCGCTGCGCACTGCCGGGCCAGGACGAGTGCTTCGTGAAGGTGCCGCTCGGCACCGGCGCGCTCGACGCGTTCTCGCCCGGCGCCCCGGTCTCGCTTGCGTTCTCGCCCGAACACCTGCGCGTGTTCGCGTGAGCATGGTTTACCCGGTTTTCCGCAGCACGTCGTCAACAACAAAGCCCACTTCCACCACGAGAGGAGAGGAACCATCATGAAACGAGCAAGCTTTACCGCGCGCCGTACGGCACTCGCGCTGGCACTGGTCGCGTTCGGCGCATCGGCCACGGCTGCCGAGCTCACGGTCGTCAACTTCGGCGGCGCGAACGGCGACGCGCAGAAGGTCGCGTTCAACCAGCCGTTCGAGAAGGCGACCGGCAACAAGGTCACGGCCGTCGAATACAACGGCGAGCAGGCGAAGGTGAAGGCGATGGTCGAGGCGAAGCACGTCAACTGGGACGTGGTCGAAGTCGAATCGGGCGACCTGAACCGCGGCTGCGACGAAGGGCTGTACGAGAAGCTCGACTGGTCGAAGATCGCGAAGAAATCCGACCTGATTCCGGAAGCGCCGCAGGTGTGCGGCGTCGGCTTCTTCGTGTGGTCGACCGCGCTGTCGTACAACGCGGACAAGCTGAAGTCGGCGCCCACCGGCTGGGCCGATTTCTGGAACGTGAAGAAATTCCCCGGCAAGCGCGGGATGCGCAAGGGCGCGCGCTACAACCTCGAATTCGCGCTGATGGCCGACGGCGTCGCGACGAAGGACGTCTACAAGGTGCTCGGCACGAAGGCCGGCCAGGATCGCGCGTTCAAGAAGCTCGACGAGCTGAAGCCGTACATCCAGTGGTGGGAAGCGGGCGCGCAGCCGCCGCAGTTCCTCGTCGCCGGCGACGTCGTGATGTCGACCGCGTACAACGGCCGCATCGACGCCGCGCAGAAGGAAGGCAAGAACCTGAAGGTCGTGTGGAACGGCAGCATCTACGACCTCGACTACTGGGCGATTCCGAAGGGCTCGCCGAACAAGGCGCTGGCCGAGCAGTACATCGCGTACTCGCTGACGCCGAAGCCGCAGCAGGCGTATGCGCAGCACATCGCGTACGGCCCGACGAACGTCGCCGCAATCAAGGCGCTCGACGCGAAGACGCTCGCGAATCTGCCGAACTCGCCGGCCAACGGCAAGAACGCGGTGCTCGAGGACATCGGCTTCTGGACCGACCACAGCGACGAGCTCGAACAGCGCTTCGCCGCGTGGGCAACGAAGTAACCGGTCAGGCATCCTCACGGGTGTCGTGATGCAACCGGCCGCGCGACGCGTCGATCGCGTCGCGCGGCATGCCGCCGGAACGTGTCCGGCCGGAGAGACCAGTTGAATACGATGACGATCGCGCCTTCCTCGCCGTCGACCGCCGCGCTCAAGCGCGAGTTGAAGGCCGCCGAGGCCCGCAAGCGCACGATGGCGCTGCTGCTGGTCGCGCCGCTCGCGATTTTCCTGCTGCTGATTTTCGTCGTGCCGATCGGCACGCTGCTCACGCGCGCGGTGCAGAACCCGGAGATCGCGACCGCGTTGCCGAACACGGTCGCCGCGTTGTCGGGCTGGGACCGCAAGACGCCGCCGGCGGACGCCGCGTATGTCGCGCTCGCGGCCGACATGACGAAGGTGGCCGACAGCGAGGCGATGGGCGCGCTCGCGCGGCGCCTGAACACCGAGATTCCCGGCTATCGCTCGCTCGTCGCGAAGACGGCGCGCGCGATGCCGCTGAAGGGCGACAATGACGCGGCGCTGACGCCCGCGCAGACGCGTGCCAAATTCATCGACCTCGATGCGCGCTGGGGCGACGTCGCGTACTGGCAGGCGATCGCGAAGAACGGCAGCCAGGTGTCGCCGTTCTACCTGCTCGCCGCGCTCGATCACAAGCAGGACGGCTTCGGCCACATCGTGCAAGCCGATCCCGATCAGTCGATCTACCTCGCGATCTTCGGCCGCACGTTCGTGATCGGCGTGGCCGTCACGCTGTTCGCGCTGCTGCTCGGCTATCCGCTCGCGTACTGGATCTCGACGCTGTCGGAACGACGCGCGAACCTCGTGATGATCCTCGTGCTGATTCCGTTCTGGACGTCGGTGCTCGTGCGCGTCGCCGCGTGGATCGTGCTGCTGCAGAGCGAAGGGCTCATCAACACGGCGCTGATCGGCAGCGGGCTGATCTCGCATCCGCTGACGCTGCTGTTCAACCGCGTCGGCGTGTACATCTCGATGACGCACATCCTGCTGCCGTTCATGATCCTGCCGCTCTACAGCGTGATGAAGTCGATCCCGCCGACCTACCAGCGCGCGGCCGTGTCGCTCGGCAGCCATCCGTTCGCCGCGTTCTGGCGCGTGTACGTGCCGCAAACCTATCCGGGCGTCGGCGCGGGCGCGCTGCTGGTGTTCATCCTCGCGATCGGCTACTACATCACGCCCGCGCTGCTCGGCGGGCCGAACGACCAGATGGTCAGCTACTACGTCGCGTACTTCACGAACGTGACGATCAACTGGGGCATGGCGTGTGCGCTCGGCGGGCTGCTGCTTGCGGCGACGCTCGTGTTGTACGCGGTGTACGGGCGCTTCACGCGCACCAACGTGAGCCTCGGCTGAGCGCCGGGCACAGGGAAACGGGAAGGGGATGCCGACCATGAAACTCGCCAGGCCGCTGTTCGCGCCGCACATGTCGTTCGTCGAGCGCGCGTGGTACGTCGCGTTGCGCGTGCTCGTCGTGCTGACGCTGCTGTACCTGATCCTGCCGGTGCTCGCGATCGTGCCGCTGTCGTTCTCGTCGAGCACGTTCCTCGTCTATCCGATTCCGGGTTTCTCGATGCGCTGGTACGAGAACCTGATCGCGTCGGACGAGTGGCGGATGGCCGCGAAGAACAGCTTCATCGTCGCGCCGTCGGCGACCGTCGTCGCGACCGTGCTCGGCACGCTCGCCGCGATCGGCCTGACGAAGGCCGATTTCCGCGGCAAGGGGCTGCTGATGGCCGTGCTGCTGTCGCCGATGATCGTGCCCGTCGTCGTGGTCGGCGTCGGCATGTACCTGTTCTTCGCGCCGCTCGGGCTCGCGAATACCTACACGGGGCTGATCGCCGCGCACGCGGCGCTCGGCGTGCCGTTCGTCGTGACGACGGTGGCCGCGACGCTGCAGGGCTTCAACCAGAACCTCGTGCGCGCGAGCCTGTCGCTCGGCGCGAGCCCGGTGTCGACCTTTTTCCGCGTGACGCTGCCGGTGATCGTGCCGGGCGTGATGTCGGGCGCGCTGTTCGCGTTCGCCACGTCGTTCGACGAAGTGGTCGTCACGCTGTTCCTCGCGGGCGCGGACCAGACGACACTGCCGCGCCAGATGTTCACGGGCATCCGCGAGAACATCAGCCCGACGATCGCCGCGCTCGCCACGATCCTGATCATTTTCTCGACGAGCCTGCTGCTCGCGCTCGAATGGCTGCGCGGCCGCAATGCGCGACGGGCAGTGTCGTAAATAGCGGCGGTCGGCCGCGCGCCGTCCGGCAGGCGGCGAGACCGCCGTTCGTTGCGTCTTCATCGGTGCCGCTCGTTCGACGCGGCATGCCGAATCTTTCGTTTCGCTGACCGACGGCGCGGCCGCCTGCACGTTCGGTGCGGCTCTGCAACAATACGGCTCGCGGTGCCGCGCGTTCCGTTCTTGCCGCACGGAGCGCGCGTCGCCGCGCCGCTCAATCCGCGACGCCGCGCGTCGCTCGTCAGCCGAGCCCATCTTGTCCGAATTCGCTTCCCCCGCCGGCGCCCACGAGCCGGCCGTCAACTGGCGCGCGATGTCCGCCGTGCTGCTGGCCGTCGCGCTCGCGACGCTCGACACCGCGATCGCGAACACCGCGCTGCCCGCCATCGCGACCGACCTGCATGCGTCGCCGGCCGCGTCCGTGTGGATCATCAACGCGTACCAGCTCGCGATGGTCGCGACGCTGCTGCCGTTCGCGTCGCTCGGCGACATCGTCGGTCACAAGCGCGTGTATGTCGCGGGGCTGGCGGTGTTCACGCTGGCGTCGCTCGGTTGTTCGCTCGCGTCGACGCTGCCGATGCTGACGGCCGCGCGCATCGTGCAGGGCTTCGGCGCGAGCGCGATCATGAGCGTCAACGTCGCGCTGATCCGCGGCCTGTTTCCCGCGCATCGACTCGGGCGCGGCGTCGGCTTCAACGCGCTCGTCGTCGGCGTGTCGTTCGCGGTGGGGCCGACGATTGCGTCGCTGATCCTGTCGGTAGCCGCATGGCCGTGGCTGTTCGCGGTGAACGTACCGCTCGGCGTGTTCGCACTCGCGGTGGCGATTCCGTCGCTGCCGCAGACGGCGCGCGGCAAGCACGTGTTCGATCCGGTCGCCGCGCTGTTCAACGTGATCACGTTTGCGTCGCTGATCTTCGCGCTCGGCGAATTCGCGCAGCGCGGGCCGCTTTCCGTCGTGTTCGCGTCGGCCGCGGTTGCACTCGCGTTCGGCTGGCTGCTGATCCGCCGTCAGGCCGGGCATCCGGCGCCGATGCTGCCGGTCGACCTGTTCCGCCGGCCCGTGTTCACGCTGTCCGCGCTGACGGCCGTCTGCGCGTTCGCCGCGCAGGGCCTCGCGTTCGTGTCGCTGCCGTTCTATTTCGAAACCGTCCTGCATCGCAGCGCGGTCGAAACGGGGTTCCTGATGACGCCGTGGTCGGCGATCGTCGCGCTCGCCGCGCCGATCGCGGGGCGGCTGTCGGATCGTTATCCGCCCGGGCTGCTCGGCGCGATCGGCCTGGCGTTGCTGAGCGCGGGCATGGTGTCGCTCGCCGCGCTGCCGGTATCGCCGGGCGTCGTCGACATCGGCTGGCGGATGATGCTGTGCGGCGCGGGCTTCGGTTTCTTCCAGTCGCCGAACCTGAAGGCGCTGATGTCGAGCGCGCCGCCCGAGCGCAGCGGCGGCGCGAGCGGGATCATCGCGACCGCGCGGCTGATCGGGCAGGCGACGGGCGCGGCGCTGGTGGCGCTGTCGTTCGGCATTGCGGGGCGCCACGGGCCGACGCTTGCGTTGATGCTCGGCGCGGGTTTCGCGGGCGCGGCGAGCGTCGCGAGCGGGCTGCGGCTGTTCGCGCCGTCGCATCGGGCCGGCGCACCGGTCGTGTCGGAGCGCGTGAAGGAGCCGGCGACGGAGTAGGGGGCGGGGCGGTCACAACCGGCGCACGGCAACCCTCGCCGCGCGCCGGCCTTCACGCTTCGCTCAGAACCCGCCCGACTTGATCAGCTGGTTGAGGTTCGCGATGTTCAGGCTGCCGAAGCCGGTGGTCAGATCCCAGCCGGTGCCGGCCTTGTAGCCATACCCCTGATAGCCGTTGTTGCCCGACGTGACGTCATAGCGCACGAGCGACGGATGCGACGGAATGTCCGCATAGAAGTTGCCGGCCGGGAAGCCGAGGCCGGTCCCGTTCGCCGCGAGCAGGCGGGCCCAGAAGCCCGTGAAGATCGGGGCGGCGAGGCTCGTGCCGCCGATCTGCTGCAACTGGCCGTAGTTGTAGATGTACGCGCCCGTGCTCTGCGCGGCGTCGAACGAGACGTCCGGCAACTGGCGATTGCTGCCCGACTGCCACGACGGCGCGGGCAGGATCGTGCTGACGCCGCCACCCGTCGCCCACAGCTTGCCGTTCGAATCGAGCCCTTCGTTCCACACCGTCTCGTTCGAGAACGCACCGGCCGACGTCGTGTAGAGCGTCGTGCCGCCGATTGCGAGCACGTGCGGCGACGAAGCCGGCCACGACACCGTGTAGTTCGCGCCGTCCGGATAGCCGCGGTTGTTGCACTCGTACACGCCTTCGTCGCCCGACGATACCGAGAAGGTCTGCCCCTGCGCGGCGGCCGTCGTGAAGATCTGTTCCTCGGCGTCGAGCGTGCCGTCCGCGTTCGCATCGGTCTCGCACCAGCCGAGCGACACATTGATCACCTTCGCGGTGTTGTCCGACACCGCGCGGTTGAATGCCTGCGTGAGGCCCGTGTTGCCGGCGGCGTTGAGGTCCGCCATGTAGAACACCAGCTTGCCGACCTGGCCGCCGGCCGAGCCGACGATCGACTGGCTGTCGAGATCCCATTCGCCCTGGCCGTCCTGGTCGTCGGTATAGCTGCCGCCCGTGCCGTTGGTCTTGACGGTCTGCGTGGAGACCGTGCCGTAGCCGTTGCTCGACGTGAACTGCTTCAGGTCCTGCAGCGTCTGCGACACGCCGCCGATCGTGATGATGCCGACCGTCACGCCGGCCGCGGTCGGCACGCCGGTCGCGTTGTAGAGGCCCGGGAATTCCTTCGGATAGTGGCCAGTGGCCGTGCCGGCGGCGAGTGCCTGCGGCTTCGCGACGTTGCCGATGCGCAGCATCGGCCGCGCACGCGCGACACTTTGCAGCCCGAGCACCGAGCCGACGACGTCGCCGAGTGCGCGCGGCACCTGCGCGGTCGACGTGTTGGCGAAGCCCGAGCGGCCCGCGTACTCGAAGTGCACGAGCGACGTGTTGAACGCAGCCTTCACCGTGCCGGCCGTGCCGCTGGCGGAGACCAGCAGCCGGTTCGGCGCGACCTCGACATTCGTGAAGCCGCTCTTGTGCAGATAGTCGACGACCGACTTCACCTGCGCGTCGGTCGGCGCGTAGTTCGCGAGGAATTGCTCGTGCGTCAGGTACTGGCGGTAATGCGCGCTGCCGGGCCGGTTCACGTCGCGCGCCAGTTGCTTGAGCTGCGCGGCGTTGCGCAGCTTCAGGCTGACGACGACGTTGGTCGTTTCACCGGCTGCCAGTTCGAGCGACGGCGCCGCACTGCGCGCCATCAACTGCGGGCCGGTCAGAAAGGCCTTCGTATGGGTATCGACCCAATCCGTCGTCGCATGCGCCGCAGCGGCGGCGAACACGAGCGGTGCCACGCACGCCAGGCGGCGGGGCGACGGAAGGGGAAGGGCAAACCAGGCGTTCCTTTTCATCGGGAGTCCTTTTTTAGGAGAGGCGACGTTACTGGAACCCCCGGCCCTTGTGGGGCCGCGAGCGGTGACGAGCGTAGGGCCTCGGTGCCGTTCGGGTAGCTGCCAGTTTCCATAGCTGTCAGTTCTGACAACGGGGCGCATGAGTGCGCGCGCGGCGTCGTTCACGCTGGCAATGGCGGGCGCCGTGGGCGGAACCGGTTCGCGGCACGACGGCGCGGCCACGCGCGTCGCTCACACGCACGCGTCGTTCGTTGCAGCATCGGAATGTGCGCGGGCATGGAAGGGCGCGCCGCGCGGTTGCGTGGCGTGTGCGTGTCAATGGCCGCACGCCGTATCGCACTATGTGGTCATTGGAAGCGACTCGTCAGGAACGGCTTCGTGCAGGCACAAGAACGGGGCAGGCCGAAGCCAAACGTTTCCCGAACTGTGGAACAGCCCAGCGGCCAGTCTTGCAGGCTGCTTTCGGATCGCGCGTCGCAATCGCGGATTAGAGGAAATGCTCGAATCGGGTGTCGACTCGAGCCAGTGCGACGCACGCACCCGTGGCGCGGGATCGAACGATGTCGTTCGCGAAATCCCGCCTTGACGTACGGCGATCAGCAGATATCCTTCAATCCATAACCATCGAGTTATGAATTGTGCCAGACATGCAGAACACCCACGACACGCTGTTCCGGACACTCGCCGATCCCACGCGCCGCGCGCTGTTCGAGCGGCTGTGCGCGGAGGGCGAGCTGACGGTCGCCGCGCTGACCGCCCGCGCGGGCGTGTCGCAGCCGGCCGTGTCGAAGCACCTTGGCGTACTGAAGCAGGCCGGGCTCGTGAACGACCGTCACGAAGGCCGGCAGACGCACTACAGCGCGCAGCCGCAGGCGCTGGCCCCGTTGATCGACTGGACGAGCCAGATGGCGGGCTTCTGGCAGAGCCGGTTCGATGCCCTCGAAGATCTGCTCAAAAGGATGGATCAGTAATGAACCAAGCTTCTACCGAAACGCGCTCCGTCGTCGTCGACCGGGAGCTGCCGCATCCGCCGGAGAAGATCTGGCGCGCGCTCACGCAACCGCACCTGATCGCGGCGTGGCTGATGCAGAGCGACTTCGAGCCCGTCGCGGGCCGTGCATTCACCTTTCGCGCGGACTGGGGCTCGGTCGACTGCACGGTCCTGACGATCGAGCCGCAGCGCGTGCTGTCCTATACATGGGCCGCCTATGGCCTCGAAAGCGTCGTGACGTGGACGCTCACGCCGACGCCGCGCGGCACGCTGTTGCGGATGGAGCAGGCCGGCTTCCGCACGGACCAGGAGCAGGCGTACCGCGGTGCGCAGCACGGGTGGGCGCAGTTCTTCGCGTCGCTCGAACAGGTGCTGGCGCGTCCCGATCCCGATGAAGGCACGGAGGCCCGCGCATGAGTACAACCGATCTCACGCCGTCGGCGCGCATCGACGCGCTGATCGCCGGCATCGCCGACTGGCGCGGCAAGACTTTCGCGGACCTGCGCCAGACGATCCTCGACGCGCAAGCGGGCATCGTCGAGGAATGGAAATGGATGGGCAGCCCCGTATGGTCGTGCGACGGGATGATCGCAGTGGCGAACGCGCACAAGGGCAAGGTGAAGCTGACGTTCATGCACGGCGCGAAACTGCCCGATCCCGACCAGCTGTTCAACGACGGTCTCGACGGCAATGCGCGGCGGGCAATCGATTTCTTCGAAGGCGACAGGATCGACAAGCGGGCATTGAAGAACCTCGTGCGCGCGGCGATCGAATACAACCGCACGCATCTGAAGAAGAACGCGCGATCGGGTTCCTCCGCGGGCGCGAAGGTGCGAAGCAGCAAGGCGGCGTGACGCGCGAGCCGGATACCGGCGGGTGACGTCGCGCGAAAGCGGGCCGCCGCCGTGCGATCGGCGCTGCGCCGGCCGTACACCGACCGGTGCACGAAAAAAAGCCCGACACGAGGTCGGGCATCCAAATCGGCCGCAACCGCCGCGAGGCGGCTGCGGCACCTGCAACGGCCGCGCGCTTACGCCGCGAGCAGCGAGCGCAGCACGAACGGCAGAATCCCGCCGTGCTTGTAGTAGTCGACTTCGATCGGCGTATCGATGCGCAGCAGCACCGGCACGCGCTGCGTTTCGCCGTTCTTGCGATGGATCACGAGCGTGACGTCCTGCTGCGGCTTGAAGTCGTCGCCGAGGCCTTCGATGTCGTACGTCTCTTCACCGGTGATGCCGAGCGACTGGACGCTGTCCGAGCCCTTGAACTGCAGCGGCAGCACGCCCATGCCGACCAGGTTCGAGCGGTGGATCCGCTCGAAGCTGCGTGCGATCACGGCCTTCACGCCGAGCAGTTGCGTGCCCTTCGCGGCCCAGTCGCGCGACGAGCCCGTGCCGTACTCTTCGCCCGCGAACACGACGGTCGGCGTGCCGGCGGCCACGTATTGCATGGCCGCGTCGTAGATCGACTGCTGTTCGCCGCTCGGCTGGTGGATCGTCAGGCCGCCTTCGACGCGCGTACCGTCTGCCTTCGCCGGGATCATCAGGTTCTTGATCCGGACGTTCGCGAACGTGCCGCGCATCATCACGTCGTGGTTGCCGCGGCGCGAGCCGTAGCTGTTGAAGTCGGCCTTCTGCACGCCGTTTTCCTTCAGCCACTTGCCGGCCGGCGAGTCTTCCTTGATCGAGCCTGCCGGGCTGATGTGGTCGGTCGTGACCGAGTCGCCGAAGATGCCCAGGGCGCGCGCGCCCTTGACCGTCGGGATCGATGCAGCCGGCTCCATCGAGAAGTCGTTGCCGAAGAACGGCGGCTCGGCGATATACGTCGACTTCGGCCAGTCGTAGACCTCTCCCGTCTCACCCTCGATCTTGCTCCAGAGGTCGCCCTTCTTGGTCAGCTTCGAGTAGTTGTCCTCGAACTTCTTCGGGTCGAGCGCGAACTTGAGCAGCGCGTGGATTTCGTCGCTCGTCGGCCAGATGTCGCCGAGGTAGATGTCGCGGCCGCCCTTGCCCTTGCCGACCGGCTCGGTCATCAGGTCGCGCGTGATGTTGCCGGCGATCGCGTACGCGACGACGAGCGGCGGCGACGCGAGGAAGTTCGCGCGGATGTTCGGGTGGATACGCGCTTCGAAGTTACGGTTGCCCGACAGCACGGCCGCCGCGACGATGTCGTTCTTCGTGATCGCTTCGTTCAGTTCCGGCGTCAGGTCGCCCGCGTTGCCGATACAGGTCGTGCAGCCGTAGGCCGCGACTTCGAAGCCGAGCTTCGACAGATAGGGCAGCAGGCCCGTCTTCGTCAGGTATTCGGTGACGATGCGCGATCCCGGCGCGAGCGAGGTCTTGATCTTCGGGTCGACCGTGAGGCCGGCCTCGACCGCCTTCTTCGCGAGCAGGCCGGCGGCCAGCAGCACGCTCGGGTTCGACGTGTTCGTGCACGACGTGATCGCGGCGATCAGCACGTCGCCGTTCTTCACGTCGACGCCGTTGCTCGTCGTGTACTGCGTGTTCAGGTCTTCCGCCTTCTTCGCGAAGCCGTTCTCCGCGACCGGCTTCGAGAACAGGTCGGTGAACGTCGACTTGACGTGGCCGATCTCGATGCGGTCCTGCGGGCGCTTCGGGCCGGCCAGCGACGGGGCGACCGTCGCGAGGTCGAGCGTCACCGTCTTCGTGTAGTCGATGTCGCCGGCCTTCGGAATGCCGAACAGCTTCTGCGCCTTGAAGTAGTTTTCGAACGCGGCGATCTCGGCCTTCGTGCGGCCGGTGCCTTCGAAATAGTCGATCGTCTTTTCGTCGACCGGGAAGAAGCCCATCGTCGCGCCGTATTCCGGCGCCATGTTGCCGATCGTCGCGCGGTCCGGCAGCGAGAGCGACTTCGTGCCTTCGCCGAAGAATTCGACGAACTTGCCGACGACCTTCTCCTTGCGCAGCATCTCGGTGATCGTCAGCACCAGGTCGGTGGCCGTCACGCCTTCGCGCAGCTTGCCCTTCAGCTCGACGCCGACGACGTCCGGCGTCAGGAAGTACACCGGCTGGCCGAGCATGCCGGCTTCCGCCTCGATGCCGCCCACGCCCCAGCCGACCACGCCGATGCCGTTGATCATCGTCGTGTGGCTGTCCGTGCCGACGAGGGTGTCCGGGTAGTACACGGTGTCGGCGCCGTCGGCCTTCTTGTGCACGCCGCGCGCGAGGTATTCGAGGTTCACCTGGTGGACGATGCCCACGCCCGGCGGCACGACCTTGAACGTGTCGAACGCCTGCATACCCCACTTCATGAACTGGTAGCGCTCGTTGTTGCGCTGGAATTCCAGCTTCATGTTCAGGTCGAGCGCGTCCTTCTGGCGGAAGTAGTCGATCTGGACCGAGTGGTCGACGACGAGATCGACCGGGACCAGCGGCTCGATCTTCTTCGGGTTCTTGCCCGTACGCTCGGCGACGCCGCGCATGGCCGCGATGTCGGCGAGCAGCGGCACGCCCGTGAAATCCTGCAGCACGACGCGCGACACGACGAACGGAATCTCGTCGACGCGCTTCGCGGTCGGCTTCCAGTTCGCGAGCTGCTCGATGTGCTCTTCGGTGATTTTCTTGCCGTCGTAGTTGCGCAGCACGGACTCGAGCACGATGCGGATCGACACCGGCAGGCGTTCGATCTTCGTCTTCAGCTCCTTGCCGAGTTGCGGCAGCGAGTAGAACTTGCCTTTGCCGGAACCGCTGTCGAATTCCTTGAGGGTCTTGTGGAGATTGTGGGCCATGGTGATTTTCCTGGGTTTAAGGCTAGGAAACAAAGAGTCCTGTATCTGACGGCTATATCACATACAAGTCGACGTACTCATCGACCGGCATCGCTTCGAGCTTTGCCTGGTCCAGCGACACGTCGAGAATCGCTTGTTGCTGCTTGGCCGGGAAGCGGCGGGCGAGGTTGGTCCTGAACTTCTCGACCAGCAGCGGAACGCCTTCGGCGCGGCGCCGCCGATGGCCGAGCGGGTACTCGACCGCCACTTCGGCAAGCTTCGATCCGTCCGTGAACGCGATCGTCAGCGCATTCGCGATCGATCGCTTGTCCGGATCGTGATAATCCTTCGTGAACTGCGGATCCTCGACGCACACGGTTTTCGCACGCAGCGCGTCGATGCGCGGGTCCGCCGCGGCCGAGTCTTCATAGTCGGCCGCGGTCAGCCGGCCGAACAGCAGCGGCACGGCGACCATGTACTGGATGCAGTGGTCGCGGTCGGCCGGATTGGCGAGCGGGCCGTGCTTGTCGATGATGCGGATCGCGGCCGCGTGCGTGCGGATCGTGATCCGGCTGATGTCGTCGGTCGTGCGGCCCGCCGCGGCGAGCTGCGCGTGCAGCTGCAGCGCGGCCTCGGCGGCCGTCTGCGCATGGAATTCGGCGGGGAACGCGATCTTGAACAGCACGTTTTCCATCACGTACGTGCCGTACGGGCGCTGGAAGCGGAACGGCTTGCCGTCGAACAGCACGTCGTAGAAGCCCCAGGTCTTGGCGGTGAGCGCCGACGGATAGCCCATTTCACCCGTTTTCGCGATCAGCGCGAGGCGCACCGCGCGGGACGTCGCGTCGCCGGCCGCCCAGGATTTGCGCGAACCGGTGTTCGGCGCATGGCGGTAGGTACGCAGCGCGTGGCCGTCGACGAATGCGTTGGAGACCGCGTTGATCAACTCGTCGCGCGTGAGCCCGAGGAGCCGCCCGACGACGGCCGTCGACGCGACCTTCACGAGCAGCACGTGGTCGAGCCCGACCGCGTTGAACGAATTCTCGAGGGCGAGGCAGCCCTGGATCTCGTGGGCCTGAATCATCGCGACCAGCACGTCGCGCATCGAGAGCGGCTTCCGGCCGGCCGCGCGGGCCGTGCGGGAGAGCCAGTCGGCCGTCGCCAGGATCCCGCCGAGGTTGTCGGACGGATGACCCCATTCGGCGGCGAGCCAGGTGTCGTTGAAGTCCAGCCAGCGGATCATCGCGCCGATGCCGAACGCGGCCTGGACGGGATCGAGCTGGAAGGACGTGCCGGGCACCTTCGCACCGTTCGGCACGATCGTGCCGGGCACGACGGGGCCGAGCAGCTTGGTGCAGGCAGGGTAGGACAGCGCCTCGAGTCCGCATCCGAGCGTGTCGATCAGGCAATGACGCGCCGTCTCCAGCGCGAGCGCGCTGTCGATACCGGTGTTCAGCACGTAGTCGACGATATCGACGAGTACCGTATCCGGAGCAGGGCGGACGTTGGAGACCGGGGCGGACATCGAGGGGCCGGGAGCGGAAAAACGCGCTTAGTTCGTGGCCGGCTTCAGCTCGTTCGACTGCGTCGGTGCTGCCGTGCCTTGCGCCATTTCCGGCGTCACGCATTCGTCCGCGAGGCGCTCGCCGCCGTTCGCGTCGGAGAACAGCATCGCCTTGGTCGGGATCACGACCAGCTTGAAGCCCGCTGCCGGATCGTAGAACGTGTCGGCGCCCGTCGTCGTGGTCTGACGCGGCAGCTTGTAGTTCTTCTTCGCCCAGTGAACCGTGACGACCTGGTCGCGCTTCATGTCGCCGGCGAGGTCGAACGACAGACCTTCCTTACAGGACCACTTGACCGCGCCGTCCGGTACCGGATCGACCTTGGCCGCCGCGCGTGCCTGCGCCTTCTTGCTGCGCGGGATGATGCGCTTGGCCGGCGCCGGGCGCTTGGCCGTGGCCTTCTTCGCGGTGGTGGCCGTACCCTGGGCAAACGCGCTCGGAGCCGACACCAGCATCGTGGCGGACAAGGCGCCGATGGCGGTAGCGATCAGGAGTTTCTTCATGGAGTCAGAACCTTTCGATAATCAGTTGACAAGGGCCGGCAATCGAAACTGCCGGCCGGTTTGAAACTGCACGCGCCCCGAAAGCGCGCAGCGGCCGCTATTTTCACCTATTTGGCCGCGCATATATCAGGTTTTCGGGCTCCGTTACGTTTTTTGTCGTTTCGCAAACCTCTGTCCGGTTCGCGCATCGACGAATGCATGAAACGCGTGTATCGACAGGCGGCGCGCGCTCACGGCGCGACGCCCGCTGCGGCAGGGCCGAACAGCGGTGCGGCCTCGGATGGTACGGGTTGGCCGGTGGCCTGCGCGCGGCGCAGCACCGACCAGTAATAACGATAACTCGCGCGATCGTGCAGCGTATCACCGTGGCGCGTCGGGCCCCAGTCGGCGGCCTGCGCGGCCAGCAGGATCTCGGCGGCCAGCGTGACTTCGTCGGTGCGCGGCGCGAACGCGTCGACGATCGGGCGGATCTGTGCGGGGTGGATGCTCCACATCCGCGTGAACGCGAATTCGTCGCGCGCGCGGCGCGCATCGCCGGCCACGACGCTCATGTCGCGCACCTCGGTCGTCACGTTGTGCGACGGCGTCTTGCCGTGCGCGTGACAGGCGGCGGCGATTTCCAGCTTCGCGCGGCGCACGAGCGGATGATCGAACTGGCCGGGCGAGCGCATCGCGGAATCGGGAATCGCACCGTGGTGCGCGGACACGAAATCCATCAGCCCGAAGCTCAGCGTGCCGACCGTCGGCAGCGCGGCGAGGGCGGCCGCCTGCGCGAGCGCGCCGTGCGTCTCGATCAGCACGTCGACCGGGATCGGCTGCGCGATGCCGAGCTCGCGGCGGGTGCCTTCGATGAACGCGGTCATTTCGGCCGCGTCGGCGGCGTTCGCGACCTTCGGCAGCGTGATGTAGGCGGGTACGCGCGATGCGCGCAGCACGATGCGCACGTCGTCGCGCCAGTGCGGATGGGAAAAGTCGTGGATGCGGACGCCGACGCGGCCGAAGCGGTTCTCGGCGCTGCCGAGCAGGTCGGCGACGAGCGCCGCGTGCGCGGCCTCCTGGCCGACGGCCGCGCCGTCCTCGCAGTCGAGTGTGAGGTCGAACACGGGACCCAGCTCGGCCTGCAGCGCGAGTGACTTGCGCATCAGCTTCTCGCTGCCCGCGTAATGATCGCAGCAGGGCAGGATCGCGGGCGGGGGCGCCCCGTCGTACAGCACTTGTGCAGGAGTGAGCACGGCCATCTCTTCTACGTCAGGGAAGCGGGTCAACGTGGAGAAAATCGGATTCGGGCAGGTTCTGGGCCGGTGCGCGGCGGGCGCCGGGCGGCAAAACGTGCGCGGATCGGATCGTTCGGCAGGGCCGGCGGCTGGCCGGCCCGGACCGGAACCGGGTGGCCCGAGGGCCGCCCGGCAAAGGCGCATGATGCTTAGTTCTTCAGCAGGTGGGCGACGCCATCGCGCTCTTCGAGCAGCTCGGCCAGCGTGCCGTCCATCTTCTCGCGCGAGAACGCGTCGATTTCCAGGCCTTCGACGCGCTTGTATTCGCCGTTTTCGCAGGTGACCGGCACGCCGTAGATGATGTCTTCGGGGATGCCGTACGAGCCGTCCGACGGGATGCCCATCGTGACCCACTTGCCGTTCGTGCCGAGCACCCAGTCACGGACGTGGTCGATCGCCGCGTTGGCTGCCGACGCTGCCGACGACAGGCCGCGCGCTTCGATGATCGCCGCGCCGCGCTTGCCGACGGTCGGGATGAACGTGTCGCGGTTCCACACGTCGTCGTTGATCAGCTTCAGCAGCGATTCGCCTTCGGCGGTCGCGAAGCGGAAGTCCGGGTACATCGTCGGCGAGTGGTTGCCCCACACGGCGAGCTTCTCGATCGACGCGACCGGCTTGCCCGACTTGGCGGCGAGTTGCGACAGCGCGCGGTTGTGGTCGAGGCGCAGCATGGCCGTGAAGTTCTTCTTCGGCAGATCCGGCGCCGACTTCATCGCGATGTACGCGTTCGTGTTCGCCGGGTTGCCGACGACCAGCACCTTCACGTCGCGGCTCGCGACTTCGTTCAGCGCAGCGCCCTGAACCGTGAAGATTTCGGCGTTTGCCGACAGCAGGTCCTTGCGCTCCATGCCCTTCGAGCGCGGACGTGCACCGACCAGCAGCGCGACGTCTGCATCCTTGAATGCAACCTTCGGATCGTCGGTGATCACGACGCCCGCGAGCAGCGGGAACGCGCAATCGTCGAGTTCCATCACGACGCCTTTGACGGCGGCTTGGGCTTGCGGGAGGTCGAGCAGCTGCAGGATGACCGGCTGATCCTTGCCGAGCAGGTCGCCGTTCGCGATGCGGAACAGCAGGGAGTAAGCGATTTGACCTGCGGCGCCGGTGACGGCAACGCGCTTTGCGGGCTTAGCCATTGAAAATCTCCAGGACGGGTGAAGCGTTGGACGCGAGCGAAAACGCCATTCTATGCGCGTTGTGCGTAGCGTTGCATTGAAGCAGGGCGGAGGACTCGCGATGGCAGACGCGGTGAACCTGGAGACGGCCGTGGCACGTAGCCGGGGACGCGCTGTTGCACCCGCGAACCCTTGCTCGACCGGGAGTGTAGGAGCCGTCACGCGCAAAGTCAAACGGTATCATATGTCTTATATAAGACAGATGTTTTGCGGAAATTGAGTGGACGAAAAAGTGCGGTTTGTGATGAAATGCGCGCCATGACATCGAACCAGGCGAACACCGCGAATCAGACCGGCGCAGGCGGCCCAGGGCAGCCGGGCGCGGGCGATCCCGCAGCCTCGCCCGCGGCCTCCGCGTCGCCGACGTTCAGCCCGTTATACCAGCAGATTAAGTCATTGATCACGCAAAGTCTCGAATCCGGCGAGTGGAAGCCGGGCGAGATCATCCCCAGCGAAGTGGAGCTCGCGGCCCGTTACAAGGTCAGCCAGGGCACCGTTCGCAAGGCGATCGACGAGCTGGCCGCCGAAAACCTCGTGGTCCGGCGGCAGGGCAAGGGCACTTTTGTTGCAACGCACAACGAAGATCGCGCGCAGTTCCGCTTCCTGCGGCTGCTGGCCGACGACGGTGCCGAGCACCCGCACGTGAGCCGCCTGCTCGAATGCCGGCGCCTGCGCGCGCCGGCCGAGATCGCGCGGCAGCTCGACCTGAAGCCGGCCGATCCCGTCGTGCAGGTGCGCCGCCTGCTGGAGTTCGAGAGCGAAGCGACGGTGCTCGACGAGATCTGGCTGCCGGGCGCGATGTTCCGCGGGCTCACGTTCGAGCGGCTGAGCGAATACAAGGGGCCGCTCTACGCGATGTTCGAGACGGAGTTCGGTACGCGGATGATCCGCGCGACGGAGAAGATCCGCGCGGTCGCGGCGGATCCGGCGGTGGCCGACCTGCTGCACGTGCCGGCGGGTTTCCCGCTGCTGTCGGTGGAGCGCGTGTCCTATACGTACGGGGACCGGCCGGTGGAAGTGCGACGCGGCTGGTATGTCACAACCGGGTACTACTATCAGAATGACTTGAGTTGACGACGTTTGGCTCAGGCCGCGTGCATTCGCGTACCCCACGCTCGCGAAGCACGTTTCGGGCCGCCTTTGTTCTTGTTCGCGCAACTATCCAGAGCAGACTTTCGCTGCAGCGCGATATAAAAAGGCGCTAAAATTGCGGATTAGTGTGACAACATAGTAGGGGTCTAGCATGACTGACGCAGTAAGAAAGCCGAGGCCGGAATACCGGAACATCGGATTCGGCGATATCACGATGAAATATCGCATGCCGCTGGCGGCGATATTGTCGATTCTCCATCGAGTCAGCGGCGCGCTGCTGTTCTTGTTCCTGCCGTTCCTGCTGTTCCTCTTCGACCAGAGCCTGACGTCCGAGCTCAGCTTCGAAGTCTTCAAGGCCTTCCTCTCCAACATCGTCGTCAAGCTGATCGTCCTCGCGTTGTCGTGGGCCTTCTTCCACCATTTCTGCGCCGGCATTCGCCACCTGCTGATGGACGTCAACCACGACGCCGTCACGAAGGAAGGCGGCAAGCGGACGGCCGTCGTCGTCTTTGTCGTCTCGATCGCGCTGACGATCGCCATGGCACTCAAACTGTTCGGAGCATTCTAAGAAAATGGCAGCCAACAACCGAATCGGCTCGAAGCGCCTCGTCGTCGGCGCACACTACGGCCTGCGCGACTGGCTCGCGCAGCGCGTCACCGCCACGATCATGGCGGTCTACACGGTCATTCTGCTCGTCCTGTTCTTCGGCGCGCACGATTTTTCGTACGAAGGCTGGGCATCGATCTTCGCCGCGCAATGGATGAAGCTCGCGACCTTCGTGATGCTGCTTTCCCTCTTCTACCACGCATGGGTCGGCGTGCGCGACATCTGGATGGACTACGTGAAGCCCGTCGGTGTGCGCCTGCTGCTGCAATCGCTGACCATCGTCTGGCTGCTCGCATGTGCGGGCTACGCCGCGCAGATTCTCTGGAGAGTGTAAAGAATGGCTGCAATCAAAACTTCCCTCCCGCGCCGCAAGTTTGACGTCGTGATCGTCGGCGCGGGCGGCTCCGGCTTGCGCGCGGCGCTGCAACTGTCGCGCGCGGGCCTGTCGGTCGGCGTGCTGTCGAAGGTGTTCCCGACGCGTTCGCACACGGTGGCCGCGCAAGGCGGTATCGGCGCGTCGCTCGGCAACATGAGCGAAGACAACTGGCACTTCCATTTCTACGACACGATCAAGGGCTCCGACTGGCTCGGCGACCAGGACGCGATCGAATTCATGTGCCGCGAAGCGCCGAACGTCGTGTACGAGCTCGAGCACTTCGGCATGCCGTTCGACCGCAACGCGGACGGCACGATCTACCAGCGTCCGTTCGGCGGCCACACCGCGAACTACGGCGAGAAGCCGGTCCAGCGCGCTTGCGCGGCCGCCGACCGTACCGGCCACGCGCTGCTGCACACGCTGTACCAGCAGAACGTCGAAGCGAAGACGCAGTTCTTCGTCGAATGGATGGCGCTCGACCTGATCCGCGACGCGGACGGCGACGTGCTCGGCGTGACGGCCCTCGAGATGGAGACGGGCGACGTCTACATCATGGAAGGCAAGACGACGCTGTTCGCGACGGGCGGCGCAGGCCGGATCTTCGCGGCATCGACCAACGCGTTCATCAACACCGGCGACGGCCTCGGCATGGCCGCGCGTTCGGGCATCGCGCTGCAGGACATGGAGTTCTGGCAGTTCCACCCGACCGGCGTGGCCGGCGCGGGCGTGCTGATCACCGAAGGCGTGCGCGGCGAAGGCGGGATCCTGCGCAACGCGAACGGCGAGCGTTTCATGGAGCGCTACGCGCCGACGCTGAAGGATCTGGCGCCGCGTGACTTCGTGTCGCGTTCGATGGACCAGGAAATCAAGGAAGGTCGCGGCGTCGGTCCGAACAAGGATCACGTGCTGCTCGACCTGTCGCACATCGGCGCCGAGACGATCATGAAGCGTCTGCCGTCGATCCGCGAAATCGCGCTGAAGTTCGCGAACGTCGACGCGATCAAGGAACCGATCCCGGTCGTCCCGACGATCCACTACCAGATGGGCGGCATCCCGACCAACATCCACGGTCAGGTCGTCGGCACGTCGCGCGGCCACAAGGATCCGGTCAACGGTTTCTACGCAGTGGGCGAGTGCTCGTGCGTGTCCGTGCACGGCGCGAACCGCCTCGGCACGAATTCGCTGCTGGACCTCGTGGTGTTCGGCCGTGCGGCCGGCAACCACATCGTCGAGCACGTGAAGAACCAGAAGGAACACAAGCCGCTGCCGGCCGATGCAGGTGAATTCTCGCTGGCGCGCCTCGCGAAGCTCGACAAGTCGACGTCGGGCGAATACACGCAGGACGTCGCGAACGACATCCGCTCGACGATGCAGAAGCACGCAGGCGTGTTCCGCACGTCGGAACTGCTGAAGGAAGGCGTCGACCAGATGGCCGGCCTGAAGGCGCGCGTGGAAAACATCCACCTGAAGGACAAGTCGAAGGTGTTCAACACCGCGCGCGTCGAAGCGCTCGAGCTGGAGAACCTGATCGAAGTGGCCCGCGCGACGATGGTGTCGGCGGAAGCGCGCAAGGAAAGCCGCGGCGCGCACGCGCACAGCGACTACGAACACCGTGACGACGAGAACTGGCTGCGCCACACGCTGTGGTACAGCGAAGGCGATCGCCTCGACTACAAGCCGGTTCAAATGAAGCCGCTGACGGTCGAATCCGTGCCGCCGAAGCCGCGCACGTTCTAAGCCGAGTCAAAGGAATCCGAAATGGCAAAACGCATTTTTGAAGTCTACCGCTACGATCCGGACAAGGACGCAGCGCCGCGCATGCAGACGTACGAGCTCGAGATCCAGCATGAGCGCATGCTGCTCGACGCACTGGTCAAGCTGAAGGCCCTGGACGAGACGCTGTCGTTCCGTCGTTCGTGCCGTGAAGGCGTGTGCGGTTCGGACGCGATGAACATCAACGGCAAGAACGGTCTCGCGTGCCTGACGAACCTGAACGACCTGCCGCAGAAGATCGTGCTGCGTCCGCTGCCGGGCCTGCCTGTCGTGCGCGACCTGATCGTCGACATGACGCACTTCTTCAACCAGTACCACTCGATCAAGCCGTACCTGATCAACGACGCGCCGCCGCCGGAGAAGGAACGCCTCCAGTCGCCGGAAGAGCGCGACGAACTCGACGGCGTGTACGAGTGCATTCTGTGTGCGAGCTGCTCGACGTCGTGCCCGAGCTTCTGGTGGAACCCGGACAAGTTCGTCGGCCCGGCCGGCCTGCTGCAGGCTTACCGCTTCATCGCGGATAGCCGCGACACGGCGACCGGCGAGCGTCTCGACAACCTGGAAGACCCGTACCGTCTGTTCCGTTGCCACACGATCATGAACTGCGTCGACGTTTGCCCGAAGGGCCTGAACCCGACGAAGGCGATCGGCAAGATCAAGGAACTGATGGTCCGCCGCGCTGTTTAAGGTCGAGATGAGCGATTCGCATCAATCCGACCCGCACCGTCGCGCGCGCCTTCGCTGGCGTGCGCGGCGGGGTCTGCTGGAAAACGACATCGTTTTCGAACGGTTCTTCAGCAGATACGAGCATGACCTCACCGATGCAGACGTAGGCGCGTTGTCGCGCCTGCTCGATCTGAGCGACAACGACCTGATGGACTTGCTCCTCGCGCGCAAGGAACCAGAGGGCGACCTAGACAGCCCGGACATTCACCGGCTGTTGGAGATGCTGCGCAACGTGTAACGCCAAGGTGTAACGCGCTGTGCCCGTTATCGAATCCCGTTTCTTTATTTCGATTGAGGATGTGCCATGACTCCGTCTGATGTTAAAGCCACGCTATCGTTCAGCGACAACTCGCCGAGCGTCGAACTGCCGATCTACAAGGGCACGATGGGCCCGGACGTGATCGACATCCGCAAGCTGTACGGCCAGACCGGCAAGTTCACGTACGACCCGGGCTTCATGTCGACGGCTTCGTGTAATTCGGCGATCACGTACATCGACGGCGACAAGGGCGAACTGCTGTATCGCGGCTACCCGATCGACAACCTCGCGCAAAACGCGGACTTCCTCGAAAGCTGCTACCTGCTGCTGAAGGGCGAACTGCCGAACGCCGCGCAGAAGAAGGAATTCGTCGACACCGTCACGAAGCACACGATGGTGCACGAGCAGATGCACTTCTTCTTCCGTGGCTTCCGTCGCGACGCGCACCCGATGGCGATCCTGGTCGCCGCGGTCGGCGCACTGTCCGCGTTCTACCACGACTCGCTCGACATCAACGACCCGCGTCACCGCGAAGTGTCGGCGATCCGCATGATCGCGAAGCTGCCGACGCTTGTCGCGATGGCGTACAAGTACAGCATCGGCCAGCCGTTCGTGTATCCGAAGAACTCGCTGTCGTACAGCGCGAACTTCATGCACATGATGTTCTCGAACCCGTGCGAAGAGTACAAGGTCAACGACGTGCTCGTCCGTGCGCTCGACCGTATCCTGATCCTGCACGCCGATCACGAGCAGAACGCATCGACGTCGACGGTCCGCCTGGCCGGCTCGTCGGGCGCGAACCCGTTCGCGTGTATCGCAGCCGGTATCGCGTGTCTGTGGGGCCCGGCGCACGGTGGTGCGAACGAAGCCGCGCTGAACATGCTCGAGCAGATCGGTTCGCCGGACAACATCCCCGAATTCATCAAGCAGGTGAAGGACAAGAATTCGGGCGTGAAGCTGATGGGCTTCGGCCACCGCGTGTACAAGAACTACGACCCGCGTGCGAAGCTGATGCGCGAAACGTGCTACGAAGTGCTGAACGAACTGGGCCTGCACGACGACCCGCTGTTCAAGCTCGCGATGCAGCTCGAGAAGATCGCGCTGGAAGACGAATACTTCGTGTCGCGCAAGCTGTACCCGAACGTCGACTTCTACTCGGGCATCGTCCAGCGCGCGCTGGGCATCCCGACGTCGATGTTCACGTGTATCTTCGCGATGGCACGTACGGTCGGCTGGATCGCACAGTGGAACGAAATGATTGCGGATCCGGAACAGAAGATCGGCCGTCCGCGTCAGCTGTTCATCGGCGATACGCCGCGCGAAGCGAAGCCGCTCAACGCACGTTAAGCCGTGTGTGGCGCGAACGGCCGGCAGGCCGCTCGCGTCGGGCAATCGCCACGCCACGACACCCCGACGGGTCAGCCCGTCGGGGTGTTTTCATTTGGGCGGTCGATGTTGGCCCGATCCAGTGCGGCGCTCCAGCGACGGCGGCCGTGTGTCGAGCGCGGGTGCATCGCCGTCGGGCGCGTGGCCGTGCTGCTTGAAGAACTGCCGGTACGCGCCGGGCGTCGTGCCGCGCGCGGCGAGGAACTGGCGATTGAAGTTCGCGGCATTCGGAATGCCGCAGCGCGCGGCCACCGTCGCGATCGGCCAGTCGGTGCCGACGAGGTGGCGGCATGCGTGCGCGAGCCGCAGCCGCTGCACGTAGCGGCCGACGCTTTCGCCGAGATGCCGGACGAACAGCCGTTGCAGCGTGCGTTCGGACATGTGCGCGGCAGCGGCGAGTGCATCGATGCGCAGCGGTTCGTGGAAATGCCGGTCGATCGCGTCGAGCACGCGGTCGAGGCGCTCGGCTTCGGGGGCGGCCGGGTCGGCGGGCGACGCGGCGCCGTCGGGCCGGTCGTACGCGTGCGCGGTGGCGAGCGGTTCGCCGCCGGCTTCCGCGAGATCGGCAAGCGTGTCCAGCGTGGCCGCGAGCCGCACGCGCGGCGACGGATCGAGCAACAGCGGCAGCCGCGCGCGCATCGCGCGGGCCGTCTCCCCGTCGAAGCGCAGGCCGGGCGCCGCGCGTCGCAGCAGCGAACGCAGCGGCGCGTATTCGGGGCAGCAGTCGGCCAGCCGCCGCGCCCAGTCCCCGTCGAACCAGACGACGAGCGCGACCTCGGGCGCGTCGCGATCGATGCGCGCGTTCGACGACCACGTATGCGGCAGGTTGGGCGGCACGAGCACGAGATCGTCGTCCGCGTAGTGTGCGACGTGATCGCCGATGAAGCGCTGGCCGCGGCTGTTGAGCGTCAGCGTCAGTTCGTACTCGGGATGGCGATGCCATTCGAACGGGATGCGCGCGAGCTGACGGTGATAGACGCGGATCGAACAGCCGGATGCGAACGTCACGTGCTCGTATTGCGGTTTCATCACGGCCTCCGTTTGGGGGCGGGCAGCGCGTCGTGGCATGATCGTGAGCGATCGTCACCTCGGAGCGATGCCATGCTTTCACATGTTTGCGTGGGCGTCAGCGATACGGCGCGCGCCTACGATTTCTACGCGCCGTTGTTCGCGGCACTCGGGCTGCGCCTGAAATTCCGCGAGCCCGACGGCTGGTCGGGCTGGATGCCGGCCGACGCCGAGCGGCCGCTGTTCTTCTTCGGCAAGCCGCTCGACGGCCACGCGCCGGCGCCGGGCAACGGCCATACGATCGCGTTCGATGTACCGACCCGCGCGCACGTCGATCGCTGCCATGCGCTCGCGCTGCGGCAGGGCGGCACCTGCGAAGGGCCGCCGGGCCTGAGGCCGTACTATCACCGCGACTATTACGGCGCCTATTTCCGCGACCCGGACGGCAACAAGCTCTGCGTGGTCTGCCATCGTCCCGAGTGACACGCGATTGTCAGGATTGTATCGATCATTGGCCGGATAGTGGTGATCGCGGCCATGCGCCGGCCGTACGCTGACAGCACATCACGACACGCTTCAGCGAGGAGACGACGATGCAACTGACGATTGACGATCTGCCCGCCGCGATTCGCGCGGCGAAACGGGCGCTGCGCGCCGACTTGCCCGGTTACGCGGCCACGTTCCGCGAACTGGAAGGCGACATCGCACGGCAGGTCGACGCGATCCGCCGCGCGCACGCGCATGGCCATGACGTGATTCCGGTCGTGCCGTTCGCGGATATCGTGGCCGGGAGCGTCGATCCGCACGCGCTTGCCGCGATCCGCACGCATGGCGCGGTCGTGATCCGCGGCGTGTTCGATGCGCGGCAGGCAAGCGACTGGAACGACGAGATCGGCGCGTATCTGGATGCGAACCGTTTCGCCGAGCGGCTGCATGCACGCGCGGAGGACCGTTACTTCGGCAATCTCGCGTCGGGCAAGCCGCAGATTTACGGCGTCTACTGGTCGAAGCCGCAGGTGGCTGCGCGCCAGTCGCCGGCGCTCACGCAGGCGCGCGTGTTTCTGAACCGCTTGTGGCGGCATGCGGACGGCGCGCGCACGCATTTCGATCCCGACCAGGTGCCCGCGTATGCGGACCGGATTCGCCGCCGGCCGCCCGGTTCGACGTCGCTCGGGCTGTCGCCGCATGTCGACGGCGGTTCCGTCGAGCGCTGGCTCGGCGCGAATTTTCGGCAGGTCTATCGTCACGTGCTGGCCGGCCGCTGGCGCGATTACGATCCGTTCGATGCGGCGTTCCGACCCGACGTCGAGGAGATTCCGTCGCCGGCCGTGTGTTCGATGTTCCGCACGTTCCAGGGCTGGACCGCGCTGACGCCGCAAGGGCCTGGCGACGGCACGCTGCAGCTGATTCCGGTCGCGAACGCGATGGCCTATGTCGTGCTGCGCGCGCTGCAGGACGACGTCGCCGACGACGACCTGTGCGGCGCGCGTCCCGGCCGCGCGCTGTCGATTCGCCCGGAATGGCACGCGCTGCTGCTCGATGCGCTGGTGCCGATCCCGCACATGGCGCCGGGCGACGCGGTGTTCTGGCACGGCGACGTCGTGCATGCGGTCGAGGATGCGCATCGCGGCAGCGGCGACAGCAACGTGATGTACATTGCGGCCGCGCCCGGCTGCGCGAAGAACGACGCGTACCTGCAACGCCAGCGTTCCGCGTTCCTGCGCGGCGACAGCCCGCCCGATTTCCCGGCCGATCATTTCGAAGTCGATTTCGACGGCCGCGCGGGGGAGGGCGATCTCACGCCGCTCGGCCGTGCGCAGATGGGGTTCGCGCCCGGCGTATAAAGCATGTGCGGCGGCCCCGAACGGCCGTTCGCAAGACCGCGGGCAGGCCGTCTGCCGAATCCGCTGCGTGGTGCACGCAATTCGACGCAATCGGCTGTCGGCGCCGCCGAAATCGACGCGAATGGCGCAATTTGGCTTCCGATAATGGTCCGGACACAACGCCGCCGGCCCGTGCGCCGCACGGAAGCGGCGCAGACCATGGAGGAGTCGATGCAATTCACGCAAGCGATCGTTCGCCGTCCCGCGCCGTCCTGCGGCGCGGGCCTGACCACCGCCGAACTCGGCGCACCCGATTACGACAAGACGCTCACGCAGTTCCACGCGTACTGCGACGCGCTGCGCACGCTCGGCGTCGAGTTGACCGAACTGCCGCCGCTGGAGGCGTTTCCCGATTCGCACTTCGTCGAGGACGTCGCCGTCGTCACGCCGGAATTCGCGGTGATCACGCGTCCCGGCGCGCCTGCCCGGCGCGGCGAGACGGTTCATATCGAAGCGGCGCTCGCCGCGCATCGCGAACTGCTGCCGATGCAGTCCGGCCGTCTCGACGGCGGCGACGTGATGCAGGTCGGCAAGCGCTTCTTCATCGGCCTGACGAGCCGCACCGACGCGGAAGGCATCGCCGCGTTCGACGCGCTGGTGTCGCGCCATGGCTATTCGGTCGTCGCGGTGCCGGTCGGCGCCGGCCTGCACCTGAAATCGGTCGTCAACGCGCTCGGCGACGACACGCTGCTCGTGACCGACGCGCTGGCCGCGCATCCGGCATTCGCCGACTATCGCCGGATCGCGATCTCGGCCGCCGACGAATACGCGGGCAACACGCTGCGCGTGAACGGTACGCTGATCACGCCGGCCGGCTATCCGCGCGTGCATGACGCGATCGCGTCGCTCGGCATGCCGCTGCACGTGATCGACACGAGCGAGTTCCGCAAGATGGACGGCGGCCTGACCTGCCTGTCGCTGCGGTTCTAGCCGATTGGCGCGCGGCCGCTTCGGCCGGATAATGTGGCCCCCGCGCGGAACGGCACACGTTCCGCGCACCAGCCACGACCCGACCGGAGCGAACGCGGATGACCGACAAGAAGATGCAGCTCGACAAGATCGATCTCCGGATCCTCGACATCCTGCGTACCGACGGGCGAATCTCGTACCGGAAGCTGTCGGAGCTCGTGAACCTCACGCCGCGGCCGTGCCAGGCGCGCGTGGAGCGGCTCGAGGCGCTCGGCGTGATTGAAGGGTATCGCGCGGTGATCAAGGCGCCGCGCGCGACCAAGCCGATCGTCGTGATCGCGCAGATCGTGCTGGCCGACCACGGGCGTTCGCAGGCGCCGTTCGAGGAGGAAATGCGCGCGAATCCGGCCGTGCTCGATTGCTGGCTCGTCAGCGGCACGTTCGATTTTCTCGTGCGGCTCGCATGCGAGGATCTCGACGAGTACCGGCGGATCGCGAACGTATGGCTGGAAAGCCCGCGATTCCGGATCGAGAAGATCGTGACGACGGCCGAACTGCAGGCGATCAAGCGCAGCGTCGTGTGATGCGACCGGCCCGGCAGGGCCGGTTTCGAGGCGAATGACCAGGTCGATCGATTTGCATTCCAAATCAAATTTGGCTGACCGGATCACAATCAGGGTGAACACTATGGATGCTATGCAAGCGGCAGCGGAGACGGCCGCGTCGTCCGGGGCGACGCTGAAGCGTCGTCTGCAGGGCCGCCACATCGCGATGATCGCGATCGGCGGTTCGATCGGCACGGGGCTGTTCGTCGCGTCGGGCGCGTCGGTCGCGCAGGCGGGGCCGGGCGGGGCGATCGCCGCGTATCTCGCGATCGGAATCATGGTCTATTTCGTCGTCACCGGGCTCGGCGAGATGGCCGCGTTGATGCCGGTATCGGGCTCGTTCGCGATCTACGGCGAGAAGTACGTCGACGAAGGTTTCGGCGTCGCGCTCGGCTGGACCTACTGGTACAGCTGGGCGGTGACGATCGCGATCGAGCTGGTCGCCGCGCAGATCGTGATGCGCTACTGGTTTCCGTCGGTGCCCGGCGTGTGGTGGGGCGCGAGCTTCCTCGTGCTGATCTTCCTGCTCAATACGCTGTCGGTGCGCGGCTTCGGCGAATCGGAATACTGGTTCTCGCTGATCAAGGTCGTCACCGTGATCGCATTCATCGCGGCCGGGCTGCTGATCGCGGCCGGCGTGCTCGGGACCGGGCATCCGGTCGGCTGGCGCAACTTCACGACCGGCGACGCGCCGTTCGTCGGCGGCGTGCACGCGATGATGAGCGTCGCGCTGATCGCGGGCTTCTCGTTCCTCGGCACCGAGCTGGTCGGCATCACGGCCGGCGAATCGGAAAACCCGCGCAAGACGATCCCGCGCGCGGTGAAGCAGATTTTCTGGCGGATCATGCTGTTCTACGTGCTCGCGATCTTCGTGATCGGCCTGCTGGTGCCGTACACCGATCCGAACCTGCTGAAGAGCGACGTGACCGACATCGGCGTGAGCCCGTTCACGCTGGTGTTCAGCCATGCGGGGTTCCCGCTCGCGGCCGGCGCGATGAACCTGGTGATCCTGACGGCCGTGCTGTCGGCCGGCAATTCCGGCACCTACGCGGCGACGCGGATGCTGTACAACCTCGCATCGGAGGGGCGCGCGCCGGCCATGTTCGCGACGCTGTCGCCGGGCGGCGTGCCGCGCAACGCGCTGTACGCGACGATGGCCGTCGGAGGGTTGTGCTTCCTCACGTCGCTGACCAGCAACCAGCGCATCTATCTGTGGCTGCTGAATACGGTCGGCATCACCGGCTTCATCGCGTGGCTCGGCATCGCGGTCTGCCATTACCGGTTCCGCAAGGGATTCCTGAAGCAGGGCTATCGGCTCGACCAGCTGCCGTATCGCGCGAAATGGTTTCCGTTCGGGCCGTTGTTCGCGATCGCGATCTGCATCGTGATTTCGCTGGGCCAGGATTACCAGGCATTCTTCGCGGCGCACATCGACTGGATGGAAGTGCTGTCGATCTATGTGTGGATTCCGCTGTTCGTCGCGATCTGGTGGGCGTATCGCCGCGCGCGCAAGAGCCGGCTCGTGCGCTACGAAGAGATGGACATCGGGCCGTGGCTCACGCGCTCGGTCGAGGCCGTCGACGCGGCGGCCTCGCAGCACGGGCAGCCGCGCTGATCGCCGGCGGGCGACGGCGAGGCGACGGGAGCCGGTGCGAATCGCATGGCCTCCGTCGAGCGAGCCGTGCCGCCACGCGCGTTTCGGTCAGCGTGCCTGCTTCAACTGCGCCTTCATGAAATCCACCCATGCGCGTACCTTCTGCGGCACGTGCCGCGTCGCGACGTACGGCGCGTAGACGTTCTGCTGCGGAAACCGGTACGCGGGCAGCGCGTCGACCAGCGTGCCGTTTGCGAGATCGTCCTGTGTTCCGGCGCGAAGCGGACGGCCTGATCGTGTGGCGCCACCTGCACGAGACGGCGGTCGCCGCGTGAACGACGCGTGCCGCCGCCGTTACTTGTCCAGCTCCGGATAGTGCCGGAAGATCCCCATGTCGTTGAACGGGATGCGGCGCTCCGATGCCAGGTAGCGCGCGACGGGCGGATGCTCCGCGACGCGATCGTGCAGCGCGACGAGCGCCGCGACCTTGCGCTCCGCGCGCTTCATCGCCTTCGGGAACGCATAGCGCAGCCCCTCGATCAACTGGAACATCGTCAGGTCCGCATAGCTGAGCGCGTTGCCCGCGATATAACCGTTCTTGTGCGGATTCTGTTCGAGCACGCGATCGAAGTAGCCAAGGAACTTTGGCAGCCGGTTCTCGAGGAAATCGGCCGCGCGCTCGGCCGCTTCCGCTTTCTGGTCCTCGTAGTACAGGCCGCTGCCGATCGGATGGTGCGTGTCGTGGATCTCGGTGATGAAATCGGCGGCGGTCAGCTGGATCTGATGCACCCACAGCCGGCCGGCTTCGTCGTCGGGCGCGAGCCCGAGCCGCGCGCCGAGAAACAGCAGGATGTTCGCGGTCTGCCCGACGACCACGTCGCCCGCCTTCAGGAACGGCGGTGCGAACGGCACGCATTCGGCCTGCGTGCTGTCCATCATGCGCATCATGGCCGTCACGCCCATTCCGCGCCCCGATTCGCGCGCGACGTCGACGTAGTCGGCTTCGGCGGCCTCGAGCGCGAGCCGTACGTACTCGCCGCGGCCCTGGATCTCGGGCCAGTAATAGAGTTCATATCGCATGCTGTTCTCCTGTTCGTTGAACCGAATGCTGCCGGCTGCATGAAGGCGGGGCGGCCATGCGGCTCCCGCTGCGAATAGACAGTCTAGGAGATCGCGGGGAAAGTGCCGCGGGCGTCGCGCGTCACGCGCCGCGTTCGCCGCCTTCGGGGCCGTAGAAGAACACCCATGTCGAGAAATCGTCGGAGAAGCCGACGAAGCGATGCTCGGCGTGCGCGGGGACGAACAGCGCGTCGCCGGCCGCGACGTCGCATTCACGCCCGTCGACGACGAAGCGCGACGTGCCGGCGGCGATCACGTAGACCTCGTCGCGCACGTGCGGCGTCTGCCGATCCTCGATGCGCGGCCGGTACAGCTCGACGTCGAGCGTACCGTGGTGAAACAGCGTCGTGAACAGCGTGCCTGCGTCGTCGAGGCGCGCAAGCGATTCTTTCAGGCCGAGCTTCATGAGGGCCCCGGGTCCGGATCACGGGAACGTGCGTTGCGTCATCGTAGCGCGCGCGTCGATACGTCGAAACCCCGCGCCGGCCACCGGCGAAACAAGGGGCGATGCGCTCGCCACGGATGAAACGGCTTCGACCATCGGCGAAACGGAGCGGTAGCCGAGCGGATTCGATCGGCATTTTCACTCCAATTTAACCAACGCCGCCTACGATCGCGCTTCGCCGATCGGTGATGCGTCGCGATGCCGTTTCATGCGTGGCTGCCGTCGCCTTTCCCCTTGATTCCGCGAAATCCGGCGGTCCTGCCTGTCGTCAGGCGCGCTCGTCATTCGCCTCCTTTCGTCTCGCACTCATGAGTCAGCATCCCCTGGCCTCGTCCCGCAGAACATTCCTGTCCGCCGCGCCGGCCGTCGCGGCGGCGTCATTCCTCGGCGCATGCGGCGGCGACGACGTCACGTCGGCGCCGATCGGCGACGCCGCGCTCGCCGCGCAGATGTCCGCGAAACTGAACGCCCAGCTCGACGATGCGGCGACGGTCGACGCGATCGTGCCGGCGATGACCGATGTCGGCTTCACGTGGGCGCTGCCGACGGTACCGGCCGCGCAAATCGGCGCGATCGTCGCGTACAGCTTCGGCAATCGTCCGAACGCGGCGAGCGGCAATACGTCGAGCACCGGCGGCAACCAGTCCGCGCTGCCCGATCCGGGGCCCGTCAACGAAGCGCTCGCGGACGCCGTGTACCGCATCCGCCAGCTGAAACCGGTCAAGGTCTACGCGCAGTGGGAAATCGCGCGCTTTCTCGTATCGAAATACGGGCTGGGCGCCGACGTGCTGTCGTCGATCGAACCGGTGATCGCGAGCGACGGCTCGATCGTCTACCTGAGCACCGCGGGCGTCGCGGCCGTGGCCGTATCGCGTGCGGGCGGCGCGGCCGCGATGGGCACCGTCGCGGTGGTTGGCCATCGCGATCATGCGAAGCGCTGCATCCAGACCTCGCGGCAGGCGGGCATGCAGGCGGCCGCGGTCGCCGAGGTGCCGCTGCCGACCACGTACGACCCGCAGTCGGGCCAGCCGTGGACGCGCAACCGCAGCCTCTATCTCGTGCACGACATGTATGCGCAGATGCTGACGCACGCGATGACCGCGACGATGCAGGCGTTCCCGAAAGGCTGATGCCTTCCGTCGTTTCCCATTCGAATTCCGTGACCATGACGAACCGCCGCCATTTTCTCGCCTCCACTTCATTGCTCGCCGCCTCGTGCGCCGCCGCCGCGCCCGCGTTCGCAAGCGACGCCCCCGTTTCCGATGCGGAACTGCAGCGCCAGATGCTCGGCAAGCTGACGAACGAACTGAACGATCGCGCGACTGCCGCCGACGAAACCGGTTACCTGCTCGACACGTTTTTCGCGTGGACGCCGCCGACCGTCGACGCAGCCGGCGTCAACACGATCGTCGCGTTCGGCTTCGGCAGCCGCGCCGGGTCATCGGCCGCCGCGCCGCTGCCGGGCCCCGTGAACGAGGCCATCGCCGACGCCGTGTTCCAGCTTCGGCAGAAAGCCGTGGTGCCGGTTTTCGCGCAGCAGGAAGTCGCGAGTGTGCTCGCGTCGAAGTACGGACTGACGGCCGGCGTGACGTCGATCGCGACGCCCGCCGCGGTCGCCGGCAGCCCGATACCGACGCCAGACGGCGTCGCCGCCGCGATCGTCAGGCAGGCCGGTTCGGCCGCGGCGCTCGGCAAGGTCGGCGTGGTCACGCATCGCGATCAGGCGTCGATCGCCGTGCGCGTGTCGAATGCGGCGGGGATGCAGGCGGCGGTGCCGGCCGGACTGGCGCTGCCTGGCGCCTACGATGCATCGGCCCAGCAGCCGGCGATGCGGCGGCGCGATCTTTACCTGATGAGCAATGCCGGCATGCAGCTCGCGATGCTGCGGCTCGACCTGATCAATCGCGAATATCCGGGCGGCTAGACGCGCAGCGCACCCCGCGCGCGATCGCCGCGCGCCGGATCGTGCGTGCCACATGTTGGCGGGTAATGCCGATACAGGTATTGGCACTACCAGCCAAACCACTGTTTTTAATGGGTTTTTTCGCGTCCGGCCTGCGCCGCGACGCGTTCTGCGTGGCATAATCGACCGCATCCGCAAGGCTTGTAGTCACAACGACCCCGCATACCCATGGCACAGACTCTCTACGACAAACTGTGGAACACCCACGTGGTCCACACCGAGGAAGACGGCACGACCCTGCTCTATATCGACCGTCAGCTGCTGCATGAAGTCACGAGCCCGCAGGCATTCGAAGGGCTGAAGATGGCGCAGCGTCCGGTGTGGCGCATCAGCGCGAACCTGGCCGTGTCGGACCACAACGTGCCGACCACGGACCGCAGCCACGGCATCGCCGATCCCGTCTCGAAGCTGCAGGTCGACACGCTCGACGCGAACTGCGACGCATTCGGCATCACCCAGTTCAAGATGAACGACGTGCGCCAGGGCATCGTCCACATCATCGGGCCGGAACAGGGCGCGACGCTGCCGGGCATGACGATCGTGTGCGGCGATTCGCATACGTCGACGCACGGCGCGTTCGGCGCGCTCGCGCACGGCATCGGCACGTCGGAAGTCGAGCACGTGCTCGCGACGCAGACCTTGCTGCAGAAGAAGAGCAAGAACATGCTCGTGAAGGTCGACGGCGCACTGCCGCGCGGCTGCACCGCGAAGGACATCGTGCTCGCGATCATCGGCAAGATCGGCACCGCGGGCGGCACCGGCTACGCGATCGAATTCGGCGGCTCGACCATTCGCGCGCTGACGATGGAAGGCCGCATGACCGTCTGCAACATGGCGATCGAAGCCGGCGCGCGCGCGGGCATGGTCGCGGTGGACGACACGACGATCGACTACCTGAAGGGCCGTCCGTTCGTGCCGACCGGCGCGGAATGGGATCAGGCCGTCGAATACTGGCGCCAGTTCAAGTCGGACGACGGCGCGCACTTCGACCGCGTGGTCGAGCTGAACGCGGCGGAGATCGTCCCGCAGGTCACGTGGGGCACGTCGCCGGAAATGGTCACGTCGATCGACGGTCGCGTGCCCGATCCCGAGCGCGAGAAGGATCCGGTCAAGCGCGACGCGATGGAGCGCGCGCTGGCGTACATGGCGCTCGAGCCGAACACGCCGATCGAATCGATCAAGGTCGACAAGATCTTTATCGGCTCGTGCACGAATGCACGGATCGAGGATATCCGCGCGGCCGCGTATGTCGTGAAGAAACTGAACCGTCGCATCGCGTCGAACGTGCGGCTCGCGATGGTCGTGCCGGGCTCGGGCCTCGTGAAGGCGCAGGCCGAGCGCGAAGGGCTCGACAAGGTGTTCACCGACGCGGGCTTCGAATGGCGCGAGCCGGGCTGCTCGATGTGCCTCGCGATGAACGCCGACCGGCTCGATCCGGGCGAGCGCTGCGCGTCGACGTCGAACCGCAACTTCGAAGGCCGGCAGGGCGCGGGCGGTCGCACGCACCTCGTGAGCCCCGCGATGGCGGCGGCCGCCGCCATCGAAGGCCACTTCGTCGACATTCGCCAGCTGGGGTAACGCGTGACGGCATCGAAGGTCATCGCGCGGCTGGTTGCCGCGCTGGCGCTGGCGGGGCTGGGCTTCGGCCTCGCGGGCTGCAATACCGTCCGAGGCTTCGGCGAGGACGTCAACGCCGCCGGCAACGCGCTGAAGCGCGCCGCGGACTGACACCGCCACCGAGAATTTGTCGATGGGCGCCGGCCGCGTGCCGGCCCTTCAACCGGATAGACGGATCATGGAAAAATTCACTGTACATACCGGCGTCGTGGCGCCGCTCGATCGCGAGAACGTCGACACGGACGCGATCATCCCGAAGCAGTTCCTGAAGTCGATCAAGCGCACGGGCTTCGGTCCGAACGCGTTCGACGAATGGCGCTACCTCGATCACGGCGAGCCGGGGCAGGACAACTCGAAGCGTCCGCTGAACCCGGACTTCGTGCTGAACCAGCCGCGCTACCAGGGCGCATCGGTGCTGCTCGCCCGCAAGAATTTCGGCTGCGGCAGCTCGCGCGAGCACGCGCCGTGGGCGCTGCAGCAGTACGGCTTCCGCGCGATCATCGCGCCGAGCTTCGCGGACATCTTCTTCAACAACTGCTTCAAGAACGGCCTGCTGCCGATCGTGCTGACCGAGCAGCAGGTCGATCACCTGTTCAACGACACGTATGCGTTCAACGGCTACCAGCTGACGATCGACCTCGACGCGCAGGTCGTGCGCGCGGGCGACGGCCGCGAGTATCCGTTCGAGATCACCGCGTTCCGCAAGTACTGCCTGCTGAACGGCTTCGACGACATCGGCCTCACGCTGCGCCACGCGGACAAGATCCGCCAGTTCGAAGCGGAGCGGCTCGTGAAGCAGCCGTGGCTCAACACGAAGCTGGTCGGCTGATCGCGCGTGGCGAGTGCGCCGTGCGCGCGCTCGCCGGCCTGTCTCCCCAACAACCTACCCAGTCAGGAATTTCGCATGAAGATTGCAGTGCTGCCCGGCGACGGCATCGGTCCGGAAATCGTCAATGAAGCCGTGAAGGTGCTGAACGCACTCGACGAGACGTTCGAACTCGAACAGGCGCCGGTCGGCGGCGCGGGCTACGAGGCGAGCGGCCATCCGCTGCCCGACGCGACGCTGGCGCTCGCGAAGCAGGCCGACGCGATCCTGTTCGGTGCGGTCGGCGACTGGAAGTACGACTCGCTGGAGCGCGCGCTGCGCCCCGAGCAGGCGATCCTCGGGCTGCGCAAGCACCTCGAGCTGTTCGCGAACTTCCGCCCGGCGATCTGCTATCCGCAGCTCGTCGATGCGTCGCCGTTGAAGCCGGAGCTCGTCGCGGGCCTCGACATCCTGATCGTGCGCGAACTGAACGGCGACATCTACTTCGGCCAGCCGCGCGGCGTGCGCGCGGCGCCGGACGGCCCGTTCGCCGGCGCGCGCGAAGGCTTCGACACGATGCGCTATTCGGAGCCGGAAGTGCGCCGCATCGCGCACGTCGCGTTCCAGGCCGCGCAAAAGCGCGCGAAGAAGCTGCTGTCGGTCGACAAGTCGAACGTGCTGGAGACGTCGCAGTTCTGGCGCGACATCATGATCGACGTGTCGAAGGAATACGCGGATGTCGAGCTGTCGCACATGTACGTCGACAACGCGGCGATGCAGCTCGCGAAGGCGCCGAAGCAGTTCGACGTGATCGTCACGGGCAACATGTTCGGCGACATCCTGTCGGATGAAGCGTCGATGCTGACGGGTTCGATCGGCATGCTGCCGTCGGCGTCGCTCGACAAGAACAACAAGGGCCTGTACGAACCGTCGCACGGTTCGGCGCCGGACATCGCCGGCAAGGGCATCGCGAACCCGCTCGCGACGATCCTGTCGGCCGCGATGCTGCTGCGCTACTCGCTGAATCGCGCCGAGCAGGCCGATCGCATCGAGCGTGCGGTGAAAAGGGTGCTCGAACAGGGTTATCGCACGGGCGACATCGCGACGCCGGGCTGCAAGCAGGTCGGCACGGCGGCGATGGGCGACGCGGTGGTCGCGGCGCTGTAAGCGGACGGATCGAAGTCCGGTAACCAAGATGAAAAGGGCGCGAACGGGCCGTAAAAATCGGCCGGTTCGCGCACCGTTGGCCGTTGTGCGGGCCAGCGGCTTTGTGTAGACTCGAACGATGGCGCTGATTTCCCTGATCTCCCCGGTCCTGAAACTCCACGGCAACACTGCCCGTGCGGGTGCGCGCGCCATCGTCATCACGAAAACCATTACCACGAAAACGATCATTAAACGCTGATCGCCGTCGTGCCCGCCTGTTTCCCCGCGCGGTCACGCGGGGACGGAAATGGCGGGGAAGCTCCATTCAAGCAAAGGGTTAGTCATGAACGTAGGTCTCGTAGGTTGGCGCGGCATGGTCGGCAGCGTCCTGATGCAGCGCATGCAGGAAGAGGGCGATTTCGACCTGATCGAACCGGTGTTCTTCAGCACCAGCAACACGGGCGGCAAGGCGCCGTCGTTCGCGAAAAACGAGACTACGCTCAAGGACGCGACCAACGTCGACGAGCTGAAGAAGTGCGACGTGATCATCACGTGCCAGGGCGGCGACTACACGAACGACGTGTTTCCGAAGCTGCGCGCGGCCGGCTGGAACGGCTACTGGATCGACGCGGCGTCGTCGCTGCGGATGAAGGACGACGCGGTCATCATCCTCGATCCGGTCAACCTCGACGTGATCAAGGACGCGCTCGTCAAGGGCACGAAGAACTTCATCGGCGGCAACTGCACGGTCAGCCTGATGCTGATGGCGCTCGGCGGCCTGTTCCGCGAGAACCTCGTCGACTGGATGACGGCGATGACCTACCAGGCCGCATCCGGCGCGGGCGCGCAGAACATGCGCGAGCTGCTGTCGCAGATGGGCGCGCTGCATGGTTCGGTGCAGGAGCAGCTCGCCGATCCGGCTTCCGCGATCCTCGACATCGACCGCCGCGTGCTCGCGACGATGAACAGCGACGCGATGCCGACGAGCCAGTTCGGCGTGCCGCTCGCCGGTTCGCTGATCCCGTGGATCGACAAGGATCTCGGCAACGGGATGTCGAAGGAAGAGTGGAAGGGCGGCGCGGAAACCAACAAGATCCTCGGCAAGCCGGCGATGGGCGAGCCGGGTGCGATCCCGGTCGACGGGCTGTGCGTTCGGATCGGTGCGATGCGCTGCCATTCGCAGGCGCTGACGATCAAGCTGAAGAAGGACGTGCCGCTCGACGAAATCAACGGCATCCTCGCGTCCGCGAACGACTGGGTGAAGGTCGTGCCGAACGAGCGTGAAGCGTCGATGCGCGACCTGTCGCCGGCGAAGATCACCGGCACGCTGACGGTGCCGGTCGGCCGCCTGCGCAAGCTCGCGATGGGCGGCGAATACCTGTCGGCGTTCACGGTCGGCGATCAGCTGCTGTGGGGCGCGGCCGAGCCGCTGCGCCGCATGCTGCGCATCCTGCTCGACAAGTAAGCACGGCTGTCCGGCCAGCGGGCCGGGCTGCACGACACGACGCGCCGCGTCGGCCTCGAGATCCGGGGCCGGCGCGGCGCGTTTTTCATGCGCGGGTCAACGCAGGTTCAGCAGCGTCTGGTCGACCGCCTGCTGGGTCTTGATCGTCTGCGCGTTCGCCTGGTAATTGCGCTGTGCGGTGATCAGGTTCACGAGCTCGGTCGTCAGGTTCACGTTCGAATTTTCCAGCGCGCTCCCCTGCAGCGTGCCGTGGTTCGTGCTGCCCGGCGCGGCGATCTGCGGCACGCCGGACGCGGCCGTTTCCGCATACTGGTTGCCGCCGATGTTCACGAGCCCGTTCGGGTTGTTGAAGTTCGCGAGCGCGATCAGGCCGAGCACCGCGCTCTGGCCGTTCGAGTAGTTGCCGGTCAGCTTGCCGTCGGTGCCGATCGAGAACGTCGTCAGCGTGCCGCTCGCGAAGCCGTCCTGCGCGAGATTGGTCACGCCGTCCTTGCCGCCGTACTGCGTCGTGCCGCCCAGGTCGAGCGTCAGGTTCTGCGGATTGGCGCCGCCCGTCGTGTTCGGGATCGAGAACGCGAACTGGCCGAGGCTCGGCGTCGGCTGGCCGGTCGCGGCCGACGTCGTCGAGCTGATCCGGCCCGACGCATCGAACGTGACGGTGCCGAGATTCGTCGGCGTCTGGCCCTGCACGCCCGCGTAGGCCTGCCACGTGCCGGCCGCGCTCTTCGCGAAGTACATCGTGACCTGCTGCGAGCCGCCGAGCGTGTCGTAGACCTGGATCGACGAGTTGTAGTTGTACGTCGTGTTGTCGGTCGCGTTGAACGGCGTCTTGGCCGGCACCTTGTCCTGCGCGTTCAGGTTGAACTGGCCGGTGATCTTGCTCGTCGCGCGCGGCGCGATGTTGTTGGTCGGCGCCTGGAGCGGCACGGTCTGCGCGGTGTTGATCACGCCGCCGGCGCCCGCCGCATAGCCCATCAGGTTGCGGCCTTGCGCGTCGACGATCGCGCCGTTCTTGTCGCGATGGAACGTGCCGTCGCGCGAGTACGTGGTCACGCCGTTGCTGGACATCTGGAAGAAGCCGTTGCCGTTGATCGCGACGTCGAGCGACGACTTCGTCGAATTGATCGTCCCCTGGCCGAAATTCTGCTGCACCGACGCGAGCCGCGTGCCGATGCCGATCTGCGTGTTGACCGACGTCGCGACCGAATTCGCGTACATGTCGGCGAAGTTCGCGCGTCCCTGCTTGAAGCCGACCGTGTTTGCGTTCGCGATGTTGTTGCCGATGACGTCGAGATTGCTCGACGCACCGGCCAACCCGCTCAAGCCCTGCTGATAGCCCATGTTCGGTCCCCGTAACGAGCTGGTGAGTGAATGCAGTCGTGCGACTGCGCGATGACCCTCCGGTACTTCACGGCATCAGCCCGGCCGCGCGCGCCCGCCTTTCCGGCATGTGCAGGCGCGAAGTCGAAAGATGCCGATTCCTGTTTGAGGACGATCGTATCGACGGCGATTATTTGGTCTGTGTAATTTTGTGTAATGTAATTGAATTGATGCAGAAACGATCGCTTTCGTATGAGCAATGGCGTGGGTGTAAGGCGGTGAAAGCCTTATGGGGTGGGGCTTTGGTCGTGTAAATTTTCATTTCTCCGATAAGAGAGGGGAATTGCCTTCTTATCGACGAATTGAAATTTGTCGGGAGCGGGATTAAGCGCCGATCAGGATTTGTTTTGATTTTCGGCGGCTAGTTCATTAACGGCGGGCAGGGTGGATTGTTGAGAAAATCCCTGCGATTCTGTCGTCGTGATCCTGCGGCGGACGCCGGGTCGGCGCCGGAAAGCCGCTTCCTCCGACAGGGGCGCGACGCTGCTGCGAGACGGCTTTCGCCCGCGGCACGCAGGTTCGTCCTGATCGATCGGATGCATCGACTACGACAGGCGCGGCCGCGCGACACGAGCGCCTACCCCGCGCCCGGTTGCACCTGCCGGCGACGAATTCGGCCGGAACCCGATCGTGTGAAGTAAACTACGCGGTTACGACGCACAGACCCGCCGAAAGCGTCGCGTTCCGCGCGACGCTTTTGCATTTCTGCAGCCACTTTATTGACGCTTCCAACCGTGAATCCGAGCCGCGCCTGCGCGCGGCGATAGAGCCAACGATGTCCCGAATTTCCTTGTTTCCGCGTCAGTCCCGTCTGTCGCGCGCCGTGCGTGGCGCGCTGGCGATCCTGGCACTCGGCGCAGCCGCATCGGCATGGGCAGTCGGCGCCGGCGAACTGCCGGCGTCCGCTGCCGGCGCCGCTGCTCCGCTTACCGTGACGGTCCAGCCGGGCCAGTCGCTGAACGACATCGCGAAAGCGGCCACGCAATCGCACGATCCGGGCGTGCTCGCGCGCGCTGGCCGTGCGCTGTTCGACGCCAATCCGCAGGCGTTCATGAAGCGCGACGCGAGCCGCCTGAAAGTCGGCGCGACGCTGACGGTGCCCGCGCTCGACGCCACCGGCGCGGCGCTCGCGCCGGCCGGCGCATCCGCTGCCTCCGGGACGACGGCCGCTTCCGCGCCCGCCGCCGCATCGGGCGCGGCGGCGATCGCGCAGCATGGCGCATCGGCGCCGCATGCCGGCTCGGCCGCGCAGTCCGCGCCGGTGGCGCCTGCCCAGCATGCAACGCCGGTGAGCGGCGCGAGTGCTGCTGCGGCGGCGGGGGCATCGGCTTCGAGCGGTGCCTCTTCGAACGGGGCGTCGGCCGTACATGGCGCGTCGGCTGTCGACGGCATGCAGCCGGCGGCGCCTACGGCCGGGGCAAGCGGCCCGCACGTATGGAGCGGCGCGATCCAGTCGGCGCCGTCGGCCACGAGCGACGCCGCGGGGCAGGCGGTGCCGGGCGGCCCGGTTTCCGGCGTGCACGAACCGGCCGGCGCAGCGCCCGCCGTGAGTGCGTCGCAGCCGCGGCCGTCGAGCCTGCAGCAATTGCTGGCGCTGAAGAATCGCGTGCTGATGGAGTTGCAGAAGCACGGCATCGGCAAGCCGGCCACGACGACCGGCGTCGCGCCGGCGCCGGCTCCGGTGCCCGCCGCGCCGCGTCCGGCCGCGAACGACGCGGGTGCGTCGGCCGCCGCATCGACGGCAAGCGAAGCCGCGTCGGGCGTGGCAGCCAGCGCGCCGCAACCGGCATCGGCGTCCGTGCAGCCGGTCGCGCCCGTCGCGACACCTGCACGTCGTCCCGAACAGATGGATTGGCGTCCGGCCGCCGTGGCCGGCGCTGCCGTGATCGTGCTCGCGGCCGGCTTCGCGTGGCGCAAGCGCCGCAAGGGGCGCCGCGCGGACGATGCGGGTACGGCTACGGCCGCGGCAGGCGGTGCCGCGGAAGCGGAAGCCGCGCCGTCCGTCGAGCGCGAACTGCCGATCACGCCCGAGATGCCGGTTGCGCGCGATGCGGCGTCCGACATGAACCTCGCTGCGGCGACTGCGGCGGCGGCGGAGACCATCGAGCCGCCCGCAGCGGACACCTCGCCCGCACCCGAAGTGACGGCGCCGCCGCGCGACGAGTCGCCCGAATTGCCGTCTGCTCATGCGGCGGAGTCGCCCGCGAACGACGCGACTCCGGTTTCGGCCGAGGCGCCGCACGACGCGGCGCCAGCGGAAAAAAACACCGCCGCCGATCAGCCGGCCGAGCCGCCCGCGGCGTCCATCGCGCCTTCGAGCACCGAAGCGCAGCACGCGACGCTGATGCAGAACGCGATCAGCGCGCTCAACAGTCTCGACATGCCGTTGCCGCCGCGGGCGACAGACGAGCCGTCGTTGACGCCGGAGGAACGCGCGGCGCGGGCAGCGCAGCCCGACGCCGATAAAATCGCAACTAACGGTCAATCCGCCCAGCACCCGCCGATTGGCTCGGGTGAGACGACGCCGGAACATCCGGCCGACCAGGACGACGAGTTCGACTGGGACCCGGACGCCGCGACGCCTGCCGGCCACGCGGGCCAGCCGCCCGCGACGTCGTCGCTGCCGGCGCTCGGCGGCGCGCAGTTCGGCGCGCTGAAGCTCGATTTCGATCTCGACCTGCCGTCCACGCCGGGCGCCGCGCTGCCTGCGCTCACCGCGGACGAGCTCGCGCGCATCGCCCGCAACAAGCTCGATCTCGCGGCGGAGTACGTCGAACTGGGCGACCTGTCCGGCGCGCGCACGCTGCTGCAGGAAGTGGTCGACGCGAACGACGCCGCGACGCGCGACGATGCGCGCGCGCTGCTCGCGAAACTGGCGGACGAGGCGTGATGCGGATCGCGCTGGGCATCCAGTACGACGGCGCGGCGTTCTGCGGCTGGCAGGCGCAGCCGCACGGCAAGACCGTGCAGGACCGGCTCGAACATGCGCTGGCCGAGTTCGCGCGGGTGCCGCTGCACACGACGGTGGCGGGGCGGACCGACACCGGCGTGCACGGGCTCGGGCAGGTCGTGCATTTCGACACGGAGCTCGAGCGCGAGGTGTTCTCGTGGGTGCGCGGCACCAACGCGTTCCTCCCGCCGACCGTGTCGGTGCAGTGGGCGAAGCCGATGCCGGACACGTTCCATGCGCGCTTTTCGGCGTTCGAGCGCACCTATTACTACGCGCTGTACGTGCATCCGGTGCGTTCGCCGATGCTGGCCGGGCGCGCGGGCTGGATCCACACGCCGCTCGACGACGACGCGATGCGCGCCGCCGCCGCGTACCTGATCGGCGAGCACGACTTTTCGTCGTTCCGGTCGTCGGAATGCCAGTCGAAGACGCCGGTCAAACACCTGTATCAGATCGACGTGCGGCGCGCGGGGCATTTCATCCATTTCCGCTTCCGCGCCAACGCGTTCCTGCACCACATGGTGCGCAACCTGATGGGCTGCCTCGTCGCGGTGGGGCGCGGCCGCTATCCGGCCGACTGGCTCGCCGACGTGCTGGCCGGGCGCGACCGCAATCTCGCGGCGCCCACGTTCATGGCCGACGGGCTGTACCTCGCCCACGTCGGCTACCCGGCGGAATTCGCCGTCCCGCCCGCGCAGCTCGGCAGCGTGCCGTGGAGCAGCGTCTGGGCGGATCTGGACCCACAAACATGACGGAGCACGCCGTGTCTTCTTCGACTTCCGCCGCGGCTGGCCTGGCGCCGCGCACGCGCATCAAGCTGTGCGGGCTGTCGCGCCCCGAGGACGTGCTGCACGCGGCGGCGCTCGGCGCCGATGCGATCGGCCTCGTGTTCTACCCGAAGAGCCCGCGCGCGGTGTCGATCGCGCAGGCGGCCGAGCTGGCGAGCCTCGCGCCGCCGTTCGTCTCGGTGGTCGGGCTGTTCGTGAATGCGACCGAAGCCGAGATCGAAGCCGTCGTGCGCGACGTGCCGCTCACGGTGCTGCAGTTCCACGGCGACGAGACGCCGGAGCAGTGCGACGCACTTGGCCGCGCGGCACGCCTGCCGTGGTTGCGCGCGGTACGCGTCGGCCCCTCGACGCAGCGTGCCGATTTGGTAGAATCGGCTCTTCATTATTCGAAAGCGCGCGGCCTCCTGTTCGACACCCTGGTGCCGGATTACGGCGGTAGCGGCAAGGTCTTCGATTGGTCTCTTATTCCCGCAGAGCTCGCGCGTCGGGCCGTTTTGAGTGGTGGCTTGAACGCGCAAAACGTCGGTGATGCGATCCGCCAGCTGCGTCCGTTTGCTGTCGATGTCTCGAGTGGCATCGAAGTGGAGGGCGCGAAGGGCGTGAAGGATCACGCCCGGATGGCGGCGTTCGTACGCGCGGTGCGCGCAGCGGACGCCGGGTGATGCAAGCCGGTGCGACCCCCAAAGCGGGCGCACCGACCGATCGAGAGAGACACCATGTACAACCTTCCTGATGATCGCGGCCATTTCGGCCCGTATGGCGGCGTGTTCGTCGCCGAGACGCTGATTCACGCGCTGGACGAACTGCGCGCGGCGTATGAAAAGTTCCAGAACGATCCCGACTTCGTCGCCGAATTCGAGCGCGAGCTGAAGTATTTCGTCGGCCGCCCGTCGCCGATCTATCACGCGCAGCGCTGGAGCGAGATGCTCGGCGGCGCGCAGATCTACCTGAAGCGCGAAGACCTGAACCACACGGGCGCGCACAAGATCAACAACGTGATCGGCCAGGCGCTGCTCGCGAAGCGCATGGGCAAGAAGCGCGTGATCGCGGAAACCGGCGCCGGCCAGCACGGCGTCGCGACCGCGACGATCTGCGCGCGCTTCGGGATGGAATGCGTCGTCTACATGGGCTCGGAGGACGTGCGCCGGCAGGCCGCCAACGTCTACCGGATGAAGCTGCTCGGCGCGACCGTCGTGCCGGTCGAATCGGGTTCGCGCACGCTGAAGGACGCGCTGAACGAAGCGATGCGCGACTGGGTCACGAACATCGAAAGCACGTTCTACATCATCGGCACGGTCGCGGGCCCGCACCCGTATCCGATGATGGTGCGCGACTTCCAGCGCGTGATCGGCGACGAGTGCAAGGTGCAGATGCCCGAGCTCGCTGGCCGGCAGCCGGACGCGGTGATTGCGTGCGTGGGCGGCGGGTCGAACGCGATGGGCATCTTCTATCCGTACATCGACGATACCTCGGTGCAGCTGATCGGCGTCGAAGCGGCCGGCGACGGCCTCGATACGGGCCATCACGCGGCATCGCTGATCGCCGGCAGCCCGGGCGTGCTGCACGGCAACCGCACGTACCTGCTGCAGGACGACAACGGCCAGATCATCGAGACGCATTCGGTGTCGGCGGGCCTCGACTATCCGGGCGTCGGCCCCGAGCACGCATGGCTGAAGGACAGCGGCCGCGCGCAGTACGTGCCGATCAGCGACGACGAGGCGTTGAAGGCGTTCCACGACTGCTGCCGGATCGAGGGGATCATTCCCGCGCTCGAGTCGAGCCACGCGATCGCGTATGGCGTGAAGCTCGCGCCGACGTTGCCGAAGGACAAGATCCTGCTCGTCAACCTGTCGGGCCGCGGCGACAAGGACATGCACACGGTCGCCGAGCGATCGGGCATCGAGCTCTGACCCCGACCGATGCGTGACCTGATCGAAGAGCCGGGCGGCGGCGCCGCGAGCGAGGCGGAGGCGGTTCAGCCCGCCGCTGCCGTGCCGCGCGCGCTGCCGTCCGGTATCGAGCTGCACAACCGCGATTTCCTGACCCACGCCGCGCACCTGCCGGATGCGTCGATCGACCTGATCGTCGCCGATCCGCCGTACGGGCTCGGCAAGGACTACGGCAACGATTCGGACAAGCGTTCGGGCGACGACTTCCTCGCGTGGACGCGCGAGTGGCTTGACCTCGCGATTCCGAAGCTGAAGCCGAGCGGGTCGATGTACATCTTCTGCACGTGGCAGTACGCGCCGGAAATCTTCAGTTTCCTGAAGACGAAACTCACGATGGTCAACGAGATCATCTGGGACCGGCGCGTGCCGAGCATGGGCGGCACGACGCGCCGTTTCACGTCGGTGCACGACAACATCGGCTTTTTCGCGGTTTCCAAAGCGTATTACTTCGATCTCGATCCGGTCCGCATCCCGTACGACGCCGACACGAAGAAGGCCCGCTCGCGCAAGCTGTTCGAAGGCAGCAAGTGGCTGGAGATGGGCTACAACCCGAAGGACGTCTGGTCGGTCTCGCGCCTGCACCGGCAGCACGCGGAGCGCGTCGATCATCCGACCCAGAAGCCGCTGGAAATCATCGAGCGGATGGTGCTCGCAAGCTGCCCGCCGGGCGGCCGCGTGCTCGATCCGTTCATGGGCAGCGGCACGACCGCGGTGGCCTGCGCACGGCAGGGGCGCGACTTCGTCGGCTACGAGATCAACGAAAGCTATTGTGCGATCGCGCACGAGCGCGTGAGCGCGCTCGCCGCGCCGGCGTGCGCGTGAGTCGCGCCGCCGCGTCGCCGAATGCAACGCATACATCGTATGAGACCGGAGCAAGCGCTGAAGCGCCAGCTCCGGATCGACACAGGAAAATTGCCATGTCCCGTATTCAGCAGACCTTCGCCGCGCTCGCCGAACAAGGCCGTAAGGGCCTGATCCCGTTCATCACGGCCGGCGATCCCGATCCCGCGAAAACCGTCGAATTCATGCACGCGCTCGCCGCAGGCGGCGCGGACGTGATCGAGCTCGGCGTGCCGTTCTCGGACCCGATGGCCGACGGCCCGGTGATTCAGCGCTCGTCGGAACGCGCGCTCGCGCGCGGCGTCACGTTGAAGAGCGTGCTCGCCGACGTGAAGCGTTTCCGCGAAACCGACCCCAAAACCCCCGTCGTGCTGATGGGCTATGCGAACCCGATCGAACGGATGGGTGTCGACGCGTTCGCGGCCGAAGCGCACGCGGCCGGCGTCGACGGCGTGCTGGTGGTCGACTATCCGCCGGAAGAGGCCGGTGTTTTCGCCGAGAAAATGCGCGCCGCGCAGATCGATCCGATCTTCCTGCTGGCGCCCACGTCGACCGACGAGCGCATTGCCGACGTCGGCAAGATCGCGAGCGGCTACGTGTATTACGTGTCGCTCAAGGGCGTGACCGGCGCGGGAAATCTGGATGTTTCGAGCATTGCAGGTAAAATCCCGGCCATCAAGTCGCGCGTGCCGGTTCCGGTGGGCGTCGGCTTCGGTATCCGCGACGCCGAAACGGCGCGCGCGGTGGCCGAAGTGTCGGATGCCGTCGTGATCGGCAGCCGCCTGGTGCAGCTGCTCGAGAGCGCCGCGCCGGAAGGCGCCGCCGCCGCGCTGAAGACTTTCATTGCCGAGCTGCGTGCCGCGCTGGACGGCGCGGGCAAGACGGCGCGATAAACACAACAGGAAGCGGGAACGGGCCGGTCGGCCCGCCCCGCCACGGAACAGGAAACCATACGATGAGCTGGCTCGACAAACTGTTGCCGCCGAAGATCAAGCAGACCGACCCGAAAAGCCGCAAGGGCATTCCGGAAGGCCTGTGGGTCAAGTGCCCGTCCTGCGAGGCCGTTCTCTATCGCAACGACGTGGACGCGAACCTGCACGTGTGCCCGAAGTGCGATCACCACATGCGCATCGGTGCACGCGAGCGCCTCGACGGGCTGCTCGATCCGGAAGGCCGCTACGAAATCGGCCAGGAAATCGTGCCGGTCGACACGCTGAAGTTCAAGGACAGCCGCAAGTACCCCGATCGTCTGAAGGAAGCGATGGACGAAACCGGCGAGACCGACGCGATGGTCGTGATGGGCGGGGCGATCCACACGCTGCCCGTCGTCGCGGCCTGTTTCGAGTTCTCGTTCATGGGCGGCTCGATGGGCTCGGTCGTCGGCGAACGCTTCGCGCGCGGCGCGCAGAACGCGCTGGAGCAGCACGTGCCGTTCATCTGCTTCACCGCATCGGGCGGCGCGCGGATGCAGGAAAGCCTGCTGTCGCTGATGCAGATGGCCAAGACCACCGCGATGCTGACCAAGCTCGCCGAGGCGAAGCTGCCGTTCATCTCGGTGCTGACCGACCCGACGATGGGTGGCGTGTCGGCGAGCTTCGCATTCCTCGGCGACGTCGTGATCGCCGAGCCGAAGGCGCTGATCGGCTTCGCCGGCCCGCGCGTGATCGAGCAGACGGTCCGCGAGAAACTGCCGGAAGGTTTCCAGCGCGCCGAATTCCTGCTGAAGACCGGCGCGATCGACATGATCGTCGATCGTCGCAAGATGCGCGACGAGATCGCGCAGTTGCTCGCGCTGCTGCAGCGACAGCCGGCCGACGCGCTGGCCTGACCGGCGCAAGGTTGTGACTCCGCGCGTCGCCTGGCTCCAGCGTCAGGCGGCGCGCTTCGTTTTTTGGCGTAGTGGCGGTACCGATCCAGATTTGATCCGATGAGCACTTTTCCCACTCTCGACGCGTGGCTTTCGCATCTCGAACGCGCGCACCCGGTCGGCATCGACATGGGCCTGACCCGCATCGGGCAGGTCAAGGCGGCGCTGCAGCTCGAATTCGCGTGCCCGGTGATCACCGTCGGCGGCACGAACGGCAAGGGCTCGACCTGCGCATTCCTCGAGACGATCCTCGTGCGCGCGGGCTACAAGATCGGCTGCCACACGTCGCCGCACCTGCTCGAATTCAACGAGCGCGCGCGCGTGAACGGACGGAACGTGACCGATGACGAACTGCTGCCGCACTTCGAGGCCGTCGAAGCCGCGCGCACGTCGCTGGCCGAGCCCGTATCGCTCACGTATTTCGAATTCACGACGCTCGCGATCCTGCATCTGTTCGCGGCGCGCGGGCTCGACGCGGTGATCCTCGAAGTCGGCCTCGGCGGCCGGCTCGACGCGGTCAACATCATCGATACCGATTGTGCGATCGTCACGAGCATCGACATCGACCATACCGAATACCTTGGCGACACGCGCGAGAAGATCGCGTTCGAGAAGGCCGGGATCTTCCGCGCCGGCAAGCCGGCGATCTGCGGCGATCCGGCCGCGCCGCAGACGCTGATCGACCACGCCGAAGCGATCGGCGCCGATCTGTGGCTCGTCGGTCGCGATTTCCGCTACGAGGCGCAAGCGGGCGCCGAGCGCCAGCAATGGAGCTACCTCGGCCGCGAGAAGCGCTATCCGGCGCTCGCGTATCCGGCGCTGCGTGGCGCGAATCAGCTGATCAATGCGTCGGCCGCGCTCGCCGCGCTCGAGGCGCTGCGTCCGGTGCTGCCGGTGTCCGCGCAGGACATCCGGCTCGGGCTGGCGAACGTCGAGCTGCCGGGGCGCTTCCAGGTGCTGCCCGGCAAGCCGGCGATCGTGCTCGACGTCGCGCACAACCCGCATGCGTCGGCCGTGCTCGAGCAGAACCTCGGCAACATGGGCTTCTTCCCGTACACGTACGCGGTGTTCGGCGCGATGCACGACAAGGACATCGACGGCGTGCTGCAGCACCTGAAGGGCGAGATCGACCACTGGTGCGTGACCGACCTGCCGCTGCCGCGCGCGGCCTCCGCGGAGCAGCTCGAAGCCGCGCTGCGCAAGGCTGGCGTGGAGGAGGGGCCCGATTCGAGCGTGACGCGCTACGCGTCGCCTGCGGAAGCGTTTCGCGATGCACTAAAAAGAGCATCCGAGAATGATAGAATCGTGGTTTTCGGCAGTTTCCATACGGTTGCCGGCGTGCTGGCCTACCGTAAATCGCAGCAACACTGACTGACGGGCAGTTTCGGACTCAGCCATTCATGGGAATTTTCTCGTTCGGCAAAAAAGACGACGACGCGCCCCCGCGGCGCGGCGGTCGCACCGGGGCTTCCCGGAACGTGCGCACGGAGCGCACTGAACGCGTCGAGCGGCGCCCGCGCCGCACCGAGCGTCCGGAATCGGACGCACTGCTCCTCGATCCGACCCTTCCAGAAAAGCAACGCGCACGCCGGCGCCTCGTCGGCGCGATCGCGCTCGTCGTGGCCGCGGTGATCGTGCTGCCGATGGTGCTCGACTCGCACCCGAAGCCGGTCACGGACGACATCGCGATCGACATCCCGAACCGGCCCGCGCACCAGGCGGTCGCGCCGCGCGACGACGATGTGTCCGACGTGCAGGCGGGCGTCGCCCACGACGAACCGCCGGCATCCGACACGACCGTTGCGGCCGCACCGGCCCCTGCGCCGAAGGATGCCGCCAAGCCGGCCGCGAAACCCGATACGACCACCACGGCGAGCGTGACGCCGCCGAAGCCCGCGCCGAAGCCGGCCGCCCCCGCGGCGAAACCGGCCGCGCCGAAGCCTGCGCCCGCAACCGTCGCGAATGCCGGCGCCGCGAGCCCGGACAGCGGCGACGCATCGTCGCCGGCATCGCCGGCCGGTGCGCGCTTCGCGGTGCAGCTCGGCTCGTTCAAGGACGACGCGACGGCCCGTTCGTGGGCGACCAAATTGAAATCGGCGGGTGTGCCCGCATATGTCGAGCATCGCAAGCAGGCGGACGGCAGCACGGCTACACTGTTGCGTGCCGGCCCGTTCGCGGATCGATCGGCGGCTTCCGCCGCGATCGCGAAGGTGCGTGAAGCCGGTCTGACGCAGTAATGCCACGATGCTGACGGCTTTCGACTACGCTGTATTGGCGGTGATCGTGTTGTCGGCGCTGCGCGGCGCGTGGCGCGGCTTCGTGTCCGAGATTTTCGGGCTGATCGGCTGGATCGCGGCGATCGTGATCGCGGGCCGCTACGTCGGGCTGGTCGTGCCGTACATCCCGGCGAACTGGCCGGGCGGCGCGCTGACGCAGTGGGTGATCGCCTTCGCGTTAGTCGTGATCGGCGTCGTGCTGGTCGCCGGAGTGGCGAACGCGCTGCTGTCGCGGATCGCGCAGGCGAGTGGCCTGGGCGGCGTCGACCGCTCGCTGGGCATGATGTTCGGGCTCGTCCGCGGCTGCGTGCTGGTGGTGCTGCTGGTCGCGGCGGCCGGGCTGACCGAACTGCCCAAACAGGATTTCTGGCGCAATGCGCTATTGCGTCCTTTTGCCGAACAGGGCGTGCACGAGCTGAAGCAGCTCCTGCCCGACGGCATGGCCCAGTACGTACGCGTGTGACGACGCGGCCGGGCAGGACGGAACCGATTTTGTCATTCTGAAGGACATGCCATGTGCGGCATCGTAGGTGTTATCTCCCAATCCCCGGTCAATCAGCTGATCTATGACAGCCTGCTGCTGCTGCAGCATCGCGGTCAGGACGCGGCGGGCATTGCGACGGCGGACGGCAGCAATTTCCACATGTACAAGGCGAACGGCATGGTGCGCGACGTGTTCCGCACGCGCAACATGCGCAGCCTGCCCGGCACCTACGGCATCGGCCAGGTGCGCTACCCGACGGCCGGCTCGGCGTCGAGCGAGGCCGAGGCGCAGCCGTTCTACGTGAACGCGCCGTTCGGGATCATCCTCGCGCACAACGGCAACCTGACGAACTGGCAGCAACTGAAGGACGAGATGTTCCGGATCGACCGCCGGCACATCAACACCAATTCCGACAGCGAAGTGCTGCTCAACGTGTTCGCGCACGAGCTGCAACTGTCGACCACGGGCCTCGAGCTCGATCCGGCGTCGGTGTTCAAGGCGGTGTCGGGCGTGCATCGCCGCCTGCAGGGTTCGTACGCGATCGTGTCGCTGATCGCCGGCTACGGCCTGCTCGCGTTCCGCGACCCGTTCGGCATCCGTCCGCTCTGCATCGGCAAGCTCGAAACCGAGCACGGCACCGAATGGATGGTCGCGTCGGAGTCGGTGGCGGTCGAAGGCATCGGTTTCGAATTCGTGCGCGACCTGGAGCCGGGCGAAGCGATCTTCATCGACAAGGCCGGCAACTTCCACAGCCAGCAGTGCGCGGAGAACCCGACGCTGAATCCGTGCATGTTCGAATACGTGTATCTGGCCCGTCCGGATTCGTGTCTCGACGGCGTGCCGGTCTACAACGTGCGCCTGCGCATGGGCGACTATCTCGCCGAGAAGATCAAGCGCGAGCTGCCGAACGTGCCGATCGACGTCGTGATGCCGATTCCCGATTCGTCGCGCCCGGCCGCGATGCAGGTCGCCGCGAAGCTCGGCGTCGAGTATCGCGAAGGCTTCTTCAAGAACCGCTACGTCGGCCGGACCTTCATCATGCCGGGGCAGGCCGTGCGCAAGAAGTCGGTGCGCCAGAAGCTCAACGCGATGAGCATCGAGTTCAAGGACAAGCACGTGCTGATCGTCGACGATTCGATCGTGCGCGGCACGACCTCGCATGAAATCGTGCAGATGGCGCGCGATGCGGGCGCGAAGTCGGTGATCTTCGCGTCGGCGGCGCCGCCCGTGAAGTTCCCGAACGTGTACGGCATCGACATGCCGACGCGTGGCGAGCTCGTCGCGCACGGCCGCACCGACGAGGAAGTCGCGAAGATCATCGGCGCCGACCACCTGATCTATCAGGACGTCGACGATCTGCGCCGCGCGGTGCGCGACATCAACCCGAAGCTCGAGCGCTTCGAGGCGTCGTGTTTCGACGGCAACTACATCACCGGCGACGTGACGCCCGAGTATCTCGATGCGATCGAGCGCGCGCGCCTCACGCCGGCGTCGCAGGCCGATCGCGATACGGCCGGCGATACCGAGCGTTCGCAGATGAACCTGCAGCTGTCGGTCGAGTAATGCCGGCGCACGCTTCGATCGAGGCGTGATAGGATGTGGCCTTGCGTCGATTTGATATCAGCTTGCGGACGCGGGGCAACTTCCCAAAACAGCTAAAGCGAAGGCCGGCGGCAGCCGGCCCGAGTCGATCGCTGTCGTACCGCACCGAAGCCCGCTGATGCCGACGCATAGCGGGCTTTTTGTTTTTGGCCTGGGTTTTGACCGGGTCCGCGCCTCATGAACGACCGTCGGCGCGGCCATCGAATACGGAAAACGGAACATGGACGACTCCCTCAACTTCGACACGCTTGCCGTGCGCGCGGGCACGCAGCGCAGCGACTTCAACGAGCATTCGGAAGCGCTGTTCCTCACGTCGAGCTTCTGCTTCTCGAGCGCGGCCGACGCGGCCGAGCGCTTCGCGAATTCGGAAGACTATTTCACCTACTCGCGCTTCACGAATCCGACCGTCACCATGTTCCAGGAGCGTCTCGCGGCGCTCGAGGGCGGCGAGGCGTGCATCGCGACGGCGTCGGGCATGGCCGCGATCATGTCGGTCGTGATGTCCGCGCTGCAGGCGGGCGACCATCTCGTCAGCTCGCGCAGCCTGTTCGGCTCGACGCTCGGGATGTTCTCGCAGATCTTCAGCAAGTTCGGGATCACGACGACCTTCGTCGACCCGACGGACTTGAACGCATGGCAGGAAGCCGTGCGGCCGGAAACGAAGATGTTCTTCCTCGAGACGCCGTCGAACCCGTTGACCGAACTCGCCGACATCGAGGCGATCGGCAAGATCGCGAAGGCCGCGAACGCGCTGTTCGTCGTCGACAACTGTTTCTGCAGCCCGGTGCTGCAGCAGCCGCTGAAGCTCGGCGCGGATGTCGTGATGCATTCGGCGACGAAATTCCTCGACGGTCAGGGCCGCGTGCTCGGCGGCGCGCTGGTCGGCTCGAAGGAATTCATCATGGGCAAGGTGTTCCCGTTCGTGCGCAGCGCGGGCCCGACGCTGTCGGCATTCAACGCGTGGGTGCTGCTGAAGGGAATGGAGACGCTGTCGCTGCGCGTCGAGAAGCAATCGGCGAACGCGCTGGAGATCGCGCGCTGGCTCGACGCGCATCCGGCCGTCGCGCGCGTGTTCTATCCGGGGCTCGAATCGCATCCGCAGCATGAACTCGCGAAGCGCCAGCAGAAGGCGGGCGGCGCGATCGTGTCGTTCGAACTGAAGGGCGACACGCCCGAGCAGCAGCGCGCGAACGCGTGGCGCGTGATCGACGGCACGAAGCTGGTGTCGATCACCGGCAACCTCGGCGATACGCGCACGACGATCACGCATCCGGCGACCACGACGCACGGCCGCATCACGCCGGAAGCGCGCGCCGCGGCGGGGATCACCGAGGGGCTGATCCGCCTGGCGGTCGGCCTCGAGCATGCGGGCGACATTCGCAACGATTTGGCGCGCGGCCTGGACGGCTGAGTGACGCAGCGGTTTTCGGACCGGCATCAATGAAAACGGGCCGCTCGTGAGAGCGGCCCGTCGTCGTTTCGGCGCATGCCGTGGCGTGCGTGTCGTCCCGTTCAGCCAGCGGCGTGACCGGGCGGTGCAGCACGCATCGCGTCCACCATCCATCGCAGTGTTTCGTCGAGCGGCGTGACCGGCAATTCGCCGACCGCACGCCGCAGCTTGTCGCGCGACCCGCTCAGGCTTTTCACTTCGTTGTGTCGCACGAAGCGTGGATCGATCGTCACGTCGATCACGTAACCGGCGATGCGCGACAGCATCGCCAGCACTTCCTTCAGTGAATACGCGCGCTCCGAGCAGACGTTGAACGTCTCGCCTGCCGGTGCGGCTTCGATGAGCTTCAGATAGGCGGCCGTCACGTCGCGCACGTCGGAGAAATCGCGGCTCACGTCGAGATTGCCGAGCGAGATCCGCGGTGCGTTGCGCGCATAGTGCGCGACGAGCTTCGGCAGCAGATAGGCATCGCTCTGGCCGACGCCCGTGTAGTTGAACGGCCGGGCGATCACGATCGGCAGCCGGTCGGCCCATAGCTTCGCCGCATATTCCATCGCGAGTTTGCTGACCGCGTAGTCGTTCGCCGGCGCAGGCGCGACGGTTTCGTCGAGCACGCCGGCCGTCGAGTTGCCGTAGATGTTCGCGCTGCTGGCCAGCAACACGGCCGACGGACGGCGGTCGAGGCCGGAGAGGGCAGCCAGCAGGTTGCGCGTGCCGACGATGTTGACCGCGTAGGTCTGCGACGGCTCGTCCTGTGCGACATGCGCACGCGCGGCGAGATGCACGACTGCGTCGGGCCGTGCATCGGCCGCAGCCGCGCGCATGGCCTCGGCGTCGAGCAGGTCGACGGGCAGCAGCGTGCACTGCGCGAACGCCGGATCGGCGGGGCGGGGCGTGCCGGGCGCGACCGTGCCCCAGACGTCATAGCCGGCCGCCTGCAGGCGTTCGGCCATGTAGCGACCGGTGAAGCCCGTCAGGCCCGTGACGAATGCACGGCGCGACGGACGCCCGGTTTCAGAACGTGTCATGGTGTTGGTTCCGCGTCAAATCCGCTTCGACCATCATCTGGCAAAGTTGTTCGAGCGTCGTCTTGGGTGCCCAGCCCAGTTTGCTTTTCGCCTTGTCCGCGCAGCCGATCAGCAGGTCGACTTCGGCCGGGCGGTAGAACTTCGGGTTCACTTCGACGAGCACGTTGCCGGTCGATGCGTCGAGGCCGCGCTCCTGCTCGCCCTTGCCGGTCCATTCGATCTGGTAGCCGGCCGCCGCGAACGCCATCCGCACGAAGTCGCGCACGGTTTCGGTGCGATTGGTCGCGAGTACGTAGGTGTCGGGCTCGTCGGCCTGCAGCATGCGCCACATGCCTTCGACGTATTCGAGCGCGAAGCCCCAGTCGCGTTTCGCGTCGAGATTGCCGAGCTCGAGCTTGGTCGCCTTGCCGAGCCGGATCTTCGCAACGGTGTCCGTGATCTTGCGCGTGACGAATTCGCGGCCGCGTAGCGGCGATTCGTGGTTGAACAGGATCCCGCTGCTGCCGAACAGGCCATACGATTCACGGTAGTTCACGGTCATCCAGTGCGCGTACAGCTTCGCGACCCCGTACGGGCTGCGCGGGTAGAACGCGGTGGTTTCCGTTTGCGGAATGGCCTGCACCTTGCCGAACATCTCGGACGTCGACGCCTGGTAGAAGCGCGTCTTCGGGCTCACGACGCGAATCGCCTCGAGCAGGTTCAGCGGACCGATGCCGGTCACTTCGGCGGTCGTCGCCGGCTGGTCGAACGACACGCCGACGAAGCTCTGCGCGGCCAGGTTGTAGAGTTCGTCCGGCTGCGTGCGTTCGAGCAGGCGCAGGCTCGAGCCCGCGTCGGTGAGGTCGTGCTCGACGAGCGTCAGGTTCGGATGCGTGTCGACGCCCAGTTCGGCGATACGCCAGAAGTTCACCGAGCTGGTGCGGCGATAGGTGCCGGTGACCTCGTAGCCCTTGTCGAGCAGCAGTTTGGTCAGGTACGCACCGTCTTGCCCCGAAATTCCGGTGATGATGGCCTTTTTACGAGTTTGGCTCATGGCGTTGTCCTGGTAGAAGCAATGGATGATGAAATTCAGGCGGTCGTGCCGGCGGCGGCCGGCACCGCGCGGCGCGCGGGCCCGCGCGTCAGGCGCCGTTCGAAGCCGTACCAGCTCAGGGTCGCGTACGCGAGCGTGATCGCCAGCGCGAGCGCGGCCGTGACGAAGCGGTTCAGATGCAGCGGCCACAGCGCATACAGCACGCTCAGGTGGATCAGGTAGACGGTGTAGCTGACGGTGCCGACGTAGACGAGCATCGGGTTCGTCAGCACACGCTGCACGAGGCCGCGGCCGCGCAGCGCGATCACGACGATCGACGTGCACAGCAGCAGCGAGATGCTGTAGAGCGCCGCATTCGACATCGGCGTGTTCGCGGCGCGAAAGCGCGGGAACGACAGGTGCAGCCAGCCGAGGATCGCGAGCGACACGAGCGCGCCGACGATCGCGAGCGGGTAGAACGGCTCGAGCGCGCGCCGGTCGCGGCGCAGCACGATCGCGATCAATGCGCCGGCCGCGAGCAGGTCCATCCGGAACGGCGTCAGGTAGTAGATCGGCCAGAACGAATCGAACCACGGCGTCGCGATCGCGCGCAGCACCGGCGCCGCGACGATCAGCGCGGCGGCGACCCACAGCAGCGCGCGCTCCGAGCACCACAGCACGACGAACGGCCAGAAGATGTAGAACTGCTCCTCGACCGCGAGCGACCACAGCACGTTCAGGCTGTCATGGCCGATGCTGCCGAGCGACAGCCCGATATTGGTCGAGAAAAACGCGAACCACGGCCAGTGCGGCAGCCAGCTCGCGCCGAACAGCAGCGTCGACACCACCAGCAGCAGCACGTACGGCGGCAGGATGCGACGCACGCGGCGCGCATAGAAGTGGCTGAAGTACGACTGCCCGCGCGCCTTGCGATCGAGCAGGATGCCGGTGATCAGCAGGCCGCTCAGCACGAAGAACAGATCGACACCCATCCACAGCGGCGCCTTCAGCGCGTGCTGCAGGAACACGGCGCCCACCGCGATCGCGCGCAGCCCGTCGAGCTGCACGATGCGGCTGTGTTGCGGCGGGGCGAGGTCGGCGGGGCGTGCCAGGGCCGTCATCGCGGGGCTCCTTCACGACCCGCATCCAATGCGTGTACGTATTGCATGCCTTTTAATGGAATATGGAATCGAAATCGATTCTAGGGAAAAGAAATCGGTAAAAAAACGCGCGTCATTTATCTGGCGACAAATATTCAAATGCCGATTATTGCGATCGCGAGATGAAAGATTGGCGCCCGGGCGGGCCCGATGGGCGGTGCGAGGCGGAATTTTCTACGTGGTGGCGCGGGAAAGGCGGTCGTTATTGCCGTTTCCGCGCGCCATTTACTCGCTGTTCCGGTTCGATATTTCACGCGGAAACATCCCCAAATATTTCCAAATTTCTTGTGATTATTTTTGCTTGTAACCTGCATCGCGACGTTTGAAACCCATTTAGCGACAGCGCGCATTCGCGGCACTCCGTGGCGGCGCCGGTCGCTGTTGCATCAAGTCTGGAGAAGCGCATTGCGACGTCTGATTCTGGTTGGCATGACGGTATGCGCGGCGCTGCTGACGAGCGCCGTGCCGGCCGAAACGGTGTTGCCCGCGACGACGTCGTGGATCGGCAACACGTTCGGCTATGGCGACGGCTCATGGACGCAGATCGACATCCGCGCGATCGCGGTGACGCCCGAGGGCAAGGTGTATACGAATGCGCCGTGGGACGAGAGCGGCGCCGAGGCGAGCGTCTACCAGGACGGGAAGATGCTCGGCTTCGCCGGCGGCACGCACGGCTGGGGCAATCTCGGCGGCAACGCGATCGCGGTGAACAGCAAGTACGCGTATGTCGCGATCGGCGTCGGCAACGAGCGCGGCCACTTGCAGGCGCCCGGCATCTGGCCGGACAAGGGCAAGCAATGGTTCGGCATCTCGCGACGCACGATCGGCGACATGAAGCAGCCCGCGCCGTTTCGCGCGGCGCCGCAGGTCGCGCCGGGCGGCCGGGCCGACGCCGGCCGTGCACGGATGGCCGCCAGCTTCATGATGATGAACGAGGTGCCGGCGCCCGCGCGCTCGGAAGTCGGCGAGGCGAAGGCCGAAGTGGGCGGCCTCGCGGCCGACGACAAGACGCTGTTCGCGACCAACCCGTCGCGCGACGTGGTGGTTGTCTATGACGCGGAGACGATGCAGCAAAAGGGCACGTGGAGCGCGCACGAGCCGGGCCGCATCGCGCTCGCGGGCGACGGCACGCTGTGGCTGCTGACCGATACGCTGGGCGGGCCCGCGCATCTCGTGCACGTGCGGGCCGACGGCCGCAAGCTCGACGACGCGCCGGCGCTGCCGGAAGGCACCGACGCGGTGGACGTGGCGGTCGACGCGAAAGGGCGCGTGCTGATCGCGGACAACGGGCCGCGCCAGCAGATCCTGATCTTCTCGAAAGGCGGCAACGGCTATGCGCCGTCCGGCACGCTCGGCGAACGCGGCGGCATCTTCGCGGGCCCGGTGCCGGGCCGGCCGGGGCCGCAGCGTTTCAACGGGCTGACGGGCGTCGGTGTCGACCGCGCCGGCAACATCTACGTGTCGATGAACGGGATCGGGCCGCGCCACGACACGATCGGCGCGGGGCTCGGCGCGGTGCTGGAAAGCTACGCGCCGGACGGCAAGCTGCGCTGGCAGGTGCAGGGGCTGCTGTTCGTCGACGGCGCGTGGCTCGACCCCGCACGGCCGAACAGCGTATACACGGGCAACAAGCGTTTCGAGCTCGACCTGTCGAAGCCGCCGGGCCAGGACTGGAAATACGTCGGCTTCCTGTCGAACCGCTTCAAGTATCCGGACGACCCGGTGTTCCACACGGACCAGTATCCGGGCATGCCGATCGCGCGGCGCGTGGACGGTCGCACGTTCCTGTACCTGACCGACATGTACGCGGATCACCTGAAGATCTACCGCTTCGACGCGAAGCGCGACGGCGAAGTCGCGATTCCGTCCGGCCTGATCGCGGGCCGTGCGCGACCGGTCGACAAGGTGCCGAACAAGCCGCCGGGCGGCGACTGGCTGTGGCGCGACGCGAACGGCAACGGCCGAATCGAGGCCGACGAGTCCGAGCTCAACACGACGGGCAAGGCGAAGGCCGGCGGCTGGGGCTGGTGGGTCGACACGAAGGGCGACATCTGGCGCACGAGCGACGTGCGCGGCATCCACCGTTTCCAGTACGGCGGCGTCGACAAGGCCGGCAACCCGATCTATTCGTACGACAAGGTGACGACCTACCCGATGCCGCAGCCGTTCACGCAGCTGCGCCGCGCGATCTACGAGCCGCAGACCGACACGCTGTACGTGACCGGCTACACCGCCGACGCGCCGCCGCAGCCGGGCATCAACAAGGAAGTCGGGCGCGTGCTGATCCGCTTCGACAAGTGGTCGACGGGCTCGCCACTCGCGCGCTACCAGGTGGCGCTGCCGTGGAAGCTCGACGCGAAGCCGATCTTCGACCTGATCGGGATCACGGTCGAGGGGCGCTACCTCTTCACGGTGGAGCCGGTCGGCAAGATCCACGTGTACGACAAGGAAACCGGCAAGGAAGTCGGCGTGATGAGCCCGGGCGCCGAGGTCGGCAAGGCGTCCGGCTGGGTCGACGTGCCGTTCGGCATCAGCGCGTTCCGGCGCGAGAACGGCGAGTACCTGGTGTTCGTCGAGGAAGACGCGCGCGGCAAGGTGCTGATGTATCGCTGGAAACCGTGACGGGCGGCGCGCCGTCGTCGACGTCACTCAAGGCTCAAGCATGGACAAAGGCATACTCAAGAACGTTTCGATCAATTTCATCGGGCTGATCCTGCCGACCTTCGTGTCGCTGGTGACGGTGCCCGCGTACATCCACGCGCTCGGCGTCGAACGCTACGGCGTCGTCAGCCTCGTATGGACGCTGATCGGCTATTTCGGGATCCTCGATCTCGGGATGAGCATGGCCGCGCAGAACCACATCTCGAAGGCGCTCGCGAGCGGCGACGCGGACGAAAGCGCGCGCGTGTTCTGGAGCGCGTTCTGGCTGAACCTTGGCACCGGCATCGCGGGCGGGCTGCTGATCTATTTCGGCGCGTTCGTCTACACCGCGTATTTCACGAAGGTGTCGGCCGCGATGCAGCACGAGGTGTATCTCGCGCTGCCGTGGCTCGCGCTCGCGATTCCGCTCGCGAACGTGTCGTGGGTGTTCGCCGGCGCGATCAACGGCGCCGAACGGTTCGGCGTGTTCAACACGAACCAGACGATCGGCACGTTCCTGTTCCAGCTGCTGCCGCTCGCCGCCGCGTGGTGGATCGCGCCGAACCTGCAGACGGTGCTCGCCGCGGCCGTCGTCGCGCGGCTGATCGCGGCGGTAATGCTCGGGCAGGCCAGCATCAAGGTGCTCGGCATCCGCCGCATCGATCCGCCGCAGTGGGGCACCGCGAAAGGGCTGTTCAACTTCGGCGGCTGGATGCTGATCGCGAGCACGACCAGCATGATCGCCGACACGCTCGACCGCGTGATGCTCGGCGCCGGCATGGGCGCGAAATTCGTCACTTACTACACGGTGCCGCAGAACCTCGTCACCCGGTTGAACATGCTGCCGAACGCGCTGGTGCGCACGCTGTTCCCGCGGCTGTCGGCGGTCGGCCGCGATCATGCGGATACGCTCGCGCGCCAGTCGCTCGAGTTCCTGAACGGCGTGTTCACGCCGGTCGGCATCGTCGCGATCTTCGCGCTCGCGCCGTTCCTCACGCTGTGGGTCGGCGCCGATCTCGCCGCGCATTCGGCGCCGGTCGGCCGCGTGCTGGTGATCAGCGTGTGGCTCGTCGGCCAGGCGAGCGTCACGCGCATCCTGATCCAGTCGCAGGTCAACCCGGCCCGCGCGGCATTCGCCGGGCTCGTCGAGATGCCGTTCTTCGTCGGCGGCCTGTGGTTCGGCATTCATCACTTCGGGCTGATCGGCGCGGCGGTGGTCGTCGCGGCGCGCGCGCTCGTCGACTACGGCGTGCTGCTGTACCTGTCGGCGATCCGGATGCGCGCAATCGTGCTCGACATGCTCGCGCATCTCGCGTTCCTGCTGGCGAGCCTGTTCCTGGCGCAGGCGTGGCCGGGGCTCGGCGAGTCGATCGGCATGTGCGCGGTCGTGCTGGTGCTGAACGTCGCGTGGTCGCTCACGATGACGCCGGGGTTGCGCGCGCTCGTGCGCGACCTGTTTGTCCGTCTCAATGCGAGGAAAACCATATGAATCGCGATCTGGCGGAACACGCCGTCCTGAATCTCGCCACGGCCGATGCCGCCGTGGCCCACCCGGGCGACGCCGCCGCGCTGCACCGCGCGGTGTCGGCCGAGCGCGCCGGCGCGCGGCAGCCGGCGCGTGCGCTGCGCGTGGCGATCGTCCACGACTGGCTCGTCACCTATGCGGGCGCCGAGCGCGTGCTCGAACAGATCGTCGCGTGCTTTCCCGACGCGGATCTGTTCAGCCTCGTCGATTTTCTCGACGACCGCGCGTTCGTGCGCGGCAAGCCGGTGACGACGTCCTTCATCCAGAAGCTGCCGTTCGCCCGCACCAAGTACCGTAGCTACCTGCCGCTGATGCCGCTCGCGATCGAGCAGCTCGACGTGTCCGAGTACGACCTCGTGATCTCGAGCAGCCACGCGGTCGCGAAGGGCGTGCTGACCGGGCCGGACCAGGTACACATCAGCTACGTGCATTCGCCGATCCGCTATGCGTGGGACCTGCAGCATCAGTATCTGGAGCAGTCGAACCTCACGCATGGGCCGAAATCGCTGCTCGCGCGGATGATCCTGCACTACATCCGCAACTGGGACACGCGCACCGCGAACGCGGTGGACGGCTTCGTCGCGAATTCCGCGTTCATCGCACGGCGCATCAGGAAGGTCTATCACCGCGACGCGGCGGTGATCTTTCCGCCGGTCGACGTCGACGCGTTCTCGCTGAATGCGGTGAAAGAGGAGTTCTACCTGACCGCGTCGCGGATGGTGCCGTACAAGAAGATCGACCTGATCGTCGAAGCCTTTTCGCGCACGCCCGAGCGCAAGCTGGTCGTGATCGGCGACGGCCCCGAGATGCAGAAGATCCGCGCCAAGGCCGGCCCGAACGTCGAGATCATGGGCTACCAGCCGTTCGCGGTGCTGCACGACCGGATGCGGCGCGCGAAGGCGTTCGTGTTCGCGGCCGAGGAGGATTTCGGCATCTCGGTCGTCGAGGCGCAGGCGTGCGGCACGCCGGTCATCGCGTACGGCAAGGGCGGTGCGCTCGAAACCGTGCTCGACCCGCAATCGAACCTGCACCCGACCGGTCTCTTCTTCGACGAACAGACGCCGCAGGCGATCGTCGCGGCCGTCGACGATTTCGAGCGCGCGCCGCAGCGCTTCACGCCGGACGCGTGCCGAGCGAACGCGGAGCGGTTTTCCGCCGACACGTTCCGGCGGCGCTTCCTCGATTACGTGGAGCAGGCGCTGCCCGGCTCGACCGCGCAGCGCGGCACGGCCGCGCCTCTGCCGGCCGCGCGCGGCCCGGCGACGCTCGTGCTCGACCAGAGCGGCGTGCTCGGCGGCGCCGAGCTGTCGCTGCTCGAGATCATGAAGCACATGCGCGCGAACGCCGACGTGCTGCTGTTCGCCGACGGTCCGTTCCGCGCGGCGCTCGACGAGATCGGCGCGCGCGTCGACGTGGTCGAGCAGGGTGCGCTCGCGGGCGTGCGCAAGCAGGGCGGCGTGTCGTTCGGCGCGGTGAAGCAGCTCGTGCGGCTGGTGCGCGACGTCGCGCGGCGCGCGCGCCGCGCCGAGGTGATCTACGCGAACACCCAACGCGCGATGGTGGTCGCCGCGCTCGCCGGGCGGCTCGCGCGCAAGCCGGTGGTCTGGCACCTGCGCGACATCGTCAGCACCGACCATTTCGGCGGCAAGCAGTTGAAGGCGATCAAGTATTGCGCGCGGCTCGGCGTCACGCGCGTGATCGCGAACTCCGATGCATCCGCGCAAGCGTTCCGCGCGCTGACGGGCTTCACGCCGCAGCACGTCGACGTCGTGTTCAACGGCATTTCGGCCGAACCGTTCGACGCGCTGGAAGGCGTGAGCCAGGCCGCGCTGCGCGCGCGCCTGGGGCTGCCCGCGGACGCCTGGCTGGTCGGCTCGTTCAGCCGTCTCGCGCGCTGGAAGGGGCAGCACGTGCTGCTGGAGGCCGCCGCGCGGCATCCGGACATGCACGTGGTGCTGGTCGGCGCGCCGCTGTTCGGCGAGGACGACTATGCGGCGCAACTGCACGAATACGTCGCGCAGCACGGGATGGACGCGCGCGTGCATTTCCTCGGCTTCCAGCGCGACGTGGCCGCGTGCATGACGGCGGTCGACGTCGTCGCGCACACGTCGATCACGCCGGAGCCGTTCGGGCGCGTGATCGTCGAGGGGATGCTCGCGCGCCGGCCGGTCGTCGCGGCGCGGGCGGGCGGCGTCGTCGAGATCATCGAGGATGGCGACAACGGGCTGCTCTGCGAGCCGGGCAACGCGGCCGCGCTGGCCGATGCGCTGGCGATGCTCAAGCGCGACCGCGCGCTGCGCGAGCGGCTCGTCGCGAGCGGGCGCGCGACCGCGGTGCGCCGGTTCGGGACCGAAACCTACGTGGAGCGGGTCGAGAAGATCCTCGCGGATACGGCGAAGGCCGCCAAGGCCGCGAACGCGAAGAAGTAGCAGCCGGCGCGAGCCGGCGGCAAACGGGCCCCCATGCGGCGTTGCGCTGCGCGGGGGCTTTGCTTTTCAGCGGGCGAGATGTCTGGTGGTGGCGGACGGGCGGGCATGCACGCCGACTCCACATGAGGCGCGAGCATGGCCGATCGTCATCTGAAACCGGGAGCGGGCCATCGGCAACGTGAAGCGGGCAGGCGACACCGTGCAGTCGTGCCGCGGCACCCCGCAGAGACGGCTTACGCGGGTCGTGGCGCGGTCGGAGAGCGGTAGGCTGCCCTTCCTTTGTCGAAGTGGCCCGCGACCGCGTGCCTGCCATGAAAAAGCCCCCGCGCAGCGAGACGCCGTGCGAGGGCTGCGAAACCGGACGGGCCGGCCGGCTTGGGTCAGACGGCCTGTTCGGGCGTCGACGCAACGACGCGGGCGGCGCGGGTCGGCTTGAAGCTGGCCGACCACATCATCGCCGGCCGTTCGAACATCCGGTAGAACAGGTACGCCACCGGGATCGCGACGGCCATGAACGCGAACGACGGCCAGATCGACAGTTGCAGTTCGGAATGGAACAGCACCGAGCCGAGGCAGACGAACAGCGGCAGGTGGACCAGGTACAGCGAGTAGCTGAAGTCGCCGAACCAGCTCAGCACGCGCAGCGGCGGCGTCGGGCGCGGCGGGCGGGCAAGCGCGCGGTACAGGAAGCACGCGAAGCCGGCCGACCACAGCTGGAACGCACCGTACTGGCCGACATGGAACGCGCCGCAGCCGGCGGCCAGCAGCACGGCGGCCGCGACGTACCACGCGCGCGACGGCACGACGGCCGTGCCGCGCGATTGCTGCGCGCGCACGTCGGCGATCCATGCGCCGATCGTCCAGGACAGCCAGTACGACGTGAAGAACTGCAGGTCGTGCCGTTCGAGCAGCCACGCCGACGCGACGTTGACGAGCGCGACCGCGGCCACGACGGCCGGCATCCCGATGCGCCGGCGCAGCGCGAACAGCAGCGGGTAGACCGCGTAGAACTGCACTTCGAGCGACAGCGTCCACAGCGCGCCGTTCGACCCGTACGTGTAGCCGGCGACGCCCTGCAGCGAGAACAGGTTCACCAGGAACGCGACCAGGCCGACGTCGCGGATCTTGTGGCTGACGGGCTCGATCTGCAGGCTGACCGCGTCGAGCGCGAGCGTGAACAGCAGCGCGGCGAGCAGCACCGGGTAGATGCGCGCGAAGCGGCGCACCCAGAAATTCGGCGCGTCGAGCCGGTATGCGGGGTTGGCCGCGAGCTTGAGCGCCGCGTTGCGGTGGATGCAGTAGCCGCTGATCACGAAGAAGATCGGCACGCCGGCGGAGCCCCACGCGAACGGGAAGGTCAGGTAGCCGGCGATCACGCCCGGGCTCAGTGCATGACCGTAAGCATGATGGAAGCTCTGCATGCCGACCCAGACGACCTGGCGGCAGTGGAAATAGGCGACGAGCAGCGCCGCGAAGCCGCGCATCGCGTCGATCACGTGTTCCTTGTGGTCGGCGACGGGCGGCGCGGCCAGAGACGATCCGCTGAAAGCTTGCATGCGATTCGATTCCTTGCGACGGATGGACGGGAAGTTTCATCCAATCGTAATGCGCAAGAATTCGGTCAATGAATAAAAAAATCTCGCCCGGAAATATCGGTATTCCACATCATGGAGTTATCGCGACCTGAAAGCGGCTCGTCGAGGGGGGCGAATTATTTGCCGATTTTTTTCTGATAGTTTGAAGCTCCAGTTGATTGATGCAAGGAGCGGCAAGATGGACATGCATTGGATCGCGAGCGCTGCAGTACTGTTGGTCATGGCCGTGCTGTCGGCGTACCGCGAGGCGCTGAAGAACGAACCGATCCGCCCGGGCCTCGAGCGGGGCGGCGTGCCCTATATCGAGGAATTCGAATCGTAAGAATTTGTATCCGGAAAATCGGTAATTTGTTTCTGCTTCGGCAATCGGTCCCGCAATATCGACCGAATTGAAGCGATTATATTTTTTTCGGAATCATTGGGCAATCAGTTCATATCGAAAATGAGCGGAGTGGAATTGGCCGTACCGTCGATTCTCGATATGCCGTTCGGAACACAATCGCGCCGGGTCGCAGGTCGACGCGGCGCAGTCAACGCAATCAGGATGCGAACATGTTGAAAGTCACCAAGGCCGTGTTCCCCGTTGCCGGTCTCGGCACGCGGTTCCTCCCGGCAACGAAGGCGAGCCCGAAGGAAATGCTGCCCGTCGTCGACAAGCCGCTGATTCAGTACGCGGTCGAGGAAGCGATCAACGCCGGTATCACCGAGATGATCTTCGTCACCGGGCGCAGCAAGCGCGCGATCGAGGATCATTTCGACAAGTCGTACGAGATCGAGGCCGAACTCGAGGCGCGCGGCAAGGAAAAGCTGCTCGAACTCGTGCGCGGCATCAAGCCGAGCCACGTCAACTGCTTCTACGTGCGCCAGCCGGAAGCGCTCGGCCTCGGCCACGCGGTGCTGTGCGCGGAGAAGCTGGTGCACGGCGAGCCGTTCGCGGTGATCCTCGCCGACGACCTGCTGCACGGCGAACAGCCGGTGCTCAAGCAGCTCGTCGACGTGTTCGACCACTATCACAGCTCGGTGATCGGGGTCGAGACGATCCCGCGCGAGGACAGCCGCTCGTACGGCGTCGTCGAAGGCCGGGAGTGGGAAGAGGACATCATCAAGCTGTCGGGCATCATCGAGAAGCCGGCGCCGGAGGATGCGCCGTCGAACCTCGGCGTGGTCGGCCGCTACGTGTTCATGCCGACGATCTTCGATCATCTGCGCAAGCTCAAGCCGGGCGCGGGCGGCGAATTGCAGCTCACCGACGCCGTCCAGTCGCTGCTCGCGAACGAGCAGGTGCTCGCGTATCGCTACTACGGCACGCGCTTCGACTGCGGCAGCAAGCTCGGCTATCTCAAGGCCACCGTCGAGCTCGCGCTCCAGCATCCGGAAGTGAGCCGCGAATTCGAGGCGTACCTGCGTACCTGCTTGCCCGCGCTGGCTGCCGTCGCTTAAAGCGGCCGCGCGCTCCGTCGTTTCAGGTGGTGGTTGTTCCGTTGGCCCCGGCCGCTCGCGCGCCGGGGCTTTTTTGTTTGCGCGGGCGCGAGCGCAGGGTGCGCGACGTCGGCACGCGGTGCCGGGCAGGTGTGCGGGGTGCTGGCGCGCGACGCGCGACGCATGCCGGTGAGGCGGGACGTCGCGCGTGAAAGCGGTGCCGAAGCATGCGTCGCGTGACCGGATCGGTGGAGGGATTGCGCGCCATGCGCGTCACTCGCGCGGGTGTCGCGCGATGACGCGATGTCGGCCGACATGCCGTCGGTCGCCGGGCGTCGCCGGTATCGACGCATTCCCGTCCGGCTTCCGCCGCGCGCCGCGTCCACGCGACGCTCAGCGCGGCGACGCGCTCGGCTGCGCGGCGAAGTGCCGGGCCAGCAGCGCGGCGATCGGCTTCTTGAAGTCGAGCAAGCGCTTTTCGAGATAACGCCAGGACAGGTGCGCGAGCAGCACGGCGAGCGCGAATTGCAGCAGTTCCGGTGCCGAGTCGCGGACGATGTCCGGCATCGGCACGTGCGCGAAGGACGCGGGCAGTACGCCGAAGCGCGCCGGAATCAGGTTGTGGAACAGGTAGAAGCCGTAGCTGATCGTGCCGAGATAGGCAAGCGGCGCCCAGTCGAGCAGCGCGACGACGGGATGCTCGGGTGCGCTGACGATCCACAGCATCAGCGCGCCGAGCGACACGGACAGGCCGAGATCCGCGAGCCCCGCGACCGCATCGGGCAAGGTCGTGCAGGCGGGCAGCGCGAGGAAGAATGCGACGCCGGCCGCGCCGAGCCAGCCGGGCGGTACGCGGCGCGCGGCGGCCGCGCCGCGATCGGCGAGCGCCATCGCGCCGACGCCGCCGAGCGCGATCAACGCGAAATTCCACGGGGAAAACGCGTAGATCAGCACCGGCGACGCGTCCGACAGGTAGAGCGCGAGATGCGCGAGCGCACACAGCGCGACGGCCGCGACGCCGAGCGCGACGTGTCGCGCGGCGGGCACCGCGAGCAGCGCGAGCGGTGCGATCAGATAGAACTGCTGTTCAACGGCGAGGCTCCAGAAATGCGACGTGGAGCCCGGCCAGCCGTCCTTGACGACGCCGATCCAGTAATTCGACAGGAACACCGCGTGCCAGGCGAGCCCGAGATTGACGCCGCGCTGGTAGAACAGCGCGTGCGCGATCGCGAGCGCGGCGAGCAGCAGGTAATACACGGGAAAGATCCGCAGCGCGCGCTTCGCGAGAAACAGCGCGAGCGCGTGGCGGCGCGTCATGGTGCCGCATTCGACCGCATGACGGTTGCGATGCAACTCGCCGACGATCAGGAATCCGCTGATGAGGAAAAACGTCCACACGCCGAGCTTGCCGACGTCGACGGCAAGGACATGGCCCTTGTGGGACAGGAAAACGAGGATGACGGCGAGGGCTCGCAGGCCGTCGAGTCCTTTGACGTATCTGACTTCGCGCATGGAGGCATCCGGGCATTGAGCGCGCCCAGTATAGGTGCGCAAATATCGAACGTAATTCGCGTTCGGCTTGTTTGAGCCCATACGTACACGCGTTTTTTCATGCTCGAGTGTCGATGAAGTCGGTCGCGCGCAACAAAACCTGCGGGAAACCCCGCGAAAACGCATAAAAGTACTGCACGAAGCGTCAAGGCGCTTGTAGAATCCGGCGTTGAAGCGCGCGCGTTGCACGCTTCGTGTATCCAACGACCACACCTGGTAGGAGAAACATGGCGACTTCCGCAAAAAAGGTGGCCAAGAAGGCTGCCGCACCGGCGACCAAGAAGGTGGCTGCCAAAAAGGCTGCGCCCGCGAAGAAAGTAGTGGCCAAGAAGGCTGTCGCAAAGGCAGCACCGGCTGCTCCGACGCCGCTGAAGGACAAGTTCACGAAGGCATCGCTCGCAACGCACATCGCTGAGCGCGCGGCTGTCGAAGTGAAGGCGGTCAAGGCAGTGCTCGCCGCACTCGAGAACGTCGTGCTGGGCTCGGTTCACAAGAAGGGCGCAGGCGAGTTCACGCTGCCGGGTCTGCTGAAGATCACGGCACAAGTCGTGCCGGCGAAGAAGAAGCGCTTCGGCAAGGATCCGTTCACGGGCGAAGAGCGTTGGTTCCCGGCGAAGCCGGCCAGCGTGCGCGTGAAGGCACGTGCGCTGAAGAAGCTGAAGGACGCGGCAGCGTAATGCCGCGCAACGACTGCCGAATGCATGTCGGCAGCCGTTGCAGTGTCCCGAGATCCCCGTACGCGAAAGCGTGCGGGGATTTTTATTGCGTCGCGCAAAGCGCGCGGCGGCGAGAGGATCGCCCGGCAATGCTGGGTTTGGCCGACGCACGATGTGCGGCGGATCGCATGTCGCGCATCCGCATCGCCGAGCCGCGAGTTTCATTCGCGCGCCGCGTTGTTGCCGCGCGTTCCGTCGCGAGCGCATCGCGAGATTTGCCATCGTGACGGACGACACCCCGCACGACATCGCCGCACAGGTCGCCGCCGCACGTGCCGTGATCGAACGGCATCTCGGCGCGACGCTGGAAGCGATCCACCTGTTCGGATCGGCGCTCGACGGCGGCCTGAAACCGCGCAGCGACATCGATTTGCTGGTGACGGTGGCGGTGCGCCCGGACGAAGCGGCGCGACGCGCGCTGATGTCGGACCTGCTCGGTGCTTCTGCGCCGCCCGGTTGCAGCGGCGGCATGCGTGCGCTGGAGGTCACGGTCGTCGCGCACGGCGACGTGGTGCCGTGGCGTCATCCGGCGCGACGCGAGCTGCAGTTCGGCGAATGGCTGCGCAGCGACCTCGACGCCGGCATCGTCGAGCCGCCGCTCGTCGATCACGATCTGGCCATCCTGCTGACGAAGGCGCGCGAGCACAGCATCGCGCTGGTCGGCCCGCCCGCGGACGTGCTGTTCGAGCCGGTGCCCGCGCGCGACTTCGTCGCCGCGCTGCTCGCTACCGTGGCGCAGTGGCAGGCGGAACCCGACTGGCGCGACGACGCGTGCAACATCGTGCTCGCGCTCGCGCGCATCTGGTATAGCGCCGCGACCGGCAAAATCGCGCCGAAGGACGTCGCCGCGGCGTGGGTGCTGGCGCGCCTGCCGGACGCGCACCGGCCGGTTCTGGCGGCTGCGCGTGCGGCCTATCTCGATGGTGACGCAGGCGCGGCGATCCTGTCGGGCGAACCGCTGGCGGAATTCATCGGCTACGCGCGGCGGACGATCGAGTCGATGCTGTCGGCGTAGCAGTTCGCGCCGACGATGCACGCTACCGGTTTGCCGGCCGGCCGCGGATAGCGAACGCTCGCGAGCCGGCGGCATGCGCGCACCGTCGAGCCGAGCGCGTGCACGCGACCCGGCGCGGCGTCACGCATGCGCGGCCCGGTGCGCCGGGTCAGCCCGCGGTGCCCGAAAAGGCGGCCTTCAGCGCGGCGTCGTCGAACTTGGTCATCTGCATCATCGCCGCGGCCACGCGGCCCGCCTTGACCGTGTCGCGGTCGGCCATCATCGGAATGAGCGCTTCCGGAACGATCTGCCACGACACGCCATAACGATCCCGCAGCCAGCCGCAGCCGTCGGCCGTGCCGCCGTTGTCGAGCAGCGCGCTCCAGTAGCGATCGAGTTCGGCCTGGTCCGCGCAGCTGACGAGCAGCGAGATCGCGTGGTTGAACGTCTCCGTGCGCGGGTGGCTCATCGCGAAGAACGGCTGCCCGAACAGCTCGAATTCGACCATCCGCGTGCCGTCGGTGCCGGGCACCGCCGTGACGCGCACGATCCGCGAATCCGGAAAGATGCCAGCATAGAAGGCCGCTGCTTCTTCGGCTTCCGTCGAATACCAGAGAAAAGGCGTGATCTTCTGAATCGTCATGACGAATCTCCTGTCTGTATGGGTCCGGGGCAAACCACGTGCCGCCATCGATACGACGGACGACGCCCGCCGAAATCGACACGCGGCGCGAACCAATCCCGCATCGGTCGGGCCGGGCGGTGCCGGCAGTGCGGATGTTAGTCGTCCTTGGCGGAAACGGCGAGCTCTCCGGGCCGTGGAAACCGGGTTGCGCGGGCATGGCAGCGGCCAGGCGCCGCTGCCGGCCGGCCGACCTATGTCGGGCCCGGCTGTCGCGCGGAGGCCGTGCAGACGCTGCCGGCCCGCGAGCCGGAGGCGAACGAAAAAAAGCCAGCCGCGGCCGAAACCGGGGCTGGCTTTCCAGGTCGGCGACAAGGCGTCGGAGACGCCATGCACACCGGATACTTCGTTTTTAGAACTTGTGACGCAGGCCGAGTGCGACGATTTCCTGCGAGCTCTTGCCGGCGATGCCGTACGAGCCGATCGACGCTTGCGCATCGCTGCCGTCTGCGTTGTGGCCGCTTGCGTGCTGGTATGCGCCGACCAGATACACGTCGGTGCGCTTCGACAGCGAGTAGTCCGCGCCGAGCGAAACCTGGTGGTACTTGGCGTTGTTGTCGCCGCTACCCTTCGTGTAGATGTAGCCGAGGCCGAGCAGCAGCGGTGCCGATGCCTGGTACGTGACGAAGCCGCGACCCGTGTTGTACTTCTGGTTCGTGCCGAACGTCGACGCGCCGTCAGCCTTGTACTGGGCGTTGCTGTAGCCTGCACCGACCGTCACCGGGCCGAATGCGTACTGGGCTGCCACTTGCGCGATGCCGATCGACGTCGACGACGTGAACGCGTTGTTGATGAAGGTCGTGCCCGAGTCGCCGTCGAAGATTGCGTCCGACGTACCGGTCCAGCCGCTACGCTTGCCGGCCGTGAGCGCCGATGCGTTGTTCGCGTGGAAGTAGCCGGCAGCCACGCCGAGCGGGCCGTTGTTGTAGGCTGCGGCTGCGGCCCACGTCTGACCCTTGCCGGTCGAGCCGGCGACGCCGCCGAGTGCGTACATGCCTTCGAACTGGAGGCCGGCGAACACCGGGGACGTGTATTTGATCGCGTTGCTGACGCGCAGGCTGTTGTCGTTGTTGTCGACGTCGCCCGGCGTGGCGAACACGCTGCCGAAGTAGTTGTCAGCCGTGACTGCCTGAACCAGGTCGACCAGCGGGTCGTACTGGCGACCCAGCGTCAGCGTACCGTACTGGTCGCTTTGCAGGCCGACGAACGCCTGGCGGCCGAACATGCGGCCACCCTGGCCCAGTGCGCCCGATGCCGAGTTGAAGCCGTTTTCCAACTGGAAGATCGCCTTCAGGCCGCCACCGAGGTCTTCCGAACCCTTCAGGCCGAAGCGGCTGCCTTGCAGGTTGCCGCTACCCATCGACCACGAATTGTTACCTTGACCGGCGTTACCGTGAACGTACGTGATCGACGTGTCGATCACACCGTAGAGCGTCACGCTCGACTGAGCCTGAGCGGCGCCAGCGGCGCCCAGCAGGGCGAGCGAGAGGGTCGAGAGAGCAAGTTTCTTCATCGTTGAGTTTCTCCACGCAAGTGATTCATCGTTATTTGTTGCGGATTGGAGAATAGCTCAGTGCCATACACGCAAGAAAGCTTAAAAAATAAAGTGTCTCGAAAAGGTAACAGCAGGAAAAAGTCCATATATATCAAGCACATCAGGCACTGTTCCTGTTTATGAAATAGTTGACAATTGCTGCGGTGCGATTGTTTCAATCGCTGATGCGCATGGCGGCAGGCCCCCTGTTTCGGCCCGTTGCAGCAAGGAAATGAGGGCATGCAAACGTTTGCGGTTGCAGGTGCATGCACGCCGACGTGTCAGGCAAGCGTCGACGCCGCGCGAATGCGCGGCGAACCACGGGGTTGCAAGCGAGGGGAGGGTGTGCCGGGTACGCGCGGGATCGATGCGCGGCCGTCTTCAGCGGGCTGAATCAGTCGTCGCGCGGGCGATTCCCGGCGGGATCGGGCCGAGCGGCTCGAGTCGCTTGAGCGGCCGCGGCCGGCGCCGGATTCGCGGCCGGCCGATGCGCGTCGCCGCGGGCGGCCGCGAATTCCGCGCCGAGCAGCAACACGATCGCGGAGAAGTACAGCCACATCAGCAGGACCGCGAACGACCCGGCCGCGCCGAACGCGCTCGCGGTGCCCGCATGCGCGAGATACAGCGCGAACAGCTTCTTGCCGCCGGAAAACAGGATCGCGGACACGATGCCGCCGATCGCGGCGTCGCGCCACGCGACGCGCGCGTCGGGCAGGAACTTCATCAACGACGCGAACGCGGCCGCGAGCACCGCGATGCCGACGAAGAACTGCACGACGTTCGTGACGACCACGTACGGCGAATTGCCCAGCAGCCAGGTGCCGATGAAGGTGATCGCGGTGTCGAGCACGAGCGACACGATCAGCAGGAACGCGACGCCGAGCACGAGCCCGAACGAGATCAGCCGCACGCGCACCAGCCCGAGCATGCTCGACCAGCGGCTTTCGGTGGCCGGCCAGATCACGCTGAGCGCCGCGCTGAGCGACGCGAACGTGGCCGACGCGCCGATCGCGAGCGCGGCGAACGAGATCAGCGTGGCGATGCCGCCGCGTTCGCCCGCGCGGTGCGCGTTCTGCACGATCGTCTGGATGCTGGCCGCCGCGTCGTCGCCGATTAGCTGATGCGCCTGCTCGAACACCTGGCCGCGCGCGGCGTCGTCGCCGTAGAACCAGCCGGCCACCGCGATCACCATCACGAGGGTCGGCGCGAGCGAGAACGCGGAGAAAAACGCGATGCCCGCGGCCATCGCGGAGCAGCGGTCGGACGAGAAGCGCTTGAACGCGGTGAGGGCCCAGTTGGCCTGCTGCTGGGCGAGACGGGTGGCTTCTGAAGTGATCTGTCGTTTCATGACGGTTCGGTTGCGCGCGGAACGCGGATCATCGCAGGTTAATCGGACATATCGGTATTGATCCGAGGATTCGATCATAGTTGCCTGAACTGTCTATAATTCCTTTCAGTTTCACCCCACCCCACAATAACGCCGAGACCGCCATGCTACAAATGTCCCGGCGCCAGTTCCTGAAGGTGACGGCCACGTCGCTTGCCGGATCGAGTCTTGCCCTGATGGGCTTTTCTCCGTCCGAAGCGCTGGCCGAAGTCCGACAGTACAAACTGGCGCGCACCGTCGAAACGCGCAACACCTGTCCTTACTGTTCAGTGGGTTGCGGCATCCTGATGTACAGCCTCGGAGACGGCGCGAAGAATGCGCAGCCGAGCATCATCCACATCGAAGGCGATCCCGACCACCCCGTCAATCGCGGCACGCTGTGCCCGAAGGGCGCGAGCCTGATCGACTTCATCCACAGCCCGAACCGCCTGACGCACCCCGAGTATCGTGCGCCCGGCTCGGACAAGTGGGAACCCATCTCGTGGAACGACGCGCTCGACCGCATCGCGAAGCTGATGAAGGCCGACCGCGACGCGAACTTCGTCGAGACGGCCGAAGACGGCGCGAAGGTCAACCGCTGGCTCACGACCGGCATGCTGGCCGCGTCGGCGGGCAGCAACGAGGTCGGCTACCTGACGCACAAGACCATCCGCAGTCTCGGGATGCTCGCATTCGACAATCAGGCGCGTGTCTGACATGGCCCGACGGTGGCAGGTCTTGCCCCGACGTTTGGCCGTGGAGCGATGACGAACCATTGGGTCGACATCAAGAACGCGGACGTGATTCTCGTGATGGGCGGCAATGCAGCCGAGGCCCATCCGTGCGGTTTCAAGTGGGTGACGGAGGCGAAGGCGCACCGCAAGGCGCGGCTGATCGTCGTCGACCCGCGCTTCACGCGTACGGCCTCGGTGGCCGATTACTACGCGCCGATCCGCACCGGCACCGACATCGTCTTCCTGGGCGGCGTCATCAACTATCTGCTGACGAACGACAAGATCCAGCATGAGTACGTGAAGAACTACACGGACTTCTCGTTCATCGTGCGCGAGGATTTCGCGTTCAACGACGGCATTTATTCCGGCTACGACGCGCAGAAGCACGCGTACCCGGACAAATCGAGCTGGGACTACGAGCGCGGCGACGACGGTTTCGCGAAGGTCGATCCGACGCTGCAGCATCCGCGTTGTGTATACAACCTGCTGAAGCAGCACTACGCGCGCTATACGGCGGACATGGTCCAGCAGGTCTGCGGCACGCCGAAGGACAAATTCCTGAAGGTGTGCGAGATGCTCGCGAGCACGGCCGTACCCGGCCGCGCCGGCACGGTGCTGTACGCGCTCGGCTGGACCCACCACTCGATCGGCGCGCAGATCATCCGCACCGGCGCGATGGTGCAGCTGCTGCTCGGCAACATCGGCATCGCCGGCGGCGGGATGAACGCGCTGCGCGGCCACTCGAACATCCAGGGGCTGACCGATCTCGGGCTGATGTCGAACCTGCTGCCGGGCTACATGACGCTGCCGATGCAGGCGGAGCAGGACTTCGACGCGTACATCAAGAAGCGCGTGCAGCAGCCGCTGCGGCCGAACCAGCTGAGCTACTGGAAGAACTACAAGGCGTTCCACGTCAGCTTCATGAAGTCGTGGTGGGGCGACGCGGCCACCGCCGAGAACAACTGGGCGTACGACTACCTGCCGAAGCTGGACAAGCAGTACGACCTGCTGCAGGCGATCGAGCTGATGAATGCCGGCAAGATGAACGGCTACATCTGCCAGGGCTTCAACCCGCTCGCGGCGGCGCCGTCGAAGGTGAAGACGGCGGCCGGCCTCGCGAAGCTGAAGTGGCTCGTGATCATGGATCCGCTCGCGACCGAGACGTCCGAGTTCTGGAAGCCTCACGGCGACTACAACGACGTTGATCCGTCCAAGATCCAGACCGAGGTGTTCCGCCTGCCGACCACCTGCTTCGCGGAGGAAAACGGCTCGCTCGTGAGTTCGAGCCGCGTGCTGCAGTGGCACTGGAAGGGCGCGGAGCCGCCGGGCGAAGCGAGGAGCGACCTCGAGATCATGTCGGGGCTGTTCCTGCGCATGCGCAAGCTGTACCAGAAGGACGGCGGCAAGTATCCGGACCCGATCGTGAACCTGACCTGGCCGTACGCGAACCCGGAAAGCCCGACGCCCGAGGAACTGGCGATGGAGTTCAACGGGAAAGCGCTCGCCGATCTGCCCGATCCGAAGGATCCGGCGAAGACGCTCGTGAAGAAGGGCGAGCAGCTTGCCGCGTTCGCGCAACTGAAGGACGACGGCACGACCGCGAGCGGCTGCTGGATCTTCTGCGGCGCATGGACCCAGGCCGGCAACCAGATGGGGCGGCGCGACAACTCCGACCCGACCGGTATCGGCCAGACGCTGAACTGGGCGTGGGCATGGCCGGCGAACCGGCGGATCCTGTACAACCGCGCGTCGTGCGACGTCGCCGGCAAGCCGTTCGACCCGACCCGCAAGCTGATCGGCTGGAACGGCAGCGCGTGGAAGGGCGCCGACATCCCGGACTTCAAGGCGGACGAACCGCCCGAAAACGGGATGGGGCCGTTCATCATGAATCCGGAAGGCGTCGCGCGCTTCTTCGCCCGCGCGGGGATGAACGAAGGTCCGTTCCCCGAGCATTACGAGCCGTTCGAGACGCCGCTCGCCGCGAACCCGCTGCACCCGAACAACCCGCAGGCGCTGAACAACCCGGCCGCCCGCGTGTTCCCGGACGACCGTGCGTCGTTCGGCAAGGTGGCGGAATTCCCGCACGTGGCGACCACGTACCGGCTGACCGAGCACTTCCACTACTGGACCAAGCATGCACGGCTGAACTCGATCATCCAGCCCGAGCAATTCGTCGAGATCGGCGAAGACCTCGCGAAGGAAGTCGGCGTCGCGCATGGCGAGCGCGTGAAGGTGTCGTCCAAGCGCGGCTACATCATCGCGGTCGCGCTCGTCACGAAGCGGATCAAGCCGCTGACGGTCGACGGCAAGAAGGTCCAGACGGTCGGCGTCCCGTTGCACTGGGGCTTCAAGGGCCTGACGAAGCCCGGCTATCTCGCCAATACCCTGACTCCGTCCGTGGGTGACGGCAACTCCTATACACCGGAATTCAAGTCGTTCCTGGTGAAGGTCGAAAAGGCGTAAGGGGGAAGAGATGGCATTGCAATCGCTGGATATCAAGCGCGTCTCGGCCACCACGACGCCACCGCCCACGGTGCGCGAACCGGTGACCGGGAGCGTCGCGAAGCTGATCGACGTATCGAAGTGCATCGGCTGCAAGGCATGCCAGACGGCATGCATGGAGTGGAACGACCTGCGCGACGAAGTCGGCACCAACGTCGGCGTGTACGACAACCCGGCCGACCTGACCGAGCATTCGTGGACGGTCATGCGGTTCTCCGAATACGAGAACCCGGCGGGCGACCTCGAGTGGCTGATCCGCAAGGACGGCTGCATGCACTGCGAGGATCCGGGCTGCCTGAAGGCATGCCCGTCGCCGGGCGCGATCGTGCAGTACAACAACGGGATCGTCGACTTCCACGAGGAGAACTGCATCGGTTGCGGCTACTGCGTGACCGGTTGCCCGTTCAACGTGCCGCGGATCTCGAAGAAGGATCATCGCGCATACAAGTGCACGCTCTGTTCCGACCGCGTCGCGGTCGGCCAGGAACCGGCCTGCGTGAAGACCTGCCCGACGGGCGCGATCGTGTTCGGCACCAAGGAGGACATGAAGCAGCACGCGGCCGAGCGGATCGAGGACCTGAAGGAGCGCGGCTTCGAGCATGCGGGGCTGTACGACCCGCAGGGCGTCGGCGGCACGCACGTGATGTACGTGCTGCACCACGCGGACAAACCGTCGCTGTATCACGGTCTGCCCGACAATCCGTCGATCAGCCCGATGGTGAAGCTGTGGAAGGGCATCGCGAAGCCACTCGCGGTCGCCGGCCTCGCGCTGACCGCGCTGGCCGGGTTCTTCCACTACACGCGGGTCGGTCCGAACGAGGTCACCGACGAGGAAGAAGCCGCTGCCCGCGACGAGGCACGACGCATCAAGGAGGACGCGAAATGAGCCACGACGACCCCAACCTGATCGTCCGCTACACGCCGAACGAGCGCACGAACCACTGGATCACCGCGATCACGTTCGTGCTGCTCGCGCTGTCCGGGCTCGCGCTGTTCCATCCGTCGATGTTCTGGCTGACCGCGCTGTTCGGCGGCGGCCAGTGGACGCGGATCCTGCATCCGTTCGTCGGTCTCGTGATGTTCGTGTCGTTCGCGATTCTCGTGGTGCGGTTCTGGCACCACAATGCGCTCGATGCGGACGATCGCCAATGGCTGAAGCAGATCGGCGACGTGCTGACCAACCAGGAAGACAAGCTGCCGCCGGTCGGGCGCTATAACGCCGGACAGAAGCTGCTATTCTTCACGCTGGTGGCGTGCCTGTTGCTGCTCCTGCTGTCGGGAATCGTGATCTGGCGGCGCTATTTCTCGTTCTACTTCCCGATCGGGGTGATCCGCGCGGCCGCTGTCGTGCATGCCGTGGCGGCCTTCGTGCTGATCGCGAGCATCATCGTGCACATTTACGCGGCGTTGTGGGTGAAGGGTTCGATCGGCGCGATGGTGCGCGGCACCGTCACGCTGGGCTGGGCCCGCAAGCATCACCCGAAGTGGTTCCGTGAAAGCGTGAAATAACGCACCGGAGCGGAAGCGGTACGCCGATTGCGGCGTACCGCTCCGCCAACCGCCGGAATCGCCTGAAGAGCGCCGATTCGTCGGCGCTTGTTTTTTGGAAGAAATTTTCGTGACACAACGCATTCTCGAACCGACCGAGATCTCGGCACTCGATCATTCGGCCATTCCGCGCTTTCGCCTGCCGGAGCGCGCGACCGCGTTCGCGGCGCGCGCCGCGCGGCTGCGCAAGCTTGCCGACCTGAACCCGATCAGCGGCTACCTGCGGCTGATGGCCACCGTCGCCGACGCGCAGCACGCGACGCTGCAAGCGCTGGAGCTGCCGCTGCCGTCGAAGGAAGCGATCGCACGCGCACAGGAACATTCGATGCCGCTCGTACCGGCGCTCGACGGCGAGCGCGATGCGCGCTGGCGCGCCGTGCTGTATGAACTGCTCGACCGCGTCGAAAGCGCGGGGCTCGTCAATCCGCAGCTCGCGAAGCTGCTCGACCGGCTGCGCCTGATGGCGCCCGCCGAGCTCGACGCACAGGCCGACGCGATCCTCGCGCTGCGCTTCGCCGAAGTCGACCCGGCCACCGCGCCGTTCCTGATGGCCGCGCTGCAGGTCGCGTGGACGGACCTCGCGAGCCGCGTGACGCCGACCGATGTCCCGTATCTCGACCAGCCGGGGCTGTGCCCGGTGTGCGGCACGCATCCGGTCGCGAGCGTCGTGCGGGTCGGCGGCCAGTATCAGGGCTACCGTTTCCTCCAGTGCGGGCTGTGCACGACCGAGTGGCACATGGTGCGTACCAAGTGCTCGCACTGCGATTCGACGAAAGGCATCGCGTATCACGGGATCGAAGGCGGCAGCGAAGCGATCAAGGCCGAATCGTGCGACGAGTGCAAGACCTATCGCAAGATCGGCTATCAGGAGAAGGACTACGAGTTCGAGCCGCTGGCCGACGATCTCGCGAGTCTCACGCTCGACCTGCTGATGAACGAGGCCGGCTACCAGCGCAGCTCGCCGAACCCGCTGCTGTGGCCGGACGTGTCGCGCGAAGCGGACTGACGGCACGGGGCCGGGGCGGGGCGCGAGCGCCGGCCCGGCCGACTGCGAAGCATGAGACTGGAGCCACGACGACGTGACCGAACCGGGTGTGAATGAACTGAATGCCGTGCTGGCGCGTGTGCCGTCCGTCGAGCGCGTGCTGTCCTCGACACCGTTGCAACCGCTGATCGACGACTATGGCCGCACGCGTGTGCTGAACGCGGTGCGCGCCGAACTGGAACGCTGGCGCACGGCCGCGCAGCACGATCCCGCGGCGGCCGAGCCACTGGACGAGCCGCGCATCGCAGCGGCCGTCGCGCGCACGCTGGCCGCGCAGAGCGCGGGCGCCGTGCGCACCGTGTTCAACCTGACCGGCACCGTGCTGCACACGAACCTCGGGCGCGCGTTGCTGCCCGACGACGCGGTGCGCGCGGTGGTCGACGCGCTCACGCGGCCCGTCAACCTCGAGTTCGACCTCGCGACCGGCCGCCGCGGCGATCGCGACGACCTGATCGACGATCTGCTGTGCGAACTGACGGGTGCGGAGGCCGCGACCGTCGTCAACAACAATGCGGCGGCCGTGCTGCTGACGCTGTCGGCGCTCGCGACGAAGCGGGAAGTGGTCGTGTCGCGCGGCGAGCTGGTCGAGATCGGCGGGGCGTTCCGGATCCCCGACATCATGAGCCGTGCCGGCGCGAAGCTGCACGAGGTCGGCACGACCAACCGCACGCACCTGCACGACTACGCGGCCGCGATCGGCCCGCGCACGGCGCTGCTGATGAAGGTGCACTGCAGCAACTACGCGATCAGCGGCTTTACGAAGGAGACGACGCTCGCTGAACTCGCGCCGCTCGCACGCGAGCGCGGGGTGCCGGTCGCCGTCGATCTCGGCAGCGGCACGCTCGCCGACTTGTCGCAATGGGGCCTGCCGCACGAGACGACCGTGCAGGAAACCGTCGCCGCCGGCGCAAACGTTGTCACGTTCAGCGGCGACAAGCTGCTCGGCGGGCCGCAGGCCGGCCTGATCGTCGGCGACCGCGCACTCGTCGCGAAGATCAAGAAGCATCCGCTCAAGCGCGCGCTGCGCGTCGGCAAGCTGACGCTCGCGGCGCTCGAACCCGTGCTGCGGCTGTATCAGTCGCCCGAATTCCTGCGCGACCGGCTCACGACGCTGCGCCTGCTGACGCGCCCGCAGCGCGAGATCGCCGAGGCCGCCGAACGCGTGCGTCCGGCGTTCCAGGCCGCGCTCGGCAGCGGTTTCGACGTGACGGTCGAGCCGATGTTCAGCCAGATCGGCAGCGGCGCGCTACCGGTCGACCAGTTGCCGAGCGCCGGGCTCGTCGTGCGCTCGGCGGACGGCAAGCGCAGCGGCCGCGCGCTCGCGCAGCTCGAGAAACGCCTGCGCGAATGGCCGCGCCCGGTGATCGGCCGCGTGGCCGACAACGCGCTGCGGCTCGACCTGCGCTGCGTCGAAGCGGCCGACGAAGCGGCGTTCGTCGCGCAATGCGTGCCGCTCGCGGGGCCCGCCGCATGATCGTCGGGACCGCGGGACACATCGACCACGGCAAGACCACGCTCGTGCGTGCGCTGACGGGCGTCGACACCGATCGGCTGAAGGAAGAGAAGGCGCGCGGCATCTCGATCGAGCTGGGTTATGCGTATACGCCGCTCGACAATGGAGACGTGCTCGGCCTGATCGACGTGCCGGGCCACGAGAAGCTGATTCACACGATGGCGGCCGGTGCGTGCGGCATCGACTTCGCGTTGCTCGTGATTGCCGCGGACGACGGCGTGATGCCGCAGACGCGCGAGCATCTCGCGATCCTGCAATTGCTCGGCGTCACGCATGGTGCCGTCGCGCTGACGAAATGCGATCGCGTCGATGCCGCGCGGGTCGCCGAGGTGCGCGACGAGATCGCCGCGTGGCTGCACGATTCGACGCTCGCCGGCGTGCCGATCTTCGAAACGCGTGCGACGGTGGCCGACGACCCGGGCGTCGCCGCGCTGAAGCGGCACCTGGCCGACGCGGCGATCGCGTGGCGCGCGCGTCGCGATGACGGCCTGTTCCGGCTCGCGGTCGATCGTGTGTTTACGCTCGCCGGGCAGGGCACCGTCGTGACGGGTACCGCGTTCGCGGGCCGCGTCGCGACCGGCGACACGCTCGCGATCGTGCGCACCGGCGGCGCGGCCCGCGTGCGCAGCATCCATGCGCAGAACCGGCCGGTCGAGGCCGGCCGCGCGGGCGAGCGTTGCGCGCTGAATCTGGCCGGCGTCGACAAGGCCGACGTCGAGCGGGGCGATACCGTCACCGATGCGCGGCTCGTCGCGACGTCGCCGCGCCTCGATGTCGAACTGACGTTGCTCGCGGACGCGGGGCTGACGTTGACGCACTGGGCGCCGCTGCATGTGCATCTCGGCACGCTGCATCGCGTGGCTCACGTCGCGCTGCTCGACGGCGACACGCTCGCGGCCGGCCAGCGGATGCGCGTGCAACTGGTGTTCGACGAACCGGTGTTCGCGCTGCCGGGCGACCGCTTCATCGTTCGCAATCCGCAAGCAACGCGCACCGTCGGCGGCGGCCGCGTGCTCGATCCGTTCGGGCCGGCGCGCAAGCGCCGCACGCCGGCGCGCCGTGCGTGGCTCGATGCGCTCGCCGCGTGGCTCGACGAAGGGCGCCTCGATGCACTGCTGGCGCAGGCGCCGCTCGGCATGCCACGCGCGACGCTCACGCATCTGACGGGATTCGCACCCGATGCGCTGGGGTTGCCGGACGACGCGCTGGCGATCGGGCAGCGCGATGCCGCGTCGAATGAAGGCGCGGTGATTTCGCGGGCGCACTGGCGTGCGTTGCAGGCACGGGCGGTCGATACGCTGCGCGCGTACCACGAGCGCATGCCTGACGAGCAGGGGCTCGACGCTGCGCGCCTGCGGCGGATGGCGGCGCCGCTCGTCGGCGATGCGCTGTGGCGCGCGCTCGTCGAGGCGCTGGTGGCGGGCGGCGAGGTCGTGCGCAGCGGGCCGTGGCTGCATCTGCCGTCGCATTCGGTGAGCCTCGAGCCGCGCGAGGAAGCGCTGGCGCAGCAACTGCTGCCGCTGATCCACGCGGGGCGCTTCGATCCGCCGTGGGTGCGCGACCTGGCTCGCGACACGGGCGTGGCCGAGGACGCGGTGCGCACGCTGCTGCGCAAGCTCGCGCGGCGCGGCGACGTGCACCAGGTCGTGCGCGACCTGTTCTACCACGCGGACGTCGCACGGGAACTGGCGGAACTGGTCGCGCATCTCGCGCCGTCGCGCGGCGGCGGGCTCGATGCCGCGACGTTCCGCGACGCGACGGGGCTCGGTCGCAAGCGCGCGATCCAGATTCTCGAGTTCTTCGATCGGGTTGGGTATACTCGCTTCCACCGCGATCTTCACTACCTGCGGCCTGACAGCGGTTGGGTGGGTATTCAGGCGTAGGCGCTCGTCGTTCTTCTCGCTCTTTTGATTCTTTTCCCCACGGAAGGCATTCGTATCCGGTGGTACGGCCGGGCTTCAAACCCGGTTAGGGGCGTCAGACGCTCCTGGGTAGGTTCGACTCCTGCTGCCTTCCGCCACAAGGGTTTCAGGCGTTTTGTGATGCTCCAAAAAGAGCCTCGAAACGCCCGGGGGTGTGGGTTTTTCTGCCCGATCCGTGTAGCCCGGTCAGGATCGCCCGATCTTCTTGACGGCTTCCGCTAGCCGATCGGTCACCAGGTGGGCGTACCGCTTGGTCGACGTGGTTGTCTGGTGCCCCAGCACTCCGGCGACCGTATAGAGGTCGATCCCGGCATTGATCATTTCTGAAGCGGCGCTATGGCGGAGGTCGTGAAACCGCACCCCTAGGTGCCCGGACTTCCGTCGAGCCTTGATCCACTCGTCTTTGATCTTCCACGCCGGCTCGGTAAATTTCACGCTCCGGGCAATAACGGCGATCCGTGGATGAATCGGAATTAGCCGCGGCCGGCCGTTCTTCGTCGTGCCGAGGGAGAACCCATCCTTGGTCGGGACCGCGCGCAGGATTTCGCCCATGCGCATCCCGGAGTAGAACGCGGTACGAATGGCGGCGCGGGTTTGTCGGTGCGAGCACGCTTTCGCTATCTCAAGCATTTCGCGGCGGCCCTTGTAGACGTGGCGCTCGGCGCTTTGCTTCGGGATGACCATTTTTGCCGTCTGATCGTAGTCGATCTTTCCGATCTTGTGGGCATATTTGATCGCCGCCCTAAGATAGCCGAGTGTATTGTGTATCGTTCCATCGGAGCTTGGCTTCTTGGGGCGCCCTTGGCGGTCGACCTGCGCGCGCATGTACCCCGCGAACCGTAACGACCAATCGTACAGGTCAAGCGCATCCTGATCCTCGTACTCGTCGATGTATTTAGCCAGGATTTGCTTTCGGGTTTTTACGTCCTTCCAGCCGGCCCCTTTGTCATTGAGATGAATCTCGACACACTCACCGATCGTCACGACGGGTCGCTTTGTCCCGCTGGCAATAGCATATGTTTCAGCATCCAGCTTGCGGCCTAATTCGTCCGCTTCCCTAGCAGTAAGTCCCGCAGGGAGGAGCTTCGTTTTTCTGATGCGGTCACCCTCGATGACGCGCTCGAACGTCCACCGGTAGCGACGTTTGCCATTCTTGGTAATGGTTTCGATTGGCATGCTGCGAGATACCTATAAAGCGAATCGAGGTCGTACACGTACGTTTTGTGGCCTAGCCGGAACCGTTGAATGACGGTACAGGCCCGATCGATTCGACTGATGTTTTGATACGGCACGCCGAGAATCGCGGCTGCCTCTTTGGCGCTAACGCGCTTACCGCTTTTCAGGTCCATCGATCCTCCCGATCGTAATGGCCCACGTAGGTCATAGGTCGATGTCGACATATTTGGTGACAAACCGGGCAACTTCTGAGTGATGCCGGCGACAGACGATGCGGATGCCGCCACCGAGATCGAGCGGCCGGCCGCGGCCGTTGTCGTCGTTCAACTCGGCCTGGTGGTCACAGCAGACCGAGCGCAGCTCGGCGGCGAGGGCGGCGGGATCGTCGAGCAGTCGATGCAGGAAGTCGTGATTGATCTCGATGATGGTTCTCGTGCTCATCGGGCCGCCCTCAGATAGTCGATCGGCTGCTCGACGTATTCCTCGTGCGTCGGATGGTCGGCGACGACCAACGTGCAGTAGTGGCTGGTGTAGACGCCGCCACCGATCGACCGCACCGGCATTTCGCCGGCGGCGATGAGCGCGGCCATGTCGGTCAGCGCATCCGCCAGATTCTGGGGCGTATCCGCCTGTATGACCGCCCCGAACTGGACGGCACGTTTCGGGGCTTCGCTCATGATTGAGGCTCCGTGGTGTTCTGGGTGTTGGCCGCGCCAGTCCGTGCCTCGCGGCGCGCCGCGACGAACTGCTCGAGCCATTCGACGGCGTCGTCGGGGGAGCCGAGCGAGCCCGTGACCTTGCGGCGCTTGTTCATCGCTCCGCACTGCTCGAAAGAGATCGGGACCGCGCCGGCGCCGAGCGCGGCGGCGCGCTTGCTCATTGCGATGTCGAAGTGCTCGTCACGCGTGCCGCGGTGCTGGATCCACTTCGGGTTGACGTCGATCGCGCGCACCATGGCGAGCAGCTCGTCGGTGGTATCCGCGATCAAATGCGACATTTTGTAGACGCGCCCGCTCTTCGTTTTGAATTCACCGATCGGGTGTAGATACATATCGTCGACGTAGACGGTCATGGCGGCCCTCAGAAAGTCTTGGTTAAATCGCGGTCGACGGCTTTGCCGAGTGACCGCAACCGGTTCGCCAGCCGCGCACGATCTTGATGGCTGGCGGTTGCTTGGCGCAGCAGCCCGAAATACGAATTCGCGACCTGCATCAGATCGGCGGGCGCCGTCTCGGCCACCCGGCGCAGGGCTTCATTGCGGGTGCGCTTCCGCGTCTCCCGGCGCCATGGCTTGATGACTTGGCCGACGAAGTCGATTCCGCGCTCGATTGGCTGCAGGATGGTCTTGCGCGGGTTGATCCGAGCGCCGAGCCGTTCCGGCAGGAAATCCGTGACATCGGCGAGGATCTCGTTCAGGCGTGCCGGCGAATCGTGCAGGAACACGAAGTCATCGACGTATCGGATGTAGTGCTGAGCGCCGAGCGCGTGCTTCGCCCGCTGGTCGAGTACGTCAAGGTAGACGTTTGCGAAGAACTGGCTCGACAGGTTGCCGATCGGTAGCCCAAGGTGCGCGGCCTGTTCGAGTAGCCGTTTATGGGGCGGAACGAGCTCTATCATTGCAGGGGCGCCGTGGTACTCGTAGTCGTCTCGCGGATCGTGCATTAGCACGGTTTCGGTCAGCGAGCGCCAGAACGGCTCGGAAATCTTCGCGAGCAGCAGTTCGAGCAGGATTCGCTTGTCGATGCTGACAAAGAAGTTCGCGAGATCGCACTTCAGGTAGAACGCGCGCTTCGACCAGTTTTGCGTGACTGACCGCACTTTCGACTCGAGGCGCTGTGCGGCGTATTGCGTACCGCGCCCCTTGATACATGCACACGAATCGGCGATGAATGACTTCTCGAAGCGCGGGCCGATTCGGTTGTAAAGCAGATGGTGCACGATGCGATCGCGAAACGCAGCCGCCCAAACTTCGCGCGGCTTCGGTCGGGAGATGACGAAACAGATTGACCGCCCGGGCCGATAGCTACCGTCCGCGAGTTCATCGTGCAGGGATGCCAGGTTGCGTTCGAGATTCGCTTCGAACGCAAGTGCGCTTCCGGTATTTCGTTTTGTGCGCCGGCAGTCGCGGTATGCCGCGACGAGCTCGGCGCCAGAGAATCCATCTTGCCGCTCGATCCAACCTGCTGACGGCCACCCCGCGGAGCTCGACGCTCTTGTGGTTGTTGTTCTGGTTGCCGTTGTTGTAGTTCTGGTACCAGGCGTAGGCGGACCTATCGTGCTATCTACGTCGCTCTGCTGAAGGCCCTCGCCGATCAGCGGAGAAACTGCGCTGGACCTATCCGCACGCCGGCGACTGGTATCCTCATTGCGCATGGCGGTGGCTTTGTGAGCCAGCGGCACAACCAGATTAAATCGGTGCTCTGTCATGGCGGCGCGACCCTCCATGAGACTGGCGACGTGCGGCCCATTCCCTCCACCTTACCGCCTGCTTCGCGATGCTCTCGGTTAGGCGGATCACGGCCCAATACTGACGATCCGTGATTTCCTTCATATCCCACGAGAGCCGAAACAGCATTTCGACGAGCTTGACGCGCTCGATCAGCATCGAGATGTGCGGCACCTTGTCATCGGCAACATTCGCCCGATAGACCAGGAGCAGCAGCTTTTTCGTTTCATCGACAATTTCCTCGCCGATGAGCCGCTTGAAGGAACGTTCCATGTTCTTGACCATGCCGGTGACCTTGGTGAGAAGGTCATAGCCTGTCTTGTACACATCAAGCTCGGTGTGAAGGGCCATGGTGGATTAAATGATCAGATTACCGAAGGAATGAATCTGCTGACGGCCACCCCGCGGAGCTCGACGCTCTTGTGGAGGCCGTACTGGTGGCCGTAGCCGTAGCCCTGGCACCAGGCGCAGGCGGAGTCTTCCTCATACTCTTCCTCGAGCCACATGCTTCCCTCGGCGCAGAACTCGGGGAACGCGGCTTGCAACAGGCGGCCTTCGCGCTTGTTCGGGGTCTTGCACCCGCGCCCGGCGGTGTATGCCTTCACGCTGTCATGCGATCCGCTTTGCTCATCGGCATGAAGGATGAGGTAGTAGTCGAGCGAGCCGTCTTCCTTGAAGATCGGACCTGCGAGACGAGCACCGGCCGGCAGCGGAATCACCGCTCGCTCGACGACATACTCGGTCGTGATCGACCGCTTTTCGTATTGCTCGATCAGCGCGGCGACGCGCGCTTGTTCGGTCTTGATGTGTTCCAGCGTGACTACCGACATGAAAGCTCTCCGGTTTTTGAATCGAATGAGTGAATGAATCAAGCAATGAATCTGCTGACGGCCACCCCGCGGAGCTCGACGCTCTTGTGGCCGTTGTACTGGTAGCCGTAGCCGTAGCCCTGGTACCAGGCGTAGGCGGGATCCCATTCACAGATGTCGGCCGTCCAATAGCCAGCCGCCTTCACGAGACTGCGGTGCTCGTTGTATATGACCAGAGCGTCGATGCGGTTGTAGAGGACGCCGCCGACGCTCATCGCCCATTCGCGTTGGAGTTCGTGCGGCAGTCGCTCATCGTTCACGGCGATGAGCACGGTGTGCTCGACGTCACCGTTCTTGTTGACGCGGCCGTAGAGATAGGTCTGGCCTTCGGCAGTCTGCGGAAGTTGAATCTGCTGTTGCATGGTTGCTCCTGGGTGATTGGTGCTGCGTTGGATGACGGGATTTTTGGCGGACGCGGTCACTCGCTCCAGTAAGACATTTCTTCCCATGCGGCATCAGTCGGGCTGAAGCCTTCCGGGGCGTATTGCTCATGGCACGATTCAGCGACCTGCCACGCTTCACGGCGGGAAAGGCCGCCAAGGCGGCGAAGCGCGCAGGCGCATCGCCACGTCCAAACCAGACGGCGCATATCGGGAACTCCTTTGGGAAGACCTTCTCAGCTGATGGACGCGTCTCAAGAAAATGAGATGTCCAGTTGTTCGAAGGGCATGTCAGGCCAATAACGATTTGCCTTGATGGCATTAATTCGCCAATGGGTGACTCTGAGGTTGTGCGGCACGTGAAGCCCGCAGACGATTTCGCCGTCGAGCGGAACGATGTGATCGACGACGTGCAACTCGCCCGTTTCGCGCGTCAGGCGTTTCGCCTCGCGGTAAAACGGCCGGAGATCCGACAGCTTCACCCAGGGCGGCATGGCGCGGCGCTCGCGCATGCGGCGCCGACGGCCGGCGGTTTTTCCCGAGGTGATGAGTGGGGCGCGACGTTTCACCGGCACGAACAGCGGGCCGGCGTGGAAGCCGCCGACGAGTTCGAGCTCAAGGCATTTCATGTCTCGGCTCGCTAGAATGGGAGGTCCTGATCGTCGGATGGCGGAACGATCACCACTCGGCCGGGCTTCAACCTCGGGGAAGCTCGCACTCGGATCCGGATCAAATCCTTCCCGGTCATCTCGCAGACGTCGCGGAGGTCGAGGAATGCTTTGTATCGGGCCTTGCTTCGCGTGCTGGCGGTGACGGTGAACCAAGCTTCGTATTCGAACTCGTCGCGCCACGGAGCGAGGCAGCGCCACTCGCGCAACACCGGCGTGTCGACGATTTCCCCATACTCGACTTGGTCAGTCGGGTGGTAGAGGCGCTCCTCCTCGGTCTTGTCTCCGTCGATAACGACGCAGAGATAGTGGCCGTCGGCGTTCACGATGACTCCGCGCTCGCCGTAGCATTTCACTTGTCGGCCGCGCTCGGCCGGCACGCCGTAGTGCTTGCGGATGTATTCGAAGCTCATTGAACGTTCTCCGCTTCGGGAACCGGCAGTGGCCGCACGTGCCCGGTCTTCAGGTTGACGAACGCGCCGCACCACGTGAGCCGCCCGTGCCGGAAGAACTCCCACAGGATGCCGAGCGCCGGCGTGACGATCGCCTGGTTGATGAACAATTCCTGACGCTCGAGCGCCTCCGCGAGACCGCAGCTCGGCGTGTCATCCTCCGGTACCGAGGTGTCGATCAGTTCGGGGAGCACGTCGTACGGCCAGGGCAACGGAACGCTTTCGGCGTCGCCGCGCGCATTTCCGAACACAACCTGCCCATCGCTCGCGCGGTTGCCGAGATCCATTAGGTAAGTCGACGTGCGAGCGAGGATCGGCGCGAGCTTGGCTCGGGCGGCGGCGCTGTCGACGCACATGATCGTGATGCCGGGCCCGGCGTGAACGAGTTCCTGCGGGCCGGCGGGGACAGGCCGGGCGATCCAGTCGAGCCCGAAGAACGCGTTCAGGCGATGGATGAGAACGACGCTCTTGAACTGACCGACGTCGGCCGGACTGAACATTTGCCGGCCGATATTCGCCTCGCTCACGGTATCGCCGTCGAACGCCGTCACGCGCAGACCGGGGTGGCCGAGCGCGGTCAATGCGTGATTGAGTCGAGCAAGGCCGGTCAGCATTTGAGAACCGTTGCCACCGCAGCCGACCAGCACGACATCGACGCGCCGGTCGAGAAAGTAAGCGGGCGTGATGTGCATTACGCGTGCTCCGGCACCTTGAAGATCGCTTCAGCCGGCACCTTGAGCGGGATCGTGATGCCGAGCACGCAGAGGCGGAACGCGACACTCGGCGTGTTGCCGTCGCCGAGGCCACCGAGCACGCCCGAGATCTTCACTTCGCCGGCGTCGTCCGCGTCATCGGTTCCGCTGAAGAATGCCGGCCCCGTTCCGTGGCTATGCAGGTCGATCGCGAGCGATTGGTGAGGCGGCAGGTCCGGGCGTTCGAACGCAATGGAGCCGGGAGATGACGTCGTAACGTGCAGTGCCTTGTACTCGAGCTTTTGCGCCTCGGCATCCCACACTATCCATGCCGCGTGTTCGTTCGGCAGCGCCGCGCGCGCTTCCTCGGCGAAGCCCTGAACGAACGGGATCGCGACGCCGAGCCGACCGAACGCGAGCTCGATCTTCGGCATGATCAGACCATACGGCGGTCGCGGCGAATTGTCCGGGAGCTTTGTCAACAGCTGGATCACGTGCAGCCACGGGCGCCGCACTTCGACGAAGATGCCTTCGGCGGTTGCGAGGAACCGGTGGCCGACGTCCTCCAGCGGTACGAATTTCGCGTGCTTCGGTACAGCGACGATCGGGGCACTGTCGAACAGTGCGATGTCGAGCGGCAGGTTTTCGTCGTCCTCGGACGCGGCGATCGCGCGCGGTTGAGCACGGCGGATCTCGTCGGCGACTCCGGCGGAGAATCGCTCGAGCGCGGAAGCGATGCCCTGCAAGCCCTCTTTGGTTGCGTCCTGAAATTCAGCGAGCAGCTTTTCCATTTTCAATCCTTGTCGGAATTAGTGCCGATCGCTTCCGCGAGTGTTTTCTTCGCGTCGATCAGGCGGTCAAGTGGGAATTCGGCACCATCGAGTAAATCGAGCCACAGGCGCTCGGCGCCGCCGCGTCTGTGGATAAGTTGCTTGTTATTCGGGTGGGTGAAGCGGCTACGAAAGAACGCGTCTTCGAACGGCTTGATGCTGTCCATATCGATCCGCTCGGGAGTCGACACGTTGCCGACGCAGATGCCGCCGTCTTCCCAGACGTTGTAATACGGCGCCGTATACAGTCGCGTATCCGGGGCCGGCCGAGCGTTCTCGCGCAGCGCGAATACGGACCAGTCGTCGCGATCGACAATGAACACCAGCGGTGGGTGATTGGCATCGCCGGCGCGCTCTCCGATTTTGTCTTTCGTCTGAAACCATACCTGCCGCCTGCAGGCGGGCACCCACCACGCGAGCTTGTTCGGGCCGAGGTAGATCACACGGTCATGGACGAAGCCGCGATAACTGGTCTTGCGCGCTGCGATTTCGGCAATGTCGGCCAACTGCTCGAGCGTGACCGGTGTACCGGCCAGAAGCATCGGCTTTCCGTCGACGACGCGCGCGGGATGGCGCGTCGCGTAGATATGCGAGCTGGTTCGCGACTTGTAGAAGAGAAACCCGGAATCAAGCTCGAGCTCGTCGTCGCCTTCTTGGCTGATCGTGACGGTTTTCATACGCGCACCATGATTCGGGATAGTTGGCGTTCCCGGGCCTCGAACAGCGCGAGAACGCGCTCGACGGCTTTCGCGAGCAGCGCCGTTGATTCCATCGCCTTCAACCACTCTGAGAACTCGTCTCCCACAATTTTCAGCGGGGTGACAGAGCCTGCAGTGACATAGTCGCCATCGGCCGCCTGGTGCAGGAAATCGTCGACCACGCGCGTTATCTCGTCGTCGTCACTCCATCGAACCAGAAGCGCAAAGTCGATGGGGTCGGCGCCTATGTCCTCGCTTCGGAGGTCGGCGAACGGGCCGTAGAAACGAACGATGTTCCAGAGCGAATCCATCGCGTCGACGACCTCTTGCGCGTAGTCGTCTCGCTTTGCGGCGATCTGAACCTGTCGACGGGTCAGCACGCGCCTGGGGAGCGCGACCCACTCGGGCATCACGTCGAAGAATTGGGAGCGTGTGAAGACGTCAGTTACCGATTTGAGTTCGTCCACCGACTTGACGTCGTAGCAGGCCATCATTTCCTCGAGCGCCAACGACTCATCGGCCTCGCCGTACCAATACAACCACTCGGCCATTCCCAAGGCATAGGCCGGCGTGATGGAGGCGGGCAACATGCGAAACGCGTCGTAGAGCGTCGCGAGGACGGTTTGGCCGAGGCCGACACGGACATTTTCGAGCGCCTGTACTCCGTCGCGAATGTAGACGTGGCGGCACGATACCGGGCCGTCGGTCGTGCGGATCGAGGCCCACAAACTGTCGGGCGTCTCGGGATAGTGGTAGAAGGAACCGTCAGGCTTCGGATCGATGTGAAGCTGCCAGTCGAAATACCGCATGCCGTCGGTGATTTGCGTCCACCGGCGAGAAAGCGCGCGCGAGGCGATCTCCAGTTCACTCTTTGGCCGCTTTTCCAGATCTGCCTCGGTGATGACGTGCGTATCGAGCAGCGACAGCGTCAATTCGCGCGCGAAGGTGCGTCCGACGCCGATCGTGTAGCTGGCCGGCACGTCGTCGAGCGCTGGAATGGCAAGCGGCGCGAAACTCATGGCAACACCGGCATGTGGCTGATCGGCGGCGTCAGGCGTGTGCCATTGGCCGGCGACGTTGCTGCGACCATGAAGCGCCGCATCGGATTGAGCGATGCATCGGTCGGTGAGAGCAGGTGCTCGGCTTCTTTGCGCAGCGTCCCGTCGACCAGCTCGGCACGCAGCTGCTCGAGCGTCATGGCGGCCCCCTTCGTGCCGACGGCGCGGCGGAACGTATACACGTTGCGGTTACCGATGACCTCCGGGCCCTCGATTTCGGCGTTCACTATCTCGGGATAGGTGTTGCCGTAGAAGTCGCGGACTTGATGGAGGCTGAAGGCCGGCGACGGGTCGGTGAGACGTGCGCCGTTGTAGCGGAATTCGCGAATGAGCGTTTCGGTTTGCATGTCGTTTCCTCAGAGCAGGTCGACGCCTTCTTCGTCCGCCGCTGCGGGCGCGGCGTCGGTCGTGTCGGCCGGCGGCGTATCGCCGCCACCCGTTTGAGCCGCATCAGCCTCGCCGGCGCCGGTTTCAAGCAAGGACGTTTGGCGGGGATCGACTTCCGGCGCACCGTCGCCGGTTGCGCCCGCGTCCGCCGCCTGGGTGTCGGTAGTGCTCGGTGCCGCGGCCGTCTGGTTTTTCGGTTTCCGACCGGGTTTCCCTTTTGCCGGAGCCGGGAGCGCCGGCGGCGCGCCAGCGTCCGCATTCGCTGCGCTGGCGGCGCGCGCTTGCTCGAGTACCGATTGCGAGCCGGGTGCATAGATCTGTACCGCCTCGGCGAAGTCGCGATCGAGCTCTTCGGGCGAAGCGAGCAGCGACAGCGGGTAGAGCGTCTGTTCGGCCTTTTCGTCTTTCGACTTCGGCATGACGTTGACGCGCAGCTGGTCGCCCTCGGCGACGATCAGGATCGTCAGCGAGGCGTTTTGCGCGAGCGGATAGAGCGACGTGAAAAGTGACATGGTGTCCTCGTTGTAGGAGGTTGAGATCAGGCGGCAACAGGGTCGTAGTTGCGGTCGGCGAAATCCGGGTCGCCCGGATAGCGCTCCGATCCGTCGCTACGCAACCAGCAAAAGAGGGAGCCGCGGCGGTGGGGGAACCAGTAGCCGGAGCAGTCGCAGCGCATCTTTCGGGTGTCCCGCTGATTCATCCAGCGATCGACCCTGTACAGCCGTTTCCCGCAGACGCGACATCGGGGCGGCCGAACGTATTGAGACAGCAGGCGAGGGAGGCAGCGACGAGCTTCGCAGTGGAGACAGCGGACGTGGCATCGGGGCATTTTTCATCGCCCTGCGATTAGTCGACGTCGTTGGCGGCGCGAGATTTCGCGTCGCGATACACGGGATGCTCGTCAGCTGCCTCGCGGGCGGCACGCGCTTCGGCGCCAAGCTCGAGGCAGCGGCGGATAAGCGGGTTCGTGATCGCGTCGACGGCAGAGCCGGGCACGCGCTGCAGGCGGAACTCGCGGGCGATCATGGCATCGGTGACGGGAAGCGGGCCGGCCATGATCAGTGCACCTCGCCCGAACGCTTGAATGCCACGGCGGCCTTTGCTTGTTCGTCCGACCAGTCACCGAAGTAATCCATGTCCGGGACGAGCCGCCATACTTTGCCGAAATCGTCTATGACCGTGTACGGATCGATTACAGGCGGATGGCTCAAATAGTGGTTCGTCACCATGTCAGGCGCTCCGCTGCATTTCGACACGCACGCGTGCGGTATCGGCTTCGTCCCACTGCTGCGCTAGGGCGAGCACCAGGACGACGACGAGCAGCGCGGCAAACGACTTCGCCCAGAAGATCAGAAGTGCTTTCATGCCCAAGCCCCCATCAGGCGCTCGAGCGGGGGCGCGACCGCGCCGGCGAGCAGATAGAACGCCGCCAGCGCCACGAAAGGCGTCCAATCGCGCTTTTTGCCGAATACAGACGATTGTTTGTATTTCCGAAATACAAGCTGGAGGCTGTTCATATTGTTCTCCGCGTTAGGTCAGTGCCGGTGGTGCTCGTCGTCGTTCATTCGCTTGACTCCGCGAAGAATCGCGATGCCGAGCACGACGGCGAGCGCAAACACGCCGATCAGAAGCTTTTCCATTTGAGGATTCCTAAATAAGTGCCGAAACACTGAAAAATTCGACATCCAAGACCGCGCTCAAAGAAGGGCACTGAAGGTCAATGCCCTTCGATCAGCGCAGTCGAAACCCTCAAGGGCGCGCACTCGGTGTGGTGCGTGCACTGCGTCGGTTGGTGGATGCGGGAGATCCGCGACCGAATGCGCGCTCTTGAGGATTGATGGTGTCGGGAGCTACCCCGTTTCTCGGCTACACCGCGGAGCCGCCCGGTTGCTCCCCTGAGGGTCCCGGGTTCAAGAAATCAATTTTTAGAGAGCGATCCGCCTGGGGCGGTGACGCAGCGATCGTTGCTGCGTTGGGATGGATTAAACACCATGTTTATGTTTGTGTCAAACATGGCGTTTATTTTTCTTGCGGACCGTTGGGCCATCGCGGCGAGACGAGGACGGGGAGGGAATAAAAAAAGCCCGCATCACGCGGGCCTTGGGTGGGGAGGCGGGCGGTCGGAGTGACTATGCGTCGCCCGGGGCGCACCGCACCCAATGTCTCTGGTAACCAAAATCGTCTTTATGTCCCCAACACCAACCGGCCGAAGTGATCTGCGAATACATTTTCTCGCGCTTGGCGCAGACGCCTCCGGGCTGATCAGGATCGGTGGCGCTGTCCCTGCAGCTCTCATTGAGGGCTTCCCATTTCGAGGCCAACTCTTGGACGTCTTGCGGCATAGGGGGCGCGCTGGCGTTTTCGTTAATTTTTTCTTGAGCTTCTCGTGCAGCGGCATCTGCCTCGGACGCGGCGCGGGTCATATCGGCCTGAAATTGGCGAATAGCTTGCTGCGCCTTCTCTTGGGCGGCAAATAGAAACGCGCCCTGCTCTGTTTCCCAAGCAAGCTGATTGCCGTCTGCGACTATCGATACAGCAACTTGATGGGGTTTCCCCTCCAAATCTACCGTTGCCATCGCTCGGTATTTGTTGCCCGTCTCATGGAGAACGGTAACGTCCTTGACCGACATATGGAATTCTGAGAGGTCGCCGGAACTCAGTTTTTGCTGGAGGCCTGATTTCACAGTTGATGCAATTTCGGCCTTGCTCAGATGGGTCGATTGGTACCAAAACAGGCCTCCGATGACCGCGAGTGCAACAATGCCAACAACCTTCCAACCAGGTCTTTTCATTTTCTGCGGGGCCCCGAATAGTGGATGCGCTCGGTCACATGCGCGTTTTAATTTTCCGCGCAGGTACAGGATGCGCGACATAGTACATCCATGAAATCTCGTCAGCTTGATAGGTGTATGTGGCGGCCTCGGCATAGCTTCCGAGCCGGATGCCTCCGCGGCGAGACAGTAATCTTTTCAGCATCGTCTCGCCAGTCGCCAAGCGTACTAGAACGTCGTCCTCTATTTCAGGCTCAGTTCCGGGCTCAACTAGAGCAAATTCCCCCGGGTTGAATCGAGGTGCCATGGATCCGCCAACAACGGGAGCCAAAAAGGCATGTGGATCGCTTGATGCGATCTCGGCGTATTCGTCTGTGGCGCCCACTGGATAATCCCCGTCAGTCCAAATTCGCTCCGGCAGCCCTCCCTGGGCGCGGCCGATCACGTATACAAAGCGAAAGTTTTTTGCACTGACAGGATACTGCAGGAGGGACGGAGCCCGAGCGTCAGGGTTGTCACCAGTCGCGGTCGCCATTTCGGGGCCTGTGCCATCTTCGATCCACGTCGCGCTTACCCCCCATAGCTTCTGGGCCAGCAGGCGCCCTTGCTTTGATACGCCATTTCCCCTGTAAGCCCAGTTGTTTATTGTTTGCTCGCTCTGGTTGAGCGCCTTAGCTAGGTCGGCCAGCCGCTCTATCCCCTTGTCAATCTTGTGGGCAGCGGAGAGCAGGCGCCTGACGGATTCGTGAACGGGCTTTTCCATAGGCGCAATGGTCGCGCATGTAAACGTCTTGTTGATAAACGCCATGTTTGCTTTTTCCATAAACGTGGTGTTTAATGCTCGGCATGAGCAACCCAACTTCTTCTTCGATCGAGGTAGACCGCGAGCGCATCGAGCGCCTTGGCGGCTCTGCGGCTGCTGCCCGCTTGATGGGGCTCACTTCTCGCGGGGCGGTACAGCGAGTCAATAACTGGAAAACGCGCGGTATTCCAGCCGACGTGAAGCTGGCATGGCCGGACTTGTTTCTGCATCCGCTTCGGGAAGTTGAAAGTACGGATGCATCCGACGACGTCCAACCCCCTGCCGGAACGCCGGATCGAAAGGAGGGCGACTGATATGCCCCGCCGCGTAGCGCCGCTTTTTCCGGGCGAGCGAATCCAGCTCGCTCGCACCGTTATCACGCCTGACTGGGCGAACGACATCCAGCGTGAGATTGCAGGCGTTACTGAATCCGCGTTGGCGCGTCGACCGACTCGGCGGCGCGGATTTGTTGGGCGAGTTTGTACAGGTTTCTCGCGATGGCTTCGGCGTTCATGAGTTCTGGCGGCTGAACCTTGGCCGTGGCTTCTAAGCTGGTGGCGAGCGCTTCCTTGTTGACGATCCCAGCGTTGTGCATGTGCTGAATCAAATGAGTAAGCGCTATTCCCATGGCTGCAATGGGCGCCCCGACAGTTTCGCCAAGTTGCTCGATCAGGTTTTGCGTTTCCGTAGTCATGCGAACCCCGTTGTGTGGTGGTTGAAGAGGTCAGAGGCTTCGATTCTCGCATAGCGGTGGTTCGCATCCAGTTGTGATGTAAGCAGTCTAGAGAAAGTGGTATTCCGGGGCATTCCCGGATTTTTGAATATCGGGGAACAACAATGAATGCAGTGGCACAACCTATTTCTTTCGCCGGCCCGCGCAGCACGCCGGTCGTCGAGCGCCTGTTGCGTGAGGCGATGGCAGATCCGAAGGCGAAGGCCTCGATCATCGAGGCGACTGGCTGGGACGAGTCGATGCCGTCGAAGATCCTGAAGAATTCCGCGGGCATCACGCTCGAGCACCTGAATACGGTATTTATGGCGCTCGGCCTGGTCGTCACGACCAAGGGCTATATGGACTATCTCGCGCAGGGGAACGTGATCGGCAGCAATTGCCGGTGCGCGCGCGAAGGCTTCGGGGAATGCGGAACCCGGTGATCTAGCGGCAGGAACCCCGTCACAAGCGTTTTCGTCGGAAAGCGCTTGTGTCTGGGTTTCGTAGTCCTAAGCGGCTTCGGCCGCAGGAGAGCCGCATGACTGACTTTTTCAGCGCCCGCACCGGGCATCGCGTCTCCGAGACGCAGCAAGACAGCTATCACTCCATTTCGGTGGCGAAACTCTCGGCCACGCAGCAGATGGTGATGGACTGCTTCGATTCGACCGAGGTCCTGCTCACGCGCGAGGACATCTCGGCGCGGACGAATCTCAAACTCTCCAGCGTGTGCGGCCGCGTTCGGGCTTTGCTCGACGCCGGCCTGTTGGTGAAGCGCGGCACGCGCAAATGCACCGCGACGGGCAAGTCGCAAGAGCTGCTCGGTCTGCCGGTGGCGTGATATGGCGCTGGCCGAAGTAATCCAGCTGTCTGAACGTCCCCGGCCGTCCCACTCCGAAGAAAGGTACACCCGCGTGTCTCACGGCATCCTCGAAGCGCTCGCGCTGGCCGATCTGGGCAAGCGGCACTACAAGGTGCTGCTCGTCCTGATGCGTCAGACGTACGGCTACGACAAGGCCAGTGACGAAATCAGCCTGACGCAGTTCCACACGAAAACCGGGGTGCTCCCGCCGAACGTCTCCGGCGCAATCGACGAGCTGGTCGACATGCGCGTGGTGCTGCGGATAGCCGGCAAGTACGCGGCAAGCCTTGCGATTAACAAGGACGTTTCCCAGTGGGAAGGGAAGGCGAAGGTCGATCTGTCGAAGGTGGGGGGTTATCAAAACGATAACAGGGGGGTTATCGAAACGAACACGGGGGGTTATCAAAACGATAAGGGAGGGGTTATCGATTCAATAACCACAAGAGACAACTCCAAGAGAAATAACCAAGAGACAACTCCAAGAGAAACCCTTTCGCGCTCGCTGCGCGATCGCTTCGATATTTTTTGGGCGGCCTACCCGAAGAAGCGATCGAAGGACAAGGCGGAAAAGGCGTTTGCCAAGCGCAACCCGGACGAGCAGCTCTTCAACGACCTGATGGCAGGTCTGGGGCGGGCCAAGACTTCGGAGCAGTGGCAAAACCCGCAATTCATCCCGCACGCAGCCACGTGGCTGAACGCGGGCGGTTGGATGGACGAATTCCAGACCGCGTACAGCGATGTCGAACTTGCCGTGATCCGCGCCTTCAACGAGGCACTCGGGGAGCGAGTCGGCACGGTGGACGCTGCGGTATTCGTCGAGGCCCGCGCCGGAGCTATTCGGGCATTCCTGACGCACCTGAAAGGCGACGTGGAGGCGGCGGCGCGCTACTTCCCGGCTGTTCGGGACAAGGTCGATCTTCCGCCGCACGCGGGATTCGACTACCTGGTCAGCCCCAAGGGGTTCGGTGACACGACAGGTCGCATGCGGATCGCCAAGGCGGCCGGCACTGCGTCCGGCGCTCGCAGTGCGTGGCACGAAACGCCGCAGGGCATCGAGGCGCGGGGTGCTGAGCTCGGCGTCGTCCGCGGCGAGGAGGAAAACGCCGTTTCGTATCGCCGGCGCGTTTTCAAGGCGGCGGGCCCCGGCGTGTGGCGCGATCAGGATCTTGCTGCCGAATCGAAGTACGGCGGCGAGGTGTACGAGCGCCTCTGGCGTTTCTACAACGACGAGCCGAGCCAGAAATGACGCCGAAGGAATGCCTCGATCGGTTCATGGCCGCAGTGCGCGATGCGCGCGCAGGCCGAAATGGTAAGGCGCACGCGCTGATCGCCGCGGTGCGTGAGCGCAACGGGAGCGCAGCGGCTGAGATCGCGCGTCGCGAACTGCGGAATTACGTCGATAGCGGGAAGAAAGCATGACGAAGCGAACAACTTGGCCGATGCGGATCGACGCAGACGCTCAAACCGTAGGGACGGCTCGGGTGCGGGACAGCTGGGCCGTGGGCCGCGGCTCGGCCTCGCGGCAGCTGATGCAGCAGACCGGCGTACAACCGCCGTCTGAATTCGACGACATCGCGGACGGCATCGGTGCACCCGCGATCGCCACGAGCATCGCCCGGTCGGCGGACGTCGCGGCGCAGATCGGAGCGCCGGCGCCGTTGTCGAAGGCGATCGCCAGCCTGACGAAACCGGCGTCGGCGCCGAAGTACCGCAATCGGAAGTGCGAGCACGACGGCATCCGGTTCGACAGCGAGAAAGAGCGCGCGAGGTATTTCGAGCTGGTCCGAATGCAGGCGGCCGGCTTGATCCGGGAATTGCGGTTGCAAGTGCCGTACGTGCTGACCGGGCGCCTGCAGCGTGACGACGGGACGTGGGAGCGGATTTCGAAATACATCGCTGACTTCGTCTACGTCGACGGCGCAACGGGAAAGCAGGTGGTCGAGGACGTGAAGTCGCCGATCACCCGGAAGAACCCAACGTACATCCAAAAGCGAAAAACCATGCTGGCGGTGCACGGGATCACGATCAAGGAGGTTTGATGGCTGACGGAAAGGTGGGGCCGGTCTCGAAAAAAATCATCGAGTGTGTGAAGGCGAACCCGGGCATCCATGCCGGCGAAATCACGCGGAGGCTTGGTAAAGGCAATACCGGCAGCACGCGCGAGTTGATCCGCCATTTGCTTGAGGCCGGGTATCTCGTCAGGGGAGAGCAGGTCTACGCGCCAGGTGCGAAGGGGCATGCCGTCCACCCCCTGACGTACACGGGCAAACCGTACCAAGCTGGATATGACACCAGTGGCTCGGCACGATCCGCTCGAATTCAGCAGCGCATTGCCGAAGAGCGCGCGCTGGAGGCGCAGCTGAACGAGTCGATCGTATGGGCCGGCAAGGCGATCCGCGCAATGGTGCAGTGCGCACAGGTTGCCGCATGAAGCGTTCAGGTTTCGGCCCGCGCAAGACGCCGATGGCGCGCGGTTCTTGGTCCCGTAAAAGCTCACCGCTTCCCGAGCTGGCCCCGAGAAAGAAGGCGGTGACGCGGCGCGCGAAGCGGCCGACCGTCGCCGAAGGCTCGAAGTATCTCGCGGCCTGCCGCGGTGAGTCTTGCTATCTGCGGATGTGCGGCTGTCTCGGCGGCGGGGAAACGGTCGTTCCGTGCCACTCGAACCAGGCGAAGCACGGTAAGGGCATAGGAATCAAGGCGCGCCACGAATTTACGGTGCCTGGCTGCGCGAATTGCCACTCACTGATTGATCAGGGACCAGGGCTGCGCGAGCACAAATTCGCATCGTGGGACGTCGCTTACGAGGCTTGGGTGCCGGTGCGGGCCCGAAAGATGGGAGAGGCAAATTGCCAGTGAGATTGTGGGTTGAGATTCCGGACGGCACATGCAGCGCACCGAGACGTCGCGGCGCTGGCGGCACGATCTTCTACGAGCGTACGCGCGAGATCGACGCGACCGTTTTCCGGATCGCTCGCATCGCGACCGTCAAGCGCCAGTTGATTACGGCCGTCGAGGTAGATGCGTTCATTCCGGAAATGCACCGCGGTCGTATGCCGAAGGTTGATCCGCGATGGGTGGCGCCTGGCGTGTTCCGAACGAAGGCATACGTCTATCGAAACCAGAAATCGCGCGAGCTCGCGCAATTCATGGACAGCGGTGAGCTTGTGCGGAATTTGGAGGATCAGGAATGACGCCGGCGAAATATCAAGCTGCTCTGAGCGGGCTGTCCGCGATCGCGAAAAAGGTCCTCGAGATGGTGCCGATTCAGGAAGCGTGGTCGCGTTCGGAAATCGCCGGCCACCTCTTGCGCGTAACGAAGAGCTCGCCGGACGCCGCAGTAATCGACGGGTGCCTTGGCCGACTGAAGGATTCAGGGCTGATTCGCGAGCCGAGCCGCGGCCGTTATCAACGCATCGAGGTCAGGGAAAGGGAGGTATTGAAAGTGCCGGATCAGAAAGCTGAAAAAACTGCCGACGTACACGCCGATCAACCGATTCCGCCGATCGAGATCCTTTCGAAGCTGGCCGAGCGCGCACGGACGGTCGCTACAGAACTCGTGATGCTCGCATCGGACATCGAAACGGCGGCGCTCACGATTGAGCAGGGCAATGCCGAAAACGTGGCCAACCTCGAAAAGCTGCGCCAATTCCAATCCCTCCTGAAGAGCCTGGCATGAGCGAAATCGCATGCATTGAGCTTTCGTCGGTGCCGGCGCCGTTGGTTTCCTGCGCGGCGCGGCGCGTCGACGGCAAGTCGGGTGATCGCGTCATCGCGTTCAACGGATGCCCGGTGGTCGGCCGCGAGGTCGACGGCGGAGAAATTGAATTTTCGTTTCCGCGCACGATCGAGATCCGCGAATCTCTCATCGACTGGATGCTGTATTGGGGCATCCCTTTCCGGGTGATGCCGTGATGGGCTCGACACAACATCCCAAGGGCGGCCCGGTGGCGCGACTCGCCGGCCTATGGGCGAACGAGCCGGCTTTCCTCGAATGGATGCAGTCGATCGGGCAGCCGGCCAACACGCCGGCCGACGCGGCCGAATTCATCCGGGCGCGCTGCTGCATTGAGAGTCGCGCATTTTTGGATCACGACCGCGCCGCGAAATCCCGGTTCGATCAGTACATCCGAGGCCCGTATTCCAAGCACCGAGCCGCAGCGGGTCTGCGGTGAAAATCAAATTCGACGACAGGATGACCATGACGCCCGATCAGAGCCAACAAATCGAAGAACTCTTGCTGACCTGGTATCGTTGGCAGATCCGGCAGTCGCACGCCGAGCAGCTGGCGCATTTCTATCGCCCGGAGGATCGCACGTGCCGCGGGTACGAAACGCCGATGAGCGACGTAGAGCTCGACGAGCAGGCCGAACAATGGGTCGAGGACCAGCAAGCCGAACAGATCCAGCTCTGCATCGACTTGCTGCCGGCCGAGCAGCGTGCGGCGATCTCGGTGAGCATGCGAAACAAGGAGTGCGGGCGCGATGTCTGGAGCAACACGCGAGCTGGTGATCAGCATGCGAGTTATCAGGCCGGGAAGGCAGCGTTGCTGCCGATGCTGGTCGCGAAGCACCTGATCAAGATCGGGGAGGCGGCGTGATGGTGATTGCAGCAGCCGAGGTGGTAGAGATTTTGCGGCAGAGCCTGAATGGCGATGTCGCCGTGAAGCTGGTCGGCGATATACATTGGCGTAATGTCGGCTCCGGAAATGTCGAATTCACCTTTGGCGATTGGCGGATCACGTTCTTCAACGACGCGGGGGAGCTCGACTACGTGGATCACGCGATCGCACCGGACGGGCGGCGCGCTTCGTTCGACGATTGGGCCGGACCGACCGGGTACGGCCGGGATCCGATAGACCTGTTATCGACATGGGAGCAATGCGAGCTTTCCGACCTGTTGGAGCGCCTCTCGCCCAGTGCATGAGAAAAAGGGGTTGTGAGCCAGAAAAAAGCAGCGTATATTTCAGTCCCGGGAAGATGCGTCTTCCGAAAGCCCGCCAGCCGAAAGGTTCGCGGGCTTTTTCGTTTGTCTCGCGAGAGCGTGTGGGGAAGCGCGGAAACGCGCTGTTCGCCCCGCCGGCAACTGGCCGTGCGGGGCTTTTCTATTCTGGCGGCGCGCGATGCTCACGCTCTCGGTGAAATCAGACATTCGCGCGCTGTCGAAGAAGCTCGATGCGCTCGCGCGCAAGCAGCTGCCGTTCGCTACAGCACAGGCGATCAACGCGACAGCCGAGAAGGTGCGCGACGCCGAGCGCGAGAACATGACCAAGGTGCTCGATAACCCGACGCCTTTCACGTTGAACTCGGTCGCGATCAAGCGTGCGACGAAGTCGAATCCGGTCGCGATCGTGTACGTGAAGCCGATCGCAGTGCAGTACCTGCTCCCCTACGAGGTCGGTGGCAAGAATAAGCTGAACAGCCGTGCGCTGATCAAGCCCATAGCGCAGAAGGTCAACCAGTATGGGAACCTGCCGCGTTCGGCGATGGCCCGGCTGAAGGGAAAGCCGAACGTCTTCATCGGCAAGGTGCAGACCAAAGCCGGCGTCGTCGATGGTGTATGGCAGCGGACGAAGAAGACGCGCGGCAAAGCCGCCGGCCTGAAACTGATGATGAAGTTCGAGGATGCGCACGACGTGCGGCAACACCTCGACTATCGCGGCGTCGGCAAGCGTGTCGTCGCCGCCGTGTTCCGCCGCGAGCTCGACGCCGCGATGACGAAGGCGATCGCGTCGGCGCGGTGAGGCCAACGGGTCCCCTCCGGAGGGGGGGGAGGGTCACGGGCAATTGCGCGCCGTGTGTTTCGCCTAGGGAAACGCTGATTTATTCGGCTCGGCGGTCATCGCAGACGTAGCCGAGGACGTTTAGAAGACAGCTCACGGAACGGACCCACGACGAT